>JBBAVI010000064.1:0-31510 GCA_040397785.1 Saprospiraceae bacterium | reverse complement strand
CGGCGGCGGTAGACTTTCCAGGTTTTGAAAACCTGGAAAGTCTACCGCCGCCGCTGCCGCAACCGCCGCGTGGATTTCCTCCAACGTACGCACCCGCACCAATAAATGAAAGTGATTCGGCAACAAACAATAGGCATAAGTGTCCAAATAAAGACTCAAATACTTGGCGTACTTCCCAAGAAAATAACGGTAATTCTCCGCCTTAAAAAACACTGTTTCCCGGTTGTTGCCTCGGTTGAAAACGTGGTAATAAGCGCCTGGTACTAATTCGGGGTAATAATTTTTCACGGTTTTGGATGATGGATTAAAAAAGCGCGATGAACGCAAAGATTAAACGCCGCAGCAACAGGTTTTGAACAAATTATCAAGACTGTTCAAATCCACAAAACCTATTGCCGTGGTGAAAACGTATTTGAAACCGCAATATTGGGGAGAAAAACCATGCAGCGCAAGCCCACACAATTTAAAATCTACAAAAAAAATCAATCCTCCCGAAACGCCTTTAAACTATTTTCATTATCAATAAACATTGCAGGAACCCCGTCCAAATCCAGCACCCGCCCTTTCGCGCACACCGATTTGCCCTTAAACGCCAGTTCCGGGTCGTAACTGAAATTCGGAATATCCTCCTTTTTTATAAAAATCGTAAAAACCTGATTCGGAAACGCCTTATCCAAATTGAGCAATATATTGCCATTCCGACTGCGGCGTGCGCTTACCACCGTGCCGCACACATCCACCACGTCGCTTTTACCCATGTATTTCTTCGCTTGCACCGTATTAAAATGATTGCGGGGCAGGTCCGGGGCAAATAAAGGTTTTACATCATCGGAGCCACCCGTTTCGAGCAACCAATCTTGCACCACCACTTGAGCTTCCACCGCATTTTCCACCGCATCGGGCAGCCCTGCGAAAAAATCAAGTCCAGTCAATCTTTCCACCGAATCAATGCTGACGGCAAAAGAACCAGTTGGTTCCGGAAGCGCCCGGTTGGGCATGACAAACCCGATCGCCCGTTGATGCTCCAGGTCGAGTGCAATTTTCCAGTACAATTTAGGGATACTTACCTTATTTGGGCCGCGTTCCACCACCGGAAGATCCGGCGTTAGCACCGGACCCGTCACCACATACAATTGCACCCCCTTGTTGCGGTACAAATAGCCGCGGATCTTGTCTTCCAGCGCACCCCAGCCTTCACGGTTGAATACGCCCAATTGCGGCGACATATTCGAATAAAAATAAGATTCTGAGAGCGCTTTTTGCGACCATCGAAAATCGGCAGAAGGCGCCAAATGGCCTCGGTCGTAGCCAAAACCGTCATACGAGAACGTACTATCAGGTTTCATTGATTTCAAAAAATAATCGGCTTCCACCGCGCTGCCAGTAGGCACATCCAGATCGGGCCGAAAATCATTGCTGCGAAAAACCGTCCCGCTGATCACATCCGGTAAAATAATATGCGCTACCCAGCGCGCCTGTTCGTGCTCCTCACAATACGCCAGCGCCAAGGCCGAATGCCGCACCAGCACATCACTTGCCTGGAGTTTGGGCAATTGCACTGCATCCAAATCGCGTTGTATTTTCTTGAATTTGAGGTCTTCAATTTTGCCCAAAACCCCCAGTTTTTGTTGCTCCAGGGTTTTTACCTCCTGGTTTAACCCGGAAATTTGATCTTCCAGGCTTTGGGCGGCAAGCGTGCCAATAAACAAGTATATGATACAGAGTAAAAAGATACGCATAAAAATGATTGAATCGGTGGAGAGAGCGGAAAGGCCTGTTGGGATGGGCAAAAATAAGGCGTTTCAGTGGTTTTTACGCTTGAATGTTATCCTTTCCATCCAGCACACGATTTAAAAACTGCATAGCATCCGCAATAGACTTTTGATCGTTTATATCTTTTTCATGGAAGGTATTTGTTGATTTGTACTCCAATTGCTTGAATTGCTCTAGAGAAAGACCTCCAATATGGGCGATTTCTTCCGCAAGTTTGTCCGATAATTTCTTCTTGTTACGACAAATATCACTGATGTACTGAGCCAATTTATGCAAATGCAAGGCCAGTGCATTTTGGTTCCAATCCAGCATTTTAAGCAGGGCAATAATTTGCAGTCCGCTGTAGTTCATGGGTATCTACTTTTAGTTTTGGATGATTTATGTATTTATCGGTTCAAATTCAAAATTAAGTAATTTAATTCCACTATGCAAGCCTCAATTGTCGACTTTACATTAAATTAACATTGGCCTTACATCTTTTTTGTAGATTTCCTAATTTATGCAGGTTGATAATATCAACCTGTAAACTTTAGGTAGTTTAAAGTAATTCCCATTATATTTGTGTAGTTAGCTTTGTTTGGTTTGGTAAAAGATCATTCCTGCCCCAAAAATTTCTTAATATGAAAAATATTGTATTGTTTTTACTAGTATCTTTATCATGGACGGCTTCCTGTCGCAAACCCGACCCCGATCCCATCCTCCCCAATACTAACCCGGACACGCCAAAACTAAATATCCTTTGGCAGAAGCCCCTAACGCAAGATACGGCGGAGCACCAAGGAGAAGCTCAATATCTATGGAACGGTAACCTGATTTACGGGGTAAGCTGGAATATACCCAGTACACTAAATATGTGTGATGGTAACACAGGAAATTTAATCTGGTCGTTCGATCAATTCACAAAGCAACTGGGTTTTTTTACCAAATATGGAAAAGTGTTTTCATTTGGTGACAATACCCTGGTGCATGGTAGTGACTACGATTATTGTATCAGTAATATTATTGGAAAAAAGATATGGGAAACGCATTTGGAGTATCCTAATGGAAGTAGTGCTGAAGCAGTTAAAATAGGAAGTTATCTATATAAAGTAAATTATACTGGGGACTCTCCCAAACATTTAAATACTGCGCTTGTAAGGTCAAATTTTACAACCCAAATTTGGGATACGCTGCACACCAGTTTTCCAGAAGGGAATTATTACCCTTTTTATGAGGATGGATCCTGTGAAATTGGTGTCAATGAAAATGGTGATTCAATTCTGATTTTTACGAAATACCTGACCTGGGTTGCTGCTCAGAACGCTCCCAATAATATTTTAGGCAAAAATAAAGTAATTGCGCTCAATTTACGCACCCGACAAGTCTTGTGGGAGCGAGACGATCTAAGTCCGAATGGTAATCCGGGTGGATTTACCATTGAAAATAATAGGATATACACTTTTGGGCAAAAAGTGGCTTATTGCTTGGACTTAAATACGGGTGCTACCATTTGGTCCAACCAGCCATCCAATAAGGTTTTTTCTATTGCTCCGGTAATTTATAAAAATGTGCTCGTCATACACGCTGAAAGTACAGGCACTTACGGCTTGGATAAAAACTCGGGTCAAGTGCTTTGGTACAACCCGGATACCGATGGCAATGCATTTGAGTTAACCTGCTTTGAAGGTGTGGTTTATTTTACTTCTTCCGGCTACGCTCGATTATATGCGATTGATGCACTCACTGGTAAAACAATTTGGAACGAGGGCTCTCCGAATACGGGCAAAGGGAAGTCTTATGGTGCCAGCTTTGGTTCTTCTCCATTGGTCATTGATCCCGATCACCGTGTTTTATATGTGGCCGATGCTTATTATATGATGTGTATAAAACTCCCCCGCTAGATGCACAACTGGTCACCATTTTTATTGCTTTTGGGGTTGCTTTCCTGTCGCAAACCCGACCCCGATCCCATCCTCCCCAATACTAACCCGGATATACCCAAACTAAACATCCTTTGGCAGAAGCCCCTAACACAAGATACATTGGAGCACCAAGGAGAAGCTCAATATTTATGGAACGGTAACCTCATTTATGGGGTAAACTGGAATGTGGCATCTACGCTTAAGATGTGCGATGCGAAAACAGGAAAACCTATATGGGCTTTTGATGGATTTGAACGAGAAATTGGAAGTTTTGGAAAAACTGGGAAGGTCTTTTTAAATGAAAATAAATCAATTATACATGATTGGAATATCGATTATTGTATTAATAATGCTAATGGAAAAATAGAATGGATTACTAAGTTGGATAACCAAGGCGGCGCTTTGCCTCATGCCGTAAAATTGGGGGATTTCATATACAAGATTCATTTTACTGGTTCCACACCTAAAGCTACAAGCATGTCTTTAGTAAGAACAGACTGTTATAGTTTTAAAACGGATACCTTATGGTCAGTTTCTAAAAATGGAGATTATTATCCATTCATAGAAGATGAATGTTTCGAATTGGGGTTAAACGCAAAAGGAGACACGCTTTTATTTTTTAATATGTACTATTTTTGGGGGAGCCCCCAACAAGCGCCCAATAATGCACTTTCTGTCAAAAAAATTCTTGCATTTAATTTAAATACCCGAAAAATTGTTTGGGAAAAAGAAGATCTTGATCAAAAGGGAAATTTAGGTTGCACAGTAGTTTCGGGTGATAAAATTTTTGTTGTAAATTATGAAACGATATATTGTCTAAACATAAATACAGGAGAAACTATTTGGTCAAACATGCCTTCAAAATCAAACAGTTTTTTCCTTAAACCTATCATATATAAAAATTTAATTATTTGCCATTCTGAAAATGTTGGGACTTATGGGCTTGATAAATTTACTGGTAATTTAATTTGGGTAAATAAAGATACCGATGGGAATGCTAGAAAACTAACATTTTCTAATGGTGTTATTTATTTTACCTCATCAGGTTATGCGCGTTTGTATGCAATTGATGCGCTTACTGGGAAAACGATCTGGAGCGAAGGCTCGCCAAACGCAGGCAAGGTTAAATCCTATGATGCAAGTTTTTTTGAATCTCCCATTGTCATAGATTCAGTGCAACGTGTATTGTATACTGCTGATGGTTATTACCTTATGTGCATTAAACTTCCTCGATAAATGCGTATATGTTGGATTCTATTTTTGTTTTTGTTCGGTTTTCTTTCCTGTCGCAAACCCGACCCTGACCCCATCCTTCCCAATCCTAACCCGGACACACCTAAACTAAACATCCTTTGGCAGAAGCCCCTAACACAGGATACAGCGGAGCACCAAGGCGAGGCTCAATATTTATGGAACGGTAACCTGATTTACGGGGTAAGCTGGAATATACCCAGTACACTAATTATGTGTGATGGGAACACAGGAAATTTAATCTGGTCGTTCGATCAATTAACAAAGCAACTGGGTTTTTTTACCAAATATGGAAAAGTGTTTTCATTTGGTGACAATACCCTGGTGCATGGTAGTGACTACGATTATTGTATCAGTAATATTATTGGAAAAAAGATATGGGAAACGCATTTGGAGTATCCTAATGGAAGTAGTGCTGAAGCAGTTAAAATAGGAAGTTATCTATATAAAGTAAATTATACTGGGGACTCTCCCAAACATTTAAATACTGCGCTTGTAAGGTCAAATTTTACAACCCAAATTTGGGATACGCTGCACACCAGTTTTCCAGAAGGGAATTATTACCCTTTTTATGAGGATGGATCCTGTGAAATTGGTGTCAATGAAAATGGTGATTCAATTCTGATTTTTACGAAATACCTGACCTGGGTTGCTGCTCAGAACGCTCCCAATAATATTTTAGGCAAAAATAAAGTAATTGCGCTCAATTTACGCACCCGACAAGTCTTGTGGGAGCGAGACGATCTAAGTCCGAATGGTAATCCGGGTGGATTTACCATTGAAAATAATAGGATATACACTTTTGGGCAAAAAGTGGCTTATTGCTTGGACTTAAATACGGGTGCTACCATTTGGTCCAACCAGCCATCCAATAAGGTTTTTTCTATTGCTCCGGTAATTTATAAAAATGTGCTCGTCATACACGCTGAAAGTACAGGCACTTACGGCTTGGATAAAAACTCGGGTCAAGTGCTTTGGTACAACCCGGATACTGATGGCAATGCATTTGAGTTAACCTGTTTTGAAGGCGTGGTTTATTTTACTTCTTCAGGCTACGCTCGCTTGTATGCGATTGATGCGCTAACCGGTACTACAATCTGGAATGAGGGCTCGCCCAATGCGGGCAAAGGTAAGTCTTATGGTGCTAGCTTCTTTGATACCCCTATAGTAATAGATCCTGACAGAAAGGTTTTGTTTATTGGTGATAAGTATTATATGATGTGTATAAAACTCCCACGCTAATCTCCCTACAACACCCCAACCCCCAACAACACCCCAATCACCATAATCATCACAGCCGTAAGGGTTTGTACAAAGGCCAAGGTCACTTTTTTCATAAATCGGGTGCCCAAATACGCACCAGCAAAGGCGCTTAGGGTAGCAATCAGCAACGTGCGCCACTCGCCCATTAGTCCTGCCGATTGGAAACGACTGAAGTACAAAGGGATCCGAATGCCGTCTACCATGCAGGCGATGGCGATGCCTGTGGCAATAAACTGGGTTTTGCTCAAGCCCGCATTGATCAAAAATGCCGAACGCAATGCCCCCTGGTGCCCGCTTAATCCACCAAAAAAGCCGCTGCACAATCCGCCGATGGTTAGGTATTGGGCTGCAAAATTCAGTTTTTTCAGCGCCGGTATGATTTCCATGAAAGCAAAAAAGATCATCAGCGCCGCGATGATCAATTTTAACAGACTGATTTCCATGATTTTAGTGCCCCATTGCCAAGTATAAAGCGGTGGCGTGTCGCTGATCCAAATCAGTACCCAGGCACCTAAAAATCCGCCAACCACCGAGGGGATGCCAAAACTTAACACCATCGACCGATTGGCGTCCCGACCTAATAAGCTGAGTTTGAACAGGTTGTTGAGCAAGTGTACAATACCCGTCAGCGCAACGGCAACATGGATGGGGAAAAACAAGCCAAAGACCGGCGTTAACAAAGTCCCCAGTCCAAAACCCGAAAATAGGGTAAGCAGCGATGCTAAAAATGCAGTAATTCCAATGAGGATATCCATACTTGGTTTTAATACGAAAGGCCGCTCTCGGGCCGATTATTTTGTTTACAGAACCTAAAATCGAATCACCATCCCCAACCCGTTTTCTGTGGCGCCAATGCTGCTGTGTGCTGGCAACAGGGGCTTCAAACCAGCGTCTAAGCGCGTGTGGTAAAAATAAGCACCCAGATCGAAAACGAATAAAAAAGCACCTTGTAAGGCGATGCTGCGTCCAAAACCGCGCAAACGGTCGCTGTTTTTCGTCACATTGCCCGCCCGCTCCTGCATCCAGGCGCCCGCCATGATGTATCCGACATCCAATCCGGCGTTGAACAAAAAGATGCGTTGCAATTTTTGTTGCGCGTCCATACTCTGCAGCCAGTCAAATTGTGCAGGGTCGGTATGCGTGGCAGTCCAGATACCCGAAGCTGCTAAACTCAGGTTGATCACGCCCCAGCCTAAATTCATTTGATGAAAAGCCCGGTTTTGCGGCGTTTTTGCCCTACTCAGGCCAATTGCGCCCACCAGCACATTGGCGCTGGCCCATCCGCCCAATACCCACATCGCATTGCGGGTATGCTGCAACCGCTCGGTGTTCCAGGCGGGTAAATTACTTTGCGCACAGACGCCCAAGGCACAAAACAAACAAATTACGATAAATAACAGCCGATTGCGATGCATAAAGTGCTTTTTTTTGGTAAAAATAGGAAAGATTTTCATAACAAGCTCTTAACTTATGCTTAACCGAGTGGTTCCCAACGTTCGTTTAGCGCCGCACGTTATTTTAGTGAAAGGAACCAGTATTTATTATCAATTTAAAATTACCATCTCCATGAAAACATTCCTGTTTGTTTGTGCCACCTTGCTCTCCACCTTCGTTTCTGCCCAAACCATGCGCTATTTTGAAATAGGTGTACGCCTCGACCCGAATGGCGGGTTTGATTGGCGGGATTCCAGTTTTGTGGTAGCCGCCAGCGACCCACTTTTGCTGGCCGATATTGATGCGGAACTGGCTTTGCCCCTCTCCGAACGTTTCAAACTGATCTATGGAACCTTGGCTGCGGGCAACGGCGGTTTTAACCACAATGGTAATTATTGGTTCAACTGGCACTTGGTACCCGATCAATGGGGACTGAACGATTTAACCATCGAATTGTGCGATGGCCTCCCATATACCCATGTGGAGTTAGATTCTTCATACTGGATTGGAACGGTAGGCAGTTTTTGTCCCTGGATTGCTTATCTCAAACGGGAAGTAAACCAGCCGGTAGCCGTGCATAATCCACGCAATGCGAAAGGTTTCGATTTCTCCATTTCTCCCAATCCGGCCCAAACGGAAACCTTTTTTACCTGGGAAATGCCGGAAACGGGGGAGGCTTCTCTGACAATTACTGATCGGGAGGGTAAAATGGAGTTAAGAATGTACCTCGGTACGGTCCCGCAAGGTCCGTTTACCAAACAACTGTCTACAACGGCCCTTACGCCTGGGGTTTATGTGGCCATGCTGGAGGTAAATGGTAAACGGCGCAGCAATTTGTTTGTGGTGGCGCGCTAAAACGCTGTTTTTTCCAACATTTACCCAAAATAGGCTAAAAAATTACATTACTTATTTTAAAAATGCAGACTTTTGGGCCGTTTGTGCGGCTGTTGGAAATCAACAGACCCTACATTCAGCCCAATTGTTTTCTTCTTAGTGTAATGATATTTAGTATGCTTCGAGTTTTCTGTTTGTTCAGCGCGGTTTTGTGCGCGCACATCCTCTTTGCCCAAACACCCGCTCAAGACAGCGCGTTTATCCGGGATAATTTCACAAAAAAAGAAGTACAAATTCCGATGCGGGATGGTATTCGGCTTTTTACGACCATTTACGCGCCTAAAAATGCCGATCAAAAATACCCGATCCTGCTCAACCGCACGCCGTATTCCTGCAATCCTTACGGGAAAGATGCGTTTCGTACGGGCTTTCAAAACATGGAACTGGCCCGCGCAGGGTATATTTTTGTGTATCAGGATGTGCGCGGTCGTTACATGAGCGAGGGTGATTTTGTGGATGTACGCCCTTTTAATGCCGAAAAAAAGGCAAAAACGGATATTGACGAAGCCAGCGACACTTATGATGCGGTGGAATGGCTGCTCAAAAACGTGCCGAACAACAACGGCAGGGTAGGGGTGTATGGCATTTCTTATCCCGGTTTTTATGCAACCATGTCCATTCTTGCGGGACATCCGGCGATTAAAGCCGTTTCGCCCCAGGCACCCGTGACCGATTGGTTTTTAGGGGATGATTTTCACCACAATGGCGCTTTTTGCCTCATGGACGCTTTCGGGTTTTACTATGCTGCAGGTTTTGGTTTGTCCCGCAAAGGTCCGGAAACCAGCCACGGCAGGCCATTTAACGGCTGGAACACCCCCGACAATTACAATTTTTACCTGAAAATGGGCGCTTTGCCCAATTATAAGGCTAAATTCATCCGGGATAGTGTTCCTTTTTGGGACGATTTAATGGCGCATCCCGATTACGATGCCTGGTGGCAAGCACGCAACCCGCGGCCGCATTTGCGCAACATAAAACCTGCCGTACTCACGGTGGGCGGCTTGTTCGATGCCGAAGATTGCTATGGCGCCTGGCGTGTATATGAGGCCATAGAAAAACAGAATCCGCGGGCACATAGCAACCGGATTGTTATGGGGCCCTGGGTACACGGTGGTTGGGCGCGTACGGGCGGCGATCGGCTGGGGCATGTAGATTTCAAAGAACAGACTTCGGCATTTTACCGAAAAAATATCGAATTGCCCTTTTTTGAATATTATTTGAAAGACAACGGCAAGATGGATTTGCCCGATGCTTACATATTTCAAACCGGTGAAAATCAATGGAAAACCTGGAGCCAATGGCCGCCCCTTGAAAAACAAACGACGCCTTATTATTTCCATGAAAAAGGTCGAATTTCGCCTGAAATGCCCAAAAATGCCCTTGGTTTTGACGAATATGTAAGCGATCCGAATAAACCAGTGCCTTACACAGAGGATGTACACCTGCAACGTACGCGCACCTACATGTGCGATGACCAGCGTTTTGCCGCCCGCCGCCCAGATGTGCTGGTGTATGAAACAGAAATACTTTCCCAACCGCTTGCCTTAGATGGCACTATAACGGCCGATCTTTATGTAAGTAGCACCGGCACCGATGCCGATTTTGTAGTAAAACTGATCGATGTATATCCCGATACCCTCTCCTTGGTGGACAACGGTTTGCCCATGGGCGGCTATCAAATGCTGGTGCGGGGTGAAATTATGCGGGCACGGTACCGCAATAGTTTTGAAAAGCCGGAGCCTTTGTATGAGGGAACCATTCAGCGCATTAAGTTTGATTTGCCGGATGTAGCCCATACTTTTTTACCGGGGCACAAACTGATGATTCAGGTACAAAGCAGTTGGTTTCCGCTGATGGATCGCAATCCGCAGAAATATGTCCCAATTAATGCGGCAAAAGACGAAGATTTTGTCAAAGCCAATCATCGCATTTACCGGAGTGGGCGCAACACTTCGTCGGTTGTTTTACCCATTGTACGTTAATATTTTACACCATGTATAGTCACGAAGTTACGATTCGGGTACGTTATGGCGAGACCGATCAAATGGGGTACCTTTATTACGGCAATTATGCTGAATATTTCGAGGTAGGCAGGGTAGAACTGATCCGTTCCTTGGGCTTGTCGTACAAAGAATTGGAGGAAGTACACGGAATTTGGTTGCCCGTGGTGAGCCTTGAAATGCGTTTTGTTCGTCCGGCTTATTACGACGATTTGCTCACCGTGCGCAGTACTTTAAAAGAAATGCCCGATGAGCACATCACTTTCCATGTTGAAATATTGAATGAAAAGCGCAAATTGGTCAATTCCGGTCGGGTAAGGCTGTGTTTTTTCGAGGCAAAAAGTAAAAAAGTGGTCATGGCGCCCGATTTTTTATTGGAACGGCTTCGACCCGCTTTTGATACCAATACAAACACTGAATAGCGGCCCATTATGCGTAAGACCAATTTTGCAGGGCGTGTTCGCCGTTTTTTTAAGTACCATCCGCGGTGGCTTCAATTAGTGGATTGGGCAAAAACGCATTCGTTTCCGGGGCTGAAACGGATTCCGCTGTATTATTTGATTGTTTTTATTGAAAAAGAAACCCGCAGCGATGCCATTACCACCCGGGCGAATAGCATGGCTTTTAGTTTCTTTTTGGCCATATTCCCCTCGATCATTGTGTTGTTTACGATGTTGGCCTACACCCCCTTGTATCAGGCTTTTGATGAAATCCTGTACGATTCCATCCACGAAATCATGCCGGGTGAGGCGGGTAAAATGCTGATGCAAACTATTCAAGACATTGCAACCAAGCCCCGCAGTGGGTTATTGTCTTTCGGTTTTTTATTAGCCATTTGGGTGGCATCGAACGGCATGTTGTCTATGATGAAAGGCTTGGAAAAAGATTACACGGCTACCTTTAAACGACGTACCAGTTTTCAAAAACGGTTGATCGCCATTCAACTCACGTTTTTATTAGCCCTGGTATTGGTAGCTTCGGTGGTGTTGGTGATCCTGGGTGAACCCATTTTGCATTTTGTATTTTCTTACATCAAGGCCGACTTCCTTACCCGGCTTACTTTTTTTGCTTTTCGCTGGGTGGTAGTATTGGGCTTGTTTTACACCATTTTTTCTACCATTTATCGTTATGGGTCTTCCATTCGGCGGCCCATTCCGTTTTTCAATGCGGGCGCTACCGTGGGGACCTTGCTTTCTGTGTTTAGTTCCTGGGGTTTTTCCTTTTATGTAGACAATTTTGGCAATTACAACAAACTGTATGGTTCCATTGGGACTTTAATCGTGTTAATGGTGTGGATTCAGTTGAATTGTATGATTTTATTGCTGGGTTTTGAACTAAATGCAGGCATTGCGGTATTGAAAGACAGTCGGGGAAAAAAAATCACGGGCGACAAAAAAAGGGTTGAATAGAATAATTTTATTTGAATATTTTAAAATGCGGCAACAAAAAGCATTTTCCAATGTTTTTCCGCTTGTATGAAAGACATCCAAACAATTACTACACTGGGCGCATTACGCGAAAGTGGCTATCAGCCACGCGGCGTAAAAGATGAATTACGCGCTAATTTGATTCAAAGAATACAAAGCAAAGCAGTCATTTTTCCCGGTATCTTTGGTTTTGACGATACCGTACTGCCAGATATTGAGCGTGCTGTATTGAGTCGGCACAATATTTTGCTGCTGGGATTGCGTGGACAAGCGAAAACGCGTATTGCGCGCATGTTGCTGCACCTGCTCGACGAATATATTCCGGTCGTAGCGGGCAGTGAACTGAATGACGATCCGATGAACCCGATCAGTCGTTTTGCCATTGACCTAATTGCTGAAAAAGGCGATGCCACACCAGTAACCTGGATGCACCGCAACGAGCGCTATGTAGAAAAACTGGCTACACCCGACGTAAGCATCGCCGATTTGGTGGGTGATGTGGACCCAATTAAAGCGGCCAATTTGCGGTTGCCTTACTCCGACGAACGGGTAATTCACTTCGGTTTGATTCCACGTGCGCACCGTTGTTTGTTTGTAATCAATGAGTTGCCCGATTTGCAGGCGCGTATTCAGGTGTCGTTGTTCAATGTATTGCAAGAAGGCGATATGCAAATTCGCGGTTTTAAATTGCGTTTGCCGCTGGATGTAGAATTCATTTTTACGGCCAACCCGGAAGATTATACCAACCGCGGTAGCATCATTACCCCGCTGAAAGACCGGATACAGAGCCAGATCACGACCCACTATCCGACCTCCATCGAAGTTGGCCGCCGGATTACCGCGCAGGAAGCCAACATTCCGGTCGAACAGAGTTCAAAAATTCGGGTGCCTGAGTTTTTGAAAGATTTAGTAGAAGAAATTGCTTTCAGTGCCCGTGAAAGCGAATTTGTGGATAAAAAAAGTGGTGTGAGCGCGCGATTGACCATCAGCGCATACGAAAACCTGCATTCCACCGCCGAGCGCCGCATGATGCGCAATGAAGAGGATAAAACAATGGCGCGTATTTCCGATTTTTGGGGTGTAGTACCTGCGCTAACCGGAAAAGTGGAAATGGTGTACGAGGGCGAGCAGGAAGGTGCGCATGTGGTGGCGTTGACCATCATCGGTGCTGCGTTGAAAAAAATGTTTTTACAGCGCTTCCCGAACCCGGCCAAATTGAAGCGCGGACAGGAACGTGACCCTTATGGAGTCATCAAAGCCTGGTTTGCAGCTGGGAATAAGGTTGATTTGCTGGTCGATTTGCCGAACAACAAGTTTTATCAGGAATTAGAACAAGTAGCTGGATTGCGGAAATTGGTAGAAGCAGCCAAAATTGATGAAACCGAAGTGTATACCTTTATGGAATTGGTGTTGCATGGTTTGTCGGAATCGGAAGTATTGAGTAAAGAATTCCTCGACAATAAATGGCAATTTAAGGACTATTTGGCGGGCCAGTTAGACGCGGAAGATGATGACGACATGCGCGATTTATTCAATTAAATCGTATTCTTGAATAATGGCAGAGGACACCTTATCCTGGAAATTCCGATTAATCGCCATCGCGGCCGTGTTAGGTGTGTTAGGCGTGATTCGGCTGTATATTCTGGAGTTTGTAGTGTTTTCTAACACTATCCACGCGCAAATGCTGGTGGGGTTGTCTATATTAACCGGATTGGTGATCAGCAGCAGTCTTTTTTATGCGTTTCGGGCGCGTTTTTTACCGTTAGAACTACATTTACCCGAGTTTTTTAGCATCTTGATTTTTACGATATTCCTGAGTCCGCTGTTGGGTAGTTTACTCAACCGCGGACTTGGGCGTACGAAATACCATGCGTTTGAGTTTTTGAACGAAAAACCGTACACTTCTTCCACTTATGGTATGATGTTGCACCATCGGGTGCAGCAAATGGGTTATTTATTGGAAGTGCGGGATCAGGGTGCGTTGCGCCAATTTCGATACAAAAGCCAGGCTTATTATCCACTTACCAAGCCAGGCGAACCGATTTTATTGCCGATGCGTGTGGGGATTTTTGGCTTTAGGGTATTGTTATTGCGTTAAATTGCGCCTCGTTTTTCAAACTGGCATACTTTTGTATAGTAATACTGTTTGATATGCAAACACAACTGTTACTGCTCGCTCTATTATTGGCAACGGGGCCCCTCTCGGCACAATATGTCCCCTTTTTTCCTGAGGCATTTATCGTCACCGCACAATCTTTGAACTTGCGGGAGGAGCCCGATTTATCTTCCCGTAAAATAACAACCCTTTCTCGCGGCAACATTGTCAGCTTCGCAGAAGCACACAACAATGGTGAATATGTGCAGGCCGATACCAGTGCACCGTATGCGCCCTGGTTCAAGGTGCGCTACAAAGACAAAACTGGCTATGCATTTGGCGCTTACATGGAAGGAACTTATCAATTGTTGTATGAAGACGATATTCTAGAAAGCATTCCACCGTTGAATTGGTACGGGGTGTTCACCCGGGATACTTTTTCAGATGAAATACGGAAAGTATCGCCCAGGCTTTCGGAGGAATACAATGAAATGTATGGCACCAAGGTAAAAGTGCTTAAAACCGACCAAAAAGAACAGAGTAAATTCCTGATTGGCACTACAGCAACCCTAAAAACGGGGTACGTTGGTCCGTTAGGTTCCTATAAAATAGGCGATTTTTACATGGCTGACGGCTTGTTCCCGGGTTCTCAACTCAGCATATATCCTGGTCAGGAGCCAAATGATACCAGTTTTAAAGCCGCCTACCAATTGGCCGCAGTAGGTTGTGCCAAGTTTGAAAACGATTTTGTGCAAATCCGCGATTACCATTTATATCTGGTAGATTACGGTCCGCAACCGGCTGCGCGTCAGGACCTTACGCCCTGGGTAACGCCTGAAGGTCCCGATCAAAGTCCCAGTGTGAGCCTGTTGTGGTACGGCGATTTGGACATGGACAACAAGCCGGATGCGATTATTCAGGACTGTCCGTTTGAAGCGGGTTGCCGGGCATCGTTGTTTTTATCGTCGGTAGCCCCGAAAGGGAGTTATCTGAAGAAGGTTTGTGAGCATTTTTGGCCTGGGGAGTGAGCCTAATAAAGTAACCCAAATGATTTCGTGCATTAGAAAACGCTGATGTGTCATGGACACATTGGCTTTCAAGAGGTCGGACTGTTGTTGCAGTTTTAGTATGTATTGCGCTTCCATATTACAAAGTTAATGCTTTGTAGGGTATATCCCGCAACATTTTAAATAAATTTAGTATAATAGTTATAAAAATTCTTAAAAATTGCGGTACGAATACCGCAATTTTTAAGAATACTGTCCTTACCGCCCCACCTTCAACACCCGACTAGCCACTGCCCCATTTTTACCAGCAACCTGCATCACATAACTACCTGCTGCAAGGTGGGTGCCGTCGAAATGTACATGGTGCAAGCCTGCGGGCAAATTGGAAAAATCTTCTTCCAGTACCACCTGGCCTTGCTGGTTGCTCAGGGTAATGTGTATCGGACCGGCATTGCGCACCGCAAATTGCAACACAATCTGGTTCAAAAATGGATTTGGAAACAAAGAAAGGTTGATGATTGCGTCATTGGCCAACAGGATGGTTCCCGTGGTAGGATTGGCGAAAGGAGCCAGCGGCGGATAAGTTCCTGCTACCGCAACGGTACCTGCGTTTAAACGCCGCGATCCGTTTTGGGTGCCCCAACTAGGGTTTACCGTCGAAGTGTAGGTTTTTTGTGCAACATCCGAAACGAAAACGTAATCGGCTTGGGTTCTTTCGGGAGTAATATTCAAGATGAAGTACCCGTGTTGTTGCAAATCGACAAACTTGACATGGGGATTGAGGGTTTGCACGAATGCAGGGGTTACTGTTAGGCCGCCATTGGAAGAGGTGATGCTGGTGGCTACAAACTCTACGGCGGCAGAATTAGCGCCACTTGCGGGCACATAGTTGGGCAAGGGCAGGTCGTTGGCCCAGGCTGTATGAATATCACCCGTGAGAACGACAGCATTGTCGATATTTTCCTGGATTAATAGATCGTATAGGCGCTTGCGTTGGGCGGGGTAACCGTCCCACTGATCGGGATTGAGGATGTTACCAAATGCGGTAAGGGGTGCCATCATCACTTGTTGACCCAGGATGTTCCATTTAGCGGTGCTGGTTTTTAGTCCGTTTACCAACCAATTGAATTGCGTCGTGCTAATAAGGGTACGATTGGTATCGTTGGTGGCCGGGTCGCCTGCATCGAGTTGTTCGTTGCGGCCTTCCAGGCGGGTGTCGAGCATGTGTAATTCGGCCAGATCGCCGAATTGGAATTTTCGGTAAATTTCATCGGCTGCTACGGCGTTTTCGCGGATAGGCATCCATTCCACGTATGCCTGTTTGCCTGCTGCTTTGCGGTCGCTCCAAAGGCCTTCGGTGGCGGGTGAGTGGTTTTGTGCCCCATCGGTCCAGGCGTTGTTGGCCGTTTCATGATCATCCCAAACGGCAATCATGGGCACTTGCTGGTGAAGCAGGCGCAGATCGGGGTCCAATTTGTACAAAGAATGTCGAATGCGATAGTCAGAAACCGTAATGATTTCATTGGCGGGTTCGTGGTTGCGATCAGCCAAGGCAGATGTTGCAGCGTATTCGTAGATATAATCGCCCAGATGCAACACCACATCGACGGTATTGCGCAGGGCCAGGTCGCGGTAACCATGGTAGTACCCGTTTTGGTAATCGGAGCAAGACATCACCCCTATACGCAATTGATTTAAAGTGCCGGTTGGCAAGGTTTTGGTACGTCCGATTAACGACTTAAACCCTTGATATTCAAACTGATAGTAGTACCAGTTGCCAGGTAGCAGGTTACCGGCATCTACTTTTACGGTATAATCGCGGGCTGCGCTGGTTCCTGAAACACCACTGTTGATCACATTGTTGAACAGCGTATCTGTTGCAATTTTCCAGTTTACTTGCAAGGTATCTAAGGGGCTATCGAGTGTGATGCGGGTCCAAAGAATCACCCTCGTTTGCAACGGGTCGCCAGAGGCAACGCCGTGGTAAAAGGGGGCCAAAGTGCTGTCGGGCATCGAACGCAGGTTTTGCGCTGTGGCCGATTGCACGATAAATGCAAGTAAAACAGATAAAAAGAGCGTATTTTTCATAGTCATTGGCAAAATAAGGGTAATGTTTCACAATTGAATTGCGAAGATGCCAATAAACTTACGTACAACCTGTAAAGAGAATGTGAAGTTTTGTAGTGCAGTGGTTTATTTTTGTATGACCAGCATGTCCACATTCCATAAACCTTCATCGCCCCATTCATAACAAATGACGCCAACTTGCAAGCCGGTATCCTTGCCACTTTCATCCAAGACGTCCCAGACTTCCGCGTGCAAGCCGATCACTTTTTTAGGTTGGGTGCGCACCAGTTTAAAATCTTCAGGTACGTATTCTTTGAACAATCCACCCAAATCAAGTGCCCAATTTACGGCATCATCCGCGTCCAAGCCGTCTACCAGGTTATTGCAAATCCAGTATTTGCCATTGTCACCCTGAAGGATAGTGGACGATTTTGCAACACTGACAGGCAGCATGCAGCGTAAGTAAGCGGGATTGGTTTCGAGGGGCTTTCCCCGAATAGATTGAAATCCGTTGGCCTTTGCACTAATTTGCTTCGAAATAGAGGCGAAAAAACGACTGTGTTCATCTTCTGGCCAAGTGGTCGGGAAAGCCAGGTGGGCAAATGGCATAAAGTCGGCAGGTAGTTTAAATAGGTCCGAGCCTTCCCATTCTGTGCCGGGCAGGTTGGATGCTACGACCAATTTGTTATCAAATGCCCAGGCAATTACCATGGTGCTATCGTTCATACTCAGAATCCACTGGTCGGATTCGCCAGGATAATTGGCTGGACCTAACATTTCAAATGCGGCTTCCCGGCGGATTCGATCGTCCGAAAATTCGACGATAAATTCATACAATGGGAGGCTACCATCGGTATCAAAAAAATAGGTGATGTTGGCTAACCCAGCCTGATTGATGGAGTCGATCGCCTCGGTTCGAAATCCGCGAGATCGGTCGATGTACAAGTTTTTGGTCGTATTGGAAAGCAATTCATTTTCTGAAAGGCCAATGGTGACACCGTCTAGGTTGGTGGCTACGGAGTGGATCGTCTCCGAAACGTTAATCTGGGGCTGGCCTGGCAATAAAGCCATTACCAACCAGGTAAGTGGAAAGTTCATGAAGCGTATATTAAATGTGAGGAGTACTGAAAAAAAAGTAGTACAAAAATACTATTTCTAAAATTGCCTACCGTTTTTTCTTTGAAATCGTCCGCTATCTGTCATTTTTTGCGCTTTTTAGAGTTGGTACTTAATTTGTCATATTAATATCAGACCTTAGAACTTTATTAAAAACTGCCTTGCCTTGAATCTTAAGATCATTACTAATTTGGATACGCAAATTTCTGATTTCCAGGAATTCACGCTGCCTCAGCACTTTGAGGAGAACGATTTGGCAACCTATTCGCAGGATTTGCGTGGGCGCTTTGTTACCCTAAATTCAGTATTTGCCAAATTGATGGAATCTAATTTGGATCAAATTATGCGATCATCTGGATTCGTCGAGTTTTGTCTGCCGGAAGACGTGGAGCGGGTAAATATCCATTTTCAACGTGCCTGCAATGGGATCCCACAACACATTGAATCGGTTGGATTATTGACCCTAACGGGCAAGCGCTTGTTTGTTGAATTGACCAACTTACCCATTATTGTCGACGGGAAAGTAAGCGGCATATATGGCATCGTGAAAGATGTTACGGAGCGTATGGCCGCCGAAGCAGCCCTAAAGGAAAATAGTTCGTTGAACCAGCAAATTCAAAAGATGTCTCATCTGGGCAACTGGACATGGGATGTCCAGTTAAACCAGGTGGTATGGTCAGACGAATTATACAATATTTATGGCTTGGATAAAAATAGTTTTAAGGCTACTTTTGAAGGCTATTTGGAACTTTTGCACCCGGAAGATCGGGCCGCTACGCAACAAACCATCATCCAAGCGCTACATATGCAAGAGGATGTAACGTTTGAAGAGCGGATTGTGCGCTCAACTGGGGAAATACGCTATTTGCAATCCTGGGCTTCTGTTACTGTAGATGCGAAAGGGATGCCGGTCAAAATGTTTGGTGCATGCCTCGATATTACAGAACGGAAAAAATCAGAAAGTGAGCGCCTGGCTCTCATTGAGGAACTTACCAAGATAAACAAAGATCTAAAACAGTTTTCCTATATCACTTCCCACAACCTCCGGGGACCTATCACCAACTTGATCGCGATGGTTGATTTGATTGAGACAGCCCAAATTGAGGATGATCGGACCCTAAAATTGATTCAGGGCTTTAAAGCATCGACGCATCAATTGAATGAAACCCTAAATGACCTGATCAATATTCTGATTGTAAAAAGTAATACAAATTTAGAAATGACAAATTTGACTTTTAACAGGGTTTTTGAAAAGGTCGTACAATCCATCCAGTCTATAATTGATGGCGCACAAGTAGTGATAAAGACTGATTTTAGTGCAAAGCAAACGGTAGATTTTAATAGCGCGTACCTGGATAGTATTTTTTTAAATTTGCTTACCAATGCTATTAAATATGCGCATCCACATCGGCCATTACAAATAACGGTGAAATCGAAGGTTGCGGAAGGCAAAACGCAACTTGTTTTTGCTGACAATGGATTGGGTATGAATATGACAAAAGTAAAAGATCGTATTTTTGGATTACACCAGCGGTTTCACGATCATCCTGACAGCAAAGGCATTGGATTATATCTTACGCATGCTCAATTGACGGCCTTAGGTGGGGCGATCACTGTAGAAAGCCAGGAGCAGTTAGGTACTACTTTTACAATTACTTTTAAATCATAATGCAATGATTCCTATTGTAATGTGTATCGATGATGATACCATGGTTCATATGTTGAGCAAACTGATTTTTGATGAATCGGCTTTTTGTCGCCTTGTTATTCCTGCATCGCACGGGGTGGAAGCGTTGAATTATTTTGAAAATCAGGCAGCAATCAGAGCAGCCAACCGGCAATGGCCTGACCTCATTTTTTTGGATATTAATATGCCTGTATTAGATGGCTGGAGCTTTTTGGATGCTTATACTGCCCAGTTTGCGGCATTCCATCCGAGCACAAAAATTTTCATGCTTTCATCCAGTGTTGACCCAGCAGACCGCGAAGCATCCCTTCAATACGACCTGGTGGTTGATTTTGTGCCAAAACCTTTGTCAAAAAAGGTCATCGCCGAATTAAAATTGCATGTTGAGTTAAAGCACTTCTTTTTGTAGTCCTCATTTTAAATACGTTTCAAACAGGCGGAAAATCCGTTTGTATTCATCTAGCCAGGAACTTGGTTCAACAAATCCGTGGTCCTCTAAGGGATAAACGGCAAGTTCCCAGTTGTCCTTTTTTAATTCAATCAGGCGTTGGGAAAGCCGAACGACATCCTGAAAATGTACATTCGTGTCGATCATGCCGTGACAAATCAACAAATGACCTTTCAGCCCTGCCGCGTGGTAAATCGGTGAACTGCGTCGATAGGCAATCGAATCCGTATAGGGTTCATTCAGAATGTTGGAGGTGTACCCATGGTTGTAAGCCGCCCAATCGGTTACCGGACGCAGTGCTGCGCCTGCAGCAAATACATCCGGCGTGGTAAATAATCCCATCAGGGTGATAAAACCGCCATACGAACCGCCGTAAATACCAATGCGTTTAGCGTCAACGCCTTGTTCGGCCATCAGCCATTTGGCACCATCTACCTGATCATCCAAATCTTTGCCGCCCATGTGCCGATATATGCCCGTGCGCCAATCGCGTCCGTACCCTGCAGAGCCTCGGTAATCAATATCCAGCACGGTATATCCTTGTTCAACCAGGAAATTGTGAAACATGTTTTCACGGAAATAGCGACTCCACCAGCGATGGGCATTTTGAAGATAACCGGCTCCGTGCACAAAAATAACAGCAGGTTTCTCGCCTTTTTTTCCTTCTGATTCATACAAACGCGCGTAAACCGGGAAACCGTCGCGTGCGGTAAACGTTACGATTTTGGGTGTTCTCCAACGATAGGCTTTAAATTGTGCACTTTGGGAAAAGGTAATTTGCTCGGCTTTTGCATCCGGGCGATTTTCCTGAACGAATAATTCCCAGGGTTGGGTTGCGGAGGAGTATAAAAAGGCAAAGTGGTTATCATCGGGGGCAAGTTGCGCCTGGTTTGCGCCTGCTTGGGTGGTCAGGCGTATGCGTTCACCGCCTTTTACTGACATTTTATAAAAATGCTGCTCGCCGGGATGTACTTCATTGGTACGCAGGTAGAACCACTGCTTATCCCGGGAAAGTTGTACCGTTTGCACTTCAAAATTTCCTTTCGTCAATTGCGTTTTTACGCCATTTGATAGGTTAATGGTGTATAAATGCGCGTAACCATCGGCTTCCGACTGATAATAAAGCGTCTTTTGATCGGCCAAAAAGCCAATGGCGTCAATGGGGCCATCAATCCAGGCTTCATCGCGTTGTCTATCCAGGGTTTTTACCGTTCCGTTTGTTGGGTCCAATTGTAAAACCCAGCGGTCCTTATTGTCTATACTGTTGACTACCAAGACAGCAAATTTGCTATCGGCCGACCAAATGGGCGCACTGAACTGCACTTTGCGCAGGGGGCCTTTTTTTAGCTCAATCGTATCTTGCGCGGGTCGGTAGTCTTTTACATAATCCGGCAAGTCATAAATACCGTCAATTTGTTTGATATCAAAGGTGTAAATACTGTCACGTGCGCGATCATACAGGTAAAACTCGTGGCGCGCTTGTGGCCCACCAACCTTAGATCGGGTGGGTAAATCGGTCGTAAACCCGGATTCTGTTACAAAACTGGGAACGATGGTGCCTTTATCTTTTGCGCTTTGAACCACCGTCCAGGTAATAAACTGTTCACTTGGGCTCATTTGCAGGTCCTGGACCCTTTTTTCGTCCAGGTAAAATAATTTGGGCCGTTTTGATTTTTGACTTTTTTCGTTACGATCTACTTCATTTTTCCGCTGGTTGCGTTGGTCTAGCACCTCAAATAGCGCTAATTGGTCTTTTTTAAGCCATTTTTCTTGTTCATTGAGGTTTTGGGAAGGTTTTACGCTGCCAAATTGCAGGTTACTGAGTTGCGTGAGGGCTCCATTTGAAAGTTGTAGGCTAAACAAATTGTCGCCTTTTTTAAAAATTACTTTATCGCCTGCTGCATTGAAATCAGGGTTTTGTTCTTCTTCTACCGTATTGGTAAGTGCCTGCACCATCTTTGTTCGGCAGTTATAGAGCATTAAATCGCCATTTTGAACGTACACTTTTTTATCAAATTTGGCATCATAGGCTCCATAAGGGGCGGGTAATTGTTGACGCACGGTGAATGAAACGGGGTAGGGCTTTTTGGCTCGAATATCTACGGCATAGAGCGAATCCGCTGTTTTAAGGGTCGGATTCCAGTAAAAATAGACGGTTTTACTGTCTTCAGACCAATAGAAATTAGTGGGCAGCGCTCCGACAGAAACATTAGGGTCGGCCATAATTTGCTCCAAACTCAATTGTGCACGTAAGGGTGCTGCAAAAAGCACAAAAAGCAATACCAGTTTGTTCATAGCGCCAGGTTTTGCAAGGCTATTTGCCCCATTTTAAGGTTTCAATGATATGATTAAGGTCTTTTTTCATAAAAGCTACCACAGGTGCCAAAGAATCGGGTCGGGCCTGGGTGTTAAAATAGAGTGCTCCACGCAAAAAGTTACGGGTAGAATCGGTCAGAAAAAACTGATAAGAAGAGGCCGCCGGACCTTCTACATTGAAAATGATGCCGTGGACATGGTCGGCGCTGCGTCGCACCACTTGTTCGTCGATGAAGCTGGCTTTTACGTTGTGCTTGTTGGTCATTTCAAAAGCATCCTTTACCAGTTCGTCAAAATCGGCGCGGCTATTAATTGGGTTATAGGAGCAGTAAATTTTGGCATTCAGTCCCGGTACGAGGAGGTTGAACCAGCAATCGCTTTTGGGTTTTTCGTCAAAAAAACTGGTATCGTGTTCAATGACCGCGTATTTGGGCATCTCAAAAGTGAAATTGCAATAATTTTCCCCAAATGGCACATAAGATTTTTCCGGGTAAACGACTTTTGGGAAGGCACGTGGCTTGGGCGATTCAATGGTTTCCTGGCAGCCGAAACAAAACATGCCGCACATTAAGGTGCTTAAAAATACATAAAAACGGGTGGATAGCAGCACTTTCATACGTTTTTTAAGATGATCAAGGCTAAAAAAAGAGCGTTCCACAAGGCATTACCCGTGGGTAATTATGGTGGAACGCGCAAAGTTCTTCAAATCTGTGATAAAAGCAGGAGGAATTGTTCTTTTTTGAAAAACGCAATTGGATTTAGGAGCAACATTAGAAAAGAAAATAGAAGTAGTTTTATTGTAAAACTAATGTTTTTCCGACACATAAAATGTTGTATCGATTTTTGCGCGCCCATCCAGGGAGATGGTCACCGGCAGGCTGCCAAACACCTCATGGGGATAATGCAGGCTGTCATACCCAAAACCAATAATCCAATGGCGGCCTTCAGGAACCGATTGGATGCAGCCTTTCGCATTTTTTCCTGTTCGGAAAGATGCGTCGAAATAGGCAGATGGGTTGTTATAGCCAGGGAACGTATCCGCATTGTACTTGATGTACAAAGTTGCATCGGGAATCAGTTGCCCGTGGTGGGTGGTGGTGAGGCAAATTTCACTCGGAATGGAGATGAATTCGGGCGCGGCGGGGCGACAGGCTGGCAGCAAGGCCAATAAGAACCAATAAGCATGTTTCATGGCCGAATGACTGGTTAATAATAGCATTATGAAAAAAGGCGGGTGCATTTGTTCAAACTGCGGAAATAATACCCCACGTCCTTTTTTAACGCATAGAATGCTTGGTGGTTGTGAACATGGTCGATAATAAATATATCGGCATCGTTATCGGCAAAACTTGTGGATGTGCTTACTTTTTTAACAAATATATTGTTTTAAACCCAAATTTAAATGGATTTGAAGGATGGATGGATAAAAAAATTGATTTTCAATGGATTAGAAGTCAGATTTTTCCGTAACCACTTTGCATTGGCCATACAGGTTTTTAGATAAAATCTATTGTTTTTGCAAATTCCATGATTTAAGGCGTTTCTCATAGCGTTGGCGGTTGATCGGCCAGGCATTTTTATCGAGGGATCCTTCCAGTTCCTCGTTTAGTCCTTTTAAAAGTTGCGGAAAAAAGTCAATTCCGCTGCTTTTTTCGACGGCGTCAATGGGGTATGCATAATCCATAACTGGGCGTTCACTAACCGTATTGGGGAGCATGAAGGCGATGGCGCGTTGCTGATCAGGTGCATATAATACTTTAAAATAATAGGAAGGAATCGTAACTTTGCTGAATCCAATTTGTCCGAGCGCCTCCTGACGTAACATTGGACCAGTTACTACATATAATTGTCCAAAACGGCGGGCCCAGTCGCGGGTAAGTTCTTCCAGTTCGCGCCAAATCCCTTTGTTAAAGCCGGGTACTTGTGGACTAATATTACTCATCAAAAACGTTTCATCGATGGCATTTTCGTTGAATGCCATATCTGCGGCGGGGCAAAGATGGCCTTTGTCGTAGCCGCTTGAACTGTAATCGCGCGGGGTTGCACTTTCTGTATGCACGGCAGGGTCGGGGCGAAACGTATTTGGACGTTCGGCCCAGTTTTCATTCAGGCGCGCACGGGTGAGGTGGTATGCGACCCAGGAGGCCTGTTCGTCATCTTCGCTATAAGAGAGGCTGAAATAGGTGTGATGTACTAGTTCGCCGTCGGTTTCGGGGAGTATTTGCGGGGGGATGGTGGCAGTAGGTTCGGAATTTGCCCTGGTTTGGCTGGAGTCCGTAGCAGAATCAGGAATTTTTACACGTTTGGGCTTTGGACTTTCGTTGCTAACAGGGTTGCCTGAAAATTGGTTAAAAATCAAAAAAGCAAACCCGGCAAGGATGGCGAAAAGCCCGGATTTGAAAACTAGGCTTCCTGAGTCGGCAGATGAATTGCGGGCCATGATCGGTTTGAATGTTAAAAATTAAACAAAAAAGTGTGGCAAATATAAACATTTTGTTAGGTCTGAGACATTTATTGCATTTTTTTTATCCTACCAAATTTTTTGGTATGATTTTTAGAATATTAATAAAGTCGCGGGTTTTAAAATATAAAATGTTTTTTTCAGCATTGGCTGTAAATTGATTTTGAATGTTTTGCTTTGCGCCGCCAAATTATTTGTCATATTCCGAATACAACTACGCTATGTCGAATCTTCTTCGGTTATCTTCTCTTGTATTTCTCTTTTGTATTTTATGTGCACATTCCCGTCAATCGACTGCTACTTTGCAGGGTTTGATTTTGGATGAGCGCAACCAGCCTATGATGGGCGTTACTGTTGTGGTAAAACATCTTCCCACCAACACCTTTCGGGGAACCCTTACAGAAAATAATGGCGCTTATGAATTGCGCAATTTGCGTGCTGGCGGGCCTTATTTGCTTACCCTTTCTTTTACGGGCTATAAAACGCAATACCGCGATAGTTTGATTTTGAATGAAGGTGAAATTAAGCAACTGGATTTCAAAATGCAATAAGGTCGCCTTGTAGTTAAAAGATAAAGGCTATCTTGTCATTTTTCACCCTGAAAGTAGCGAAAGATGCAAACAGCTTTGCCTTTTGAAGTAGAAAATATACGCTTTGATGTTGATGATCATGGTTTTGTAACCATATGGTTTGATTTAACGGGCGATCGGTTTGCAGATTTGGAAGCCATGACCAATATGTTTATTGATTTTGGTGATTTTATGGATGATTTGCAAGTCCATGAGCAGGTTTTTCATGACCAGGCGCAACAAAGTGCCCAATCTGACGACGATCAGGATGTTATATTAGCGCGGCTGGATGCGGCTAAAATAAATTGGCCTTCTAGTTTGCAACATTATCTTTTGCGTCAGGCCAACCTGGAGGCCATTGAAACGGAGCGGCTAGGCTGGTTGAATGCGCGGCGCAAACGCGCACACGATACCGCTTGGGAGGCATTAAGCACTGCCGGGCAGAATCAGGACCCAAGTTGGGACGAGGTAGCCAATCGCTTGATTGATGATATGAATCAGGCGGTGGTGGCCCTTTATCCGGAATTAGCACATGGCAGTACCACACAGAATGATCAATTGCGGGAAATGTTGGAGTTTCATATGCGGCGCCTGACCAATGAGTTGGTGGGTATGGTGAAACAAAATCGAGACGCTCAATAGGCGTTTTTTCAAAAATACAGCGATACTATTTTTACTTTAATAAAATAAAGAAGGGCAAGAAACATCGAAGTTAAACTTCGACATTCCTTGCCCTTTTATTATTCAGGACTACTTGTCAGACAAGTATTAGCGTACGATGATCAACTTTTCAGTTTTGATCGCGTTGCCCGCCTGGATTTGTACAAAGTAGAAACCAGCCGTCAGGTTGCTTACGTTCAAGCCAATTACTTGGTTGCCTGCTGCTACGTTTTCGTCGAGCAAAGTACCAAAGTTGGTACCGTTCATGCCGTAGATTGTAACATTCAAGTTCACGTTTTCTTTCAGATCAATTTCGAGGTTGGTGTAATCACCTGTTACTGTTGGGAACAGTTTCAAGGTATTTACCACTTTGTTGAAATCATCTGTGCTTGTCAAGCAATCTGCAGCGCCGCCTTTGAAATCAGCCCATTTACAAGTCCAGTCATTGATGCTGCCGTTTGTACGACCAAATGCACCGCTGTAATTAACAGTTGTAAAGAATGAGTTGTTCAAACGTGGAGACGAAACGAAAGAACCGAAGTTCAATACTGGCGACAACAAGTTTGGAACTGCGTTAGGCAGATCCACATTGAATGGATTTGTCAGTTGCACATCACCTGAAACAGGGAATGATTGGTTATTCCAGCCATTGGTGGCGTACCAGCTTGCTACGTCAAAGCCAGCCGCGTTGGTATTTACTGCGGTTGCAGCGCCTGCGATCGAAACATTTTTAACCTCCAGGAGGTTTGCTGTTGCGTTTGCGCCTGTATTGTTACCGTCGATACGGATACCTGCATTTGGCCATGCACCTACGAAGATCGTGTTAAAGATCGACTGTTCTGTGTTACGGCGCAACAAAGCACCGCGGCTGAAGAACTGGGTTGCATCTACTGTAGCAGGCGCAATCATCGTTGCATTTGTGATGGTTGCAGCCGTTTTTGGTGTTGCACTCGTTGCGTTGGCGTCGTTGTCAGATTCGAAACCGTTAGAAGCACCGGCAGCATCAGAAACTTGTGGGTCTTTAACGCCCAACAGGAACTGGAGGTTACCAGAGAAACCGTTGTCTGTATCAAAATCATCATCCAAACCGCGGTATGCGATCAAGTGTTTCGCGTTTACGTTACCACCGAACCATTCATATGAGTCATCGTTTGAGTAGCTCACTTGCACGTAGTCCATGGTAGTACCACGACCAACGCCGCCCATGGTCAAACCATTGATTTCGTTACCTGAAGTGATTACGATACCAGGATATTCAATACGTACATAACGGAGGATACCGCTGTTATCATTGTCGTACTGAGTAGCAGGACCAGCAAGGTCACCGTTACCAAACAAACCATCGCCAGACGCGTTGTTCAAGTCACCTTCAATTGCTTGCAAGCCAACTGTTCCATTGAAAGAACCGTTGGTGCTAGCGCGACCGAGGATCACCAAACCACCCCAGTCACCTGCTGTAGGTGTAGCCGAGCTGGATGTGAATACGATTGGAGCATCTGCTGTACCATCCGCAACGATTTTAGAACAACGAGATACGATCAAGGTACCGCGTGTTGCTTTGTCACCTTTAATTACAGTACCTGGCTCGATGGTCAAAGTAGCGCAGTTTTTCACATATACGAAACCGTTCAATGTGTATTCTTTCGCATTTGTCCAAGTCGTGTTGGTCGTGATGTCACCAGAAATTACTTCAGGCGCGCAAGGTCCTACACCACCAGAGAAACGTGCCCAACCGCAAGTCCAGTCGATATCACCAAATGCACCTACATACGGTACTTTGATGAAGTTTGCGTTGTTTATACGTGTAGCAGTGAAGCTAGATGCATTCAATGCTGGAGAACCAGTCAAAGGTACCAGGTTTGGCGTATTCAAATTGAACGGATCAGTCAATTTAGCATCTGCAGAAGTAGGGAATGATTGGTTGCCCCAACCTGCAGTACCGAACCATGCATTTACGTCGAAACCAGCAGCGTTGGTGTTTACTGCAGTTGCAGGACCCGCGATGATGATGTTTTTCGCTTCCAAAGTACCGGCAGTTGCGTTTGCACCTGTGGTGGTACCGTCAATACGCAAACCAGCATTTGGCCATGCACCAATGATCAAGGTGTTGAACAATGATTGGTTGGTGTTACGGCGCAACAAAGCACCGCGGCTGAAGAATTGTGCAGCATCGGCAGTTGAAGGACCTACTACCGTTACGTTAGAGAAGGTAGCAGCCGTTTTAGGCGCTGCTTCTGTAGCGTTTGCATCGTTGTCTGATTCAAAACTGTTTGAGGCACCAGCAGCGTCAGAAACCTGTGGGTCACGTACAGAGAAAGCAAACTGGATGTTACCAGAGAAACCGTTGTCTGTATCGAAATCATCATCCAAACCGCGGTAAGCGATCAAGTGTTTCGCGTTTACGTTACCACCGAACCACTCGTAAGAGTCGTCGTTTGAGAAACTTACTTGAACGTAGTCCAAAGTAGTACCGCGACCAACGCCGCCCAAAGTCAAACCATTGATTTCGTTACCTGATGTGATTACGATACCAGGATATTCAATACGTACATAACGGAGGATACCGCTGTTGTCGTTGTCGTATTGTGTAGAAGGTGTTGGCAAGTCGCCGTTACCAAACAGACCGTCGCCAGCCGCATTGTTCAAGTCACCTTCAATTGCTTGCAAACCAACTGTTCCATTGAAAGAACCGTTGGTTGTAGCGCGACCCAGAATCACCAATCCTCCCCAGTCACCTGCTACTGGTGTAGCAGAACTAGAAGTAAATACGATTGGTTGGTTACGTGTACCATCCGCAACGATTTTTGCGCAGCGTGTAACGATCAACGTACCGCGTGTTGCTTTGTCACCTTTGATTACAGTACCTGGCTCGATGGTCAGGGTAGCACAGTTTTTCACATATACAAAGCCGTTCAGAATGTATTCGTTGTCTTTCGTCCAGGTAGTATTGGTGGTGATGTTACCAGAAACTACAGTAGCAGCGCAAGGAGTTGCACCACCAGCGAAACGTGCCCAGCCGCAAGTCCAGTCGTTATCACCGAAAGCACCTACATACGGTACTTTGATGAAGTTGGCATTGTTTACACGGGCAGCAGCGAAGTTAGATGCGTTCAATACTGGTGAACCCGCCAAAGGAATCAGGTTTGGCGTATTCAAATTGAACGGATCGGTCAATTTAGCATCTGCAGAAGCAGGGAATGATTGGTTGCCCCAACCTGCAGTACCGAACCATGCATTTACGTCGAAACCAGCAGCGTTGGTGTTTACTGCAGTTGCAGGACCCGCGATGATGATGTTTTTCGCTTCCAAAGTACCGGCAGTTGCGTTTGCACCTGTGGTGGTACCGTCAATACGCAAACCAGCATTTGGCCATGCACCAATGATCAAGGTGTTGAACAATGATTGGTTGGTGTTACGGCGCAACAAAGCACCGCGGCTGAAGAATTGTGCAGCATCGGCAGTTGAAGGACCTACTACCGTTACGTTAGAGAAGGTAGCAGCCGTTTTAGGCGCTGCTTCTGTAGCGTTTGCATCGTTGTCTGATTCAAAACTGTTTGAGGCACCAGCAGCGTCAGAAACCTGTGGGTCACGTACAGAGAAAGCAAACTGGATGTTACCAGAGAAACCGTTGTCTGTATCGAAATCATCATCCAAACCGCGGTAAGCGATCAAGTGTTTTGCGTTTACGTTACCACCGAACCACTCATAAGAGTCGTCGTTTGAGTAACTTACTTGAACGTAGTCCATGGTAGTACCGCGACCAACGCCGCCCAAGGTCAAACCATTGATTTCGTTACCTGAAGTGATTACGATACCAGGATATTCAATACGTACATAACGGAGGATACCGCTGTTATCATTGTCGTACTGAGTAGCAGGACCAGCAAGGTCACCGTTACCAAACAGACCGTCGCCAGACGCGTTGTTTAAGTCACCTTCAATTGCTTGCAAACCAACTGTTCCGTTGAAAGAACCGTTGGTTGTAGCGCGACCGAGGATCACCAAACCACCCCAGTCACCTGCAGCAGGTGTAGCCGAGCTAGAAGTGAATACGATTGGCTCGTTGAAGGTGCCGTCTGCTACGATTTTCGCGCAACGTGTTACGATCAAAGTTCCACGGGTGGCTTTGTCACCTTTGATAACTGTACCTGGCTCGATGGTCAAGGTAGCACAGTTTTTCACATATACAAAACCATTCAGGACATAAGTATTGTTTTTTGTCCAAGTTGTATTGGTTGTGATGTTACCAGAAATTACAGTAGGAGCGCAAGGGGTTGCACCACCTGCGAAACGTGCCCAGCCGCAAGTCCAGTCGTTATCACCGAAAGCACCTACATATGGTACTTTGATGAAGTTTGCGTTATTTACACGGGTAGCAGCAAAGTTAGATGCATTCAATACAGGAGAACCTGCCAAAGGAAGCAAGTTTGGTGTATTCAAATTGAACGGATCGGTCAATTTAGCATCTGCAGAAGCAGGGAATGATTGGTTGCCCCAACCTGCAGTACCGAACCATGCATTTACGTCGAAACCAGCAGCGTTGGTGTTTACTGCAGTTGCAGGACCCGCGATGATGATGTTTTTCGCTTCCAAAGTACCGGCAGTTGCGTTTGCACCTGTGGTGGTACCGTCAATACGCAAACCAGCATTTGGCCATGCACCAATGATCAAGGTGTTGAACAATGATTGGTTGGTGTTACGGCGCAACAAAGCACCGCGGCTGAAGAATTGTGCAGCATCGGCAGTTGAAGGACCTACTACCGTTACGTTAGAGAAGGTAGCAGCCGTTTTAGGCGCTGCTTCTGTAGCGTTTGCATCGTTGTCTGATTCAAAACTGTTTGAGGCACCAGCAGCGTCAGAAACCTGTGGGTCACGTACAGAGAAAGCAAACTGGATGTTACCAGAGAAACCGTTGTCTGTATCAAAATCGTCATCCAAACCGCGGTAAGCGATCAAGTGTTTCGCGTTTACGTTACCACCAAACCATTCGTAAGAGTCATCGTTTGAGTAGCTTACCTGAACATAGTCCATGGTAGTACCGCGACCAACGCCGCCCAAAGTCAAACCATTGATTTCGTTACCTGAAGTGATTACGATACCAGGATATTCAATACGTACATAACGGAGGATACCGCTGTTGT
>JBBAVI010000063.1:0-31905 GCA_040397785.1 Saprospiraceae bacterium | reverse complement strand
CTGCCATCTCCGGCGGGTTCGCAACCAAACTCGCCCCTCCTGCGTCGGGGCTCAAACATGGTTGCTCTCTGCCGCCTCCAATGGCGCAAAATCGGGATTTGAATAAGGCCGGAAGAAACCCCAACTAAAGATCTCAAAAAAGAAAAGAGCCATCCCGAATTTTAGTTTTTACCAAAATTTGGGATGACTCATGTTACGCATTACCGGAAATATCTGGCAAAAAATCCTTTATAAAACGAACAGAAGATACCAATTATATAGCCTCACCCTTTGTAAAACAGCATTTTAGTGCCATCCTGGCCGGTAATCAGCATGTTGTTGTTTTCAATATAATATTTACCTAAAAGCACAGTTTGTGTTTTGCCGTTTTCGGTAATCTCCAGATAGATCTGCTGTTGTTTGGAGTACCAGAACACGCCCGGTAGTACGCCTGAGCCTTCCGAAGTATTCGAGCCGCTCCAATCAGAGCCGCTTGTTACCGTACGACTGCCACCATCGGCAAGGCGGCCATCTTCATAAAAAATCATTTGTTCTTCGGTGGACATGGAGCCTGACTGGCCATATCCGCTGTTGTGGTTCGTTTGTTTGGTCCAGCGTCCGACCAAAGCCGGGTCGTGCCTTGCATTTACAGCAATGGGTTTTGCGGCAGGGGTTGGTTTGGTCGCAGGTTTGGTCGCAGGTTTGGTCGCGGCCGGGCTACCTGCTTTCACCAGTGCAACTTGAATCGTAGATCCCAAAATGCTCAGGGAGAGTTGCAGGTTATTGCCCGATAAAACGCCGGTCAAATCGAGGTTCATGCCTAAATTGGGTTCGCTACATACCCCCTTCAGTGTGTTTCCTGCTCCGGTGGCGCTTACCTGGTAGTTGAGCGTGCCGTCTGACATGGTGCCGGTGTATGTGTTGGCAGCGGTAGTAGCAAGTAGCAATACAACAGGATCATTGTTGTAAGTTCCGGTGTATTGTCCTGAAAAATCCTGGGCATCCATGGGGCAAATTAGGGCAAGTGCAGCAAACAGCAACAAGGTGAATTTCATGATTTTGGTGCGTTTAGACGTTATAGTTTCCACTTTCTAAACGCAATTGAAATCCGTATGGTGTGTCGCAATAAATAAATCCATTTGGACGGCGCTCCAAAAAACGCATTATCTTTACTCCATGAACCGATCGAGCCATCTTGAACGCCTGCAAACCGAAGAATTTGACCTTTGTATCATTGGCGGGGGCGCTTCCGGCGCGGGTTGCGCCCTGGATGCTGCGTTGCGCGGCTTGAAGGTTGCGCTGATCGAAAAGACTGATTTTGCCGCCGAAACTTCTTCTAAAAGCACCAAATTGATCCATGGCGGGGTGCGTTACCTCGAACAGGCTTTTAAAAAACTTGATTTTTCTCAATTGCGGCAGGTGCGGCATGGCTTGGAAGAGCGGTATATTGTGCTGCACAATGCGCCCCATTTGGCACATTCCCTGGCTTTGATTACGCCAGTGTTTAGCTGGATTGAGGGACTGTATTTTACCATTGGACTCAAACTATACGGGTGGTTTGCTTCGGGAAAAGACACCCTGCCTCCGAGTCGGTGGTTGAGTAAAAAAGAGACGCTGCAACTTATTCCTACGTTATCTGATAAATTGCACAGTGCAGTGCTTTATTACGACGGACAATTGAACGATGCACGGTATGCCCTGGCCTTGGTGCAAAGTGCCGCCGAGGCAGGCGCTGTCGTGGTTAATCATGTAGAAGTACTTGATTTTGAGCATAATGCAGCGGGTAGATTGAATAGTCTTGCCGCCACAGATCATTGCACGGGCACCCGCTTGCACGTACGCGCGCGGCAATTTCTGAATTGCACGGGTCCGGCAGCAGATACGATTCGGCAAATGGCCAATCCAGCCCAAGCGCCGCGTATTCGTCCATCTAAAGGGGTACACGCGATTTTGCCCGGTGCCGTTTTGTCCTCCGCCGCCGCATTGTTGATCCCCAAAACACCCGATGGTCGGGTTGTATTTGCCATTCCGTTTGAAGGGCGGCTTTTGTTGGGCACCACGGATGAGGAAGTGCCGGACAGTGAAAAGGAGGCCATCCTGGAATCGGAAGAATTGGCGTATTTGTTGGAAACGCTTCAGCCTTACATACAGGCGCCCCTGCACGCCGATCAGGTGCGGGCGGGCTTCGGCGGGTATCGCCCTTTGGTTGGAAAATCCGCACCCGCTGTACACAACGCCGCTTTGTATGCAGGTCGACAAACCAAATCCCTTTTGCGCGACCACGAGGTAGAACACGATACCCAAACCGGATTGTTGAGTTTACTGGGCGGGAAGTGGACCACTTACCGCCTCATGGCCCGAGATGCGGTTGATGCGGCTTGTCAGCTGTTGGGCATGGATGCCGAATGCCGCACCGAAGATCATCTGCTGGCAGGTGCAGCGGGTTATCACGAAGGCCTTGCGGAGGCGTTACAAGCCGAATTTGGCCTGGATGCGGCGGTAAGTCGGCATTTTGCGCAACAATATGGTGGACAAGCGGGTAAAGTAGCGATTTTATGTAAAGAAACTTCGGCGTTTGCGCAGCGATTACATCCGGATTATCCATATTTGTGCGGGGAATTGGTGTACAGTGCGCGTTTTGAAATGGCTTGCACCTTGCGGGATGCGCTGGCACGGCGGTTGCGGCTGGAGATCATCGATTGGGATGCTACGGAGGCCGTTATTGAAAAAGCGGCCCAACTGCTGGGCGTTGAATTAAGCTGGTCGATTGAAGAGCAAATGCAAGAAATTGTAAATTATCGTACTTTAATTGCTCAATTTAAAACACGTGCTACTGGGCGGTTAGAGCCTATAAAAATTATAAATTTTTATAGGCTCTAAGATAGGAGTCACCCCAAATCCTGATCCAGATCATGCGACGTTTGGTTTTGCTACGAGTACCATTGCAGGAGAAAAATCATTCTTAACCAATAAAAAAAGAACACCATGGCAGCTTCGAATAGCGAAAAGTATGTTTATTTGTCCGACCTTCATTACGAGCATAACTTGTGGCGCAATGAATTGGCCTTTTACAAGGACGAAGTAGGTATTTTGGAAGGTCGTTTGAAGGAAATTGTTTCCAAAAACACCGATCATGAAGCCGTTGCAGGCGTTGAGTCGTTTCAAAACCGTTTTGATTTACAGCGCGAGCACCTCAGCGAACTGAAACACCGTATCAAAAAACACGAGGCCCATTTGGTGGATTATGCCGAAAACCATCCGATCGCCATTGACCATGTGCATTTTACCGACCATACCCGGTTGCGCGAGGACATGGACCGTTTCGTTGAGTTGTACCAAGAAATGAAACGGGAATTTAACCGTTTTGCGGTGAAGTGGATGTAGTGGGGAATGATGAATGATGAATGATGAATGATGAATGATGAATTTTTTTATTGGAGCAACTTTTCCAAAATTCAGCATAAGTTTTTTTCATAAAATGTTTTCAATATTTGAGGGTTTCATCTATGTTGCCGAACTTTTAAGCCATTTGCTTAGATTTTAAATAGGTGTAAATCGCAGCATGTATGTAAAAGGTTGAATTCTTTATAAAACCCAACCGAAATATTGGAGCAATTCCGAAAATTCATCATTCATCATTCATCATTCATCATTCATCATTAAATAAATGTTCCAAAGCGAATTCATAGGTACCACCTTACTCATCCTCTTAGGCAATGGTGTAGTAGGCGGGGTGGTGCTGAAGGGTACTAAAAACGAGCACAGCGGCTGGCTGGTGATTACGATTGGCTGGGCCTTGGCGGTTACGTTTGCGATATACGCGGTGGGGCACATTAGTGGTGCGCATTTGAATCCGGCGGTTACGCTGGGGCTGGCGGCGACGGGCGCGTTGGATTGGGCGCTGGTTCCTTCCTACTTAATGGGGCAAATGTTGGGTGCGATGTTGGGTTCCAGCTTGGTGTATTTGCATTATTTTCCGCATTGGGCATGCACCGAAGATCCCGGGGCGAAGTTGGCCGTATTTTGCACGGCGCCTGCTATTCGGAATACAACGAGTAATTTTATCAGTGAATTTCTGGGCACATTTGTTTTGTTGTTTGGCTTGATGGCCTTGGGTGCCACGCAATTTGCCGATGGGCTAAAGCCATTGGTGGTGGGTGCACTGGTACTGACCATCGGGCATTCGTTGGGCGGCACCACTGGTTATGCCATCAATCCGGCCCGCGATTTAGGTCCGCGGCTGGTGCATGCCTTGTTGCCCATCCCTGGAAAAGGCGGCTCCGATTGGGGTTATGCCTGGATTCCGGTGCTTGCGCCCATTGCCGGGGGGATTTGCGGGGCTTTGGCGTACAAAACGTTTTTACCTTAATTCAAGACCAATTTTATGGGCAAATATATCCTCGCGATTGACCAGGGTACGACCAGCAGTCGGGCCATTGTTTTCGACAAAAAAGGCAATGGCATTGCCTCGGCACAACAGGAGTTTACGCAATTTTTCCCACAGCCAGGCTGGGTAGAGCATGATGCCCTGGAAATTTGGGAATCGGTGCAACAAGTGGTGCGCAAAGTATTGCGCGAAGTAAATGCCTCGGATATTGATGCTATTGGGATTACAAATCAGCGTGAAACGACTGTGGTATGGGACCGGCGCACGGGCAAACCCATCCACTCGGCCATTGTTTGGCAGAGTCGGCAAACGATGGATATTTGCGAGGATTTGAAGCGCCGCGGGTTTGAACCGGCCGTGCGCGAAAAAACGGGATTGGTGATTGACGCCTATTTTTCGGGCTCCAAAATAAAATGGCTGTTGGATCACACGCCAGGTGCGCGTGCCGACGCGGAAGCCGGGCATTTGTTGTTTGGCACCATTGATACCTGGCTTTTGTGGAACCTCACGGAAGGCAAAGTACATGCCACCGACTATACCAATGCTTCCCGGACCATGCTGTACAACATCCACCGCCTGGAATGGGATGCGGAACTGTGTGCGGCCCTGGAGGTTCCTGCGGCGATGTTGCCTAATGTGCTCGACAGCAGCGCGATGTACGGGCAAGCGCGCGCCGATTTGATGGGGCGCGGCGATATTCCGGTAAGCGGTATGGCGGGCGACCAACAGGCAGCGTTGTTTGGGCAAGCCTGTTTTCAACCGGGAGAAGCCAAAAATACTTATGGAACGGGCTGTTTTATGCTCATGAATACGGGAGAAAAGGCCGTAAACTCGAAGGGCGGGTTGTTGACGACCATCGCCTGGGGAATCGGCGGAAAAATATCATATGCGCTCGAAGGCTCCATTTTTGTGGCTGGATCGGCGGTGAAATGGCTGCGCGATGCCGTAGAATTGGTAAAAGAAGCGGCCGATACGGAAGCGTATGCAAAAAGCATTGACTCGAGCGATGGCGTGTATGTCGTACCGGCTTTTGTGGGCTTGGGTACACCTTATTGGGATTCGGAGGTGCGCGGGGCAGTATTTGGCCTTACGCGTGGTTCGGGCAAGGCGCAACTCATCCGGGCTACCCTGGAAAGCATCGCTTATCAAACCAAAGACGTGCTTTCGGTGATGGAAAAAGATTCCGGCATTCGTTTGAAAGCCTTGCGGGTAGATGGCGGCATGGTGGGCAACGGCTTTTTGATGCAATTTCAAAGTGATATGTTGGGTACCAAAGTAGAGCGCCCGGTGGTGCAGGAAACCACCGCATTGGGCGCGGCTTATTTGGCGGGTTTGGCCACGGGTTTTTGGAAAGATACCCAGGATATTGGTCAAAACTGGCAGTTAGACCAGGCATTTAAACCTAAAATGGATCGTGCAGCAGCCCGCGGCCTGTATAAAGGCTGGCAATTGGCGGTAAAAGCAGCGCGGGTGTTCAGGCCCAAAAAATAGGCGTTTTTTTACGTGCATTTTTTTTGGAAATTGTCTTTTAAACAGAACTTTTGTCCTGAAATTACCGTTTGGCAGAGCATGTCAGATTCAACCAATATCCAGGAAATACATCCCTTATTCCCTAGTGGGGATTGGGAGGGATTTTACACCCATCATCAGGGGCCCGATGCGCATCGGCACATGAAACAATTCACACTGGAATTCCGCGACAACGTGGTGGTAGGCAGCGGCTCCGACGATATTGGCTCGTTTCGGTGGAAAGGCGTTTATGATACCCAGACATTGCGTTGTCACCTGACCAAATTTTATAGTACCCATACGGTGGAATACGACGGACATGTAGATGAAAACGGCATTTGGGGGATGTGGAATATTCGGAGATACATCGACGGCGGCTTTCATTTTTGGCCGGTAAAAAACGAGGAAGAAGCGGTGCTTGAGGAAGTAAAAACAGCCGTAAAAGAAGCAACGTTAATAGGTGTAAAAACAATTTAATAAAAACCAACGCTTTATGAAGCAAATAAACTTCCTAATCACTGGCTTGCTATTGATGCTTGCCACCTCTTCCTTTGCACAAATTACCCTCGAAAAACTGGACGGATCGAGCAGAAAAACCCTGAAACCAGGCGATAAAATCGCGATTACGCTTCCGGCGCCCACCGAACGACCTGACTGCGATTGTTTCCATCGTTTTGAAGGCGTACTTATCAGCAACAGCGCAGACAGTGCCACCCTTAAACTGGATAAAGATGAATTGCGTTACACAGACGGGCACGAACTTGCACGCCGAGTCGTGTCAGAATACCAATACGGCGGTCCGATTATCGGCACGGTGGTTCCCTTGTCGGGCGCTATTTCCATTTTCAAAATGCATAAATCCGACAACCGTCGAAATGCAGGATTTGCGATGATGCTCATTTCAATGGGATACGCGCTTGCGATTGGGCCATTTCTTCCCCCTTCTGCACGCAAAGTAAGCGACATCGCAGCGGGCGTTACATTCGGCATTGGATTTGGGGTCTCCCTATCGACATACGGCAAAATTTATCACCTGAAAAATCAACCCGGAAAGCAACACCCGTTGTGGCGGATAAAGAAGTAGGGATTTAAGAATTAAGATTGTATTCTAAAATCAACGGCCTCCTTGTGCGACCGCATTTTTGCCAAACCGCGTCCGAATTTTGTCCATGGCTGCCAGCAGACGCGCCGATTTTTCGGTGTCATCGAACAGGTTGAGTTGCAGTTGTCCTTGTACCAATTTGCTGAATTTTACCCCCACCAAGCGCACCAATTGGCGGCGTTCGTGCAGGCGTTCGAGCAGATCGAGCGCGTGTTGTACCAGGACGCCATCGTGGGCGGTGTACGGAATTTGCACTTGTCGGGTGTAGGTATTAAAGTCGGTATAGCGCAATTTGACGGTAATACAGGCGCAAAGTTTGTTTTTGTTGCGCAGTTCGAAGGCGAGTTGGGCCACTTGACGGCGCAAGGTTTCCTGTAAAAAACGCGGATCAATGCTATCCACCTGGAAGGTCGTTTCGGTAGAAATCGATTCCTGGTCGCGGTAAGGCTGGAGGGGGGTATGGTCGATGCCATTGGCTTTTTTCCACATACCGATGCCGGGTTTGCCAAACTCGCGTTCGAGCAGTTGCGGTGGTATTTCGCTCAGGGTTTTGATGAGGCGTACGCCCATGGATTGCAGGCGGCGCTCGGTTTCGAAGCCTACTGAAGGCAGTTTCCCCACGCGCAGGGGTGCGAGGAATGGTTTTTCAGCCCCGGCGGGCACCATTTTGCTGCCATTGGGTTTGGCTTCGCTGGTACCCACCTTGGAAACCGTTTTATTCACTGAAAGTCCGATCGACAGTGGCAGGCCGGTTTCCTGGATAATGCGGCTACGCAGTTCGCCCGCCCATTTCCAGCAGCCAATGTAGCGGTCCATTCCGCTCAAATCGAGGTAAAACTCATCAATAGAGGCCTGTTCGAACACCGGGGCCTGGTCTTCAATCACATCCCGCACCAGATCGGAGTATTTGCTGTAACTGTCCATGTCGCCGCGCAGCACCGTGGCGTTGGGGCAGAGTTGCAGCGCTTGTTTCATGGGCATAGCAGAGCGCACGCCGAAGGCCCGGGCTTCATAACTGCAGGAGGCCACCACGCCCCGGCCCGAACTACCGCCAATGATGAGGGGAATACCCTTCAACTGGCTGTTTTTCAAACATTCGACCGACGCAAAAAAAGCGTCAAGGTCTAGGTGGAGGATGGCGCGATCAAACATGGATCCTGATTTAAATGGATTTAGGGGATTGAAGGATAAAAATTTGATTTTCAAGGGAATGTGGTTTCTATATTTTTCGGCGGCGGGGTGGGGTGGTTATTATTTGTGTCAAATATATGGGTTTTTTCGCGAAAAAAGGTTTTTTTAAACAGAATGTTTTGTTTTTTTGGTTTTGACTGGTGACCTTTAGGCAGTTGACACTTTGATAGCAATTTTTGAAAGAAACTAAGGTTTTAAAAATTATCTTTACGACCGATTTTGACGAATTGAAACCAGTTAAATCCGGGGAAAATGTTATGGTAAAAATCGTTGATGCGCTGGGGATAGCATCATTAAAAATTGTAAGGTTATGAGAATTGAAAGCATTAAGCTGAAAAACTATAAGTCGTTTCAAAACCTTGAGATGAACAATTTGCCAGAATTGGTCATTTTTGTTGGGGCAAACGGGACTGGCAAAACCACACTATTTGATGTGTTTGGTTTTTTGAGCGATGCCTTAAACAACAATGTTCGGCATGCATTGGCCAAACGTGGAGGGTTTAAAGAAGTAATCAGCAGGAACCAAACAGGGTTGATCGAAATAGAATTACAATTCAGGTTGGTCGTCGCAGGGAAAAATCGCTTGGTAACTTATCGTTTAGAAATTGGCGAGAACAGCGGAAAGCCTTACGTGGCCCGTGAAATACTTCGGTACAAGCGTGGTTCGCATGGCAGCCCGTATCATTTTTTAGATTTCTCGAATGGCAGTGGCTATGCCATCACCAATGAAGAGGATTTCGACAAAAAGGATGAAGAATTAGAACGTGAAGAACAAACGCTTGGAGCAGCGGATATTTTGGCAATTAAAGGATTGGGGCAGTTTGATAAATTTAAAGCAGCCAATGCATTTCGTAATTTTATCGAAAACTGGCATGTTTCTGACTTCCACATAGCGGAGGCAAGGCCGAGCCGCGAATCGGCATACGCAGAACACTTGTCGCCTACAGGTGAAAACCTTTCTTTGGTAGCGCAATACATGTTTGAAAATTATCCCGATAAATTTAATGCTGTTTTGGCAAAAATGAAAAGCAGGGTTCCTGGCGTGGAAAATGTAACGGCAGAATCTACCGTGGATGGCAGAATTGTGCTAAGATTTCAAGATGGTTCGTTCAAAGATCCATTTATTGCCAATTACGTTTCAGATGGTACCATTAAAATGTTCGCCTATTTGGTTTTATTAAACGACCCCAATCCGCATCCATTACTCTGTATAGAAGAGCCTGAAAATCAGCTTTACCCAAGTTTGTTGGTTGAATTACTTGAAGAATTTAGATTATATGCCAAAGCAGGCGGACAAGTATTTGTTTCATCACATTCGCCCGATTTATTAAATGGAGCAACCCCGGATGAAACCTATTGGTTGGTTAAAGAAAAAGGATATACCAAAGTAGAAAGGGCATCAGACCACCTTGAAATAAGAAAGTTATATGAAGCAGGTGATAAGTTGGGGTACCTATGGAAAGAAAATTATTTCAAAGGCAGTAACCCAAGATAGGTATGAACGAGCAAATATTCCGGTGGTGGTTCGTATTGCATGCAAAGAATTGGAAAATTGGTATTTGGGCGATATGCAGGCCATTGAAATCGTATACCCTGCATCAAAAGCAACTTCCTTGATTAATAAAGCCAAATACAGAAACCCCGATAATCTATTTGGTGCATTTGAGTTGGGACAAATGACACCCAATTTTTCAAAAACGCACGCGTCCAGAGAAATACCCAAACACATGATAATTAAAAATAACAAATCAACCAGTTTTAATCATTTTTTAAGCGGACTGGATAAACTGATTGCTCAAAATAGCACAGACATTAAACCACCCTTATGGACAAGATAAACATCGGGCAACACCAAACCGCAAGTGCTTGAATATCTCGCGCAATTGACCTATCTTTGGCTATCAACTACGATAATCTTAAAAAACGAACCGAACATGCTCACCCTCGACAACTATTTAGATAATCATTATATACACAGAAGTAATTGGTTAAGAGCCGCTGTTTTGGGGGCGAATGATGGAATCATCTCTATTTCCAGCCTTGCAATTGGCGTTGCTGCGGCAAGTGCAACCAGAGAACCGATTGTGTTAGCAACTGTTGCGGGACTTGTTGCCGGTGCCTTATCCATGGCTGCCGGAGAGTATGTATCGGTAAGTTCCCAAACCGACACTGAAAAGGCGGATATTGAAAGAGAAAAACAAGAACTTAAGGAAATGCCGGAGGAGGAGTTGAATATATTAGCTCAAATTTATGAGCAGCGCGGATTGAAAAAAGAAACTGCCATGCAAGTGGCCCTTGAATTGACCGAAAAGGATGCCTTGGGCGCCCATATCAGGGATGAATTAGGCATCAACGAAATTAGCCAGGCGAACCCCATCCAGGCTGCCATCGCCTCGGGCGCTGCATTTAGCGTTGGGGGCGTATTGCCGCTTTTGGTCGTACTTTTTGCCCCATTAAAAGGAATGGAATATTGGCTGTACGGCTTCACTACTATTTTTCTAATCATTTTAGGGACCACTGCGGCAAAAACGGGCGGTTCAAGTGTGCCTAAAGCCATTTTGCGCATTACGATTTGGGGAACCATTGCAATGGGCTTATCCGCACTGGTGGGCTATTTCTTTGAGGTTAAAGTGTAATTGCCTGTACAAGACAACAACGAACAAAATATGCCCACCCGCTGTCTCTTATTTGTCGCCTTCCTGCTGTTGCCTTTTTTCGGCATACACGCGCAAAATACCCCCGCCCACCTCGCTTATGCCGGTGTACTCTGGTCGCCCAACGACACCTTTTATGTAAAAGGCGGTAATTGGGAAGAAGCATGGGCATTTACCACCACCCAAAAAGATACCATCGACCTTGGAACGGATGGTTTTCCGGGCCAAAACATGAAGGTCTGGACGGCATCCGACACCCTGCTGGTGCCTTATGTCAACGCACCGTATGAGCAGTGGGTTTACCTCCAAATAGCGTCTGCGCGGGATACGACCGTGTACCGGCTTCGGTTCAACGAACAAGCATCGGCTTATCCGGATGCGTATATACAGCAACGGAAGGGGAAGGTCGTGTTCGCGATTCCTGCAGCGTATGAATTGGCGAATATTATCCTGTATGTGATCGATTTGGCGCCAAAAACCGGTAATTACCCCACCCAAACCGCCTATTCCCAGGAGGTGCGCGCGCATTTTAGCCGGTATAAAAGCCATCCATTGATTCGTTTGCTCAATAAAAAAAGCCTCGAAGACGATTATTGGAGCACCTATTACGGCTTTCGGGAAAACAGCATTTGCTTTGACTTTGAGGGCACTTTCTTGTCATTCAATACCCCTTACAAACAAGTCTACTGGGATAATACGGATGTGTTGGGTGGCCAATTTCGAAACCTGCTGTTCCTTGTACAGGATTTTGCCGATCAATCCGGGTTCCGGGATTTTTATGCGGCACACCACCCTTATTACACGCAATTGGAAAAACGCGAAGCCGCCTTGTTGCCGGTGGAAGCGATGTGGAAGTGGCTGGAAAAAGAGTTTCCGCAGCGTAAGGATGCTTACAAAATTGTGTTTTCGCCGCTGATTGATGGTTCGCACAGCACCCAGCAATTTTACAAAGGGTATTATCAGAACCCTAGTTTTCAGGAATGTGTGATGTTTATCAATTCGACCGAATCTTTGGATGCGCACACGGAATATCCTGAAAAACTAAAGGAAGGCTTGATGTCGGGCATTGTTTTTACCGAAATCGACCATAATTATGTAAACGACGCCACCCGCCAACACATCGATGCGGTCAATGCGTTAATGACCGACAAAGACTTTTGGGCCACGCAAGCAGCGCAGAAAAACTATCCCAGTACGTTTGCTATTTTTAATGAATATATGACCCATGCGCTATTTTGCCTGTATGTTACCGAAAGTTATGAAAAGGAACTGGCGCAGCAAATCATCGAAAAACGCGTTATTTTGATGGACCGGCGCGGGTATATCAAGTTTAAGCCTTTTATGGATATACTTTTGCAAGACATGGCACATCGCACGGGAACGGTGTTTTCGGCTTATGGTGAGATCGTTGCGCGGATGAAAAGTATTCGGTAAAGAGCAGGGTAAAACCTATGTAGGACGACGACAAGGTCGTTTTAACCGACTCAAAAGTTTGTAATACCTTTGCGCCGTGCAAACCGATTACATCGAACGACTTTTCAGGCAGGCGAATACCCTTCAGCTGTTGCGTGAACCCAATGCAACCTTGGTCCTTTCTTTTTTAAAACAAGCTTTTTCAAACGGTCGGAAAAGCATTGGGCAGGATGCGTTGACGCAATTATTGATTGATTTTCTGCAAAATATCGCGGAACAAGATGCCTTTTCGGACGCGGACGAAACGCAAATCTCCGCAGATCTGTTTGATCGTTATCGCAACCGCGCGCGTAATCTGTTGCGCGATTGGGAAAGTGTTAAAAAACGGTATCTCCGGGGGGATAATAATGCGGAAGGCGTGTACGAATACAGTTTAACAGAACATGTAGTACGTGCCTGGCAATGGATCGAAAGCCTTGAAAATCGCGAATTTACAGGAACGCGCTCCCGTTTGGATGATATTTTTGAAAAAATACGGCGCGTTGTAGAGAATAGTCGAGAAAAAACGGACGCAGAACGGATTGCCGATTTGGAACAAAAACAGCGCGACCTCGAAGCCGAAATCATGGCCATTCGCGCCGGAAAATCGCCGTACAAACCTTTTGATAATGTGCGTCTCCGGGAAGAATATGACGGACTCCTGGATCTAATACGCGCACTTTCTACCGATTTCAAGTCGGTAGAAGGCCATTTTGAACGTATCCGCACCGATATGTTACGTCAGCAAGCGGCACAACAGGGCAGCAAGGGGATGTTGCTGGGCGCTACCCTGGATGCGCGGGATGCGCTGGACCGGACGCCCCAAGGCTTGAGTTTCAACAGTTTCTTCGATGAATTGCGGGACCCTCAACGGCAACGGCAGTTTGCGGACAACGTACAAGAGCTGCTGACGGTACTGGAAACGCGTCAGATTGCGCACGATCAAGAGCAGTTGCTGGTGCGCCTTTACCGCCATTTATTAGGGGAGGTACAGCCTGTATTAGAAGCCAACCGACGGATTGCCGACCGTATTACCCGTATTGTGGCAGAAAATGCAGCACAGGATCGGCAATTGTTGCGTCGGCGCATCTCGGAAGTAAAGGCTGCGCTGGTTCATCCCGATTTTTACAGCCAAAATATAAATTCTGCGGCACCGTTTTGGGAGATAGACGGCGATCGGGCATTGATTCAAATGCCACTTGAAAAAAATCTCAAGACCCAGGCGGATGAACGAAAATCGGGTTTTGCGCTGCCGAACCAAACCAATCAGGAAAAACCTGAATTAAGTTTGGATACGGAAGCGTCTATTTCGTTGCGCATCATTGCACAGATAGCGCGATTACTTGCTGAAAATGAACAAATTACCCTTGCTCAATTGGTGGATCAGTTTCCGTTGCAAGATGGCTTGGATGAATTTCTTACTTACTTGAATATTGTCTCGGAACCCGATAATCGACATTTTATTCAAATGCGAAAGCAAAAGCAAGAACCAATGGAAGAACCAATGGAAGAACCAATGGAGGAACCAATGGAAGAACCATTGGAGGTCTATGATGTATTTCGGTTATATAAAGACCTTGAACGCTTTTTAGAAGGCCCCCGGGTAATTTTTGTACAGGATAAAAATTTAGAAAATGCAGGAAGAACCGTTGGATGATTTCGGTGCAACGCATGATCGTTTTGCGCCCCTCGCGATTCGCTTGTTGAAAGGCGTAATCTATGAGGAGGAAACCCGCTTATGGGCAGAATTGGTTAAAGTGCAGGAACTGCCTTTGCGCCGTTATTTTGCCCAAATTGGGTTACAGCTGATCGTAAACCGCAACGAAGGCTTTGCTTTTTTACGTCAACCCGTAATCAGCAATGAGGCAAACAGCACGGCTTTGCCCCGCTTGATGATGCGGCGAACCCTGAGTCTGGATCAATCCATTTTATGTGTGTTGTTGCGCGAGCGACTGGAAGAGCATGCCATCCACGATTCGGCCAGTAGAGAACCTATTTTAAGTTTACGCGAAATCAGCGAACTGGTTGTCTTGTTTTTTAAAGAACGCAACACGCAACAAAAATTTCTAAAAGACGTAAAAAAGACGGTAAAAGAAGTGAAAGAAATGGGTTTTTTGGAGACAATCGGCGAAAACACGAACATGAATGAAGATGAAAGTCGCTATCGAATCAAGCGTATCCTGAAAGCCTTTATTGATGCAGACGAGCTGCTCAATTTACAGCAAACCATTATTGCCAACCTTCCATGAACCAACCCGAATTTACCCTTTTTTCCAGTGATGCGGATGCTGCCGGTTTCCGCCTCGACCGTTTTGAAGTGTTCAATTGGGGGGCATTTCACGATAAAGTATATGAATTACCCCTGGCTGGCGAAAATGCCTTGCTTACCGGGGCCAATGGTGCTGGCAAGACAACCCTGGTAGATGCCCTCATTACCCTGCTCAACCCCAGCCCGGATCGTTATTACAACCAATCCGCCGGTTCGGAAGACCGCAAACGTACCCGCAAACTGGAGGATTATGTGCGCGGCGTGTATGGGCACTCGGCGAGCGGCCGGGAACAACTCCGCGGCGGCGGCGATGCTAAAGATCACTATACCGTACTTTTAGGGGTATTTCGCAATCGAAACCTGGAGCAGGTATACACCCTGGCGCATTTGTACTGGTTTAAAGGAAACGAATTGCAAAAACGCTATTATACAACCCCTGTTTCCTTAAATATTCTAACACATTTTCTCTTTCCAGGGGATATACGGGCCTTCAATAGCAAAATCACGAAATCGGTGCAGGCGCGTGCTTATGATACTTTTTCGGAATTTGCCCAGGATTTTCAGTCTAAATTGGGTATGCGACAACCCGAACGCAGCAACAGTCCAACCGCACGTACCAAACCCCTCCACCTGCTCGCCAAAACCGCCGGCATTAAAGTGCTGGGCAACCTGGATGCTTTTATCCGCGAACACATGTTGGATGAGGCCAACATGGATCAGTATTTTGACCAACTAAAAAAAGAATACGCCGACATTGCCGAAACCCAGCAAACGCTGGATAAGGCCACCGAACAGGAACGCATGTTGATGCCTTTACTGGCTAAAAATACAGCGTGGGTTGCCACAATCGATGACCTCCAGCGCTTCGAAACGTTGCGCAGCATCTTGGGGCCTTGGTTTGCGCACCAGCATGTCCAACTGCTCAATACGCATTTGGATACCTTAACGCAAAGGCAAACACAGGCCGAAACCGAACTGGAAAGCCTGGATGTACAATTAGAAAAATTACGCGAGGACGATCGGGACATTGGCGCGAAAATTCAAAACAATGACCAGGGGCGACGCCTGAAAGAATTAGAAAACGATAAAAAAAACGCAGAAACCAAATTGAGAGATCGGCGGAAAACGGCCGATCATTATGCACAGCTCGCACGCGCACTCGACCTCCAGCCAGAGCCGGATGCTGCTTTGTTTTTTGCCCAACATGCCCAATTGGGTGAAAATGCCCAATCCTATCTTGCGCAAAAAGACGAACTAATTAAACTACGAGATGATTTAGTGGGCGAAAAACGCGACCGGATACAACAAGCCGACCGTCTGGAAGATGAACTTACCTCGCTTCGAAAACGTCGGAACAATCTACCCGCTGAACTCATCGCCCTGCGTACCCGCTTGTCGCAAGGCGCCCAAATACCGGAAAATGAACTGCCTTTCGTCGGTGAACTCGTACAGGTGCGCGCATCCGAACGCGATACCTGGGAGCAGGCGCTCGAAAAACTGCTGACACCGTTCTCCCTGTATTTGCTGGTGCCGCCACGCCACCTGCGACAAGTGGTTAAATGGGTGCGTTCTAATGATTTGCGCGTGTTGTTGCGTTTCATCGAAGCCGACGACCAGGCGGGTGAAGCGTTGAGTAATGACGAAAGCAGCAGCTTGGCTGCCAATAAATTAGAGGTGCAACCACAATCGGCATTTGCCAACTGGTTGCGTGGCGAACTGAATGCCCGTTACCCGCATTATTGCACGGAAGACAATGCGGAATATGAACGCAAACCAAAGGCGCTTACCCCGGAAGGATTGTATAAAAATGGTAAACAACACCAAAAAGATGATCGGAAACAGCGGTTTTCGACGGTGCTGGGTTGGGACAACACCGATAAAATACGCCGCCTGGAAACAGAATTGCGCGCACAACAACATGAATTTAATCAATTAGCAGAAAGAATACTTCCAATCGGAAAAAACATCCAGGCATTAGATCAAAAAATAGCCGATCTGGTGCGCCTGAAAGATATTGCCGACTTTTCAAGCATCGATGTGCGCAGTGTTGAAGTGGAAATTCAGGAACTTATTGTTCAAATGGAGGCACTCCGTAAAGCCTCTTCCGAGTTGGATGTTTTGAAAGAGCAAGAAAATAAGGTAAAAGCGGCCATTAAAACAACCAGCGCAAAACGCGATGGGGTGTTGCAACAACAGGAAAATATTCGAAGCGATATACGCAAATTCGAAGCAGAACGCATCCTGAAACGTACAGATGCAGCGCAATTCGACGAACAACACCCAACCTACAGCACGCTTGCCCAATACTTTACTGACGTGCCCGCATTGCAGTTGGATACCATCGCCGCCATCGAACGCGGGCATAGAAGTGAAGTGCAAAAACAGATTGACCAACTAAAAGATAAGAAGGCGGAATTGAAGAACGCCCTGGAACGCTTGATGCAGGCATTTAAAAATCCAAACAAGACAATACTCGATCAATATCCTGCCTGGCCCAATGATACCGATGGCCTCGGCGACCCCCATATTGACAATATTGGCGATTATACCGCCTTGCTGGAACGTATCCAAACCGACCAATTGCCTGAACTCCGGGAACGTTATCGGGCGCGGGCAAGCCAAGACATCGGAAATGCCATGCAGGTATTTCAACAGCAACTGGAGGAACAATTGCTCGATCACAAGGACAACATGCTCAACATCAACCGCTCCTTGCGTGCTTTGCCCTATACCCGAAATACGTACCTAGAAGTGGTTGTAGAAGAAGGTACTAAAAAAGGACGGATTGGTGCGTTTTTTGGTCAGCTGCACCAATGGGATTACGACCGAGCAGCATTTCAAATGGCTTCCCCGGCCGAACAATTTGAAATATGGCGCGAAACCGTTCAGAAAATCGGTAGCCTTATTAAACAAATGGAGGATAATCCCGATTGGCGCAAAGAAGTGACCGATGTGCGTAACTGGCTGAATTTCAAGACGCAACAAGTTTATCAGAGCGACGATACGCCTGTGAGCGGTTCGCTGCAAGACAGCACCAGTGGGAAGTCGGGCGGTGAACAGGCCAAACTTACTTATACGGTATTGGCAGCAGCGCTTACTTATCAGTTTAATATCAGTGCCGACAACCGCAATGCCCGTTCTTTTCGTTTTATCGTGGTCGATGAAGCATTTAGCAAATTAGACCCCGAAAACAGCGCCTATTTGCTCAATTTGCTGGGTAATTTGCATTTTCAGATGCTCATTATTACGCCCAATACCAGCATTAAAATTGGTGAAAAACAAATGAGCCACCTGATTTATGTACAAAAAGAATCAGAAATGCCGCCGCGTTCAGTGGTCCATGTTTATTCCGTTAAAGAACTGATGCAGACCCCGTTGAAATGATTACGCCCGCCAAAATCCACAAAAAAGCCTTGCGCCATTTTTACGATTGGCTCCAGAACATCGCCGAAGTAGATACGCCTTATCAAGCCTTGATTATCCCGCGCATTGGAGATAGCAAGGACGTCAATGCGGAACGCTGGGACTATTTAAAAGAATTAGCCAGTAACGCAAAAGACAAAAAAGGGTTTGGTTATCGGATTGAACTGGAGGCGCCTGGCGCGCGCAGTGCAAAGCAACAAAGTCGGATCAAAGCCATTGTTTTTGATACCCAAAATGATTTGTTACAATATACGGAACAGGAGGAAACCTTCCGCCAGTTTCAGGAATCGCTTGCTTTGATTCGTGGCACAACGCCCCATTTACATGCCTGGTGCGCTGCACATGTAAGAGAAATTATCCAGTACCATACGGTTTGGCCGCAATTGCTTGCGGTGGTGCGTTTTCTGCAGGATAATCCGCAGCCCGGTATTCCTGTGCGTTTATGGCCCCTTGAGCATGTTGATACCAAGTTTATCGAGCAACACAACCTTATTTTATGTAAATTGATAGACGCGACCCTCCCGCCAGCGTTGATTGATCCTCAACTTAAAACCTTTGCCCGCCGCTATCGTTTGCCCGAGCAGGAGCCATTTGTTGCCTGTTACTGGAACGACCCGGCGTTGGTGCGTTATTTCCTTGGTTTTACCGCTTTGTCCTTTCCAGTAGCCCAGTTGGCTGTTAGTGTTTTGCCCGTCAAACGCGTGTTTATCGTCGAAAACCGGCATAGTGTGTTGCAACTTTTGCAAATAGCGTTGCCGGATGCCCTCGTAGTTTTTGGCGGCGGGTACGGGGTTGCTTTACTCAAACAGGCCGCCTGGTTGCAACAAATTCCCTTGTTTTATTGGGGCGATTTGGACACGCATGGTTTGTCGATTCTGAGTTTGGTACGGTCGGTGTTTCCGCATACCCGATCCGTGATGATGGATATGCAAACCTTGCAGGCCCATGAGGCCCAACGGGGGACGGGGAAGCCCTTTCGAGGCGCGCAACCCATACACTTGACCGATTCAGAAGCGGAGGCGTTTCAGTGGCTGCATGTGCATACAAAACGTTTAGAGCAGGAACAATTACTGGATACCTGGGTTAGAGCGGCTGTGGCGGCTTGTTATTTATAAATGTCTACTGTAGTCTAAGTATTTGACTAAAAATAGCCGAAGCAAAGAAAAATACTTTAAAAAGCCAAAAATCAAAACTCGATAGCGGTTAGTGCGTTCAAATCGAAACTAAACGACGCTTATCATGCTACCGAACAAAAACATTCTGAAGTTCTTGATTTTCATGTGTGTCCTCTTGTGCGCCCAAACACGCGCCAATGCCACAACCTACACCCTCAATGCGGGTGTCAATACTTCCCTCAACTGGTCAGATGCTTCTATTTGGACGCCCAATGGCATACCAGGTGCAAATGATGCGGTGATCATCAATGGTACCGAAAACACCTCCTTGAATACAGGAGGCGATATTACGGTTAAGTCATTTACGGTCAATGGATTAGCCTATATTTTTGGAGCAGGAACGCTTACCGTTACCGAAAATTTAGATGTCCGTTACCCCATGTCTTGGCAAATGCGTTTGGTGATTGCTGCTGGTGCAAACGCTACCATGACGGATGATAATTTTTCCAATCCCTACACGGGGATTTATTTTTACCAGGATTTGGTTGTCAATGGTAACCTCGTCATGGAGGCGCAGGCTTTTTCAGGGCTGAAAGTCATTGTAAATGGCACACTCACGCAGAAAGAAGGCGACTTGATCGGCACTTTTTACATTAATCCTGGTGCCGTGCTCAATATTAACAGCCCAAATTTTCCCGTAAACCTTGGAAGGCTCGTAAACAAAGGAACGTTTAATTGGCAAAAAGGTGCGCTTTCGTACAATAGCAGTTTTATGATCAATGAAGGAATTTGGAACATCAGTGCAGTAAAGGAAGTCATGAATTTTAACGGTTTTTTTCAGCAGGACTCGGTAATTATTAATTCAGGTACAATTGAATTAGCGCCCAATGTGGTCAGTACCGAAATTACTAAAAAAATAGTCAATACCGGAACGATTAAACTGAATGGGCCTTCAAAATTATCCTTATTGGCGGTTGATCATTACGGCACCATAAGTGGTCCTCCCGGCGCCGTGTTCGAAGTTTCCGGGTATTTTTTTAGTACGAGCTCCACGTTTTATCCCGGCTCTACGATCAATATACCGACCCTGCAAACCACCAATATAAGTGGTATGGCTTTGAAAAACGGGTGTAATATTTCGTCTATACAGAATTTTATATTCAATTCCGGCGTCATTGATTTAGGCATTGTTCTGCCGCCAACGGCAAATTACGAAATACTGGCAGACATACGAACCGATATAGATCAAAGTTTCACAGGAACCTTTCTTATGAAAGGCGGTTCCTTAAACGGAAACTGCAAAATATTGTTCAATACACCCAATTTGATGGTTAATTCAGGATCTTTTGGAGGATTTGTGAAAGTTACGCTCAGCCCCAGTACCATTTTATCCGTAAAAAACCTGGATGTTTCCAATTTAATCAACAATGGAACCATCAATTTTACGCAAAAAGGAGGTTCGATCGGTACTTCTGCTCCGGGTATCTTCAACAATGGGACCTGGAATATTACGGGCGACTCTGTAAGAATCTCGGGTTACAACTATGATCAAAGTGTGGCCGTAAATATAACGAATAATGGTACGTTGAATTTAAAATCCAGTTTGGCTAACATCAACGCAATCATGGAGAACAACGGCATTATTAACATTGATGCCGACGAAACCTTGGATATTTCAGGTGATTTTGTACAAAAAAACACCATAATCGGCCAGACTGGTAGTAAATTGAGATTGTCTAACGCTACCTTTCAAAACGGCGCTCAAACCACAGGCTTGGAGCAGTTATCTGTTCTTTATGGTAAAGTAACCTTTCAAAACGGTGCTCAAACCACACAGGTGGATCAGTTATCCGTTCTTTCTGGTATAGTAATCTTTCAACAGGGCACTGTTTTAAGTAATATTTCAAAATTCAGCTTCGAACTAGGCGGTCTGGAAACGTTTATTGTATTGCCACCTGCTGCCCAATATGTATTTAAATCTTCGGGGATTCGATTGAACACAATTTTTCAACCGACCACGGTGCTTGAAGTGGAAGACTCTGGTTTTGAGGGCAGCGGCAACATCCGCATTGGCAATGCGATGAACTGGAACGGCGGTACCATGGATGTTCCGTTGCGTATTTTTGAAACAGCACAATTGTATATTCAGGAAAAGAATACGCGACCGATTATTTCTGCACCGTTCACCAATGAAGGAAATGTCACCTTGAGCGGCGGTATTATCGAAATTAATACGGGGTTTTTTAAAAACGCGGGCAATTGGAATGTCATTTCGGAAGAAGATGTGATCATGGATGGTTTTACCTCTTTTACCAATGAAGGTATTTTTTCCATTTGTGGTAATCAACCCATCAAAATTGCCTTCAATGTGCCTTTTATTAACAAACCAAGCGGTTTGTTTAAAGGGGAGGGGACCTATTTTTTCAATGCAGGCTTTACCAACGAGGGCACCATAGCGCCCGGCTGTTCCCCTGGTGTCCTGACCATCGAAGACAACCTGATTGCACCAGCGGTCGTTGAAATAGAGGTAACAGGAAACAATACGGGTGAATATGACCAATTAATCGTGAATGGCAATATGCAAGCAGGTGCGGTGTTGAATGTATTGGTACCGCAAGGAGCATCGCTGAATGGCAGCATTAAAATTATCCAAACCTCAGGCTCCTTTACGGGTACATTTTCGCAGGTTAATATGCCGCCAAACTTCACCTTGCAATATCTTCCGGATGGTGTGTTGTTAACGTCCGACGGTACTGTAAATACCACTATTATCAACGATCAGGCAGCTGTGTCGCTGAGTCCGTCGGTTGCAAGCACGCGTATTTTTATCACGACGCAATCCACGGTTTCAACCGATGCCATCTTGGAAATTTATAATATGCAAGGTCAATTGGTTCGCCGTGCCAATTGGAATATGGGCAATGACCAAATGGAACTGGATATCGCGGCATTACCCAATAGTTGGTATGTTGCTAAGTTGAGTGCTTTCCCAGGCTGGAAAGGTGTGTTTGTGAAGCAGGATTAGTGTATTGTTGGATTGCTGACCAGACCGCTTGCTTCTTGTTAAAGGGGCAAGCGGTTTGTTTTTTTGATCGGGTCATAACTTTCTTTGCAGGGGAGATCAATCTGCAAATACTTCCGTCACATCTACTTCCAAATTGTGCACGATGGGCGTGGTAAGGATATCGCCCTCCACCACAGGCGGCAGGCCAATGTAGCGACCTTGTTCATTGAGTTGAAATACCTGAATCATTTTTTCGCTTGGGTTGACGATCCAGTATTCGAGGACACCGGCTTCCTGATAGAGTTCAAACTTATCCCTCATCTCGGTGCGGCTGTTACCAGGAGAGAGGATTTCAATGATAAGGTCGGGTGCGCCAATGCAACCGCGTTCGTCCAGTTTGGAAGGGTCACAGATGACGCAAAGGTCGGGTTGTACTACTGTTTTCACTTCTTTATCATCGCGCATTCTGGTGAGACGAACGTCGAAGGGCGCAGCAAATACCTGACAAGAGGTTTGCCAAAGCGCATTGGCCAGCAGTCGGGAAAAGCGAATCGATATACGTTGATGTTTTACCGAAGGCGCAGCCATCTGACGGATTTTGCCGCGCAGTAGTTCAACACGCTCTGTGAATTGCCAAAGCAGGTAATCTGCGTACGAGTAAGTACCATTTAGATCAAGTTGATCGAGCGATGTGATGGCCATAAGCAACGAAATGAATGTTTATGAAGCAAAGATACGGGTTTTCAGGGCATTTCAGGTTCAGGTTTTTCAAACTACATGCCATCTTATTAAGGTGGAGTAGATATAGGTTTATTATACAACAGACATCCAAACGAATCACTATATTTGCCCGCATGGAACTTATTCACATCGCCCTCATCGAGGATGACCCTGTCATTCGGGAAAGTTTAGTAACTTACTTAGGCGCCCACCCTGCCATTGAAATCAGCGTGGTGGCCGACAGTGTGGAGCAATTTTTGGAGCAAGTGCAACCAGCATCCCGCCCCTTGAAGGCCGATCTGTTGTTGCTCGACATTGGTCTTCCCGGTATGACGGGCTTGGAGGGTATCCGCCATATTCGGCAAAAATGCCCGGATATGGACATCGTGATGCTGACCACCTTTGAAGACGACGACAAAATATTCAAGGCTTTGTGTTCCGGGGCTTGTTCGTACATCACCAAACGCACTCCCCTCAATACTATTCAGGAGGCCGTTTTTACCATCCATCGAGGAGGATCGTATATGTCGCCGTCGATTGCGCGCAAGGTGGTGCAGCATTTTATGCCCAAAGCGCCCAAAGCAGACGATATACTCTCGCCCCGCCAACAGCAGATTGTGCAAGGCTTGGTGGACGGCCTGAGTTATAAAATGATCGCCGACAAATTAAGTATTTCCATTGACACGGTGCGCGACCACATCAAGCACATTTACAGGGCCTTGGAGGTCAACAGCAAAGTGGAGGTAATCCGATTGTCGCTCGATGGGAAAATTTGATTCATAAACAAACACTTTACAATATGTCCGAAGTTTCATACACGCTTGGTTCAGGCGAAGGCTCATTTGGACGTGCTGTCCATGTAGGTGGTCAACACGTCCAACAAATTAAGTCAACCGCGCTGTTATCGGCCTTTTTTGGGCGCGATTACTTGGCCAACTTGCTGGCCCAGCCAGGTAGCATGGGGCTGCGCATATACCCGGCGTTTAACAGTGCCGGGCAATTTTCGCTGCTGGCAATCGCCACGGACTCCAGTCGGAGCGACATGGCTTCTAATTGTTTTGTGGCAGACGGACAAGGAGGGGCCAGTCACATGACGGGACAGCAAGCAGGGGGGATGTTGAGCGAAGTAAACAGGGCAATGACGCAGGCTGCACAGGAAGGTCGGGGTAATTCGATGCCGCTGTTTGCCGCCTCGGGCGCAGAGGGCGCCTCGTACGCGAAGGTGGCTTTCAACGGCGCGGATATCAACGGCATCTTGAATTCGGGCGCTGAAGGGATTCTTTTTTACTCCACCAGAATTATTCTGAACGATGGCAGCCAATCTGTTAGTACTTTGGCAGCAGTGGGGGTAGATGGTTCGGGCAATGAAAGTGGAGAGGCCCTGATCAGTACCCTGCCCTGCCCACCTCATTGTGCTGGTGGCGGTTACATCAATGATATATCAAGGAATATTTGATCGCTATATGTGAGACTATATGCCTTTTTACAAACCGTGAACCTGCACAAAATATCTTTTTTTCGACTGCGGACCATGCTTGGGTTCCTGGCAATGCTCCACGGCATCTGCCACAGCCAGTCATTTCAGTTTTTTCATCGGTTGTCGCCCAACGAAGGCTTATCTCAAGGAACCAATGCTTTTGTTTTTCAGGATTCGAGGGGGTTTGTATGGCTTAGTTCCATTGATGGATTGAACCGCTTTGATGGTAAATCGGTGAAAACCTATAAAGCCGATGGGCAAAACGGGCTGTCAGGCAACATCATCACGGGCAATTTTTTTGAAGATGCCTCGGCCAACTTGTGGTTTGCTACGCATGAGGGTATTCATTGTTATGTGCGGGAAAAAGATCGTTTTGAACATTTTAAACTCTTGGACGCTGAGGGAAAAACGATCGAACAGGAGTATTTTGTCTTTAATTTGGACAAACAACAACAGTTGTGGGTGCGGGCAAGCGGGTACCTGTATCTGTTTGATATTCAGACACGGCAAGGTAGGTTGATCTGCCCTCTCAGCGGACGTAGGCAATATGTGATATGTGATACACAGGGTATTGTAACTAAAGTAGTGTCTGCTAACATTCCGCCCACACAGCCTGGAATTATGGTGCTCGACATGGCCAACAAAGGCCACACTACCACCTTTTTTGCCGACCCTGCACAGGGTCAGCCCGTTGGACGTTCTTTTGGCGTGTATTGCGAAAGCCCTGACCGTTGGTGGATAGCCATGACGGCGGGCCTGACAGATTTTTACCCACAAAGTGGTAAAGCCGTTTGCTACGAAAAGTATGATAATCAGCCGATTGGAGAGGTTTGGGCGGTTGCGCCCCTGCGCGATTCCATTTTATTGGTATCCACCTCCCTGAAAGGTTTTTTACTGTTTAATAAAAATCAACAGCGGTTTATCCTGCAAATACCGGCTGCACCCGATCGAAAGCCGGGCTTGGGCCTGCGCAACATCAGCGCTTTTTATGTAGACAAACAGGAAAATCTTTGGATTTCCAGTCCGCGCAATGGCGTGAATTTTACGCAGCTGCGCAAACAAAAATTTGAAAAAAAGGAAGTAATGCAGGGTATGCCCATGACCTCCGTTTTTCAAACAAAGGACGGCGCAGTGTGGTGCAACGGCCCGGCAGACACGGTGTTCCGCTTTTCACCCGACGGCATGCGTTCGGAGCGTTTTGCCCTGGAATACCCAAAAAATGATGTTCTGCCCGGTAGGGTCGAGTGTTTTTTTGAAGATTACCGGGGCGATTTGTGGGCCTGCCATCAGCAATTTTTGTTCCGCTGGAACCCTTCCAGACGCGTTTTTCAATACTTCGGCCCGCTGCCGGATTATGTATTGCAGGTGTTCCACTTGCCAAGTGGCCCGCTGCTAGTCTCCACCTATAGTGGCATTTATACGGTCCGACGATCCGACAAAGGCCTGACTTTTGAAAAAGCAGATTTTTTGGGTCAATACCAGTCCGAAGTGGCGACGGCTTTGTTCGAAGATCGAAAAAGCCGACTTTATTTGGCCTTAGATGCCAGCCGTATCGCCATTTTAGAAAAAAAACAGGCGCATTACGAACAAGTGTGCGTCCTTGAAAACATCGGTTATGCCCGTGCTTTTTGCGAACGAGGTAATGCCTTATGGGTGGCCACTTCCACGGGTATTTTGAAAATCAATACCGACGACCTCCGCTTTGAAAAACTCAATGCGGCGGAGCACGGCGCACCCTCGGAAAACTATTACAGCATCGTGCCCGACCGGCAAGGCTATTTTTGGCTGAGTTGCAACCGGGGCATCATCCGCTACCATCCTGAAAAAAAGATTTTTCACCGCTATACACTTGCCGACGGCCTGCAGGACAACGAGTTCAATACCAATGCTTTCCTGCTTCAATCCAACGGACGCATCTGGATGGGCGGCAATCAGGGCATGAACGTATTTGATCCCGATCATATACAAGCCCTGTCTAACCTCCCCAAGGTGCAACTCACCCGCCTGTTGGTCAACGACGAACTGTTTGAAACGCGGGTGCAGGTGGGCGAACTGCACGAACTGACGCTCGCGTACCGCGAAAACACCTTTTCATTCGATTTTGTAGCCCTGGAATACAGCGACCCGGGTGCCAATACCTTCCGCTACCAATTAGAAAATTACGACAAAGGCTGGGTAGATGCTGGAGCAAACGGATTTGCGCGCTATGCCAACCTGCCACCCGGGAATTACACCTTTAAGGTAAAAGCCGCCAATTCCGATGGCGTATGGAACGAAACCCCCACGGAATTGCGCATCCGGGTATTGACTCCATGGTGGCAGAGTTGGTGGTTTTACCTGATTTGCATCATCACGGCGGGTGGTCTGATTTATGGCGGATTTTGGTTTCGCCTCCAACAGGCCCTGCGCCTCGAGCGCCTGCGCGTGAAAATATCGAGCGACCTGCACGACGATGTGGGTACCCTGCTGGCGGGCCTTGCCATGCAATCGGAGGCCTTGGCCATTACCGCGCCCGAAAAAGACAAGGGCAAACTTCAGCGTATCAGCGAAATCAGCCGCAACGCTATGGCTCACATGCGCGATACCGTTTGGGCCATCGATGCCCGCAAAGACAAATGGGAAAACCTGCTCGACCGCATGCGCGAACACGCCGAGGAAACCCTCGTACCCCGGGATATACGCTTCGATCTTACGGTGGAAAACATCACCCTCCAACATAATATCCCTGTCGAGCTTCGCCAAAACTTATACCTGATTTATAAAGAAGCGATTACCAACGCCGCCAAACACTCCAACGGCGACACGGTGCGCGTCCACCTGAAAAAAACACCCACCGGTGGCCAAGAAATGCGCATTTGCGACAACGGTACCAGCGCCGAAAAAAACTACAAAACCACAGGTTCCGGCACATCGAATATGCAAATGCGGGCAAAAAAGATTGGCGGTACGCTGGAAATTGGCCGGGAAGCGGAGTGGTATTGTGTGGTACTGCGGGTGGGATAAGGAAGAGCGTGTAAAAAACTAAAAGCGTAAAATCACCAACAATTAGTCCTGGATTGGCGAAAGCCAATGTTGAAAATCCTGAGATCTGGCAAACCGATTTCAGGATTTTTTATGCGACAACCACACGAGCACCCCCATGCTCATGTGGTTGTCCGACCTTCCTATTGTCCTGACCTTTGTATCATTCAAACAAACAATTTTTTCCAAGCCCAATCGAACACAGATCAACAACCCCATTTTCCAATCAACTAAATTACCATACAAATGCAAAATATCTTTTTTTTCACAGCCATTGTCCTGAACCGCTCGCTTCCTGTTTTTCCAAATTGTACCAGGATGCGTTTGGGGAAGCACCGCGCGCAACCACCAAGTAATTGAAAATCAGTATTTTAAAAACCGGGCAGTTGTTTTGCATGCAACGAAATTACCTGATTTTTTTGTGCCCTAGAACGAAATTACCAGTTTTTGAAACACGATTACCCGACGTCTGCAGGCGCTTGCCTTCAACTTTGTCTCATCACTTTTTTCAACCGCTACAAAGAAACATACTATGCGTAACCAGTTCAAATTCATCAAAAACACAGGCACATGGCTGTGCTGCTATTTGTTCAGCACAAGTGCGGGAAAAACACAAACCGCATTTGCTGGTATGCACCAAGCCCACGAACCTGTCTGGATTTGAACAAATGCCCCCCCCATGCTCATGTGGTTGTCCGACCTTCCTTATGTCCTGACCTTTGTAGCATTCAAACAAACAATTTTTTCAAAGCCAAATCGAACACTATGTTAAACAATCTTTTTTTCACAGCCTTGTTGAGTGTTGCCAGCATCACTGCGCTTTCCGCTCAAGCATCTGCACAAATCGCCACTACAAGAATAGAACATTCTGAACTGACCGCCACGGTGGATAACCTGGAACAAATTGCACTTTTTACACTGGCTGGCGTCATTGTTTTGGCAGGCATATTTTTTATTTTCTATGTAGTGAAGTCCTGCTCCGGCTTGAACCGTACGAAGCATAAAATCCGCCACAATTTCATCCATTTAATGTTTTTGGCAGTCGGGCTGTGTTCGGTCGGCAGCAGTTGCACTTCCTTGCAGCAGGCATTGGCCACCGAAACATATACCATCGAAAAGGCTGAAACACGCAGTTGCCCATTAGGCCAACATGATGACTATTGGGCAAAAGAGATGCAAAGTAATCGGTACACCAATTATTTCTCAAATCAGCGGAACGTGCCGGTCTTCTGCAGGTATTGCGGACAACGGATTTCGAAAGTTCACCGCTAAATCGCAGTAGCGGAATATTCAATAAACGCGTCCAAGCGCATTCCATCTTTTACAAAATCTCAACAACTGATTACAATTATGAAAACCATCACCATTTGTACCGTTTTGTTTTTTCTGACAAACCTTTCATCGCTCCTTGCCCAAACCAAAAATATCTGGAAAGGCGGTTTTCCTGGTCACGAATCTGAGTGGAACCAATCTAAAAACTGGAGCCTGGGTAAAACGCCGGATATTTTTGACCGCGTCATCATCCCGGACGTATCCGCCAGTACCCAAAAATATCCCATTATCAAAGATGGAGAGGTTGAGGTCCTAAGTATCGAGGTTCAGACTGGTGCCTCCCTGATCCTGCTCCGCACGGCGCGTATCGTAACCGAGGAGTTTGCCTGCTACGGAAACTGTAAGGGCTGCGAACAACGGGTACTGATTGAAGGAACCATGCCACCTGTAATGGCTTCGCAGCAAAGCAATTAGTCAAGGGCTGTCTGCACAAAATCACGACACATCATTTCTATCACCATAAAACAATGCAACATGACAAAACCGCTTTTTTTTAGCGCCATTGGCTTATTGTGCCTTTCCTTATTCGTGGCCTGCTTTAACGTGGATAAACCAAAGCCCGCAACAGCCGCAGAACTTTCGCAAATGAACCGCGATTTTGTAAAGGCCCTGAACGCAAAAGACGCCGTAGCAGCTGCCAACTGCTACACAGAAGACGCTGTGTTGCTTCCGCCTAATGAAGGGCCGGTAAAAGGACGCGCCAACATTCAAAAATATTGGGCTGGGGCCATTGAAGCAGGCGCTTTTGATGCAGAAGTCGCCACTACCGCTACCGGAAGCAACGGCGACCTGGGCTTCGAGATCGGACGTTTGCAAATGAAGATCAAAATGCCCGACGGCAGCGTCGTGGTAGAGCGCGGCAAATACACCGAACTGCTCCGCCGCAGCCCCGACGGCAAATGGCTTTCCACCATGGGCATGTGGAATACCGACACCCTTGCCTTAAAATAAACCCATTCTTTCCTAACCTACATCCAATCATTTTTTTACAAATTAAATATCACAACAATGCGTAAGACAAATTTTGTCACAACCCTCGCCCTTTGCATCCCCTTGTTGGCCGTCTGCCAACAGAAAACAGAAACCAAATCACCCGATATGGCAAAAATCAAGGCCGAAATAAAAGCCGTAGAAGATGCCTGGGCAGCCGCTTCCAATGCAAAAGATGTCGCCACGATTGTGGGCTTTTACGCCGACGATGCCATCAGCATGATCGACGACCAACCGATGCTCGTGGGCAAAGCCGCCATCCAAAAAGCCATTGAGGAAGAAATGGCAAAACACAAAGACAAAGCAACGGTCGTATTTGAAACCTTGGACTTGTACGGCGACGAAAACCGGGTGACGGAAGTCGGAAAAACCACCGTCACCGACAGCACCCAAAAGGTGATTTATGCGGGCAAATACATGGCCGTATGGGAAAAACGCAACGGAAAATGGTTGACTATCCGGGACATCAGCAACGATGATGCGAAAGAGAAATAAAGCGATGTAGGATTTTAGGTGTCGGATGGGGAACACTGTCCGACATCTAATATCCGACATGCCCCCCTCATTAAAAATCTATTTTCATCAAAAAAATCAGAAAGCATGAAAGAAATAACCTTGCAACAGGCCGCACTCGTAGTCGAGGGGCCCCGTCTTAACCTATTTGTCGTGGAACAACCGAGTGATGCCCCAGTTGAGCGAGCAGCAGCAACGACTTTAGATCCTATCAGCAATGCAGAACGCATTGAATCGCTTGACATTATACGCGGGTTTGTGCTTTGTGGTATTTTATTGATGAACATTACAGGCTTTGGGCTTGCCAATGCCTACTCAAACCCCACGGTTTCGGGTGGTGCGACTGGCTGGAATTTGTATGCCTGGATAACAACCAATCTGTTCTTTGAAGGCACGATGCGGGCTTTGTTTTCGATGCTTTTTGGCGTGGGGACGTTCATCGTTTTGGAACGTTTGGAAAGAAAAAATGCAGGTATCAAAGCCGCCGATATTTATTTTAGACGGCTTGCCTGGATGCTCGTTTTTGGCTTGATTCACGGCTATTTACTGCTTTGGTGGGGCGAAATTTTGTACGATTACGCCCTCATGGGATTTTTACTGTATTCATTCCGACATCTTGCGCCCAAAACCCTTGTTTTTAGTGCGGTATTGCTGTTTTCTATTGGCACATTTTGGACTTATATCGAGCATAAAGACAATCAAAAAATGGTTGAAAATGTCGCTACTGCTACAACCAAAATAGCGCAAAAACAAGCGTTGACCAAAGATGAAAAAGCGGCTACTGAAAAATGGGAGAAAATAGAGGAGAAAAAATCGCCCAAATACATACAAGAATACAATGAAAATATGCGAAAGGGCTATTTTGATGTGGTCGCGTATTTAGCTCCCAAAAACATGAATACGGATACCGCAGACGTGTATAGATGGGACTTGTGGGATATATTGAGTATGATGCTTTTGGGCATTGCCTTTTTCAAATGGGATATACTGTCCGCTAAAAAAACTTATCGTTTTTATGGTTTAATGGTACTGATGGGCTATGCCGTTGGTTTGGTGACTAATTATTACGAAATAAGCACCATTATCAAGCATAATTTTTCTTTCCTAAGTTATTCGGAAACCAATCTTACGTACGATTTGGGCAGGGTGAGCATAACGATAGGGCATATTGGTTTGATTATGGTTTTTTGCAAGTTGCCGATTTTGGCTTGGTTCAAAACACGGATTGCGGCAGTGGGCAAAATGGCTTTAAGCAATTACATCATGCACTCGCTGATTTGTATGGTGGTGTTTACGGGCGTTGGCTTTGGGCTGTTTGGCAAATTGCAACGCTATGAACTTTATTATGTGGTGTTTGCCATTTGGATTTTTCAACTCATCATTAGCCCAATTTGGCTTAAATACTTTCATTTTGGACCTATGGAATGGTTGTGGCGCAGCCTGACGTATTGGAAGTTGCAGCCGTTTAAGCTGGACTAGCACCCTTCCGTATTTTCGCCATTTTTACAAAGTCGGCGGATGGAGTTCTGCCATTTTCAAGAGTCTCCTCAAGTTGACATTGCCTTCTCGATTAACTTTTAACAATCGGACAGTCGCGCGACTCGTGGGCGTTGTGCCAATAATTTGTAAATCATCATCGCTCCATTGAAAATGGTCTGACCAAATATTTGTTCGAGGGTTGAATAAAGGCATGAGTTGACGGGTCAAAGGGTCTAATGCTTCGATTTTATCTTTTTTATATGCATTGCAGCCGCCACAACTGAAAGC
>JBBAVI010000062.1:5318-32374 GCA_040397785.1 Saprospiraceae bacterium | reverse complement strand
CGGTATAGCTGGGGGTAGGTATTGGGTATTCAAAACCACTTCGCGTTGGCTATAAACAGTTTAACACATTAATTTATAAATAATGTGTTCTGTTTTTTTTAACAATGAATAGCAAGTAGTATTCAGCATTGTACCTTGTAGTTATAGAGTTTACTAATTGGCTAGTGTCTGTACTAGCAAGGCAGACGGACTTGGTACCAACTATTCAATTCCGCTTTTTTGCCCGCTCCCGCAGGCAGGCTCGTCTATCCTGAGCTGACTCCAGAAGTTTGGACAGGACGCCCTTTTATGTCTTGGAGTATTTTACAAAGAAATCAAAAAAGAGGAGAAAAACTGGAAATTTGGGTAGCCATTTCGCAGATTCCGTTGGAGATTATTTTTATTGCACGCGGAATGTGGTGTTTTTACCCCACATTCCGCCACGAATAATTTTTATTACGCGCGGAATGTGGTGTATTTGACCCATATTCCGCCACCAATAAAACATATACGCGTTTATACTTGTGAAAATTTAGGCCATTTCCCCACGCCAATTCACCAGCACTTGCGCCAGCAAAGCCGGATCAACCTGCTCCAACGGGTGTTTCGTCTGCGGAAGTTCAATAAAATGGCCATTGGGCAGGTTTTGGACTGCCTTTTCGGAAGTTTCACGGGATACCATTTGATCGTCGCTGCCGCGGGCAATCCATACGGGCTGCTGGATGCTTTGCAGTACTTCGGGGCTTACGAGGGGATTTTCGCCTAGTTGTGTGAGCAAATCGGCCGTTTGACGCACCACCAGCCGCCAGTCTTCCGGTGCGTGTAATTGTTCGAGTTGCGCGGCAAAAGCGGGTACTTTTTCGGCAATTTTAGCGGGATTTAAACGTCCGGCTTCTTTGGCTGCCGATTCGGGCGTCCAGTCGAACTGCGTGCCGAGGGTAAAAATGCTGCGTACGCGCGCGGGGTGGGTATGCGCGAGCCAGAGCGCGACGTACCCGCCCATGCTGTAGCCGAAGATGTCTATTTGTGCAAAATATTGATTATCAAGCCATTGTAGTACAAATTCGGCCATTTTTTCGATGGAAAAGGCTTCGTTGGCGGATAAGCCGCCGTGTCCAGGCAGGTTGATGGGTTGGCCATTCCAGGAATCGGGAAGGGCTGAAAGGAGCGGGTTGAATTGTTGTTTGGCGCCGAGGGCACCGTGGAGGAGCAGTAGGGGTATGTGCATGGGACCGGATTTTAAGCTGTACTTCGATGCAAAAATACAAAAACAAGCCGCGTTTTGAATTTGCCTAATTTAGTCAAACCTTATTTTTATCCAAAACTTATTGCATTAATAGATGGTTTCGGCGTATTATGTGATTCAATTTTAAGGAAGTCTTTTCTTTCAACCATAACAGATTACTGCTTTCCAATCTGTTTGAACTACTGTCTGTTATGTTTTATCCATGGAAATTTAATTTTGTTGGTGTTTTACTAATATGCTTTTGCTTTAAAGGGCAAGCGCAGATTCTTTATGGCCTTACCGATGGTTATGCGGGTGGTGATTCCTTGGTAGTCATCGATCTTTCAACTTGTACAAGTTGTACCCCAGCGAGTATTTGTACCGATCTGACCTATGAAATGGAGGTATTACCCAATGGCAATTATTTGATTGCGATGGGTATTTTGGAAGTTTGTAACCCTGCTGGAGGTCCCCCGCAATTTTTCCCGGCGCCCGCTTATGTTGTGGCAGGCGCAGGAGGGGGACTTTATTATTACAGCGGACCAACGGTTGGGCTGGGTTTGTACAATTCTAATACCGGTACTGTACAAACCCTCGGCGCGCTTCCTCCTGGATTGAATTTTGGTTCTGGGGGCGATTTATTTTATGTGAATGGGATACTTTATGGTATGGTCCTGAATAATAACAATTTAATGTGGGAGCTTTACCAGATCAACACGAGTGACCCAACGCTTTCCGTATTTCTTGCAACCCTCCCTTTTTTCGTCGTTCAGGGCGTGACAACCATTGGGAATACGGTTTATGTGCTGGAAACACCGTCTTCGGGTACGGGGTCTGTTATTTCAACCTATAACCTGGCTACAAATACAGCAACGCCTGTATGTACTTTTGATATTTTTCTGTTTAGTTTAAGTGCCATACCGGCAGGCGTAACGCCGCTTTCTTGTAGTTGTACCACCAATGCTGGGTCCGTTACGGCGGGTATTAATACTTTTTGTTTGCCTGCGGCGGCACAAGTTCCTTATAATGGAAATGCCGTATTGGATGGAGATGATTTATTGCAGTATATTCTGTTTACCAATCTGGCCAACCCTTTGGGTAGTATTTTGGTGCAAAGTAATAGTTCAACGTTTGCTTTCAATTCGGCTACCATGCAAGTGGGCGTCATTTATTATGCAGCAACCATTGCAGGGAACAATGTGGGTGGAAATGTGGCCTTGAATGATCCTTGTTTTGATATTTCCAATACGACCCAGATAATATGGCGGCCAAACCCCTCGGTGACATTTGCTGCTGCCAACCCGAATGTATGTGCAGGCGCTTGTACTACGGTGACGGCTACTTTTACAGGTGCAGCGCCTTTCACGCTCACGTACATAAGCGCAGGCGGGAGTGCTGTAACCCAAACATTTCCAGGCAATAGTGGTACTTTTCAGGTGTGTGTGCCGGTAGGGGCGGCGCCGGGGAGTTTTACGTTGGCGGCTACTGGTTTAGTAGATGCGAACTGTAGTTGTCAATAATATGGATGATGTTGTGTTTTCATTTAATTACAAATACAAAACGCATCCGACAAACTCGTGGATTGAATAAGCACAGGCCCCGGCGGCACATTTCCAGGCACACAAATTGTAAACGAACCGCTTAAGCTGGCAAACGACTGGGTGAAAAGCGCCAGGGTATTCCCACCCACAACCACCGCTACGGTTAGGGAAAAGGGCGGGGTTCCGGTAAAAACGGCGGTGAGCGTTGGGCAGGCGCCAACACAAATGTTTTCATTGCCGATATTTAAAGTAACGGTAGGTTTTGGCGCGACGTTTACAACAACCTCATCGGTATCCGAACCGCACCCTGGCGTTGTTACGGTAACCGTATAAGTAGTTGTAATGGAAGGACTTACACTTGTGCTTGCCGTTGTTGCTCCATTGCTCCAGGCATACGTGCCTCCACCGGTAGCACTGAGATTCGCATTTGCTCCACTACAAACACTGACATCCTGCCCGGCATTGGCCACAGGCGGCGCACCATTCAGGTTGAAGGTAATAGACCAGGAAAGCAAGGTGCCGATATCAATCGCCACGTAATCGTTAATGTACAAGGTCCAGTTTCCATCCGCATTGGTGCCATTGTAGGTACTGGCAAACGTAAATGTACCCAACGGCGGGGCATTGCTGTACGGATTATTCAGGCCGGTTACCCGTCCTTCCGGCCTAAAATTGCCTGCATAAGGTGGAGTGCCAGTTGTAATAAAGTCACCCGCATTATCGGAAAATACCGTGTTCGAGTAATTGTCCCCGCTACCGCCATTGCCTGTAGACAGTTCGAGTACTTGACCTCCCGGACCAATCAATAAAATGCCAATATCACCTACAAAAGTATGCTGCAAGTCGATGGTTACATTTTCAATGGTGACGCAATTGCCGATGATCCCTACACCGGTCACATTGCAAAGGGATTGGGTTACGCCAACAGTCTGGGTAGGTGCTCCAGGGGGGATGGGAAGATTTCCTTGTCCCGTAAAGGTCACAATTTGGCCCTTCACCCCCCCTGAAAAACAGACCATTAAGCAAAACAACAACCGTATTTTCATGATAATTTTATTATCGCAATATCGTGACATCACCTTTAATTGTCTCAGAAGTACCATCGCGGTACAACAATTCCGTCCAGTATACATACACGCCCGGCATGACCGCCTGTCCTCTGAACTGGCCATCCCAACCCTGATTTGGATCGTTTGGTAAAAAGTTTTCTAACAACACGATTTGTGTACCCCAGCGGTCGTAAATCTGCAAACTTTTGATTTGTACAAGTCGTTCGTCCCCAAAAATGGTAAATGCATTGTTGTTGTCGCTGTTCAAATTGATCACATTGGGGATGTAAACCTGTTTGTTTTTATTTACCCGGATCAAAAACAAGCCCTGCGCAGCACATTGGCCAAAGCCTTTTACATCCAATTGAAGCAGGGTAGTGGAAACAGGGGTCAGCACAGGATCCAGGCAATCATCGCACGACAATTGTCCGGGGCCGGAAAGCGACCAAATGATATTCAGTGGGGCAATGGTGATGCCCGCACCCGCATTGATTTTTATCGTATCACCCAAATTAAGGTCAAAGGTGTCACTGACAAACTCATTGACAATTTGCGTAGGCAATAGCACCACGTTTTCCGTGGTTTTACAGCCATTGGCATCGCTGATTTCCACATCGAAATTGCCCGCATTCAGGCTGTTGAAATTCAAAGGATCAATACCGTTGGTGACGCCGATATCCTGCACCAGGCGTACGGTATAGGGGCCAAAGCCACCCGCCACCTGCGTCACTTCAATAATACCGGCATTTTGGCAAGTGGGGTTGGTTGCATCAATCGTGGCTTGTACCGCAACAGGTTCATCCAACTGCACCGAAGCAGTGCCGCTACAACCTGCAGCATCGGTAAACGTAACGGAGTAATTGCCTGCCACCAGGTTTTGGGCAATGCTGTTGCTCGATCCGTTGCTCCATTGATAACTAAACGGCGCGGTTCCGCTCAAGGGTGTTACACTCGCTTCGCCATTCGAGCCATCTTTGCAGGCTATATTGTAGCCGTTAAAATTACTGATCGCCAAGGCATTTCCGCTGATCCCGGCACCTAAAGTAGTTTCCGTAATAATCAGGCTATCACACCCATTTGCTTTATTGAAAAGTTGAATATCTACGCCTACGGCCGACAAATCACAAGTCGTTTCTTGTAATAATATGGTATCTGAAACGGCAATATTGACGATGGCAGAAGCCAAACCTGTACAGCCGTCAGCGTCGGTTACGGTGACATTAAACGTACCTGCCTGATTTACCGTGATCACCGAAGATGCCTCGCCTGTATTCCAATCATATACAGTGTATCCTTGATCAGCCAGCAGGATCATTTGGCTGGCGCAATCTACAGGCGCTACCGTAATAGATGGGGCAAACGGCGGCTTTTGAGCAACAACAATGGTGTCGGCCGCCACACAACCCAGTGTATCTTTTATGACCAGGGAGTACAAGCCAGGCACTGAAACGGTAATATCAGGGGTGCTGCCGCCATTCGACCAGCCATAACTGGTGAAAATGCCCGACGCAGATAAGTTGGTGGTTTGTCCAGCACAAAGGGTGGTATTGCCGACAATGGTTACTTGTGGATTGGTTGGTACACTCACCAAGGCCGTAATCGTTCCTGTGCAACCTGCTGCATCTGAAACCGTTACGGTGTAGTTTCCGTTTTGATTTACCTTGATATCAGATGTGTTTAGGCCATTATTCCAGGTGTAATTGGCAAATCCAGGATCGACGCTCAGGGTAATTTGTCCGTCGCATTGATACGGTAATTGGCTTAAAACGGGGGATAAAGCACCGCCCGCATTTATCGTAATAGAACTACTGCCGGTGCAGCCATTGGTATCGGTTACAGTTACGGAATAAGTACCCGCCTGGTTGGCCGAAACGCTGGCTGTATTTTGTCCCCCCGACCAATTAAAGGCGCTGAAATTGCCTGTTACACTTAATTGAATCGGATTGTTGCCACAAATGACGTTCGAACCGCTTATTTGCGGCACAACGGTTGGTAGATTTTGCACAATTTGAGTGGCTGTAGCAGTACATCCGTTTCCATCGCTTACGGTTACGGTAAAATTACCCCCCGCATTTACATTGATGCTGGCTGAATTGGTTCCATCGGACCAGGCATACGTTACAAAACCGGCATTGGCACTTAAGGTAGTTGTTTCTGCGACGCACAATAGAGCATCGCCGCTAATTTGCACACTAGGCAACGCAGGTACCTGCACTTGAAGCGTGGCCGTACCCGAGCATCCGTTTCCATCGCTCACGGTTACGGTATAATTGCCTGAAGTATTTACATTAATAGTTGCTGTATTGCCGCCCGTGCTCCAGCTGTAGTTCGGGAAGCCTGCACCAGCGTCTAAGGAAATCTGGCCATTACAAGCATAAGGTAATGGACTGATGTTGGGGGTAATCTGGTTGGACACAATCACGGAGGTGGAGGCGCTGGTGGTACATCCATTGCCATCGGTTACGGTCACCGTCGCGGCGGCGGGAGGTTGCACGGTAATATTGGCAGTAGTAGCGCCGTTGTCCCACAAGAAACTGCTAAAATTGCCATTGACTGCTAAATTGGCGGTATTGCCCGGACAAACACTGCTCGGACCGCTAATGGTCGCAACAGGAGCTGTGAAAATATTGGTTGTCAAGGTATTGGTGGCAGTACATCCAAGTGCATCCGTTACGGTTACGGTAAAAATACCTGCTGTATTTACCGAAATTGCATCAATTTGTGCGCCCGTACTCCAGTTGTAAGCACCAAATCCGAGACTGGCACTAAGCGTTGTATTACCGCCCGGACAAAATGCCGGTGTTCCGCTGATACTTACGGTGGGTAGTGTGGGTACGGTAACGGTTTGTGTTGCGATGCCTGTGCAGCCATTGCCATCAGTCACGGTGACGGTGTATGAACCGCTGGTTGCAACTGTTTCTGTGTTGGTATTACCTCCATTGCTCCAGCTGTAAGCGATATATCCGGCGTCGGCTACCAGGCTTAAGGTGCCACTACAAGTGTAGGGTTGCACGCTGGCTTGTGGTATCGGATTGGTGTTTACGGTAAGCGCAGCAACGGCAGTACCGATACAGCCGTTGTTGTCTGTTACCGTCACTGTATATGGGCCACTCACGTTGGCGGAAATGCCCGCATTGGTGCTGCCTGTATTCCAGGCGTAACTTGCAAAAGATTGATTTACAGTAAAATTAGCATTATTTCCGACGCAGATTGCAGCGGGCCCGTTGATCGCTGGCGTAGGCAGCGGTTGAGCCGTCACGCTGGTGCTTGCTACAAGGGTACAGCCATTTGCATCTGTGGCGGTTACGGTAAATGCACCCGTTGTGTTGACCGTAATGTTATTCAAGGCACCGCCGTTGCTCCACTGATAGGATTGGGCGCCGTTCGCAGTGAGTATGGTGTTGGCATTGGCACAAAAGACTGGATTGCCTGTGATGGCTACCGCGCTAAGGGTAGGCACGGTGGCCGCAAAAGTATCGACGCCAATACAGCCGCTGGCATCTGTGACCGTTACGATGTAATTGCCTGAAGTGTTGACTGTTGTGGTTGCGGTGTTGCTGCTGTTGCTCCATTGGTAGGTACTAAAGCCCAGTCCGGCATCTAAGGTAATTTGTCCGTTGCATTGATAGGGTTGTGGTAAAATATTGGGCGACAAGCTGTTGGCTACCGTAAGGCTGGCGCTTGCTGCGCCGCTGCAACCCGCAATGTTGGTTACCGTAACGGCATAAACGCCACCTGTATTTACCACAATGTTTGCGGTCGTTTCGGCATTGCTCCACAAATAACTGCTAAAGCCAGCGCCTGCCGAAAGCGTTGCCGAACTATTTACACAAATTACGGCAGGTGCGCTGATTTGAGGCGCGGGCGCTGCGGTGGTGTTCAAGGTAAATCCGGCGGTCGTGGTACATCCAAACACATCGGTTGCGGTAACCGTGAATGGCCCTGCCAAGCCAACCGTAATGTTTTCGCCTACTTGTCCATTCGACCAAACATACGTACTAAAACCGGTGCTGGCACTCAAAACGGTGCTGGCGCCTTGACAAATGGTGTTTACCCCACTAATATTCACAACGGGTGGTGTGGGTAAATTGGCGGTCACAACGGCCGTACCTGTACAGCCGCCGCCATCCGAAACCGTTACAGTATAATTGCCATTTGCATTGACCGTTAAAGTTTGATTGGTACTCCCACCCGACCAATTGTAGGTGGCAAATCCCAATCCGGCGTCCAGTGTGATTTGTCCATTGCAGGTGTAAGGTTGTTCGACGATTTGTGGACTCAGACTGGTGGAAACGACCAGATTTTGTGTGTCGGTACCCGTGCAGCCATTGACATCGGTGACGGTAACTGTGTAATTGGTAGGAGTATTTACAACAATATTGGCCGTGTTTGCCCCGGTCGACCATTGGTAGGCACTAAAACTGCCCGCCACAGAAAAGGTTGCGCTGCTGCCATTGCAAATGGTTGCGGGGCCGGCAATCAATGCTACTGGATTGTTTACGGTATTTATAGAGAAGGTATTACTTGCGGTACAACCAAAAAAATCGGTTGCCGTTACGGTGTAATTTCCTGATTGTCCGACAGCAATCGTGGGTGCCGTGGCGGTGTTTGACCAAACATACCCGCTAAATCCGGGGGTGGCGGCCAGCGTTGCCGTAGCGCCTGCACATATTTGCGCTGGACCCGTAATAGACACCACGGGCAGGGTCGGAATATTGGCAAAGTAACTGTTGGTGCCCGTACAACCTTGTGCATTGGTGACGGTGACGGTATAGGTTTGGGTGTTCAATACGGTTGTATTGGACGTATTGACGCCATTGCTCCAGTTATAAGTTGCAAATCCAGCATTTGCCTGAAGCGTAAGTTGTTCATCGCACAAATAAGGCAATTCCGAAATGCCTGGGTTGGGTGCAGGGATCAAATTGAGGTTTTGCGTATCCGTGCCTGTACAGCCATTGGTAGCAGTCACGGTCACGGTGTACAAACCAGCCGTGTTGACCGAAATGGTGGCTGAGTTTTCGCCGGTAGACCATGCATAAGTTGAAAACGGCGCACCAAGGCTATACACGGTGGAAAGTCCACTGCAAATGGAAGGCAAACCACTGATGGTCGGATTCGGTGCCGGAAGGGCATTTAGGGTGAAATTATCGGTAGTAGTACAGCCAAATACGTCGGTTACTGTAACAACATAAGTTCCTGCAAGATTGACCGTAATATTTTGGGAAAACTGACTGTTGCTCCAAACATAGCTGGAAAATCCGCTACTTGCGCTCAACTGGGTATTGCTGCCGGTGCAAAAACTGTTATTTCCAGTAATGTTAACGGATGGTGGAGTTGGAATATTGGCAAAATAAGTATCCGTACCCGTACAACCGGCCGCGTTAGTGACAGTAACGGTAAAAGATCCGGAGCTGGTTACGGTGTTATTGGCGGTGTTAACACTATTGCTCCAATTATATCCGGTAAATCCTGCCCCTGCATTGAGCACAATTTGGTTGTCACAATTATAAGGTGCTTCTGAAATATTGGGTGCTGGTAACGCAACCAAGGTTAAGTTTTCGGTTGTAGTGCCTGTACAACCATTTGCGGCGGTTACGGTCACAGTGTACAAACCTGCTGTTGAAACAGAAATGCTGGGGCTGTTTTCGCCGGTAGACCAATTATAAGTATTAAACGGGGCAGTAACGGCAAAAGTAGTATTGTCGCCCGTGCAGATGCTTGTAGTTCCACTGATATCGGGTGTTGGATTGGGCGAAACGCTCAAGGTAAAATTATCGGTATCGGTACAGCCAAACGCATCGGTGGCGGTTACCGTAAAATTACCTGCTGTATTTACACTAATAGAAGCACCGTTTTGTCCAGTAGACCAGGCATAACTAGTAAAACCTGCATTTGAAGTCAAATTCGCCACATCGCTGCTACAAATAGAGGCCGGTCCGCTGATATTTACAACCGGCGGTGTTGGAATGGTGACAATCAAATCGTCCGTGGCAGTGCAACCCTGCGCATTGCTTACAGTAACGGTATATGTTCCGTTTAAATTGACCGAATTGATTGCATTGTTTGGGCCGTTGCTCCATTGATAGGTAACAAATCCTGCACCAGCATCCAATACATATTGACCGTTGCAGGCGTAGGTCTGTTGCGTAATTGTGGGTGTAGGCGCGGGAAGGCCTGTTACGGTGGAAATGGCAGTATTGGTACAACCATTTGATTCTGTTACGGTTACGGTATAGTTTCCGGGTGCGTTCACCGAAGTACTTGGGCCATTGTCGCCGGTACTCCAAATGTAGGTGCTGAAGGGTGGGTTGCTAACCGATAGGGTAGTGCTTGTACCTGGACAAAGACTTGCACTGGTAACAGCAGGGTTTGGCAATGGAAGTGCGCTGGTGGTAGCGGAGGACGTTGCCGTGCAGGTGAATGCATCGGTTACGGTGACTGTGTAAGTACCCGGGATACTTACGCTCAGGTTTGCGCTGGATCCGCCGCCTGTCCAGCTGTATGTCGTAAAGCCAGCGGTTGCATTTAACGTTGTGGTTGCGTTGGTGCAAAACGTCAGGTTGCCGCCAACTGTTACGCTGGGTGGTACAGGAATGTTTAAGGTAAAATTAGCCGTACCGGAACAGCCTGTGGCGTTGGTGACGGTTACGGCGTAGGTTCCGTTGGTGTTAAAATTTGCGGTAGCATTGCTTCCGCCACCATTACTCCAGGCATAGGTTGTGAAACCCGCGCCTGCATTTAAAGTGGCGGTGCCATTACAGGCATATGGGTTTTGGGTAATACTTGGCGCGGGTGTGGGCGCTGCGGCGATGGTTGCTTGCGCTGTATTGGTACAGCCTGCTGCATTACTCACCGTAACGGTATAACTACCAGGCGAATTGACTGAAATACTTTGACTAGTGGCGGCATTGCTCCATGCATAGCTAGTAAAAGATTGGTTTACCGCAATATTGGTGCTGGCACCCGTACACAATTGAGGGGTAAAGTTGAGTGTAGGAGCAGGTGCCGCGGCCACTGTTAAAGTGATGGTTCCCAATCCGGGACAACTTTGTCCCTGCATGTCTGCAAAGAATAAAAAAAATAGGGCTAAAGAGGAGGTAAAACGAAATAAGTAACATGTCTGGCGCATGAGGAGTCAGTTTTCTTAAACAATGAGTAAAAGTAACACTTATTAAGTAATGCGGTTGCTATATATTATGGGCAAATGTTAAAATTAGGCAATTCTTTTTTGCTTAATTCCCGCAAGTACAATTACCATCCACCAAATTCGTCGCGTTTACCGTAAGTGGACCACTATATCCAGCCGGAGCACAAACTTGAAAACTTCCGGAAAGGCTATTAAATGTCTGTGTAAAAGTTTGGGTATTACCACCTGCTGTAACCTGATACGTAAGCGAAAATGGCGACGATCCGGTAAACGTGGCGCTAATCGTTTGGCAAGATCCGTTGCCGCAAATAATCGGTGCGCCGCTGAAACTAACAGTGGGGCTTTCCGACCAGCGTACCCGCCTGTAAATTCGTGTAAAGTCTGCACAGGGATCCGTAAAATCTACTGTTCCGGGCAGCGCATTTGCCGCTACGGCAAATATAAAATACATTACGCCCGTTTGCATGATGCCTGGTATAAATGTCGCGATTGGATCAGTATATGTGTACAAAATGTTGTATTGCACATCCGGCTCGGCGCTGTAGTCATAAAACCCAACCGCAAATACAAGATCATCGTCTCCATCCAATAGTTGATCTCCATTGTGTTGTAAAGGAATCGGATCCAGGCTACAAGCAGTTAATAAAGGCGGCCCGAAAAAGGAGCCAGATTCAGAAGTGCAGTCACATAAAGGACCAGAGGCATTGAGCGGATCGGGTGCCCAGGAATAAAAACCACTGTCGTCAAAGTCGCCATAACAAAGCGGATTGTAATCACCAGTACTCATATCCAACTCGCCAAAAAATTCATCTCCATTTTCCCAGCCAAATATCTTGTTGCATATACCGATGAGTCGTGCTGTGGTTGGAGGAAAAATCGAAACTTGCTGTAAAGAAAAAGTGGGTGATAAGGTGATTTTATAAAAACTCGCATTGGAGGTATAGATATATAAATCTCCGTTGTATTCAAAAATTTCTGAAAATGTGTTAAATCCACCTTGGGTCCCAACCAAGGTTGCGGTATTTTGATTGATGTTATAGATATAAAAATTACTGTTTACTTGCCAAAGTAAGGTGCTGTCCGTCAAGCCGTGCAACCCGCCTCCCCCTGAAATGGGTAAAGTAAGTAGTAAGGAAGTGGTGCTTGTAATGGGGTCATACAGGTACATCTGACTGTTGTAGGGCGGAATGGACGAACCACTATAAACGTAAATTGAACCATCGGGCATCATCCAAAAATCACCGATGGGCATGGCTAAGCCAGGCGCTACCGGTGTTTGCTCACAAGTAACCAGGTTCACAGAAACGATGGTGTTGGTTGTTGTGCCCAGCATGACCAAAATGTTTTGCGCTGACAAGGTGGTATGCTGCAAAAGCATAAACAAGACCCAGAAACATACCCATGGGTGGCTAAAATTGGTGGTTTTCATTGGATATGGTAAGTTTAACGGTTGAAGTCTGAATCCGACAATTTTTTAAGCCGCTAATTCCCACAAGTACAATTACCATCCACCAAATTCGTCGCATTTACCGTAAGTGGACCACTATATCCAGCTGGTGCACAAACTTGAAAACTTCCGGTAAGGCTATTAAATGTCTGTGTAAAAGTTTGGGAATTACCGCCTGCAGTAACCTGGTAGGTGAGCGAAAATGGCGAGGATCCGGTAAACGTGGCACTAATCGTTTGGCAAGATCCGTTGCCGCAAATAATCGGTGCGCCGCTGAAACTAACGGTGGGGCTTTGTGACCAGCGTACGCGCCTGTAGTTTGTTGTAAAATCTGCACAAGGATCCGTGAAATCTACGGATCCGGGCAGTTCATTTGCCGCTACGGCCATAATCGAATAAATCACGCCCGTTTGCATGAGGCCTGGTATAAATGTCGCAATTGGATCAATATACGTGTACAAAATGTTGTATTGCACATCCGGCGTGGCGCTATAGTCATACGTCCAAACCACAAATACAAGATCATCATCACTGTCTAATAGTTGATTCCCATTGTGTTGTAAGGGAATTGGATCCAGGCTGCAAGCAGTCAATAAAGGCGGCCCGGCAAAGGAGCCAGATTCGGATGTGCAATCACACAAAGGGCCGGAAGCATTGAGCGGGTCGGGGGCCCAGGAGAAAAAACCGCTGTCAATAAAATCCCCATAACAAAGGGCATTGTAATTGCCGGTACTTACATCGAGTTCACCAAATAATTCAGATCCGGGTACGGCACCAAAAACCTTGTTACATACCCCTACGAGTGGTCCGGAAGGCGTAGGGAAAAGCGAAACTGGTTGGGAGGAAAATGTCGGTGATATCGTAATTTGATAAATATTACCGTTTGGATGGTTCGTATATAGATTCCCGTTGTATTCAAACATTTCTGAAAACCCGTTCAGTCCAGATTGGGTACCAACCAATGTTGCGGTATTTTGATTGATATTATAAATATAAAAATTACCGTTTTGTTGCCAAAGCAAGGTGCTATCCGTCAATCCGTACAAGGAACCCGAACCTGCCAATGGTAAGGTGAATTCCAATGTTGTGGTGGCCGTAACAGGATCATATTTAAATATCTGGCTGTGATAGGGGGGATCCGGCATTCCGCCAGAAATGTAAATCGTACCGTCGGGCATCATCCAGAAATCACCAATGCGCATGGACAGGCCGGGCGCTACCGGCGTTTGTTCACAGGTAAGCAGGTTTACGGATACAATGGTATTGGTGCTCGTGCCAAGCATGATCAAAATGTTTTGTGCATGCAAGGTAGTTTGCTGAAAAAGCATAAACAAGGCCCAGAAACACCCCCATAAGTGGCTAAAATTGGTGGTTTTCATTGAATTTGGGAAGTTAGGATAGATGGAATAATACAATTGAAGTCTGCATCATACAACTTTAGTCGTTTTACTTCCTTCGGCAATAAAAGTAATCAGGCTTGTCTGGAAAACGATAAAATATTATTTCAGTTCGCAAATAAATGGTTGAAATGTTAAAATTAGGCATAATTATCAGTAAACTATAAGATGTACGGAATGTATTACTGCCCCAAAGATGATTTAACAAGCATTTGATCGTCCGTCGAAACTTTAACCCCCATAATTTCCAAAACACCTACCTTTGCCTTTCCTGTTCAAATGCAGGACCTCTGTGTATTCGTGGAACTTAAAGGCAAAATCATAGCCGGTTTGGTTGGTTTATTTGTCGGAGACCTTTCCGGGTTCCCGCTTGGTGGGTTGTTTGGCTTTATCCTGGGCACCATTGCCGGTCATTTTATCTTTGATCAACCCAAGGAAACGGCCATTTCGGATGGTGAATTTCGGGCCTATCAGCGGCGACAGGGCCAGTTTATTTACCACGTTTTCCGCATGTGTGCCAAATTGGCGAAAATCGACGGCGCCATTAACCGTGCAGAAGTAGGCTACATGGAACAACTGATGCGGCAACATTTTCGCATGAATGACCGCGGACGCACCCAAGCTATTAAAATATGGAAACAAGCCAAAGATTCCGCCGAGCCGTTCGATTTAGCCGCCCGCGCTTTTTACACCGATTTTGGCCGTGAACGCCACCATATCCTGAATATGATGGATTTGCTATTTGCCACCGCTGTAGCCGATGGAGGCCTGCATCCCCGCGAAGAAGAATTGCTGTTGCGTGCCGCTGGGGTTTTTCACATCGGCCGACTCCAATATGACCGTATCAAAAGCCGATACTATCAAACCGCCCCTAAACCACAACAACGCTGGTCGCCCCTCGATCCGCATTATATCATCCTCGGCGCCAAACCCACCGATTCCCTTGAGGATATTAAGAAAAAATACCGCGCCCTCGCCATGAAATGGCATCCCGATAAGGTGCTGTCTCAAGGCGCATCAACCGATGCAATGCGCCACGCCAAGGAAAAATTTCAGCAAATTAATGAAGCCTGGGAGCAAATTGAGGCGGCGCGCAAAACTTCGTAAAATTACGTGCAATCAGATCATGCGTTTTTGCCTAAAAAAATAGCGTGGAGCCAGTTCGAAAACAGCGCCACGCTAAGAGCCTCTAAAAGTAACAGGAAGGATTACACCTATTTTGTTTGAATCATTTTCATGATACCAATATCGGTGGATGTTGCGACTTTATACAACAGCGCACCATTGGTTCTTGACAGGGATTGGTTGATCGAAAAGGTATTGTAACCCTTGTAAAAGTCGCCCAGCTGGTTGTAAATCAATCTGCCCGTTTCGTCGTAAACAGTTAAGACAGCTTCCGTAGATTCAGGTAAATAAAAGCCGATGGTGGTCTGGTCAACAAAAGGATTGGGGATATTTTGATACAGTTCAAAACCATTGCTGCTGATCGTTGTGCCAGCGGCATCGTGGAAGCGGAGGGCTATGTTCAAAATGATTGGATCTTGCGAACCGTTGTTATCATAACGGTATGCTTCCGATTGCGTGATTCGGTTGCTTAACCGCAGCATTTCGCTGAGTCGACCCGATTTTGTTGCCTGGAATTTTAAGGTGAATTCAGCGGCTTGAGCAGTAGCACCTGCTGGCAAATTCCAGGAGCTGGTTAAAGCAGCATCCGCATTAAACACAGCAAAATTGCTTGTAACGGCTTCATTTCCAGATACTTCGAGTACTTCGAGCCCGGGTGTATGGAGGGTAAATTGATATCCTTGAACGATTTGGTCGGATTTGAACGTCACGTCAAATATTTCGCCTGCCTGCACGCTGCGCTCCTCCAAATCGAACAATATGGTGCCTGTATTGCGCTCTTGGATGGATGTAAGCGCGTTGGCTAGTGCGGTTCCGTTCACATCACCAATTTTCACACCTACAAAGTCGTTGGACATTTGGCTGGCTTGCATATTTTCCAGCGTTTTGTGTTCAGGAAAGGTAGTAGAAAATGGGTTGAGTATATTCGGGAATACAAAGGCTTTGTCTATAAAACGCCAGGCAGTATTGTCCGGAAATGCTTCATAAATCCCCAAAATCAACTTACGGGCTTCTACGATGTCGAGTGTGGTGATGCTTCCGGAATTGTTTACGTCGGCCGCAATCATTTTATAAGGCGAGTTTAAAGGTTCTAAGCCCAGGATGTGCTTGGAAATCAACATCAGGTCGTAGGTGCTTACGCCGTTGGCATGCGACATGTTTTCCGAACTTGGGGTCACGGTATAGTTTCCGAACATCGGTACGGCGTTCGAGAATACATAAAATCCGGCGTTGTCGGACTGCGCAAGTGCCCCGGGTAAAGGTAAAACTTCCAGCAGTACTTTTGCCGCTGCCACGCCGTTCAGTGCTTCTGTTTTTAATTGACCTGCAACATTAACATTGCCTGATATTGGGGCGTTTGTCTGACAGTTTTGCCAGTAATTATTGAGGTTTTCGAGTGCACTGTTAATGGACTTCCAAAATTTGGCGGGAAAAAACCTACGCCAGCAAGATAGTCGTTCGACAGATTAAGCAGGCCTTGTACGTTGAAATGCTGCACCTCCAATTTGGTCAAAATAATCGGATCTATCAAAGCGGCAGGCACGGAAGCCAGCAGTTGAACGCCCAGGTTTCGATCGTTGAATGCTGCGTTATACCAGATGTTCAATTGCATGGCGAACACGTTTGCTGCCAGTTTGTGCTTCAAAGTGCCATCGCTGTTCAACATTGGGGAGGATAAATTACAGGCATTGGCGGCTGTAAACGCATAGTGAATCGGCGAAAACTGATTGGTATTGCCGCTTCCTGGCAACATACTTTGCAGGCAGGCAGCGCTGGTAACCGAAATGGTTTTATTCAATTTGCCCGCAATTAAAGCACCATGTTTATTTATTAATTGCTCAATCAGCGCGGCCGTGCCGAGGCCGTTGATCAATCCGCCGGTATTTCCCCAAACGTCTTGTGGCGCAGAACACAGTGGTTTGCATCCACCATTTGCGATGAACGTCACCGTGTCCTTATCGGCCCAATTCGCACACAAATCTTTAAAATATATGTTAAACGTAATCGAATTGAGGTCATTTCCTGCCAAAAGTTCACCAACACAAAGGTTTTTGTAGCAGTTGTCCACAAAGTAAGGCGCCAATACGTCATCAAGGTCCCCAACGCCGGGTAAGTCGGCTACACACAATACATAAAGGGTATCGGGTCCGTTATAGCTGGGTTGAATGGTATCAATGACCACGAACGATTGGGTACAAGTAGACACATTCCCACATGCATCGGTAAAGGCATAGGTGTACGTTTTGGTCAGCGGCGAATAAGCACAGCCAATCCCATTGATCGTGGTGCTTTGTAAGGTCACTGTCACATCGCTACACATATCCATAGCCATTACACCGACCGTATCAGGCCCCGGAATATCAAATTCGCAAGTAAGCAACGCATAGCTTTGGGGGCAGGAAGTGATGAGGGGTGGCGTAGTGTCTACAATGGCAAAGGTGGCAGTCTTATAGCTCGTATTGCCACATTCGTCGGTTGCGCGGAACTGATAAGTCCGGGTAAAAGTGCCACTACAGCCTTGCACTTCTGAAAGCAATCCAATTTCCGTTTTTACCGCACCGCAATCGCTTACTGCCGCAAAACCAAAATTATCCAGCCAATCCAGCAATTGTGGTTCGCCATTTTCACCCATCCAACATGCAATGTTTACATTTTGAGGTAAAATGGTAAAAATGGGCGGTGTCTGGTCAATAACCGTAAATCGGGCATCCTTGAAGCTGGAATTACCACAAGCGTCTGTAGCGATAAAACGAATATATTTGGTAAAAGTAGACCCACAACCAGCAGTATCAAGGTTAAAAGGGCTGTTTTGGTACGTCCAGGTGATCGATGAACAATCTGAAACTGTTGCGCCTCCGTGACTGTCGAGCCATGCATCAAGATCGGTCAAATTTGTTACTTGATTGCATTCACGCACTACATTTGCCGGCATAATCACAAATTGGGGCGCGTAAGTATCCCGTACCTGTACCAGCTGGGTAACGGTGCTTGAATTGCCACAACCGTCATCGGCGCGCCAGGTTCGGGTAAGGGTGTATATGATTGGGCAAATGCCTGGTGCTTGAGTTTCGCCAAGAAAGGTAATGGTTGCAGATCCTGAGCAATTATCTGTTGCAGTTAGGTTTTGTGGTACAGCAGGCACTAAAAAGCATTCTGCCGTGATATTTGCTGGAACGTTTGTAAAGATGGGTGCGGTAATGTCATTTACCGTAATTATTTGCGCACAAGTACCTGAATTACCGCACAAATCCGTTGCCTGATAAGTGCGGGCAATCGAAAAGCGGTTGGCGCAGGTTCCTGGCGTGGTAATACTGTTGAGCAATAAAACTGTTACAGCGCCGCCACAAAGGTCGGAGGCTATTACCGATCCTATTGCTACAGGCGGAGGTACATTGGTGGCACAATTCACGACCAATGAAACAGGGCAAATAATGCTGGGCGGGGTGATATCATTTACCGTGATTGTTTGCGCGCAGGTACCTGAATTGCCGCATACATCCGTTGCCTGATAAGTGCGGGCAATCGAAAATCGGTTGGCGCAGGTTCCTGGTGTCGTTATATCGCCAAGATGCACAATCGATACAGTGCCTCCGCAAAGGTCAGATGTTGTAACAGAACCAGTTGCAACAGGCGGCACTGCGCTGGCGCATGAAACCGTTACGTTGGCAGGGCAGGTAATGCTGGGCGGGGTGATATCATTTACTGTGATTGTTTGCGCACAAGTACCTGAATTGCCACATAAATCCGTTGCCTGATACGTGCGGGCAATAGAAAATCGGTTGGCGCAGGTTCCTGGCGTGGTTATATCTCCAAGATGCACAACCGATACAGTACCTCCGCAAAGGTCAGATGTTGTAACAGAACCAGTTGCAACAGGCGGCACTGTGCTGGCGCATGAAACCGATACGTTGGCAGGACAAGTGATGCTGGGCGGCGTGATATCATTTACCGTAATGGTTTGGGAACAAGTTGCCGAGTTGCTGCATGGGTCGCTCGCGCGATACGTGCGGGTAAGGGTAAATCGGTTTGGACAAATCTGATTTGTGATTACATCTCCAAGAGATACTACCAAAACGGTGCCACCACAATTATCGGCTGTGATGACCGATGTTGACGCTACCGCAGGAACATTGTTTGCACAAGAAACGGAAAGACCCGCAGGACAAGTAATGGTCGGCACTGTCTAATCAATCGCCGTAAAGGTTACCAGACAAGTAGTTGTGTTTCCTCCTTGATCGCTTACGGTGTACGACCGCGTTAATATATAAGGAGCTGCTACACAGCCAGTGCCGGTAGATGTTTCAGAGATGACGATGGTGGGTGTCCCGCAAGCACTAATTACAGTAACATTGGCTGGAACCCCTACTGGAATATCGCCGGGACATTCAAAAGTACCGCCCACAGGATTAGGGCAGATTATATCCAATTCGCAAAGGCAGGCATTGGGTAAGGTAACATTGTTGTTGTTGGTCGAAATAGCGCCCTCCGTAGAAAGCCCCCTTCCTGTAAATTGAGCTCCAAATCCAAAGTTGAGCGCTCCCGCTGCAATGACGGTGCCTCGAAAGGTGGTGCCATTGTGATTAAACGCACCGTTGATTTGCCAATATACATTGCACAAATTGGCGCCATTGATAAGCAGAATATTGGAACTTCCATTGGTTGACAATGCGCCATCTATTTTAAAAATAAAAATTGCGCCCGGATTACCGCCGCCGTCTAAGATTAAATTGGCGTTCAAAACAGCCGCACTGCCAATACAATACGTATTGGGCCCAAGTGTTTGGTTGTTGCCAAAAGGGGTTGGTAATACAACACCGCACGTAAGTCCGCTGAGATAACCATAGGCGGTGGCTAAATTAGCGGCGGCCTGAGCAGATATTGGGTCTGAAGTGTGTATATTTCCTACCAAAAATCCAGGAGGGGTAAATGTGCCCACATTGGTACCAATATCACCTGTGACATTGGTACCCGGGTCGCCATCAAAGGCTCCAGTTGCAGTAAATAATGCAAAAGTAGATGCTGCCCCCAAATCAGGCACCTGGGCAAAAAGAGCATTCGGCACTATCAAAAGGGTTATAATTGATATGTACGATAAGAACCTCATCTTAGTTTTTTTGAAATTAAGTCAGGATTGACCTTGCAAATTTCTTGTTATAACAGTTCTAACGTGTTACATAATGATGTAGAAAATTTATATGAATCACAGCTTTGTGATTTATCATATTTGTTATTTGTTCGTTGCAAGTCCTTTGTCCCGTTTGCCTTTTATCCTGTTTTCTGCAACGTTCGTCTATGCCCAAATGGCGTTGACGCCCCACATGCAGCCTTCCTGTAACCTTTCTGTCTTTCCCCTAGTCTTAGCCGAAAAAAAATACTAAACGATTAGTTCCCGCATTTCATCGGTCAATTGTAGTGTTTAATAGAAAGTAGTGTGTTAAAGCATGTTCTTTGTATTGCATAGTAGTTGGTTTTGTGCTTATCTTTGCCCTATCGAACATCCCCAAATGCACCTTTTCAGAATATAAACAAAAACACAACTGCATTTTAAGCTATGAAAACAAATTCCCTTGTCATTTTAATCCTTTTATGGAGTATCGCCATAATGGCGCAAAATATCAGCGGCACCTTGTTGCAATCCGACAAAACGCCGGCACAGTATGCTACGGTTACTGTCCGGTCTGCGAAAGACTCTACCGTGGTGAAAGGCACGCTTTCCGACGAACAAGGTGCTTTTTCCTTTAAAAATGTAGCAAATGGCAACTATTTTGTCCAGGCCGAACTAATTGGAACCGGTAAAAAGACCAGCCCGGTGTTTCAATTTGATGGCACCGGAAAAGTGCTGGAAACCCTGCAACTGGAACCTTTAGATAAATCCTTAGCCGAAGTAACCATCACCGCCCGCAAACCCTTGGTGGAAGTGCAAGCCGATAAAACCATCCTAAATGTGGAAAGTACGATTAATTCTACGGGCCTCAATGCCCTGGAAGTACTGCGCAAAGATCCCGGCGTTACGGTGGATAACAACGACAATGTCAACCTGAAGGGTAAAAATGCGGTAAAGGTGATGATCGATGGCCGCGATGTTCCGCTCGATGGCAAGGATTTGGCGGCATTACTCAAAGGCACCCAGGCGGCTGATATTGCTAATATCGAGGTGATCACCAACCCATCCGCCAAGTACGATGCTTCTGGCAATGCCGGTATTATCAATATTAAATTGAAGAAGAACAAGGCCTTAGGGACCAATGGCAACGTGGGGTTGGAGGCCACGATGGGCGAAACCCCTAAAGGCGGCATGAACTTCAGCCTTAACCACCGCGCCGAACGTTTTAACCTGTTTGGTTCCTACAACAACCATTTCGGCGATTGGCACAATACCAATTCTTTCTACCGCGAACAAAATGGCTTGGTGTTCGATCAAAAAACTACGCAGTACAGTGAAAGTCGCTGGAATAGTGCGCGTGTAGGGGCCGATTTTTTCATCAACAGCAAACACACTGTCGGCGTATTGGTCAATTCCAATTACGACCCGGGCAACTGGTACTCCCAGGGTAATACTAAAATTGGCCGTATCGAAGCGCCCGGTAGCGTTGACTCGCTGCTACAGGCCACCAATGATATCCAAAACAACCGGTTCGATTACAATGGCAACCTGAACTACCGATTTTCGGATACCAGCGGCCATAGCCTGAACATCGACCTCGACCGCGGCTCCTACCGCATTCGGGGCGAAAGTTTCCAGCCCAATTATTACCGCACGGCCAATGGTACCGAACTGCTCAATCAGCGTATTTACAGCAACAATACACCTTCCAATATTGATTTAACCACCGTTAAAGCCGATTATGAGCAAAATTTGTGGAAAGGCAAATTGGGCATCGGGTTTAAATTTTCTGCGGTAAACACTGATAATACCTTCGATTTCTTCAATGAAATCAACGGCGAATCCATCAAGGATGTAAAAGTGAGCAACCGCTTTGTGTACAAGGAGCGTACCACTGCCGGATATATCAATTATAACCGCATGTTTGCCAAAAAACTGAATGTACAGGCGGGTTTGCGTTTGGAAAATACCGATTTTATGGGCGATTTAATTTCCCAAAATGACCAGAATGGACAACGTGTAGGCAGCAATTACACCAAATTGTTCCCAAGCGCCGCAATTACCTACACCTTCAACCCAACCCTCGGCCTTAACCTTACCTACAGCCGCCGCATCGACCGACCCAGTTACCAGGACTTGAACCCGTTCGAAAACAAATTGGATGAATTGACCTATCAAAAGGGCAATCCGCGCTTGCGTCCGCAGTTTACCAATAGCATCGAGTTGAGTCCGACGTACAAAGGTTACCCCGTCGTTTCGCTCGGCTACAGCCACACCAAAGACGTGTTTACGCAGGTGCTTGACACCACCAACACCCGCGCTACCTTTATTACCCAGGAAAACATTGCAGACCAGAAGAACGTCACCATGAGTTTGAATTTCCCGACACCGATTGCCAAGTGGTGGGATGGTTTTGTGAGTTTTACCGGTTACCGCAGTGCCTTTAAGGCCAAATTCAGGGAAAATTTTGAATTTGAACAGGCATTTTACGCTTGCAATGTGTACAGCGAGCAGACCTTCAAATTGCCCAAAGGCTTCAGTGTTCAATTGTCGGGTTGGTTCAACAGCCCTGGCTATTGGGGCACTATGCGCAGCATTTCCCAGGGCGCGATGGATTTTGGTGTGCAAAAGAAAATCCTCGACGGCAAAGGCGAATTGCGCTTGCGGGTAGGTGACATCTTACGCACCGCTGGCTGGGGTGGCACAACCGTGTTTTCACCGGGCCTGGTCATGAACGCCCGCGGAAACTGGGAAAGTAACACCGTAACCTTCAATTTTTCTTACCGTTTTGGCAGCGCCGGAGTAAAAGGTGCCCGCCAGCGCAAAACAGGCCTCGAAGATGAAAGCAAACGGGTAAAAGGAAAAGGGTAAACCTCCACGCATCCGGTACAATAGACCGGATGCCCCAAAATTCGGAAAGTTTGATTTGGTTATATTCGGAGAAATCCCCCGCTGATGCAAATTGGCGGGTTTTTTATGCTTTTTTTCTTTCAAAAAACAACAAAATAACGATTCCCACCGAATAGGCCAACAAATCAGCCTAGGCAAACGATGTTCCAATCACAATTCGGGCAATCTTGGAATCTTGCAATCCAAGTAAATGCACAAGATCAAAATACTGCAACACTTCAATGGTATACGAAAAAATTAATACGCCGATCGCCGTTGGCCAAACCGGCGTATTCAGGAAGGATTTTACAAAACAGTAAATCAGAATAACCACGATTACATCGCCGATGTAGGGCCGGATGATCCGGTCATGTGCATACAGGGCTATGAGGACTTCGATGAGAAAAAGGAATAGGGTAGCGCGTAGGTAACTTGGCGATAACGTTACGATGTTGCGCATGTTTGGAATTTATCCTAAGTTTGATTGCTCTATGATTGTTAAAAAGAGTTTTATTTTCTTTTCATCCGAAGGGTTAAACAAAAATGCACGGACATCAGCAATCATTTCATCCATGTTGGTACGGGCGCATAACGCCCTGACCCGTTCGCGCAACTGATCTGGCGTGGAAATATCCATTTTCATGGTTAAATAATCGTAATTAGGTTTCACTGATTTGGAGAGCAAAAACACGATATCAAAAAAGTCCCGGCCTTTACTTTTTTTGCGTTGACATAGAGCAGTGAATTTTTGGGCCAATAACAAATCAAGTGGCGTTGTAAAAATACGCGCCGTCACATCAAATTTATTTAATACAAATATTTCTGGTTGAAAATCAAAGTGCTGTGGCTCAGTATCCAGTTGAATCAGTATTTTTTCTTCTTTAAAGCCGCTTAATCTTTGTTCAAACAGCAAACCAGGAAATCGAATATGGCAATGGTAGGCGCCTTTGATTACTTGTTTCATTTCAATTTGATAACCCTCCCGCTCCAAACCAATTTTAATGCCTTGCGATGCATCAGAAAAGTCGGATTCGCTAATCTGAAAATTATCAAAATCCAAGTCCTCTGAAAAACGCGTGTTATTATGTACCAGCCTCAAACAGGTCCCACCTAAAAAGCAAAATTTACCCGCGTAAGGTCCATCGAATAGAATTTCTAGAATTTTGTACTGCAAATATTCGCGTAGAATAAATGAACGATGTATTTGCAGCGACTCCGGATAAGTTTTTAGTATCTCATTAAGATTAATCATGTTTTAAAATATGTATAAAAGTTGACAATCGTTTTGATAAAGCAGGTATGTTAAACAGCGTTGCATAACCGTTTAATTTTTCAATATTCAAATCTGAACGCATTTGGGATAAATTAAACCGATAAGATTCAAAATCAGTTGTTGCCCGAACATTTGGATGAAAGTATAAGAAATCAAGCAGTGCCTTTTCCGGCTCAGCCATTTTTATACCGCGCCCATCGGTAATCAGGATTTTATAACCAAAAAAAAGAGATGGTTTAACGGTCGAATAACGAAACCGCCCTATTGGTGTATCAAATACATTGGTTTTAAGTGTAGAGACCGACGTGAATGTAAATACACCTTCTGGTATCCACGCATAATGCGCCAAGGCAGATTCTAAAGAAATGTACGAAGGTGCATATATTTTATTGGCAATATAGTAGGCTTGTTCCAAGGCTTGATTTTCCCCGGAAAGACGGTACCAGCCGTTTCGAATTCGTTGCAAAACGCCCTTTTTTTGCCAATTTAGCAGGTTCTCTCGCTCATAACCAGGAAAATACTTTTCAATATCAGCAATCGAAAAAGTCGGCACTCCTTGAAATGTTTTTGCAAATTGAATGTAGTTCATTTCTATTTTTCCTAAATAAATAGGATTTTTAGAAACAAAAGTACAAGTATTTTTCAAGATTTCAAAATTTTCTCCCAACTTGCATACCCAAAACACATCCAAGCATGACACACCGAACACTCCTATTTTTCCTGTTTCAGTACGCTACAACTTGCTTCGCACAAGTGCACCTCGGCCCAGGGCAACCCTTCCCGAACATCCAAGCAGCCGTGACGGCAAATGCCATTCAGCCGGGCGATACCGTATTCTTGCACAGTGGCTCCTATGCAGGCTATCAGTTGGTGACAGACCTGAAAGGTAAAAACACTGCATGGATTGTAATAAAACGATACCAAAATGACCCGATCGACATTTCCGGAGGCTGGCAGTTTGTTCGTTGTACCTATTTGAAATTTGAGCACCTGAATTTTGAGGGCAATCTTGCCTTCCCGGGTCGGCTGTTTAGTATTGACAACGGCGGGAGTTGCGCCACACAATCCAGGCATATCATCGTAGACAGTTGTTCCTTTTCAAAAACAATGGATGCTGCAGCGACCGTAGCCTTTAAATTCGCTGGCGTGGATTCTTTTGAAGTCCGTAATTGTGTTTTCAAAAGCATCCCTGCCTGCGAAGCAATGGATTTTAATACCTGCCATGCAGGCTTAATCCGGGGCAACTACTTCGAGAACTGCTTGAGTGGCGGACATATCAAGGGAGGCGCTTCCGACATCACCATGACGCAAAACCTGTTCGTCAATGCATCCCAGGCACCTTGGGTAGCGTATGAATTGGGGGGCGATACAGGAGCACCCTTCTATTGCCCGGGGGATCAATTTGAAGTAAAAAACCTCCATTTCTTTTCCAATATCATCGTCGGTGGTTATCGTGGCCTGGCTTTATCCTCTGCGAGAGACTGCAAGGTGATCAACAATACTTTTTACAATTGCGGACAGGCCACCATGCGCTTCCTGACCACCAGTGCGATGTATCCTGACTTGATGGGCAACCGGGTGGAAAACAATCTTTTTGCATTTGGTGCCTCTGCCTACTTCAACGGCGGAAACCAGCCAGCCAATGCGGTTACGTTCAGCAAAAACATCTATTACAGCATTCAAAATGCCATGTTTAATGGTCCTTATTGGGACACGCCTGCGTTGGATCCCATCAAAGACCCTAATCCGCTGAATTTTGGAGCGAACACGCCCATGTTTGTGAATGGTCCGGGCAACGACTTTCAATTAGCCGCCGGAAGCCCAGCCATCGGAAACGGAAATGCTCAAATTGAGCCAGTTTTCGATTTTTTTGGCAATCCATTTGCTGCAACCGCGCGTGCTATCGGTGCAATAGAGTTGAAAACCATTTCCCAAGTCATAACGGCAGATGAGGATCCGATCCTCCTTTACCCTAACCCGGCCACTGATTTTTTAGCGGTACTTTCCGACCGACCAATTGGCAGGATAGAAGTTTGGAACACCCTGGGAATGAAGGTGATACAATCCGAATCCGGTCAACGCATTTTCATCGGAGATTTGCCGACAGGCGTGTATTATTTAAACGTTGATCATGTTTTTTACCCCTTTGTGAAGTTGTAAGGTGCGTATCCGGGTGTTGGGAAGCACTTGGCATGCTCAAATGCGGTATTTCGTTCACTGGCAAGTACAAAAAGCGTCCGTCAACGCAGTTGCCGGAACCACCAAACTCCCCGGCGACGACCCAGGCAAGGTACACACCTGAAAAGTGCCTGTATTTCCCGGAAAAGTTTGTGTTACTGTCCCAGAAGTGGGTGAAGTATACGTCAGCGTGAAAGGTGCCGTGCCGGTGAAAGTGGCCGTTATCGTCGTGCAGTCCCCTGCGCACACATTGGGATTGGCAGCAGAAAAAGTGACTGTTGGCAGAGGCCGCCATACCACCTGCACGGTATTTGAAATATTAAGACAAGGGTCGTTGAGGTCCACATTGCCATTCACGCCATTGCCCGCTATCGCTGCTATGTAGTAGGTCACGCCCGTCTGCATGGTGGCTGGATTGAAACTGAAGGTGGGTGTTGTGCTGGTAGCGACGATGCTGCCGAGGGTATTGGCGGGGTTGGTAAACAGAATATATTGCAATAGGTCATTCGACTCCAAAAATGTTTGAGAGGCCGGAGGAATCGTCGCGTTGCTACCCGGACAAAGATTAAGGGGGCTCGCCGAAATCACGCCAGCATTGGTCACACAGCATTGGGAACAGATAAACAGGGAAAAAATAACGCCATTGGGAGTGCCTGAAATGATCACGTCTTCCACCTTTAAAGTACTGATCATCGTGTTGAT
>JBBAVI010000062.1:0-5218 GCA_040397785.1 Saprospiraceae bacterium | reverse complement strand
CGTGTTGATTTTTTCATTTCAAAATTTGTTGTGAGCGTTAGTTGCATACGCACCAAGAATCTGTCAGCGATGTTGCCGCCACCGAGTAACTCCCCGGCGGCGACCCCACTGGCGTACACACCTGAAACGTCCCTGTATTTCCCGGAAAGGTTTGTGTTACTGTCCCGGAAGCGGGTGAAGTATAAGTGAGGGTAAAAGGCGCGGTACCCGTAAAAGTCGCCGTCACCGTCGTGCAAGCGCCTGCACAAACATTGGGATTGGCGGCGGAAAATACAACCGTCGGCCGCGGCTGCCAAATGACGGAGACCGCATTGGATATATCAAAACAAGGATCATTAGTATCCAAATTCCCGTTTGGCAACAATGGGCCAGCCATCACCGCGTAATAATAGACCGTACCTGCTTGCATGGTTGCCGGGTTAAACGGTATGGTTGCCGTCGTACTGATGGCGATGATGCTGCCAAGTGTGTCAGTCAGATCCGTAAACAAAATGTAACGCACGGCTTGCCCGACGTCAAGGGTGGGATTTTGTGTCGCAAAGCCAGCTACGGCGTTGGGAATACAGGGGTTCAGGGGGGTGGCATCCAATATACCCGCTGAGGTGGCGCACACGCAAGGGAACTCCGGCAACCCGGGCGGCGCCGCCGACAAACCGGTTATTTGAATGATGAACCCTATGTTCCGAAAGTCGCAGAGACGGATAGTGTCGTTGGTTGCCGGATCAAATGAATACAAAATTTCTCTGGACCCATCAGCCGCTGTGGTATACGCACCACTGCATATCCCTCCGTCCAAACCGCCGGCCGTCAGTGGTGCATTCTGAGAAAGAATGATGGAGGCCGAAGGGGTGGTCGTATTTACTTCAATGATAGACCAGCCGCCAGGCACTAAAGCATTGGCGTACAGGGTGTTGTTCTCTATAAAGAAACCGCCCAGACTCCAATTAAGCGGAAAATTACCGAGGTACGTTAGGGTTCCGGTTGCCGGGTCGAAAGCAGTAACGCCAGTAACACCCGCCCCGTTAATAATGGTGTATACATACACGATGCCATTCAAAGGTTCTGACATGGTGTAGTAATAATGGTTTCCAGGCCCGGAAAAAGTCTGGGTAGGATTCTGATTTGGCGGTGTAAAGATCTGGAGTTGATTGAGCGCGCCTGAGGAGATTACGGTACCGTCGGGCATTACCACGAGGTCAACACCTGAATTATTGACATTGAACTGACCAACTTTGCAGACGGTGCAGTTGGCAACGTCTATTTTGATCAAATTGCCACCAAAAGTCCAGGCGTATATGATTTGCCCTTGGAGCTGTGGTACATTACTCCCCAAAAACAGCACGATGAAAAATGCAAAGTGTCCATTCAAAAATGTTCTTTTCATGTTATTAATTTCTTTTTAAAGCGTGTCTTTTGCGGCAATCGGCTTTAATTACAATTACAAAATGCATCCACCAGTTCAGTCGCCTGAACCACCAAACTCCCTGGTGGCGACCCCGGCAAGGAACAAACCTGAAAAGTGCCTGTATTTCCTGAAAAAGTTTGAGTTACTGTCCCAGAAGCGGGTGAAGTATAAGTGAGGGTAAAAGGTGCCGTACCAGTGAATGTGGCCGTCACGGTTGTACAAGCGTTTATACAGACATTCGGGTTGGCTGCAGAGAACGTCACGGTTGGCAAAGGCCGCCAAAGGACCTGCACGGCATTGGAAATATCTAAGCAAGGGTCGTTCAAGTCCACATTGCCGTTCATGTTGTTGCCCGCGACCGTGGCGGCGTAGTAGGTAACGCCCGCTAGCATGGTGGTCGAGTTGAAGGCGAACGACGGCGTATTGCTGGTGGCTACGATGCTGCCGAGCGTATCGGCGGGGTTGGAAAAGAGGATGTAGCCCAACATATCGCCCGACTCCAAAAAACTTCCGATATCCGTAAAGTCAAATGCTGCACCAGCGCACAAAAAGGTATTGGGCGTTGTGATTCCGCCCGCCTCGGTCAAACAGCCACAAATCGCGGGTGGCGGCGGGAAACCAGCTGGAATACCACTGATACCCTGTGCAGAAGGAGAGAAAGGGTACGTAACAGCGCAAGCCACTTCAAATTCATTGCCTGGAAAATCGAATTGCAACAAATCACCCGTTGTACAGGATGCATTAGAAAATATCCCATCTGGTGTAACCCCATACGGGGAATAGCAACCGATGTCGTTCGTATTACCCGGATATAAATAAATCGTATCAAATGTCAGTGGATTGCTCATATTGATTTTCAACAATGCACCATCATTAGGTGGGGTAACTTCATTCGCAAAGGCATACCATTCCCCATTCCAAAAAAATGGACTTTTTAAAATCCAGGGAGTAAGCGGATAAGTACCCACCAGCATAACGCTATTCGTCATCGGGTCAAACGTATAAATAGCGCCCCCAACTCCAGCAGCGACCGTCGTAATATAAATCTTCCCATCTGGCCCCAGCGAACCGCCAACAGATGTAGATACAGGCAAATTGATCGTAAAAATGGGGGTCGCACTCGGCGGATCAAAAACCGAAATTTTTCCGTCACCTTCAACCACTACCACATTGCCATTCGGCAATGGTGAAACACTCACCATGCTGGGAATGGTCGTAATCGGAACCGTAAAATCCAAGCAATACGTGCAGGTTTCGTAGTTAAAATACCCAAACTTGTACTCTGTGGTGTAAGCAATAGCCCCACCCACGTAAATATATTGAGCCGCTGCCCAATGTCCAGAAAGAAGAAAAAGTAGAATAGAAATTGATTTTTTCATCTTAGATTGAGTTATAATTTTTTCAAAAATTAAGGCTCGCAGGTACACCATGCATCCATGACCTTCGTCGCTTGCACTACCAAACTCCCCGGTGGCGCCCCCGGCAACGTACATACCTGAAAAGTGCCCGTATTTCCCGAAAAAGTTTGTGTTACTGTCCCAGAAGCGGGTGAAGTATAGGTGAGGGTAAAAGGTGCTGTACCCGTAAAAGTCGCTGTCACCGTCGTGCAAGCACCTGCGCAAACATTGGGGTTGGCAACGGAAAATACCACAGTTGGCAAAGGGTGCCAGATCACCTGAATTGCATTGGAAATATCCAGACAGGGATCGTTCAAATCTACATTTCCGTTGAGGTTGTTGCCCGCAATGGCCGCGATGTAGTAGTTGATGCCCGTTTGGATGGTGGCGGGGTTGAAGGCGAACGACGGCGTTGCACTCGTAGCGACGATGCTGCCCGTCGTGTCGGCAGGATTGGAGAATAGAATGTAACGCAGTAGGTCATTGGCATCCAGATTGGTTTGAGTTGCTGGTGCTGTAGTCGCTAATTGGTTGGTACACAGCATGAGCGGCGCGCTTGCGATTAGCCCTGCATCGGTCGTACAGTTGCAACAGGGTATTTGAAGCGATAATGCAGCACCAACGGCTGATGAAGGGCCTAACTGAACACACTCAAATGTCAAAGAATTGATTGCAGGTGCGCTTATTTTCAGATTTACCATATCGCCCCAGATCAAGATTGAATCGGCCCTTAAAGTGCCGGTAGGGTGCAGTACTGCCAATTCAGAACATCCGCTTGGGCTACCCAGATTGGCTGTACTTAATGGGAAAAAACTGCCATTGACAAATACCCTCAATTCTTCCAGTGCATTAAACCACGGGAAACTGGTGTGATTATCCAATGCCCCAACGGAAAAGGAAAAACTGTCAATAGGTGGCGAAAAAGTATAAGTATAACTGCCCGTTGCCTCAACGCCTATAATATACGGGCCAATGCCACAAAAAAAGAATGTTGTTACACTGCCTGCTGATGTCACCGTCACATTGGTACAGCCGACTTGTTGCGTACCGGATGTATGTTGGATACTGCATTGCGACCAAGCAGCAGACCCACTAATAAGCATGGCCAAAGTTAAGAGCACGTTTCGCATGCAATTTAAATGCTCCTGGGCTTTAGTAAGCAGCGGCAAAAACATCAGAAAGATCCATTTATTCATAATAAACAGTTTCACATAAAAATATCTCATGCTTCTGACAAAATCGTTTAAAATTAGTATCCTGAAAACAATTCACTTATTGAAGACGTCAATCAAAAAAAATTGCTTATCTATCTCTAAGATTTAACTCAATCACACGTACACCACGCATCCACCAATTCAGTCGCCGGAACCACCAAACTCCCCGGCGGTGAGCCTAGCAAGGTACACACCTGAAAAGTGCCTGTATTTCCCGAAAAAGTTTGTGTTACTGTCCCGGAAGCGGGTGAAGTATAGGTGAGGGTAAAAGGTGCCGTACCCGTAAAAGTCGCTGTCACCGTCGTGCAGGCACCCGCGCAAACGTTGGGATTAGCGACGGAAAACACCACAGTTGGCAAAGGGTGCCAGATCACCTGAATTGCATTGGAAATATCCAGACAGGGATCGTTCAAATCTACATTTCCGTTGAGGTTGTTGCCCGCAATGGCCGCGATGTAGTAGTTGATGCCCGTTTGCATCGTAGCAGCATTGAACGAAAAGGATGGGGTTATGCTGGTTGCAATGATGCTGCCGAGTGTGTCATTTAGGTTTGAAAAAAGGATATACCGTAAAATATCATTCGACTCCAGGAAGGTTTGTGTGGCAGAAGGAACCACAGCGTTGGTACCTGGACAAAGATTGAGTGGACTCGCTGAAATCTCGCCGGCATTGGTTTCACAGCAGGCCTCACAAAAAAACAGCGAAAAAACGACTCCATTGGGACTCCCTATTAACATCAAATCTTCCACCTTTAAACTGCTGATCGTCGTGTTGATGTCCATATTATCCCAATCTGCAGTATTTCCAGCAACAGCGCCAACGGTACCCGTAGGTGTGATAACAGCTGGCGTATAACAAAAACCGGGTGTGCCAGGTATCGTAATCGGATAAAAGGCGCCATTGATTTCAAAACGCACTTCTTCCACTTCATCAAAAAAGGACTGATTGTCTATTGCAGTCAAGCCTAATGATACACCCGAAACGGGCGGGGAAAAAAGGAATGTAAAACTTCCTGGATTGTTTAAATTACCGATATAAAAAGGCGTTTCGCCACAAAAAGTAAGTGGATTAGCCGCGCCATTCGGGATAACGGTGACACTTGTACAGCCTATTTGTACAGTGCCCGATGTGTGCAATACCTGTCGGTTACATTGACCGTTCATCTGCTGCGATAAAAAAGTTACGAGCAGCAGGGTTAACCC
>JBBAVI010000061.1:0-32880 GCA_040397785.1 Saprospiraceae bacterium | reverse complement strand
ATTGTCTGTATTTTTGACCCTAAATGTACATCAAATGGGAATTACACCCAATTTACCCGGTAAAAAGGGCAAAATATCAAAGGCATCGCGTTTTTTGGAGCCAAAATGCGGGTAATAATCATCTTTACAGGCTACCCAAATCACATCCTCCAACTTTTTCAATTGGAGAAAAAAGGGCAAATCGTGCGCGCGTTGAAACAGTTCAATCCAGGCAGCACTGCGCGTACCCCGCAACAACAGCGTATCTGTTGGCAATTGCTCCACGGTGGAAAGCAGGTCCTGGCGCAACAATAACCGACCGTTCCGCACACAGCCATTCTGCAGGGTGGCGGATTTATCCCATTCCGGCAAGTGGGTGGCTAAACTACGGTATTCGGCTTTATGCCACACTATTTCTTGCGGAACGTAACGAAGTACGGTAATCGGGCGTTTAAAAGGATGTATTAAAGGTACTTTAGGCATTTTCTGATAATTTTTCCCAGATAGCACGCGCCGCTTTTTCAGTATCAGCCAGGGTTTCCAGCAAGAACAACCAACCGCGTTCGCTTGCCTCGGCAGCAATAAAACGCCCAATATTACGGTATAAAACTTGCTTCGTAGCCGAATCCAGGTTTGAACTCCGGATTAGCTCGTCGTTGAGTCGAAGAATGGAAGTGTTCATATTGTTTGGTTTTGACGGGTAGTTTAATCGGCTGAATTAAATTCTATCACCAAACGCCCGTCTTTGTTTTGCAGTGTAAATTGCTCGTAACCATCGGTGATTTGGATGGTGAGTATTTGCTTGGCCGCATCGTAACTGCCTTTTGTGTTGCGAAGGGTTACATTGCCATTTTTATCGTAGGTACTGAAAAACAAATTGCGCCCCAGCACCAAGGCCTGTTGCATAGTAAACTTGTCAGCCGGCAAAAACAGCAACTGCGTGATGCCGCCCTCGAATGCCTGCTGTTCAAATACCGCTCCGTCGTGATATTGTCTTTTAAAATGCTCCACCAAACCCGGCATATCTGTAAGGAGCAATGGGATTCGTTGGCCATCAAATTTGGATGGATAAAACCATTCCGTATCGTAAATACCTTCTTCCGAAGATTCCAAATGGGGCGGATATGGCATCAAATACCCCTCAAATAGATAACCGACCTGCCCTTCCGCCGTTTTTACTTTTACCCATCCACCACTTAGGGTAAAACTGCCTATTTGTTCGGCAACATATTGATTGTCAGCCTTTGGCAAGGCTAAGACAAACACTGGACTGCCATATTGTACGGAGGTAATTTTTGTTCCGGTTTTAGCAGGTTTGTCCCGCAATACGAGGTTGCCAGACGCATAAACATACAAGGTGTCGCCCACTTTCATGCGGCGTGCATCTTGTTGCTCCTGTAAAGCGATCGTTCGCGCCGTTTCGTACGAAAAACTGAATAGGTAAAAACCTATGGCGGCAATCACTGCGGCCAAACAAGTCATCCCAGCGGCAATTAAAATACCCCAGCCAAGCGCCACCATCGGCCAAATCAAAACGGTCAGCCACGCCAATCCGCCAATAACAAGAGCGGTTAGTCCCAACACCAACCAACCCCAGGCGGAAAAATGCCCTTTTCGTTTGCGTTTTTGCTTTGAAGGTTCATTCGGTGCTGATTCTTGAACGCCTGGCGTATCCATGGCAGAGTAGTTGGATGGGGGTTGTGCAGTCGATGGGGGCATGACCATGGCCGTAGTGCCCAGCATAAGAAATGCCATGCAGCAAAAAAGTAGTGTTTTCATCGTTGAGGAGGTTTGGTTTATTCTGAAATGCAGTTTTCAGCAGCCTCGGTGTAGGTAAAAATGGCCTTAGGCGCTTTAAATTCTTTCCACCAGCAGCCATAAGGCAGGTCGGTGGCGCCGAGTATCGATTGGCGCACCGACCAGTTGCCCTGTTGATCCTGTTGCCAAAGCACACAAATCCAGTCGTCAAATGCGTCCAACTGATCTGGATCCATCCGGGTTTTAGTGTAATCGATGGGTTGGCCGTCTTTTTGGCGGGGTGTTAAATCCCCGAAAGCAAACCCACCTTGCATTTTAAGGGTTTTTACTTCGAAAATAACCTCTATTCCAAGTGTTTTTTCAACTTGAACCCGGATCAAATCGAGTAAAATTTTGCGTTCGGGACTGCCTTTCGCGGGCGAGACAACGGTCTTTTGCGCATGAGTATTTATTTGCAGTAAAAACAAAAATGCGCTAAAAACAAGTATTTTCTTCATAAAAACGAGCATTTAAAGTCAACGAAAAGTGGTTATGAAAACATCTGTCTTCTAATCTATTGAAAATCAATTTTTATCCATCCATCCTTCAAATCCATTTAAATCTGGGTAGAAACTACTTCAGTGGAATGGTTTGAACAATTTTTTGACCGCGCAGGCTGTTTTGGTCGATTGAAAGCAGCTCGCTAAAAGTCCGCACAGTCGTCTTTTCGGGCTTGGGCTGGTCCATCCAGTTCACGGTACTTTGCAGGCTGCCGGTAATTTTCACTTTTGCAAAATTAGGGCTCGCTTCGATTAATTCCCAATGCCCGGATGCTTCTTGGATGGTTTCAGATTCATCGATGGTTGTTGCAATGATCTGAAAATCAAAAGTGCCATCCCCGCGCAGGGTAAATATTTGGTTAAAATCCTGTTTTAAACTGCCACTGGTAGCGCGGCAACCACGGTTCAGGATGGCTTTCAAAGGTGTTTTTGCTGCACGCATTTCCAGATCCGACGCGGGTGTTGACGATGGCCGGAGCACAAACGGACGATCGCCATCGTAAAATACCAGCTCGCTCAAGGCCAAATCCGTATATTTTTTGCCGGGATAAACCTGTTTTATGCGCAGTTGGAAATGGTTTCCAGTGAGCGGGGCTGCCAGGGCAACAGATTGTACATCCCGTTCATCTTTAAGCGTGTACGTACTTGCCGGCGCGCCCTCCAGGCCAAATTCAAATGCTTTTATCCGCGCATTATCCTCAAAACTTTCAGGCGTGCGTTGATAGCCATTCCAGCATTGCAGGGCCGTTATGCGTACAGATTGATCGAAGGTGATATCCAATGTTTCGGCTATCCCGGCATTTTTAGGATTGCCTTCCACCCATGCCATAACGGGGTTGGCATCGAACAAACGCTCCGGACCATACACATAAGCGGGTGCAAGGCTGCTGGAAGCTTTAACCGTACCGTTTTGCGCTTTAGGGGCAACAAGCTGTAATTCCTGACCTTTGTCACCAAAAAGTCGAAGCGATTTGAATCCGATGGGGGGCAAATTGGCGGGCTGAAACCAGGGTCCTACTTCGGGTTTTAAGGGTTTTTCGAGGTTGGTATGGGTGATGCGGATGTACAATTCATGCACCGGCCCATCGGTTGCGCCCGTGAGGTCCAGTTTTGGGCCAATGACGTTTTGATAAATCGTTTTACCATCAAAGATCAAATCCATGAGCCCGCCTTCCGGGTCGAACGCGCCATCCGTGCCAATTGCTTCGAGGCCGGTCAAGGTAGTGGGCACTGCAAAACGAATTAAAATGCCTTCACCCGGGCCAGCGCTAGGGTGTGCCTGCCACATCGTGCGCGGATTTTGGTCAAATAAATTTAGTACATCCGAACCGTTAGCGGTTGATGTGGCGTACACCGTTGTCAGAACCACGCTGCCTGGCGGCAAGGATTGTGCGTCAAGGCCGTTCAGCGCAAAAAGCAGCGGTAAGTAAATCCAAATCAAGGTTTTCATGGGGAATATTATTTGGGTTTGAGCACAATTTGACCTTTTTCAACAGTAACAATTTTGAATTCCGGCTTCTTTTCCAAAAGATAATCGGCTAATTCTTCCAGCGTTCCGGTGTGCGAAACCTTGATGGTGCCGGTCGTTTCATTCAGTTCTTTGAGGGCATCCTTGACTTTCGGGTTTTCCTTCAGGGTTTTGGTAATATTGCCCAGCATCGCATAATCCACTTTTTCGATTTTGATGGTAGCCGTTTTTGTATCGTTTGCGTCGCTGGCAGGTAAAGCAGGGATTGCATCCTTTTGTACCACAATCAATTCCACCGATTTAATGATGGCCTTTTCAACGGCATCTGCCATGGCTTTGGTTTTAAAACTGCCAATGGCGGGCAATCCAAAAAAACGAAGGCCATTGAAGCCGCCCAGCGAAATGGCGTCAGCATTGATGGATTCGGAAAACAGGATTTGGCGCGTTTGTGGACTGACGATTTGCAGGATGAACCCCACTTTAGCCGTGTTTTTGGTTACGCCAATCCCCACCGCGGTAAAACCTTCTTTCCCTTCTTTGAATTCGGTGATTTCACCCGTAATCAGCAATTGCGCGCCCAACATTTTGCCCGAAGCTACGGTTGCATCCGGGTCGGCATCTGCCGATTGTTGGAAGGCTTTTTCTTCCTTGATATCCGCCATCACGTTGCTTTTCGTGCTGGCCAGGACTTGGAAACATTCCGTCGTAACCAGGGCATTGCTCAGCATGGTGGATAGTTCGCCTGCAAATTTTCCGGATGCGCTGTTGGTAGTGGCTTTAAAACTGCCTACTGCGATGCGGATACGTTTGTCATATTCCAGTCCTTTGCACTTTTTTTCGATTTTCTCCACCGATTGTGCGCAAACACATAGCGAAAAAGTGAGGAAGATGCTCAAAAGACTGATTTTTTGCTTGATATGTTTCATTGTTTTTGGAAATTTTAAAGGTGATAATCTATGCGATACCAAGGGCATTTTTTCGCATAAACTATTGATTTTAAATCACTTTGTAGTAACTGGCAAAGGACAGTCCTTCGACATCCCTGAATTCCGATAATTCAGCAGGCGGGAAAAAGAGATCGTCGCTTTTCCAATGTTCAAGCAGGGTGAGGGTATCGCCAGTGGCATTTAACTGACCCATAGAAGCCCCAAAAAGACTATATTGATCCGTGCGTTTTAAAATGGAAACCTCCCCACCTACCCCAACTGTGATGGTTTCTTTGATCTTTCCTTTTTCCCGGAAAAACTCGCGCGGCTTCAATGTTGCATAATTGAAGTACACCATGCGCCAAATTTTTAAGGGCCTGCCCACGTGTTGATAAAAGAAGGAATCTGCGGGTGCGGTCGTTTTGGGTACTTGATAATTTTGCTGTTGTTCAAGCAGGCTTTCCTGACTTTTCAGCAGCAATTCCTTCAATCGTTCGTAGGCTTCTGCCGAAAAATCTTTCGGATTTACCCAAATCGTCCAAGGAATGGCGCTGGAATCCGGCACGCTCAATACATCCACCTTTAATCTAGCAATATCCGCTGCATGTACCGGAAACTGTTTGTTGCCTTCATGTTCTCGACCTATCACTAAGCCTTGAAAACCAACAAGTTTGTTGTTCCAAATTAATTGCCGGGAAACGAGTGAATTGCCCCAGTTGGTCGTGTAAGCATACCGCAATACCAGGTGGTCTTTACCCTCCTTGTATTCCGCAAGGGTTGTTTCGAAGGTATTGACGCCAATCCGAAAAAGCAGGACGAGCCCGATCAGGCCAAGCACGGCAAGTGCAATAATTAGAATGGCTATTTTCATGGTATCGAAGTTGATTATTCGTTCCAAACAAATACAGCATCCAGGCGGCGACCTTGTGCATCGGTGAATGCGCGCAGGTACGTTTCCCGGTCTACGGCATCGGGGCGAATGCTGCCCGGCATTTCATGCCATTGCTCATCCGGCGGAGGCGTTATATGTAGCCGACCGTTTTGCACTTTTAGGTTACCCCTTGCATGGTCGCCACCTTGCGAAAGGCTGCCATCGGTTTGGGTGATTTGAAGCGCCCATGCACCATCCGGATTGACCACAATTTGTTCCTGGGTGATGGTCGTTTTGTCGCTATATCCAAAACCCGTGAATGCCTGGTACCGTAAAGCGGTTGGTTTGAAAATAAGCGGTTCTGGCTTGATACCGGATACAAACCGACCCAAAACCCGGAAACGCTCTGTGTCGTACAAGGTAAATTGGGCTTTCATATCCGCATCCACCTGCTCTTTATGGGCTTGATAACAGGCCACCAACTGATCAAAATCGCTGCGGGAACAGGCAGAAGGTGAAATATAAACAATCCATGCATCGGGCGCTTCCGAAAAAGTATGCACTACCCAATCCGGGTAAAGTTCGGGTTGAATAGGCCAAGTAGGATCCCAGGCACTGCGTTCTTTCCCGTCGAAAAACAAATGCGCGCTGTGTGCATAAGCCCCCAATCCAACCGTTGTGGTGAATTCATAAATCTCCAACTTGTGTCCTGCATGTGCAGCCGTGGTAATGCGTTTTTTTTCAACCCGCCCAATACAACTTTGGGTAAAGAGGGCCGTCACTGCAGCCAGGGCGATGCCAATGATGTAAGCCATTTTTCGAAATTTTAAAATGCGCATAAAAAAGATGGGTTGCGTGCTGCTATTAAAGGTTTTTTTCAAGCCAAGTGCGAAATTGGGCCGGGGTGGGCGATTTCAAAGTGGAGCCCGCTAATTGCACTTTCAAGTAAAGTTCTTTATCGGTCAGGCTGTACTCGGTTGCGTCGCTGTCGGTGGTATTTTCAATTTTGATGCGGGTGAAGGCTGCCTGGAGCGCTTCTTTGCCCAATTGATCTTTGGCAACTTCCTTCAGACCAAGGTTCAGGTCGCGGAACAAAATGCCGGTCAGGCGTGAAAAAGGATATTCGTCCGTTCCGGCGAAAGTTTCCCACAGGATCTCGAGTTCGGGTTCGAAGCCGAGGGTTTCTTTGAGTTGTGTTTTGAATTTTGGCAGTTCTTGTGCTTCGATGTTGGCGATCAATCGTTTTTCTTGCAGTGTCATTTTTTGAAATATTAGTAGGTGAATGATCGTGGCGTGTTGCCACATTTGATGCTGCAAATAGAAGGGTTGAGCGCCCTTTGCACCAAAAAACGACCTACGTCATTACCACTACAAATGAAAAAATGAATTTTTGGGCCAAATGGCCGCGACCAATCGATTGTTTTCTTAAACCCGCATCGCCCAGGCGGTTAAATCTGTTTCGGCCGTTACCGCCAGTTTTTTGCGCAAGCGATGTCGATGGGTTTCCACGCCCCGCAGCGAAACATTGAGCAAGGCGGCAATTTCTTTGGAGGAAAGGTTGAGGCGCAGGTAGGCACAATAGCGCAAATCATGTGCGGTTAGTTGGGTATTTTGCGAAAGCAACCGTTGAAAGAAATCCGGGTGCACCGCTTCAAAGTGCCGTTTAAAATCTTCCCATTGTTCCGCGTCATTGAGGTTGGTTTCCACCAAGCGTTGCAGGCTGCGCAATTGCTGGGTTTGGGACGGACTGTCTTTCCCGGTTTCCTGCAAGCGTTCGGCCACGGCCTGGAGTAGTTCGTTTTTTTGCACTAAATGCAGGGTTTGAGAGGTCAATTCGCGGCTTCGGAAGGCAAGTTCTTCGCTGAGTTTTTCTTCTCGGAGTCGGCGGGTTTCCTCTTCTGCGCGCAGTCGGGCGATTTCTTGTTGTTGCAACACACTTTCCATGCGGCGGCGGCGGCGGGTTTGTCGCAAAGCAAATGCCGAAGCCCCCAGCAACAGCAGCAATCCGACCGCTGAAGCCGTCCAAAGCAGGCGTTGCGAGCGCTCAATGGCCACGTTTTTTTCGAGCAAGACTACTTTTTTATCACTTTCAAACCGCGCCCGGATGGCCTCTAATTCGTCCCTTTTTTGAATAATTTGTAGACTGTCGCTGAATAATTTATGGGTTTTCGCCCATTGATAGGCCAAATCGAAGCGGCCTTGTTGCGCAAATATTTGGTGCATATAGTGGGCAATGTCGCCCTGTGCGACCAACAAATGCTGGGTTTGCGCCAAGGAAAATGCCTGTTTCAAGGTGTCTAATGCTGCTTCGTTACGACCGAGATGGCTAAGTACATCACCCATGCTGCCCAACACTACGGCAATAGATTCCTGGTCATTTAATTTGCGGTATAACCGCAGCGCTTGTTCAAATTGGGTGAGGGCCGCCGCATATTCCCCGCGGTCGCGCAGCACAATGCCGATATTATTGTAGGCCGGTGCAATACCCGCATTGTCGTTCCCTGCAATATGGATTTTTAGGGCGGCGTGGTAATAAAACAGTGCAGAATCGGGCTGTCCGGTATTTTTGTAAACAATTCCGACATTGTTTAACATGCCAGCGCGTTCAAACGGGCGGTTTTCGACTTCCAGGGCGCGTTTGAAATGCCCCAATGCTTTCGGATAATCGGCCGTTAATTGGTACAAAATACCCACATTGACATGTGTCTTGGCGATATGTCGATGATTTTGCGATTTTTCAGCCAATTCGATCGCGGGCAGGTAGTATTCCAGCGCTTCCGAGTAATATCCCTGTCGCTGCCGACTCAAGGCCAATCCGTTCAAGGCATTGATTTCGCCGCGCACCCAGTTGATTTTTCGGGAGGCCTCTAGTGCTTTTTGGGCGCTTTCGATGGCGGCTTCCGGGTTCGATTTACCCTCTGCGATCCACAAATAAAGGAGGTTTAAAGCATATAGCGTGTCTGTAGGAGAAATAGTAGCCAAACCGCGTCGGAGGCTATCAGCGGTGTTATTCGCTTGTGCGATGGCCAAAAACGGCATGCAAAAAAGCCCGCATAAAATTCCTGCTTTGAAAACAAGGTGGCGCATGATTCAGGTTTTCTTGAAACCAAATATCCAGCTTTTTGGTAGATTAATTTATTGTTTCTTATTGCTTTATGCGGTAAATCAATTCAAAGTTCTGGGCGGCCAAACCTGCTAATAAACCAAGCATCTGTTGAACGCCACTTCCCATCCAAAAACCCAAACCCGCCAAACAAAAACCCGCCCTTTTTTCACCCATTTACAGCGCCCATATTTGAGGAAAATTTAAGACATCTATGAAATTTCCCTTGCTTTTTATTGCTGCCCTCCTGTGTTTAGGCCAACTAAACGCCGCAAACTGGTACGTTGCGCCCACCGGCAACGACAATAACCCTGGTACCTTAACGCAACCTTTCAAAACCATACCGACCGCCATTTTAGCCGCCGAGCCCGGCGATGTGATCGAATTGCGCAACGGCACCTACCCTTCCAATGAAATCCGCATTACCAAAAGCAACCTCACCATCCGTTCCTACCCGGGCGAATGGGCCGTGCTTGTTGCGCCCTTGGATGTGGAAGACATTGCCTCTTGCATCTGGTACAACGAGCCGGATGTGTCGGGTGGCAAACTCGAACGCCTCGAAATTATCGGCGGCTACTATTATGGGGTGAGTTTTGAAACCAACTGGGAATGGGGCGGACCCGCTGCCGATCGCCATGGTGCCAGCAACATTACCCTGCTCAATTGCCGGGTACATGACACCGGACGAGACTGCATCAAAATAAAACCGGGCTGTAGCAATATACAAATCATTGGTTGTGAACTATATAACTCGGGAAAAGGACCTTCTAATTTACCCATCAACGGCGGCCCCAATGCCGAAGGCATCGATAATGTAAACGGCGACGGAATGGTGGTGCGCCAATGCTATATCCACCACACTTCTACAACGGGCGTGTATGCAAAAGGGGGGGTAAAAGACTGCATTATTGAACAAAACCTGATTATGAACACCGGGGAGGCCGGTATTTTGATCGGTTTTTACACCGATGCAGAGTTTTTTGACAATGACGGCACCAACCCGGCCTATTACGAATGTCAATACAGCCTGGCCCGCAACAACATTGTGGTCAACACCGGCGCTTCGGGCATTGGTTTTTTTGCAGCCCGCAATTGCAGTGCTTACAACAATACGGTCGTTACGGCTTCGCCCGATTACCATGCGCCGCTGTTTATCTCCCGGGGCGATATTTATGTTGATGAAAATACCACGGTGAACCCTGCCAACTTCAATATTCAGGTGTTTAACAACATTTTTGTGGATCAAAGTGGGACGGGCGATGAAGATTACACGGTACAAGTGCGGGAAGCGGCCCTGACGGGCGTTAACTTGTTTGACCACAATATTTATTACAAAACAACCGGTGCGGCTATTTTTGATGATGGCGTGAGTTTCCCGGCGCTCACGTTGTCGCAATGGAAAACGCAGTTGGGCCTCGATGCACAAAGCAGCGAAATCAATCCAGGGCTGAATGCACAATTTCACCTCAATGCAGGCAGTCCTGCCATCAATGCGGGTCAAAATGCCCCCGCTACACAGGATTACGATGCCCAAACCCGCGCAGGTGTGCTGGATATCGGCGCGGATGAATACGGAAATGGTCCGGCGTTGGTAGTGCCTCCGCCTGCCAATGTGATTGGAACTGGTGCCGATGGCGCGGTAACCGCCGTATTTGATTTGAATACAAGCTTTCAAATTACCGTATCTCCTAACCCTTCCAGTGATTTTTTCACCGTAACCATGCTGGAAAGCACCGTGCAAATGCTGCAACTGCTGGGAACCGACGGACAATTGCTGCGCAGTGCAAACGGCAATAAAATCAGTGTTGCACAGCTGACGCCCGGCCTGTATATCCTGCTGGTAAGGGCAAATCAAAAAGAACAGGCCATCCCGGTCGTTGTAAACCGATAATCAACGAAAATATGCCATTTTTAAATAAAACAACCCTTTTTGTGGTCGCACTGATTGCGGTGGTGGTATTGGGTCGGTACGGTTGTTACTACCTCGACCAACAATACGACACGTATCGGCGGCCCTGGGCGTACAGCAACGACCCGAATAAACCCCTGTTGATCGGCAAATGGAAAGGCGCTTTCCGCGATCCCGACCAGATTGACCACAACATCCAACTCGAAATATTTGAGCCGCTATCGGATGCCAAACGCAAGAAACGCTTTTTTCAAAAACGCATTAAACGCGACCTTTCCAGCAAAACCTTTTTTGAAGGCATGGCTTTGATTGAATCGCAGGGACGACGCGACAGTTTTGAAGTGTGGGGCGGGATGGAAAAATGGGACGGCAACGACTTGCATTTTCAAATGCGTCCGGTGCATGAGCCGCATCCGCCCGGTTTCAACCTGAACGAATGCAAAGGCACTTGGACGGGCAATTCCATTCAATTGACGATCAAGTATTCCTGGTTTCGGCCCGATGGCAGCAGTTTTTACAGCAGTGAGGATCCGCGACACAATACGGATGGAAACATGGTGTTGGAGCGGGTTCGATAGGCTTCTTGCTCCATCCCAGACACAACCCATGCAAACCGCATAATATCAACAACTTATCACCCTTTTCACCACCTTAATACTTGCATATATGCAAAAATCGATTTACGCCCTCTTGGCAACTTTAAGTTTGCTACTTTTAATCTCTATGCCCCTTCAAGCCCAAATTGATGAAACTCAAAAAGTCAAATTAGTGCGCGAAGAAGGCTATATACAAAAAATGCTCACCCTTCCATTTGACGATCAGGAGCGTCCGTTTTTGGTCAAAAAAGTAGGCGTGTACTACATTTTAAACGGAGACATTGTGGTCGGCGACGATTTGAAACGTCCCATGGCCTACCAACGGGCGTTACCAGCCATTCCCGGTATTCCAAGTTCTATCTTCTTATGGCCGAATGGACAATTACCCATTGAGATCGACCGTTCAGTGTATGAATTCGGGATGGATGCAACCGTTCGGCAGGCGGTAGCGGAATACAACAACAAAGTGTCCAACTTGTGCCTTGTAAGCCACACCAATGAAAAAGACTTTGTGCGCTTGGTGATTGAATCTGATTTGGGCAGTGCAGGCGGTCTTTCATCTGTAGGTCGACAAGGCGGTGAACAACTCGTGCGCATTGCAGCGGGCCAACCTGCCTCCGTCATTATTCATGAACTCATGCACGCCATTGGTTTTTGGCACGAACAAAATCGCCCCGACCGCGATCGTTTTATCAGCGTCAATATGGGGAATGTAGAAAAAGGCATGGGGGGCAATTTTCAAATTGAATGGAGTGGTATTCCACGCAGCAATTACGATTATTGTTCCATTATGCACTATCCCGCTACGGCGTTTGGCAACGGGCAAACCACCATTTCCTGTGCTCAAAATGGGAATACGACCAAATGTCCGCCTTGTATGGGTATGGGCGCCGGGTTATCTGCCGATGATATTGCAGGCATAAATACGGCCTATAATTTTGCCCAAAAACTGTTGCCCTGTGGCACGGCACTCAACATGGAACCGCGCTGGTACACCCTAACGGGCCAAACCTTATCCAATCAGGAGGCCACCCCATATGGTGTAGGCAAATTGGCGGTATTTACCTTTGGCACTAATGGCGATGTATTTTGCAACCGTTGGGATGGCACAAAATGGACAGATTGGGCTTCCACAGGCTGGGGCAATGCGCCAACCCGTTCACAAATCAAGGCCGTTTCGTGGGATGCGGGGCGTTTAGATGCTTTTGTAGTAGCGGGCAATAAAAACCTGATGCACAGTTGGTGGGAAGGTGGCAAATGGAGCGCTTGGGAAAACCTGGGTGGTACCCTGACTGGCGAATTTGATGTAGTAAGTTGGGCAAAAGGCCGCATCGATATTGTTGGTCGCGATCAAAACAGTGGATTAAGCCATTTGTTTTTCGAAAATACCTGGGGAAAATGGGAATCGGTATTTCCCAGGGATATCAAAGAAGGCAGTACGGTAGAACTGGCCGCTTGGGCACCCCTGCGCTTGGATATTTTTGCGGTAAAAACCGATCAAAGCGTGCAACATTTGTGGTTCGATAAAGCCTGGGGGCCGAGTGAATCACTCCAGGGTACGATTGCCGGACAAATGGCCGTGGCAAGCTTTGGCATCGGACACCTCGATATTTTTGGAGAGGGCGGTGACGGCAGTGTCTGGCACAAATATTACGATGTGACGAAATGGAGCGACTGGCATACCCTGGGTGGGAAAGTGGTGCACAATTCTGGTTTAGGGGCAGTATCCTGGGGCAATGGTCGGCTGGATTTGTTTGTACGCGGACTCGACGATGCACTTTACCATGCCTGGTGGGGCGGTGGGAAAACCTGGTCTCCTTTCGAGCGCCTGGGCGGAAAAATCAATAGCAATCCCGCCGTGGCATCTTGGGGTCCCAACCGACTCGATATCTTTACGCGTGGTGCCAATAATTCCATCCAGCAAATGTTTTGGAATGGCGTAAAATGGGGGATGTAAGCCCATAATTCATACTTTGCAGGTTTATGGCGATCAGAGCGTATATGTTGTTGTTGTTATTATGTTGTCTGCAAATACAGGCGCAACCTATCCGCTATTTTACCCATTTTACCGAAAATGAAGGCCTGAGCGACAACCATGTGCAGTGTGTCCTGCGCGACCGCATGGGATACCTGTGGGTGGGCACGGCCAATGGCCTGAACCGATACGATGGTTATACCTTCCGGCACTATTTTCCTGATACACGGCAACCGCAATACACCATTAGCAATGAATGTATTACCGATTTGAAGGAAGATAGCGCCGGATTTATTTGGATCGCTACCTATAATGGTTTGAACCGATACAATCCGCGCACCGAAACTTTTAAAGTTTGGAAAAATACGGGTCGGTCAGATGGTTCCTTGCCCAATGCATTGGTAAACGGGCTATTACCCGATCAGGATGGCGTTTGGCTGGCTTGCGACAACCGGGATCTGACCGTTTTAGATCCGACGAATGGGCAGTTTAAGACCTATCCCTGGAAGGCATTTTTAGTTCAAACACTGCCTAATACGGCCCATATTAGTTACCAAACCATTTTTACCATCCATCCAAAAGGCGATACAGCGCTGTGGCTAGAAACCAAATTTGGGTTGTTCAGTTTTGATAAAAAAACGGCTGTGTTTGCCTTTCATCCGCGTTCTGGAACACCCGCTCCGTTTGACAGCCATGTTTTCAATTTTGGTGCCTCGCACTGGTTGCTTAGGCTAGAGGGATTATCGATCAAGGATGCCCATACAAAACGACCTGTACTTGTCTTACCCACGGCAGCCAACCAGTTTTCAGCGCCGACTGGGGCCTTGGAACGGTATTTTATCGAAAAAAACGGCACCCTCTGGCTGGGTGGCGAAAACGGCTTGTGGCAATACGATCCACAGGCCCAACATTTTGCGTTTACACAAGTCCCTACCAGGAAACAGGTATCCACCCAAAACACTTACCACCATTTATTGGATTCGAGGATCGACGGACGGCGTTATCTCCTGGATTTAAACGGCCAACAATTATGGGTGTTCGAAAAAGATAAACTTTTGAAAACCATTGCATTACCCGGTCCAGCAATGTTGTTGAAAGAAGATGCTGGCGGTATCCTTTGGGTTGGCGGTGGTGCACAAATTTTTCAGGTAAACCGAAAACTCCTAAGCCTGCAAGCCTTTCCGATACCACCGCATTTGCTCGACGCGGCCGAAAAATCGGTTTTTTGGGATATGGAACAGGATGCTGCGGGGAACTACTGGTTTGCCAATAATACACAAGGCTTGTTAGTGTGGCATCCGCAAAACCACAGTTGGTGGAAGCCGGGAGCCGACCAGGAATTCATTGGCCTGGGAATAACCGATCTGCTATTCGATACGAGCCGACGAAGGATGTGGATTGCCACCGAAGATCATGGACTGTTTCAATACAACGCTGCATCGGGCAAATTTACCCTGTATCGGTATGAGGAAGACAATCCTGCACACAGTTTGGGGGCATATATTGTACATGCGCTGTGCCAGGACCGGCAGGGGTATATCTGGGCAGCCACCAACCCGGGTGGCCTATCCCGTTTCGATGACGCGGCACCGGTTGGCCAGGAATTTCGCACGCTAAACACCGAAAATGGACTGCCTTCCAACCAGGTTTTAAGCCTGATTTGTGATGATGCGGGCCGTATTTGGGCCGGAACCAACAAAGGACTCGCCTGCGTGGATGCACAAGCGTGGCGCGCAAGGGCTTTTGGTAAAAAAGAAGGCATGCTGACGGAATTGATCGACTTGCCCCTAAGTTTGGATGCCCGGGGCGCTGTGGTCATGAGTGCTCCACAGGGTTTTCAGGCCTTTTACCCCGACGAATTGTTAGCGCCCGAAGATCCGCCCGAAATTCTGTTTACCGCGTTCCGAATTTTTGACAAACCTTATGCGGACAGCTTGAATATCAATTTTTTACAAAAGATCAATCTGAGTTGGCGAGAAGATTTTTTTACGTTCGACCTGGCCTCCACGCATTTTGCGCGTTCGGAGAAAAACGAATTTGCCTACCGATTGTCGGGGTATGAAGCCGATTGGGTGGTGCTGAAAAACGGACACAGCGCCAGTTATACCCAAGTCCCGCCTGGCGATTATATTTTAGAGATAAAAACCGGCCATGCGGGACTTTGGTACGACACCATCAAGCGCTTACCAATTTATATTGCCCCGCCTTTTTGGGAAACCTGGTGGTTTCGGGTGCTCATCCTACTTTTGTTGGGTGGGTTGGCGGCATTGCTGTACCGTGCCCGGGTACAGCAAATACGCCGGGAAGAACGCCTCAAATCGGAATTTAACCAACGCATCGCCCGTACGGAAATGGCTGCGCTGCGGGCCCAAATGAATCCGCATTTTGTATTCAATTGCCTGAGTTCGATCAATCGGTTTATTTTGGTAAACCAACCGGAAGAGGCGTCGGTGTACCTCACCAAATTCAGTCGCTTGATTCGACTTATTTTGGACAATAGCCGCACCGAAGCCGTACCCCTCCATAAAGAATTAGAAGCCCTCAAATTGTACCTTGAAATGGAGCAAATGCGCTTTTTTGATCGGTTTGAATACCAAATCATTATAGACCCCACGCTCCAAACGGAACACTTAGAAGTACCGCCCTTGCTCATTCAACCCTTTGTGGAAAACGCCATTTGGCACGGATTGATGCATCAGAAAACAACCGGATTGTTGCAAATAAAGGTGTACCCGGAAGGAAAACGGCTGTGCATTGAGGTGGAAGACAATGGTGTGGGCAGGCAAAAAGCGATGGAACTAAAAACCCGCTCGGCGACCGTTCATAAATCGCTGGGGATGAAATTGACGGCCGAACGCTTGGAAGTCATCAACCAGTTATACGGCACTTCGGCAGCCGTCGAAACGATCGATTTGGTTGATACGGCAGGCCAGGCGCTCGGAACACGCGTGATTATTCGACTTTAAAGCATGTAACTGCAATCAAAAAAATGATCACTTACCTGATTGACGATGAACCGTATTGCACAGACGTACTGCGTGTATTGCTGGAAAAATACTGCCCAACCATCACGATTTCCGGCATTTTCAACGATGCTGAACTTGCGCTGGAAGCCATACAACATCAGCCGCCGCAACTGATTTTTTTGGATATTGAAATGCCGATGCTCAACGGGTTCGATCTATTGCGCCGATGTGCAGGCTTACCCTTTAAGGTAATATTTACCACCGCTTACGACCAATATGCCGTTAAAGCATTCAAATTCAACGCTTTAGACTATTTACTAAAACCAATCGATAAAGATGAACTAGCGATTTCCGTGCAAAAAGCCGAACAAAGCGCAATGCCCAATACCGCTCAACTTGCTGCCGTAGAATACCTGAAAAACAACCCCGTACCCGAACGCATCGCCTTGCCCGTGGGCCAGGAACTGCTCTTGGTTTCGGTGGATGACATCCAATATTGTGCTTCAGAGGGTGCTTATGTATCGGTATTTTTAAAAGGGCAGTCGAAACCCATTATTTTGTCCAAATCCCTGCGCGAATTTGAGGAACTGCTCAATAATCCCGATTTTTTCCGCGCACACAATTCCTATCTCGTTCATTTAAAGCACATTGCAAAAATAATTCGTTCCGATTCGGGGGAGATTATTATGGCCAATGGACACTCAATTCCGGTGGCAAGGGCCAAAAAACCGGAATTGATGCGCCTCATTGTGAAAATGTAAATCCGTCGTAGTGTGTCACTTACAAGGTTTACCCTAATTATCCTTTTTGCCGATAATACTTTTCTACGATCAACACGATCGGCAATCCCACCAAAACCATGTGCCACAAAATACCCAACACTGCCACCGTATCAAAAGGCGCGGGCGGAATTTTAGAAAAATAGGGAATGAGGATTAGGTTCATAAACGCCCAGATCACTGCTCCATATCCCAAACCCACGGCATACCCGTTTTGGCGCAACAATGCCATGTTGGGATACAACTGGAAAAATACATAAGCGGCAACAAAAGCGATTAAAAAATGAATGCCCAAGCCCAACAATGCGGTGCCCAATCCGCCCGAATAGGCCGCTTTGTCCAAAATGCCGCTTGCCACAAATTGATAAATCTGAATGGGGCTGAGTTTGAAAAAAGCGTAATACACCACAATGGCGGCCAAAGCATCTAATACCCCGGAAATAAGGGTGGCCCAAAAAAGGGTGGTCGCTGGCGTGGAAGTGTTAATAAAGCCGAAAAGGCCATTTTGATTTGCGTTTTGCATGTCCTGTTATTTTTGTTGGGACAAAGGAACAGGGATGCAAAAAGATAAAAATTCAACTACTTTAATAAATGCCATGCCCGAGGGCCAATGCTTCGATTTTTATCTTGATTTTACTTTTTAAACTGCCTTTTTTTGCGCAGCATACTCAAAAACACCGGAGTAATGCCCAGATAAGCAGCCACCTGCTTCTGGGAAAGCCGTTGTTCGAGCTGCGGATATCGGGTAATAAAATCCTGGTAGCGCATTTCGGCAGTATTCGATAAATTTTGCTGGATACGCTGTTGTTGTGCAATGAACGCATTTTGAAAAAGAATGCGGAAAAATCGCTCAAATTTGGGCACCTGTTGATACAATTTATCGAGGTTTTGTCTCGAAATTTGAAGGATTTCAGTGTCTTCCAGCGCATCAATGAAATACGGAGAAGGCGTTTGGGTAAGAAAACTGTACAGATCGCCCACCCACCATTCTTCTACGCCAAACATTACAATGTGCTCAAAACCATTGTCGTCGATGGTATACACCCGCAAACAACCTTTGAGGATAAAATGCTCGGCATGACAAATTTCGCCCTGAGTTAATAAAAATGCCTTGCGTTTCAGCGTTTTGGGTTGCAAAAGGGATAGAAACAAGGCGATTTCCTCAGCATCCAGTTGTATATGCCGACCTATGTGTTGTAACAATAATGTTGCGTCCACTTTCAAAATTTAGCACTCCATTCCTGTGGCGCGCGCCAAAAAACCGGAATGGATGCGCCTGATTGTCAAAAAATAGATTCCAGCTTAACCAACGGTATCATGGGCCGGCAAAACCGTACCCTCCACTTGCCCAAAACCAACCTTCCGATCGGCTGCACCCGCCCACGCACGCATGCGCAAGGTATCGCCGTCTTCCAGAAATTTGCGTACGGTACCATCGGACAGTGCAATTTCTTGTTTGCCGCCCCAGGAAAGTTCGAGCAGGGAGCCAAAACTGCCCGGCGTTGGTCCGCTAATCGTGCCAGAAGCCATCATATCGCCCACCTGCACATTACAGCCATTGACCGTGTGATGTGCCAATTGTTGCGCCATAGACCAGTACAAATATCGGGTATTCGAGCGGCTAATTACGGTAGATTGATCGCCGTGTAACAAACTGACTTCCAGGTGAATATCATAATTTTGTAAACCCTTGGTGCTTAAGTATGACAAGGGTTCGGGTTGTTGTTTGGGACTTTTCACCCGGTGGGGTTTGAGTGCTTCCAGGGGTACAATCCAGGGTGAAATGCTGGATCCAAAGTTTTTACCCAAAAACGGTCCGAGCGGCACATATTCCCAGCGTTGAATATCGCGTGCGCTCCAGTCGTTGAAAATAACCAGGCCAAAAATATATTCATCGGCCTGCTCCACGGTGATGGGGGTGCCCAGCGGACTTTCTTTTCCAATTACAAAAGCCATTTCCAACTCAAAATCGAGTTGTCGGGAAGCGGCAAAAACAGGGGTATCGGGTGCGCCGCCGGGTGGCAGAATTTGCCCGTGTGGTCGACGAATAGGGGTACCACTCACCACAATAGAAGAAGCGCGGCCGTGGTAACCAACAGGCAGCCAGCGCCAATTGGGCAGCAACGGATTGTCGGGCCGAAACATTTTACCCACATTGGTGGCATGTTCGATGCTGCTATAAAAATCGGTATAATTGGGCACCCGAATCGGCATGACCATCTGCGCCTCGGCACGGTTGACCAGTATTTGTGCTGCATTGTCGGGCCGTTGCTCCAGCCGCAACCAATCCTGCACTTTTTTCCGAATGCGGTTGGTTACTGGTTTGCCCAGCGCGATAAAATCATTGAGGGTGCTTTGGGTAAATATTTTATAAAAAAACCGCTTTTTGCCAAACAGGCCCAGCTCGGAAGCGGCGGCCAGGTCAATAATATGGTCGCCAATGGCAATACCGGCACGCAAACGGCCATCGCCCAGGTGAAAGACGCCATAAGGCAAGTTTTGCAGCGAAAAATCAGATTCGGAAGGAATGGATAACCAAGAATGCATAGGGTATTTGTTTAGTGCGCAGCAAATGTCTGCATATTTCAAGGTTTCTTGTAAAAAGCATGAACGATCCCTGCATTTTTTTTAAATTCGCAGGATGAAATACAGCTGCGTTTTTCAGAACACCACCCTTTCCTGGCATAAAGACGGCGCCGCAGGACCGATTCCCTTGGTATTGTTACATGGTTTTTGTGAAACATCTTCCATTTGGGAGGATACGGTGACACGCCTGCCTGGCTTGCCGATTTTGCGGATTGATTTGCCGGGGTTTGGGTATTCTAGTTTGCCCACGGAAGCAAGTATTTCCCATTATGCGGCCTGCGTCCAGGCAGTACTGGATGCTGCCAACGTGCAACAATGTGTGCTGGTGGGGCACTCCCTGGGTGGGTATATAGCCCTTGAATTTGCTCAAAAATATGCAGATCGCCTGCTCGGGTTTGGATTGTACCATGCGCATCCATTTGCGGATACGCCCGAACGTATAAAAGCCCGTCAAAAAGGCATTGAATTGCTACAATCAGGTAAAAAAGCACTTTATGTAAGTCAATTATTCCCGGGTCTATTTACCCCCGAATTTGCGAAAGCACACCCAAAAACCGTGCAAAACCTGATCGAAACAGGGCAAAAACAGGAAACGGAAGGCATTATTGCAGCCCTCGAACTCATGCTCAAGCGACCAGATCACACCGCGACCCTTCAAAAGGCAAGCTGTCCCGTGCTCCTGCTCCTAGGGGCTGCCGATCCGCTCATTGCGGTACAAGACACCCTCAAAGCCGCACTTCCAGCCGATGCCCTTTCCGTTTCAGTGTTGCCCGGGGTTGCGCACATGGGTATGTTTGAATCAGCGGCCATTTGCAGCCAAATTGTGGCACAGTTCTGGCAATATTGCGCACAACCGCATTTATCCATATAAAATGGCGCAGTTTTATTCGTTTTTCCTCGTTTTCCTGGGTGGTGGCTTAGGTAGTATGTGCCGTTTTGGTATCAGTTTAGCAACACAGCCCCTGCAAGGACGCTTTCCGTACGCTACTTTATTGGCCAACAGCATCGCTTGTTTGATCATCGGGGTGCTGACCGGACTGGCCATGCAACAGGCCATCAATCAGCAGCAGCGTCTGTTATTAGCAACCGGTTTCTGTGGTGGAATGAGCACATTCTCTACCTTTACTGCCGAAACCTGGCAATTGATGCAAGGTGGCCAATGGCTGGCAGCCAGCGCTAATTTGCTTTTAAGTTTGTTGCTTTGTTTTGGTTGCCTACTTTTGGGGCTGAAAATAGCAGCCTGACCTAACCCAGCTTTATGAACGACGAAATACTAGACAGACTCCGGCAACTGGAGGAAAAATATGGCGCCATGGGCCAGGATATGAAATCCTACCTGGATGGACTGTTATACGCCGAATTTTTGACCTATTGGGACTATATCCATCTGGATACCCTCTTGAGCCTGCAAAATCCGCGCACACCCATTCCCGATGAACGGATTTTTATCATTTACCATCAAATTACAGAGCTGTATTTCCAGCTTTGCCTCGATGCTATTGCCCAAATATCGGCACAAGAAGGTCCCGTTTCGTTGCGCTTATTCAAACGTCAACTTACGCGCATCAACCGATATTTCAAAAACCTGATCGACTCCTTTGACATCATGGTGGATGGCATGGACCGCGATGAGTTCCTAAAGTTTCGAATGAGTTTGTTGCCCGCCAGCGGTTTTCAAAGTGTGCAATACCGCATGATTGAAATTGCGAGCACGGATTTACGGCAATTGGTGCATACATCCAAGCGCGAACTAACCGCCGATGTAGATGAAGTACGGTTACTTTCGTCGGTGTTGTATTGGAAATCGGGTGCTACAGAACTGGCTTCAGGCAAAAAAACGCTTACCCTGCGCCAATTTGAAGAAAAATACGCCGAAGAACTCGTGCGTTTTGCCCAACAATATCAAAAAAGCAACCTGCGTCAGTTGTATTTGAAGTTATCGACGGAGGACCAACAAGACCCCGAATTGCGCGCGCTCCTACGTGAGCACGACCAAAACTCCAACGTGCGCTGGGCTTTATCGCACTACCGTTCTGCGGTGCGTTACCTCGACGCCAAACCCAAGGAAATAGAAGCAACCGGCGGTACCAATTGGCAAAAATACCTGCCTCCACGCTTCCAAAAGGTCGTATTTTTCCCGGAGCTTTGGACGGCTGAAGAAATTGAAAACTGGGGAAAAGCATTTGAATTCAAATAGTCTTATTGCGATTCAAGCATTTGGCAAATATGCCGGCCAAATGCTTCCATCGCAACCTGTTGACTAATCTACCCAATCGGCCATAAACACATTGGTGTCCCGCGTGTTGCCGTTGTTGCGGTTGGAGCTAAATGCAATCTTTTTGCCATCGGGCGAAAACATGGCAAAAGAGTTGAAGATACTTTCGGTGGTAATTTGCTCCAAACCAGTACCATCTTCATTGATCAGGTACAAGTGGAAATCGTAGCCGCGTTTGGATTGGTGGTTGCTTGAAAACATAATGCGTTTTCCATCCGGGTGAAAGAACGGCGCCCAATTGGCTTTGCCTAGGTTCGTTATCTGATGCACATTGGATCCATCGGCATTGCACACAAAAATTTCCATGGCCACGGGCGCCACGAGGCCCTCTTTCAACAAGTCCTTGTATTCTTTAATTTCGGCATCTGTTTTCGGGCGGCTGGCACGATACACGATTTTAGTGCCGTCTTTGCTGAAAAATGCGCCGCCGTCGTAACCCAAGGCATTGGTAATCTGTTTTGGATTAGAACCATCAAGGTTCATGGTCCACAACTCCAGATCGCCGGAACGATCGCTGGTAAACAAAATTTTATCGCCTTTGGGGCTTAAAACCGCTTCTGCATCGTAGCCGGGTGAATTGGTCAGGCGTTTAGTGTTTTTCCCTTTCAAATCAGCCACATAAATATCGTAGCTGCTGTACACTGGCCATAGGTATTTGCCATCGCGGCGCAGGTTGGGTACGGCCGGGCAAGTATCGCCTGCCGAAACGGTGCTGGCGTATATAATATGTTTGCCATCGGGCATAAAAAACGAACAGGTCGTACGGCCTTTTCCGCCACTGATGGCTTGTGGCATATATGTTGGGTTATTTGCCGCCTTTTTCACCTTCATGGCAAAAATTTGGTCGCACTTTACCCCCCATTTTGCATAATTGCTTTGGAAAGTAAGCCACTTGCTGTCTGGGCTCCAATAGGCTTCGGCATTATCGCCGCCGAAAGTAAGTTGTTGGATGTTGCGCAAGTGTTTTTCGGGCGCAGGGGGCGTAGTCGCTGTTGGCTGGGCTTGTACAGCGCAAACGAATAAAAAACAAAACAGGCCAAAGATAAATGGACGCATGAAAATCAATAAAAGGTTAGAACGACAGAACAATGTACTTGTGCCGAGTTCGAAGTGATCAGAAATAAGGGTTGAATGTGTCTTAACAGGCGCAAGGATAGGCATTTAGGCCCGCGTACAAGTCAGATTTGGGTAAAATTATCATCAAAACTACCGTATTCCCAGGGGAAGAATACAAAAAATGGTCACCGAGATTCGGTCCACTTATGTTCAGTGCGCGCTTTGTTTGGCAAACTCAATAAGCCAGTCCTACTTTTTCCCGAATAGCATCCAGCGTTTCTGCCAGGGCGAGGGTAAATTGGAGGGGTACTGTTGGACTTTCCTGCAAGCCCTTTTCGAGGCATTCCATGACGTGTTGGGCTTCCAGGTGATAGCCCCAACCTTGGTAAGGAAAGTATTCTTCCCGCGTTTCCTCGGCGCGGTCTTGATATAATGCGATGGTGAGTTGCGTGGTATGGTGCCAGCGCGGATGTAAGTAGATGCTGCCTTCGGTACCCAGTATCCAGGCTTCAACGGGCGTATTGGCGGCTACCGTTGCATGCCCCAGTGCGATGCGTTTTTCGGGATATTGAAAGGTAAAAACGCAGGTATCGTCTACTTCTGTTTCGGTAAAGGTAGCAGCGGCTTGAATATGCAGCGCATCGGGCTTTCCAAATACACGCATGGCCAGCATAACCGGATAGATGCCGATATCGAGGAGCGCCCCGCCGCCCAGGGTTTTGTTAAATAACCGGGAATTAGGATCCAAGGGCAATTTGAAGCCAAAATCGGATTTTACGGTATGCACCGTGCCAATCGCACCCGATTCGGCCAGTTCGAGCGCCCGCTGAAACGAAGGCATAAAGCAGGTCCACAAGGCCTCCATCAAAAACACCTGATTGTTGTGGGCGAGCTCGATCATTTTCCGCGCCTCATGGGCATTCATGGCGAAGGGCTTTTCACAGAGCACCGGAATGCGGCAACTCAGGCACAGCATGGCGCACGTAAAATGAAGGGCGTGGGGGGTGGCCACATATACAATATCCAGATCGGGACATTCAACAATTTCCTCATAAGTGCCATAGGCGTGGGGAACATCATACGCAGCCGCAAAATCCTGCGCACGTTCGAGGGAAGCCGAAGCGACGGCGTGTAATCGGGCATTGGGCAGCAGGCGTAAATCGTCGGCAAATTTGCGGGTAATTTTACCCATGCCAAGGATGCCCCAATTGTAAACTCGTTCCATGCCGTGAAGTTATAGGATTTTAAATAACTATCCGCAAACATGGTCTCTAGTTTCAAAAACAAGGTGAAAATCATAAAGAATCGCTAATTCTATCCAAAACAAATTTTTTTCTGTTCAAAATGTTGAATTCAATATTAATACTCTGTTAATTTGCCTTCAGTTTAATCCGATTTATTAACCAGTCAAATCTTTTTTATGAAGAAATTGTTAACAATGCTGCTTTTCGCATTGGCTACCGGCGCCGTTATGGGCCAGCGTACCATCAGCGGAAAAATTTCTGCCCCCAATGGTGAAGCGCTGATCGGTGCTACCGTTGTGGTAAAAGGCACTACCGTTGGTGCCAAAACGGATCTCAACGGCGATTACAAACTCAATGTATCAGAAGGCGCTACCATCTTGGTTGTAACCTACTCCGGTTACAAAACCACGGAATCAACCCTTGGCGCAAGTAATGTTGCCGACATTGTGTTGGAAGAAGGCCTGATTTTGCAAGAAACCGTGGTCACTGCTTTCGGTGTCAAAAAGGACAAGAGCAACCTGGGTTATGCCGTCAGTGAAATCAGTTCGAAAGACCTGACGACCGCGCGGGTAACCAACGTAACCAATGCCTTGAATGCCAAAGTACCCGGTATTCGTATCAGCGGTTCGGGTGGTTCCTTTACGGGCTCCAGCATCATCATTCGGGGTTACACCACCTTTACGGGAAGTAACCAACCCCTCTTTGTGGTAGACGGGGTTCCGATTGACAACAGTGGTGGTGATACCCCATTGCAAAGCGGCCCAGCCCTTTCGAACCGTGCCATCGACTTGAATCAGGAAGACATTGAAAGCATCAGCGTATTAAAAGGTGCTGCTGCAACGGCCCTGTACGGTTCGCGTGCAGCCAGCGGTGTAATCCTGATTACGACGAAAAAAGGCAAAAGCGGTCAAAAAAATTCAATTACCTACAATGCCAACTACGCATTTCAAGAGGTAAACCGCATTCCCGACTATCAAAATGAGTACGGACAAGGTTCGGTAGGTGCCTTTAACCCAGCGGCAATCTCTTCTTGGGGACCACGCATCAATGGTCAGCAAGTACCGCTACCCAGCGATTTTCGCAACAAACTGATTAGCCCGAACGACTCCGTTGCACTCACAGCTTATGAAGACAACGTAAGGGATATTTTCCGTCGTGGCAGCAACATGCAGCACAACCTCAGTTTTCAAGGCAGCAAAGACGCAAGCACTTACCGCTTGTCGCTGGGTTACCTCAACGACCGTGGTGTATTGGACAACAACCGCCTGCAACGTTATAATGTAGGCTTGAATGCAACTACCGAAATTACCAGCAAACTTACCGCCGCTATTTCGGTAAACTATAGCTACAACAAATCAGACCGTACCCAGCAAGGTAATCAGTTGTCGAACCCATTGTTCCGCTCTTGGTTTACCCCACGCAGCTGGAACTTGTCCGGCCTGCCTTTTGAAAATGCAACCGGCGGTCAATTACACTATGACGGTGCCGTGGATAATCCGTACTGGACCATTAAGAACAACCTGTACAACGATTTGACGACCCGTGTTTTTGGTAACTTCAGCCTGCGCTATCAACTTACCAACTGGTTGAGTGCTGAATATCGCCTTGGTGTGGACAATTATACCTTCAAATACAGCGGTTACGACCAATTGGGCGCACGTGGCGGCGCGAATACGGCGGCCAGTCAACAAGGCGGTATTGTAGAAGGTATTGGGTTGCAACGCACCCTGAACTCCTATTTCACCTTGAATGGTACCAAACAACTTACCGACGACCTTGCCCTGAATTTTGTATTGGGCCAGGAAACAGTAGATGATGTGAACAATTTCAGCCAGGTGATTGGCCGTGGTATTACCGTGCGCAATTTCCGCAACCTGAATGCCAATACGACCACCTTTGTACCAAGTTTCAGTACGAGCAAAGGCCGTATCATCGGTGTCTTTGGTAATGTAACCACTTCTTTCCGCAATGTTGCGTCGCTCGATCTTTCTGTGCGGAATGACTGGAACTCTACCTTGTTGTCGGGCAACAACTCCTATTTGTACTACTCTGCTGCAGGTACCTTCAACCTGACAGAGGCCCTGCCGGTGATCAAATCACGGTTCCTGAGTCTTGCCAAATTACGCGCCAACTACGGACGTGTAGGCCGCGCGAGCCTGCGTTATGCAACAGATTCTTACTTTGTTACCGCCAATCCGGCCGATGGATTTGGTCCAAATATCCAGTTCCCATACAACGGTTTGCCGGGCTTTACCCTGTCTAACACAGCAGGTAACCCGAATTTGAAGCCAGAATTTACGGCAACGGCCGAAGTAGGTCTCGATCTTTCTGCATTGAATGACCGTATCAGCCTGGAATTCACGTTGTACCAACAGAAATCTACCCAAATCATTTTGAGCGTTCCTAATTCGCCAACATCTGGTATTTCTGAGGTTGTGTTGAATGCAGGTAGCCTCAAAACAAATGGTATCGAAGTGGGCTTAACCCTCACACCAATCAAAACAAGCAAAGGCTTCTGGTCTTCTACGTTCAACTTTACCCAGTTTAATTCGACCGTTGAAGAACTTGCGCCAGGGGTGGATAACATCTTCCTGGGTGGTTTTGTAACACCAAACATTCGCTTGGTAGAAGGCGATGCTTACGGCCAGGCTTACGGCAGTGGTTACCAACGCGATGCCCAAGGTCGTTTGTTGCTCAATGCAAATGGTTTGCCGCTACCGACCGCCAATGTGCAAAAAATTGGCAACCCAAATCCTGATTGGACCCTGGGTGTAAACAACAACATTACGTATCAGGCATTTTCGCTCAATTTCTTGTTGGATATCCGCAAAGGCGGCGATCAATATTCACGGAACCTGGCCGACTTGCGCCGGAATGGCGTGGCAGCAGAAACTGCTGAATTCAATCGCCTCAATGAAGATGGCATTACCGTAGGTACGCCTTACCGTTACGATGGTGTATTTGCCCCAGGCACACCCAACGCTGGCCAAGTGAATGAAGGTGCTGTTGAAAAACGCGTTTCGGCACAGGACTACTGGGGGAATAGCGGCAGACACGTTGCTGCAGAAGGATTTATCTATGATATTTCCTGGTTCCGCGTACGGGAGGCTTCCTTGACCTTCTCCGTACCGAAGCGCCTGCTTACCAAATCATTCCTAGGCGCCCTGGATATCAGCATTTTCGGACGCAATCTTTTCCTGTACGCACCAAACTATCCGCACCTGGATCCAGAGCAAAATGCCTTGGGTATTAACAACGCGCAAGGCCTTGAATTCAATGCCCTGCCACAAACACGGAGTTTTGGCTTCAACCTGCGCGCCACGCTTTAATTTGGTTAAACGCAGCGTTTAGTTTAACACCCAAATACCATTTTTTTTCACACATTTAACAAAATCAGGGATTTATGAAAATCAATAAATTCTTTAAATATACTCTTTTTGTTGTAGGCGTTTCTTTGCTTGCTTCTTGCAAAGATTTCCTCGACATCAACCAGAGCCCCAATGCAGTGGTGGATGCACCAATTGAGCAATTGCTCACGTCGGCTACAACTTCCGTTGGCTTTTTTGGCGGATCCGACCTGCACCGCTTCGGCGCATTGCTGGCGCAACAGTTTTCGGGTCAGGGACAAGGTGCGACCACCCAAAACCAGGAGTATGAGCGCTACAACATCCAAGGTTCCGACCTCAACAACGTGTGGAACTTGATGTATGCTACCATCCTCAGCGATTTGGAACTCACCATTCAAAAGGCCAACACAGAAGGCAGCCCGCACTATGCAGGAGTAGCAAAAGTGTTAAAAGCCTATACGTTTCAACTCATTGTGGATGCCTGGGGCCGTGCACCTTTTACCGAAGCGTTGCAGTTTACAGATAATGTAAAACCAAACTTTGACAACGGCGCAGATATTTACCGTGCCCTGCACAACATGCTGGACGAAGCCATTGTGAATTTGAATGCAACCACCTCTGTGAAATCTCCGGGTGCAAACTCCACGATTTACCCAGGTGCGTACGCTGCATCCAAACCACGCTGGATCAAATTGGCGAATACTTTGAAACTGCGCTTATATCTGCACGAATCAAAAAGCAACCGCAACACAACGATTCAAAATATCACCTCCTTGATTGCTTCTGGTGCTACGTTCATGGATGCTAATACGGATAACTTCCAAATGGCCTTTATCAATGAAGCCCGCAAGCAAAATTCGATTCATCAATTTGAACTCGACCGTGTTAACCAGTTTTTCCCAAATGCAACCCTGGTTGATTTGATGAATTCAAAATTCGATCCACGTCGGCCGCGTTTCTTTACCCCGTTCCCGTTCACCCGTCCGTTTGATGCCGCCAGCTTTGCCGGTGCAAAAGGTGGTGATGCGCCTTCTGTAAAGTATTCGCGTATGCACACCTACCTGCGGGGCGATACAACCAATACGGTGGCTGTGGCAGCACAAGCCGATGGTTCGATCAAAAACACCGACTACACCTATAATGGTACTGCGCCGATCCGCATGCTCACGTTTGCCGAATACAACTTTATTCGCGCAGAAGCAGCGGTATATGGTGCAACCGGCGATGCTGAAACTTTCTACCAGGCTGGTATCCGGGCTTCCATGTCGGCAGCAGGTGTTCCAACAGCGCAAATTGATGCCTATATCACGGCCAATGGCACCTTGAGCGGAACAGAAGCAGAAAAAGTACGCAAAATCATTGAAGAGAAATTTGTGGCCAACTATGGCGTGGTGATGGAGCCTTGGACCGACTGGCGCCGCACCGGTTTCCCAGCCATTTCAGCACCAACCAACGCGCTGTTTTCTACCACACCCCGTTCTTTGTACTATCCACAAGTAGAAATTGACTTGAATACCAATGCTCCAGGTCAAAAAGCGGATCTGTCAGAACGCGTATTTTGGGATGTACAGTAATTTGATGGTTTTTTCGTGAATATAACAGCCGTTGTGCCTTGCGCGCAACGGCTGTTTTTTTTCAACTCCCCACCTCAACAAGTCTATTAAATAAGCCCTTACTCAACATTCTGGTCTATTCGCTGTTTGGACCCGTACACAATCATTTTGTTTTTAAGTTTTATTATCATGAAAGTTGCCGTTATCCGAAAAGCGCATTTCAATGCTGCGCACCGTTTGCACAATCCTAGCTGGACTGATCAGAAAAATCAGGAAGTTTTTGGCCTTTGCAACAACCCAAATTGGCATGGACACAATTACGAATTAGAAGTAAAAGTAAGCGGCGATATCGATCCGGAAACGGGTATGGTCGTAGATCTTGGCTGGTTGGCCTACCTGATCAAACAGGAAATTGAACTGCGGTTCGACCATAAAAACCTTAATGTGGATACCACTGAATTTCGCGACCTCAACCCGACTGCTGAAAATATGTGTGTGGTGATTTGGCAAATTTTGCGTGCAAAACTTCCTGAAATACTCGATTTGCACATCCGACTCTACGAAACGCCGCGTAACTTTGTTGAATTTCCAGCCTAAATCCATTTGTATGTTTACTGGCATCATTGAAGCCCTGGGCACAGTCTGCAAGATTGAACAGGATCGCTCCAACCTGACATTTACCATTGAAAGTCCGATTGCGTCGGAACTCAAAATTGATCAGAGTGTTAGCCACGATGGCGTTTGCCTCACGGTAGTTGCTTGCACGCCCCACCACCACGCGGTCACAGCGGTTGCCGAAACCTTGCAACGCAGCAAACTTGGATCTTGGGAAATCGGCGGACAAGTAAACCTGGAACGGTGCATGGCGATGGGCGATCGGCTCGATGGCCATATTGTGCAAGGACATGTGGATACGGTGGCGCGCTGTACAGAAGTGTTGGAGCAAGGCGGTTCCTGGAAATACACGTTCAAATTTGATGCAATGCCCGACCAGGTGCTGGTTGACAAAGGCTCTGTTTGTGTAAATGGCGTCAGTTTGACCGTGGTAGCACCCGGCGCTGATTATTTTTCGGTGGCCATTATTCCGTACACCTGGGAATTTACCAATTTCAAAAACCTCCGCGCGGGCGAACAGGTGAATATTGAGTTTGATATTATTGGAAAATATGTGGCGGCACTGGCCCTGCGGCGTTTGCAGGAACACTAAACGCCGCCTGAAAGGCAGCATTCATTGTCATGCTGAGCACTGATTGTCAATAATTTAGGCCGAAGGCCATGCACATAACTATACAGTGCGAAGTACACATGGATAAATCGCTGCAAATTGTATGGCCCCAGGCATCCGAACGCAAAGCATTTCTGGATGCTGCCGTGGCCCGCTACAACCGCGCCGACTTTATTGCCGACGATCCGATTTCGGTGCCCCATCGTTTTTCGGGCCTGCAAGACCGGGAAATCATTGGTTTTTGGGTAGCCATGCTGGCTTGGGGCAACCGCAAAAGCATTATTCAGAGTGCCAACAAACTCTGCGCCTTGATGGATGATGCGCCGTACGATTTTATCCTGAACCACCAGGAGTCCGACCGGGCGCGTTTTTTATCCTTCAAACACCGCACGTTTCAATCCTTGGATACCCTCTATTTCCTAGAGTTTTTTCAACAATATTACCGCAAACAAGCTTCCTTGGAGCATGCATTTGCCCGGCATCTACAAACGGATGATCCTACGGTGGAAAATGCGTTGATCGGTTTTCACCGCGATTTTTTTGACCACCCGTACGCGCCCGAGCGCACCCGCAAACACGTAGCCACCCCCGAACGCGGCTCTACCTGCAAACGACTCAACATGTTTTTGCGCTGGATGGTGCGCAAAGACCCACAAGGGGTCGATTTTGGTGCCTGGCAACGCATTCGGCCGAGCCAATTACTCATTCCCTTGGATGTTCACGTTGAAAGAGTCGCACGCCAACTCGGTTTGCTGGAACGTACGCAGGTAGACTGGCGCACGGTACTCGAACTCAGCGCCCAATTGCGCCAGCTCGACCCGGAAGATCCGGTAAAGTATGATTTTGCCCTGTTTGGGTTGGGCGTTGTGGGTGTTTAGCGATCCGTTAATTACAAGTACAGTCTCCACCGTCGGTTAAACTGAGCGCTTTCACTTCCATAGTACCCTCATATCCAGCAGGCGGACAAGCCACGATGGTGCCATTGCTGGAAGTGAACGTTTGCGTAAACGTTTGTAATACCCCATTGACCGATGGATTGACCGAATACGTGAGGGTATAAGGTGCCGATCCTTCGAATGTAAGCTGCAGGGTACGGCAACCCGTTCCGCATGTTACGGGGTTATTCTCTGTAAAACTAACAGTGGGCGTAAGCCAACGTACATAAATGGGTTGTTGAAGATCCCTGCAGGGATCGTCAAGATTGAAACTTCCCGGTGGCGCGTCGCTCGCGATCGGTATTATTAAATATAGTTGATTAACCTCGGTAATGCCGGGTAAAAAATTCAGTTGCTCGGTCGGATATACATACAGCAGATTGGGCGAGGTAAGGTATTCGTAATAATGGTCGCCGATAAACGGTAAGGCATAAAGCGCAAAGGATAAATTCTGCCCGGCATTAAGTACTTGGTCGCCACTATGGGGCAGGTTGATAATTCCGCCCGCACAAACGTCCACAAAGATGTTGGTGGAGATGTTGAAATTCCAGGTCCCGGCATCGGTGGTACAGCCACAGGCAGGGCCACTCGTCCCCGCCAATACGGGCGCTACCGGCACAATGGATGTACCGCCATCTGGCCAGGAACAGTGAATACTCGTGGTATAGTTATTCAGATTATAATTAAGCATTTGCATACTTCCACCAGAATATAACTGATCGCAAGCCTCCGCGATGTCCCTGATATTACCCAATTCTAGCCAGTTACCGGGCACAGTTGCAATAAAAGTACGTGAAAAGGTAGGTGAGAGTGAAATGGTGTATATACTTTGGTTGAAAGATCCGCCGATGCTTTCTTCGCTGTAATAGATCTGTCCGTTGTAGGTATATAAATGCCAGGCAAAAGCTGTTGGAGGGTAAGTAGCGACCAGGGTCAGGGTATTGTTTGTAAGATCAAAAATATAAAAACGCCCTCGAACCGCCCATAATATTTCGGTAGGGCTGACCAAAAGCAAGCGGCTCGGGCTACTGCCGGAAGGGATCGAAAACGATAAAAGTAACGTCGTTGCACCGCTCGAAGGATCAATTGAATAGAAGTCGGCCTGGCCACTATTGGGGCTGTTGACCATAAAAAAACTGCCGCCGGGTATTTCCACGAAATCATCGATATCGGGGGAAATGTTCGAAACAATTGCTGTGCGCGTACAATTACCAGCATCGAGCAACCAAATAGTGCTTGTGCCGGTGTTTATAACCTCGTAAATTTGTTGGCCAATCAATACATTACACCACAAAAAACAGCCAAAACCTAAAAACCATATTTTACGCATGTTTTAGCATTTTGAAATGACGTGTTTTATACTAAACGCCGCCTGAAAGGCTGCATTCATTGTCATGCTGAGCGCTGATTGTCAATGATTTAGGCCGAAGGCCATGCACAAAACAATACAGCGCGAAGTATACTACGTGTAAATATATGCTTATGCAACCGTTTTGGCACTAATTTCTGCCACATTGCGGCATTGTTTTTTAGACAAAATCGCATACACCGCAGGAATCACAAACAAGATCAATTGCAGGTACACCCGCCACTGTCGGTTAAACTGAGCGCTTTCACTTCCATAGTACCCTCATAGCCAGCAGGCGGACAAGCAACGATGGTACCACTGCTGGAGGTGAACGTTTGTGTAAACGTTTGTACCACCCCATTGACCGATGGATTGACCGAATATGTAAGGGTATAAGGTGCCGATCCTTCGAATGTAAGCTGCAGGGTACGGCAACCCGTTC
>JBBAVI010000060.1:0-33584 GCA_040397785.1 Saprospiraceae bacterium | reverse complement strand
CAAATTGCGGTACGATTTACTTCTAATTAGTCCTTTGGTAACCATGCCTTCCAGCAAGTTGTATACGTTATCCCGAAAGGCATCCAATTCTGCAAGTTTCAATAATTGGGGTACAAACGTTGCCGTTAATTTGAGGGTATCAAACATTTCCGCAAAGATGTGTTCCATTTCCTCACTCAAAAAAATGGGTTGCTCCAGCATCAGATCCAGCAGGGCTTCCATCGAGTTTTTGGTTTGCATGTGGGCGAGCGCACGCAGGATGCTTGTCTGGTAACGCAATGAATCAGCATGCGTTTTGTAAAACTGCAAGGTAAAATTGAGCGCTTCCTGGCTGTTAAACGAACCCAGGGCATTGATGAGTACCCGCCGATCTCGAAAACGTAATTTATCAAAACCTGTATGTACCAAGGCCCTTTTGAGTGCCGGGAAATCTTCCGGTTTGAATTCCAGGCGCCACTCTTCGCTCAAGGCATCCAGGCCGGAAGCCCGCTCGAGGCTGTCAATGGAATATATGGTTTGCAAAAAACGCAAGTTACGCTGTCCAAACATGCTGGTACCATCCAACGAATCGGTGGGTTGAAAACTGTTAAACACCGAACGAATAAACCCGCTTTCGGGCCCCTTCAGGTTCACAGTTGCCATTAAACGGTATGATTTGCGGTTAATGACAAACAATTTTACCCGAATTCCGCGGGTACTATTGGTATCTGCCAGCATCAGGTTTCCGACCAAAACACCTTTTTCATCTTCCCACTGGACAGATTTTACCAATAAGTTACGCTGGTCGCTTAAATTTTGGAGCATGCTGCTTTTGAGCGAGTCGATGGTAGGCGATACGATACTCGGCGGCGCATTGAATACCCGCAACGAAATCAACTCATCGGTGGAAGGAGATTCTAGGGTACTGTATTGTTCTGATTTATCGGCGTAATAATATTCCTCTTCGTAGCTCTTTTCCTTCATTTTCTGAACCCCCTCTTCATATATTTTCCTCAACCGATCGAGGTAGGCCTTGCTTTTCGGAACCTGTTTTGGAACCGTGGTCACCTTGTAATGACTCACGGTATCAATAATTTCTGAAAATTTTTCAGCATATTTAAAATCTTGAATTTCAAACGATTTGAAAAATTCTATCGGTTTTGTGTCATCTTTTTTACGACAGCCCAGGAGGTAATACAGCGGACCATCAATTACCAGGCGGAGGAAATAATGGGCACTGTCGCGTTGATCAATGAAGGTAATGTCCTGCGTAGGGTAGGGGGTTTCGGCAACCAACTCTATGGCCGGGGCTTGCTTGGTAAATTGTTCAGCAATGGATTCGCCAATAATATTTAACTCAAAAGTATCTTCTTCGATATATCTAAAATCATGATAGCTCGTGCGGTACAAAAAGTAAACACTGCTGTCTTTTCCGATTTCTGACACTGCCAAATACTTGGTAGGGGATTCATCTTCGGTACTATTGTAAGTTAGTGGCTGTGGAAAATTGATTTTAAATCCGCCATGGGTTGGTTGCAGTACCTGTGTTTGTTCTTTTTTGCTTTCAAACGCGATGCTGTTGAGAAAACTGTCTACTTCTGGGCCTTGGGCGTAATTGCCATTGCCGCCAGCGCTAAAAACGATCACCTCCTGGGGGGTAACCATAATTTTAAAGCGCAACACATCTCCCCTACGTGTGCGCGAGCTGATTTCGTGGCCTAAAAACGGGCTGCTGATGCGTTTGCGCTCATATATTTTACCTGGAATGTGTTCGTAAATCAGGCTGTCAATCCGATCGGAAATATATTGTCCCGATTGTCCATGCAACCATCCATTGGTTTTCAGGCGATTCACGGCATAAAAGGCACCGTTGCTCATATCTGCACACAGGTATTGCTGCATGTCTGCCAGGTTGAGGGTACGGTAAAATTGGCCGGGCGTTGCCGCCGACCAGCTGGAGTCGGGTAAAAAGTTGCGGCAAAGGGCCACAGGATAGCGCATTTTATCAATGGCGTCTTTATCCGTGGTGCCTTTACGGTCGGTAAATTGCACTGGGCGCAGCTGGTAACCTAGTTTGCGCAATTGTTGGATAATGCCCGTTTCGCCTGGTAAGTGTGCGGCTCCCACGGCAGCAAAAATGGAGGTTCCTTTTTGCAAAATGGAGTCGATTCCATGGCTCATTAGGGTATTGCGTTCGTCGAGCATCCAGTGCTGGAAGTTTTTCCCCGGACTGGTCATTCGGTTGATGGAATCGATGAGGGCCAGATCCTGTTCGCGATAAGCAACTTCGAGGCTTAAATCGCCGCTTGGGTTGTAACTGCGGCGTTCTTTGGTAGCGTCCGGATCGGGCAGGCGTGCACGCATCACGGCTTCGTAGCTCCCTTCGAGGGTTTCGAGGCCGATTACGTTTTTACCTAATTTTTTTCCTGCTTGAAATATAAATAGGTCAAGATATGTATCTTCTTCATAATCTTGTTGGTATTCATTCGAGCGATAGAGGAATTCATTGGTCATGCTGGGTTTGGCCGACAATAATCCGGCGAGCATTTCCCGGCTTGGTGGGGCAAAGAGGAATGACCCGAAATACAAGTTTTGGTATTCGTTTCGGCTAAGGTAACTGTTCGGGTAATCCATGGCATTTTGGCCCCAACCCGCTAAATTATTCGTAAAACTTTGCCATTCATCGTGGTTGGTTTCGAGTGCCACCACTTCAGCATTTTGCAAAGCCAGAAAAAAGGAATCGCTCAGGTTGAACACCAGTTTTTCTGATACGTGCATGGTGCCGTACAAATATCCGGTTTTGGCAATGCCATTGCCTGATATTTCCCACAGCAATCCTTTTTGTTTTTCAGGTTTGCTTTGAGCGACTAGGCCACAGATTGAGGTAATTAGCAGGATTAAGGAACAAATTCCGCGCATGTAGTGTAGTTAAATTGGATGTTTATCGAATCAGGGTCGAATTGCCCGTGGCTGTTTCCAGGTAACCGTCTAAAAATTCGGCTTCCACATACCAAACAAACACAGCTGGGTCACAAGATTTACCTCTAAAACGGCCGTCCCAACCGCGGCTGGTGTCATTGACTTTGAAATTTTGGTCTTCATACATCATTTCACCCCAGCGGTCGAACACCCTGAAAACGCGAATTTCCTTTATTTGTTCTGCATTTCCGTGTACCATCAACAAATCATTGTTGTTATTGCCGTCGGGACTGAAGCCGGTGGGGACGTAAATACCCCTGGTTTTGCGTATATTCACCTTGATGCTGGTTTTGCCGTAGCAGCCGTTTTCATCTTTTGCGGTAATGGTGTAACGATTTGAAAAGATGGGTGTGATTTTGATTTCGGTGCAAAACGGGGAGTCTACACACACCAATGCCTCTTGAAGGCTGCTGCTCCAATTCAAATCTACCATGCCAAAGCCATTGGAAACATCGGCGTTTAAATTCAGGCTCTGACCTAACTGAATGGTGGTATCGGCAGGCAGCGTAATGGTGATGGGCAAAGGTTGATCCAGGGTATCCTCCAGGGTGGCGGTACATCCATTGGCATCTTTAATTTCCAGGGTGTAAACGCCAGCGGTAAGTCCGATAAAGGCACTAGCGCCGCCAAAATCGTCCTGGTTGAGGCGAAATTTATAGGGGCCCTTGCCGCCAGTCACGCTCATTTTAATTCTTCCATTGGCATCTCCAAAGCATTTAGGCGCAACAACTTCGGCACGAATTACGATAGAATCCGGGCGGTTTATTTTTACTGAATCAGTTAATGTACAACCATTTAGGTCTCGAATGGTTAGGGAAAATACCCCTGGTGGCAGGTTGTTCAAACTAGGGCTGCTTGCGCCATTGCTCCAGCTAAGGTTAAATGGCGGTATGCCGCCCGCTATTGTTGCATCAATGGCAGCATTGCGTTCGTTGGTACATAATAATTGAGTTACATCAAATTGCACTTTTAGCGAATCGGGCTCCTTTACGGTCACTAGAATATTGGTTTTACATCCAGTACTATCCGTTACCAATGCGGTGTAGGTGCCTGCTCCCAATCCGATGATGGTATCATTTTGTTCACCATTGTTCCACAAAAACGAAACGGGGCCTTTGTTGAATTTAATGTTTCCAATCATGGCGGTACCATCCGATTGTCCGAAACAACGCACGTCGGTCGAATTACTTTCGGCAGTAATTTGTTGGGGTTGCGTCAGGAAGAATTGAAACTGTCCGGAGCAACCTTGTTGATCACTTACGGTCAAAAAGTAGGTTTGATCACCGCCCAAGCCGGTAAGGACGGCAGCATCGGGTGCGTTGGGCACACTCCAAGCGTAATCATAATTGCTCAAAATTCCATTTCCGACCCCACCGCTGACGAAGTTTACCGCTAAAACCCCATTTTTTACCCCAAAACAAGTTGGCAATACGGGTGCTGCATTAATGAGAATGCTGTCAAGTTCTTCAATTACAATACTTTGCACACTATTGCACCCCTGAACGTCGCTTGCGGTTACAGTGTGGGTCCCAACGGATAACATGCTGGCGGTGGCAGTCGTTTGGCCGTTATCCCAGAGGTAAGTATAAGGTGCTCCATTGCTGCCAGTTGCTTGTGCATTTGCGGCACCGTTATTTTGGCCGGCGCATGATTTTTTGACTTGAATTAAACTGATTTGCACCCCATCGTTTGGTTGTGTGACGGCTGGTGCGGTAGTTACCAGCGTACAATCGTTTTGATCCGTAACGGTTACCGTGTACAGCCCTGCAGCCAAGTTGCTAATGTCGGGGGTGGATGCCGTAGTACTCCATAAATAAGAGTAAGGACCAGCACCGCCATTGGCTTGCCCGATTAATTTACCATCCATGCCACCAAAACAATTTACAGCAGTGGTTGTAAACTGGGCCGTTAGTTGATTGGATTGGGTAACGGTTGTGGTTGCGGTGGTGTTGCAATTGTTGCCATCGGTAATCGTTACCGTGTAATTACCCGCCGGCAAGTTGGTTGCCATCGCAGTAGTTTGTCCGGTAGCATCACTCCAGAGATAGCTCAAATTGCCCGATCCACCCAAGGCCAGCACAGAAGCCGACCCGTTTGAACCGCCAAAACACAGCACCGGCTCGAATGATGTGTTTATTACACTAATAATGGGGGGACAAATCAAATTAATGGTGTCTATTTTGCTGCAAGCATTGACATCGGTTACGGTGAGCAGGTATAGGCCGCAAGTTAGGGCTTGAATATTGGGGGTAGTTTCTGAATTACTCCACTTATATGCGAGTGGTAGTACGCCACCAGTTATTGTACTGTTTGCAGATCCGTTCAATTGGCCAGCGCAGGTAGGCGCAACGCCTGTCAAATTAATCACAATCGGTGCAATACCTGGAACAGCGGCCATAACGGTTTTCGAACAACCTTTAGAGTCTTGTACCGTAATAGAATAAGCCCCGGCACATAAATTATTGGCTGCAAAGGTACCTGGAGGCACGATTGGGGTACTCCATTGTATGTTGTATTGCGGGGTGCCACCTGTTGCTGAAATGGTGGCTGTTCCGGCACAAACACCGGCACATTTTTCACCGGTAAGGTTGCTTACAGACACCGTAAGGTCTGTCGGGGAAGGAATAACGGCCGAATTAACGATGCTACAACCATTAAAATCTGTGACGGTAACGGTGTACAGCCCTGCTGTGAGGTTTACTGCCTGCTTGGTGGTTTGTCCGGCCGGATCACTCCATAAATAGGTGAAAGGTTGGGTACCCCCCGAAAGGTAAATACCAGCGCGTCCGTTGTTCTCTCCGAAGCAATTCACGGATTTTACCGTAACGCTATCTATCTTTAAAATAGCCGGTTGAAGCACTTGTACGAAGGTAAATGCCTGGCAATTGGCCGCGTCGGTGATGGCAACCGTGTGAAAATTGGCATTCAGCCCCGTGGCAGTTTGTCCGTTGCTGCCATTGCTCCACAAATAGGTGTAAGGTTGGGACCCCCCGGATACAAAAATGGTTGCAATCCCATTGGAGCCGCCAAAACAGTCGACCGAATCCTGGGTGGAGGTAAAGGTAAAAGGTGGGGGTTCTGAAATGTTTACGACTTGTGTAACCATACATCCATTGCCGTCGGTTGCTTTAACGTTGTAGCAGCCTGCAAACAATGCGCCTACATTAAGGCCGTTAAAAATGGGTCCGCCGGCACAACCTTGCCAAGTAACCGCTAGCGCACCCGTTCCGCCACTGACCGTTGCTGTACCCGTTCCGGTATCATCTCCGTTGCAAATGACGGGTGTTGTATTGACATTCAGCAGAATGGGCGGTGGCTCAGTAGTTGTAAAACTCACCGTATCCAAACAACCGTTGGCATCCCGTATCACCACAATATGGTTTCCAGCTGCAAAAAGATTGGACAGGTTGCCAGAGGGGAAAATAGGGCCAATACCTTCCAGGATAAAATCGAGCGGCAGGGTTGCATTGTTTACGCCAATAACCGCAGAACCGGTAGCGGTGCCGTTACAAAGTGCCGGAGTGGTAGAGATAAGGGTGGCATTGATGGTACAGGGTTGCGCGTACAACGCAAGCGGCAGGCTGAGTACCCCAAATAACCCCAAAAAGGCAGAATAGATTATGAATTTTGTCATTGTATCGATTAGTGGTGTTAACAACGCATTGCGTGTGATGGCTTTCCATTGCAAAAAAAGACAAAAGACGGGATACTTCCATGACTCTTTTTGCTGCCTCGCACATTTAACATTGAAACATGCTGCTTTATTTCTTGTTATGTACTCCGCGCGCATAGATTTCTATCGTTTTTTTACAATTTTTGCAATAAATGACTAAAAATCCATATACACCAGCACTCGCCTATCAATTGTTAGAAATTCCGATTCAGTTGATCCAGCATTTAACGCAGGCACGATACCCAGAGACACCACAAATGCATCGTTTTGGCGATAATAAGCGGCAATATCTGCTATTTTGGCCAAAAGCCAATCCCCAATACCCCAGAAAAAGTGTGGTGGTTTTTTATCATGGTGGCGCTTGGATTACGGGCGCACCTGCATTATTGCCCACGCTTTCTACTTTTTTCCTTCAAGCGGGGTTTCCGGTGATTAAACCTGCCTATCGGTTGTCGCCCCGTTTTGCTTATCCCGACATGCGCGCCGATTTGAATGCTGCTATGTCAAAAATTTTACCTTTGCTGGACCAACATGGACTGGGCGATCACCAATTGTTGTTGGGCGGCATGTCGGCAGGCGCGAATCTTTCAGCCCATTTAACATTTGACGTTGAGGCCCTCACAGCCCTTGGCCTGTCACAAGACCGAATTTCGGGGTATATGTCCATCGGTGGCCCACTTGATTTGGCGCAAATGCCCCATTTTAAACCCGTTCATTGGTTTGCAGGGGGCAAACACGGTTCCGAATCATTTCAAATGGCTAATCCCATACGGCACCTCACTGGCCAGGAAAAAATACCCGCCCTCTTTATGCACGGCACCGCCGATCGTATTGTGCCGATCAAAAGCGCGGCTGCTTTTGCTGCGCAGTATGCCGGACCAAGTACCTGGATTGAAATGCCGAAGCTAACCCATATGGGCTCGGTAGGATTTGCAGCCGACAAGTCTCCCTATGCCGAGGCCTTACTCCAATGGCTGTCTGACAAATAGGTGTGCTGACTAGCCCCTTTATGCTTAAAAGTGTAAATGTTAAAAAGCGCACAAATTTATTACCTTTGCCCGCCTTTTTTGTTGGGGATACAAAATCTTTTTAGTCATGCAGCATGGTCAACCTTTTTTAAAGAAATATATCAACGTTTTCCTCGGTTTGGGCAGCAATGTGGGCAAGCGGGAAGTCAATATCCGCCTGGCGTTGCAATATATCAACCAACAAATCGGCAAAGTAGCTAAACAAAGCAGTTTGTACGAAACGCAAGCTTGGGGTAAAACCGACCAGGATTCTTTCTATAATATGGTGGTGATGGCCAATACGACCATGGATCCGCGTGATTTGTTGAAAGCCATCGACTCGATTGAAAAAGAAATGGGTCGGGAAAAAAAGGAAAAATGGGGTCCGCGCATCATCGACATTGATATTTTGTTGTACGGCAAGCGCATTGTACGCGATAAAGGTCTGGAAGTGCCGCATCCTGAATTGCAGGATCGCATGTTTGTGCTGGTACCGCTCATGGAAATTGCCGGCGAATTGGAGCATCCGGTGTTGCACAAAACAATTGAGGATCTTTATGCGGAGTGTAAAGATCCTTCCGACGTGGTGATGTTGGAACGATAAATCGATGAATACCCCCTTTCCGTATCAGTTTATTGCATTTGAAGGAAATATTGGTGTGGGCAAAACCACGCTCTGCAACCTGCTTGCCCAACGCCATGGGTGCGCATTGGTGTTGGAGCAATTTACGGACAATCCTTTTTTACCCTATTTTTACGAGCAACCCGATCGGTATGGGTTTCCAGTAGAACTGTTTTTTATGACCGAGCGGCATAAGCAGTTGCAGGAACATTTTGCCACCCCCGATTTATTTCAATCGTGCACGGTAGCCGACTATTTTTTTGTAAAAACCTTGCTTTTTGCAAAAAACAACTTGAGTGAAGAGGAATTTCGGTTGTTTCAGCGGCTTTTTTCGGTGTTAAATGCGGGTTTTCCCAAACCGGATTTGTTGGTTTATTTACATCGTCCGATTCCTGTTTTGATGGAACAAATTCAAAAACGTGGACGATCTATTGAGCAAAACATCAGTGCCCAATACCTGGAAGAATTGCAGCGCGCGTATTTTGAATACCTGAAAACGGAAACAGAAACGCCGGTTATTGTGCTAGACCTTGAACGGGTTGATTTTCAACAAGATGCAGCGGCTTTCGATAAAATTATGGCTGTTTTGCAAGCACAACATACCCGTGGCTTACACTTTTGCCGCTTCTAAACTGCCTTTAATGCCTTCGGCGCCTTTCCAAAGTACCCAAACCGCAGCACACATAAATAGGTGTCCAATGTCAAAATGGGTGAACCATACGCTTGGACTGAATTTAAATACATGGGGTAAAACAGCCAATACCGCAACTGGAATTGCAGCGAGCAATATTAAACTGCCCCGACACCGCGTTTTTTGATAAATATAGGTTTGCAGCATGCCCATGACAACCAAAAGCCCAATGCCTGCCTGCAATTCGACCCATTTGAAATTTTGCGTAAATCCAACCAACAGTAGAAAAACGACAAACTCAAGCAGGGTACCCCACAAAAAAAAGCGGGTCCAAAACGGACGGAGCAGGGGTTTGGCTTGAAAAATGGCAGCCCGTTCGATGGCTGTAATACTTAGCATGCTGATGGTCCAACCTGGTAGTTTCCAGTAATAAGGGAACATATACAGAAAAGCATGTCCAACGATGCCCCCAATGGCGGTGCCAATGGCCATCAACAGAAAGAACCAGCGTAAGTGCACATTGATCGGGTTGCGAGAAGCCGTTTGGCCTAAACGCCACCAGGCAAAAAAACTAAAAAGGGCTACCAATAAACCGGTTAAGGTGGTTACCGGCTCAGCAATGCGCAAACCTCCAATGAATATATCCGGTTGGATCAACAGTGTTTTCGTTACTTCTTCCATATCGTGCAGTAGCTGTGCGCTTTCGATTATTAAAATATTTTTGTTTTTTCAAACAAAAAATTTCATATTTGCTGCAAAATACACCCATTTTTCAATCCACAAGTACTTTTAGATGAGTAAATTGAATGCAGATGAGCCAAGTGGCGAAAAGGAAGTGGTGGAGAAGGCGCTTCGTCCCAAACTTTTGGATGAGTTTAGTGGCCAACAAAAAATTGTAGACAACCTGCAGGTGTTTATTCAGGCGGCCAAACAAAGGGGCGATGCCCTGGATCATGTGCTGCTGCACGGTCCACCAGGTTTGGGGAAAACGACACTATCGCATATTGTTGCCAACGAATTAGCGGCATCGCTCAAGTTGACCTCCGGGCCGGTGATGGAAAAACCGGGCGATCTGGCGGGTATTCTGACCAGTTTGGAGCCAGGGGATGTCTTGTTTATTGATGAAATACACCGTTTGAATACGGTGGTAGAGGAATATTTATACTCCGCCATGGAGGATTATCGGATTGACATTATGATCGATTCAGGGCCGAATGCGCGGAGTATCCAGATTGCCCTAAATCCGTTTACCCTGGTGGGTGCCACGACCCGGATGGGCCTCTTGACGGCGCCTTTACGTGCGCGTTTTGGCATCAATTGCCACCTTGATTATTACGACGTGGCTACATTGGAGCGTATCGTACATCGCTCGGCGGCTATTTTGGAAATTCGCATTACCGACGATGGGGCCCATGAAATAGTCCGCAGGAGCCGAGGCACCCCGCGTATTGCGAACGCCTTGTTGCGGCGTATCCGGGATTTTGCTCAAATTAAAGGTACCGGAGAAGTGGATCAGGCAATCGCTCGTTATGGCTTGAATGCCCTGGACGTGGACGAAAACGGGCTGGACGAAATGGACAACCGTATTTTAGGGGCCATTATTCACAAATTTAAAGGCGGGCCGGTGGGTATTACCACCATTGGTACTGCGGTGGGCGAGGATGCTGGCACGATTGAAGAAGTACACGAGCCGTTTTTAATTATGGAAGGCTACCTGCATCGAACGCCGCGCGGGCGGATGGCAACCGAAAAATCTTATTTACATTTAGGGGTGGTGCCGCCCAAGCAAATGGGGACGCTGTTTTAATGGGTTTTTGCCAGATATTCGTGTTAATATATAAAAATCCCGAATTTTGGTGAAAACCAAAATTCGGGATGACGCATATTCGAATCAAAAAAATTAGAAACGCCAAGTGAATCCGAAGCGGTAGTTAAACGGATTTTCAAAAGCGTTGATGTCTCGTCCTACCGTAAAATTATAGTGTATGCTTATTTCGGAACCGACCCCACCTTGGCCGCGACCAAAATTATAACCCGCTCCCAGATATTGATTAAATCGACTGCGGGTATTTTTGGTAATCTCATTCCCGACGGCATCACCCGGCTCCTGAATCCATTCGTTGGATAATTCACCCTGTAGGAAAAATCCTTCGTACACATGTGCACGTACAAAACCACCCGCCTCAAAGTTGAACAAATTGATCGATTTGTAACCTGGGATTTTTAAGGAAGAGAACGCAAGGGACGCTCTAGGACCTGCAGAAACCCATTTATTCACTTTATATCCAACCATGGGCGAAACGGATATTCCAAACGAGTTGACTCCAAATGAGGAACTGAAGCCAAGCCCGACGCCACCACCGTACCACAAGTGGTCGGTGAACGTGGTGGTAGGTTTACTTTCTTCTTCTTCGGCTGCTGCTTTAGCCTTCTCTTTTTCTTTCTTTTTCTTAGCAGCGGCTTTCTTCTTTTTTTTCTTACTGAGGCTGGAACTTGATTTTTTACGGCTTTGCGCATATGTTGGTTCGGTGGCAAAGGCGAAAAAAACTAAAAGGGCGAGTACTTTAATGATGTGTTTTCGAAACATAGCGATAAATGCTGAATCTGTGAAATTTGAGTGTTGGGCCAGGATTTACCCGATTTCCTGTACGTTGAGTGAAAGGAAATTGAAAGCAAAAATACGATCATTTAACACTTTTATGAGGCTTTCTGTTGTGTTGCAAAAAAGTATTTGCCAGAAATATCCTAAAAAAGGAAGGAAGGGACCGCATGAAACTCAAATTTCACCACAAAAAATTCCAGTGCAATCCCCCTTTTTCCCTGCCGTATAGTGTTATCAAAACGATCTGTCTATTTTAAACTTACCCGGACAACGTTTTCCGTATCCGAATTGCCACCCACCGTTATTTCGAAGTCGCCTGGCTCGCTGCCAAACTTCATATTTTGTTTGAAAAAACTGAAATCCTTGTCCGATAAGGTAAATGTGAGCGTTTTGGTCTCCCCTTTGCGCAACATTACTTTTTGAAAGGCCTTGAGTTCGCGTACAGGACGTGTGACGGAGCCTACCAAATCGTGGATGTACAATTGCGCCACTTCCTCGCCGTCCACATTGCCTGTATTGCTCAGTTCTACCGAAATGACGATGCTTTCGCCTTTTTTAAACGCGGTTTTGCTGGCCGTGGGTACGCCATATTTAAAGGAGGTGTAACTCAAACCATAGCCAAAAGCATATAACGGTGCGTTGGCTTCATCGATGTACTTGGTGGTCCATTTTGAATTTGGATCAAAAGGCCGACCAGCGCTTTTATGGTTGTAATACACGGGTATTTGTCCGGTTGTACGGGGAAAGCTCATGGTCAATTTGCCGGAAGGGTTGTAAGCGCCACTTAATACATCGGCGATGGCATTGCCTGCTTCAGTGCCCAACCACCAGGTTTCGAGGATCGCATCAGCCTGCCGATCAATGTTGGGGATGGTCAATGGGCGGCCATTCATCAGCACCACGACCACGGGTTTGCCGGTGGCTTTTAGCGCGGTCAGCAAGGCCTCTTGGGCACCTGGAACGGTTATGTAAGCACGCGATGCGGCTTCTCCCGACATGTCAGCGTGTTCGCCAATGGCCAATACAACCACATCGGCTTGTGCAGCTGCATCGAGGGCGGCTTTAAATCCCGATTGGTCGTCGTTATCGATGGCACAACCTTTGGCTACAGCGACTGGTTTCATGCCAGCATTTTGCAGACCTTCCAATAGGTTCACACAATCGGCGCCACTGCCTGCGCCAGACCAGTTACCGATCAGGTCGTTTTTAGTTTCCGCCAAGGGGCCAATCAGTGCAATTTTTTGTTGTTTGTTGAGCGGCAATACCTGATTGGCATTTTTTAACAAAACCATGCTCTTGCGGGCTACGTCGCGGGCAGCGGCACGGTTTTCAGGGCTTAAGATGGTTGCCTGGGCACGTTGCGCATTGCTAAATTTGTATGGATCTTCAAATAAGCCCAATTGGAATTTTAGCGCCAGGATACGTCGTACGGCTTCATCAATTTGAGCCATTTTTACCTTACCTTCTTTTACAGATTGTGCCAAAAAGCGTTGATATACAGCACCTTGCATATCCATATCAATGCCTGCCTGTACGGCGAGTTCGCCCGCAGCTTTATCATCTGCCACTACACCGTGATTTACCATTTCATTGATGCCGGTGTAGTCGGTTACCACAAAACCTTTGAATGCCCATTCATCGCGCAAAATGTTCTGCAACAAGTATTTATTGCCCGTAGCAGGCACGCCATCATAGTCATTGAAGGAAGCCATTACCGTCATCGCGCCTGCTTTAACGGCCGCTTTGTAGGGCGGCAGGTAGTATTCCCGGAAAAAGCGCTCGCTCATATCCACCGTGTTGTAATCGCGGCCGCCGATGGGCGCACCATAAGCGGCATAGTGTTTTACGCAGGCGATCACGGCGTCGGTATTGCCTATGCCTTTGCCCTGAAATCCGCGTACCCTTGCTTCAGCAATGCGACAACCGAGGTAGGTGTCCTCACCAGCACCCTCCATCACCCGGCCCCAGCGTGGGTCGCGGCCAATATCGACCATCGGCGCAAAAGTCCAATGCAAACCGGAAGCTGCGGCCTCTGTAGCGGCGATCCGGGCACTGCGCTCTATCGCATCCAGGTCCCAGCTGGCTGCCTCACCCAAGGGTATTGGAAAGATGGTTTTGTATCCGTGGATCACATCGTACCCAAACAAAAGGGGTATTTTCAGGCGGGTTTCTTCTACGGCAATGCGTTGTAATTCGCGGGTAAAAGGTACGGTGTGGCTATTAAATAAGGCGCCACAATTGCCGCTGCGAATATCATTTTTGTATCCATCCCGAATGGTGGGGCCTGTTGATTCCCAGTCGGTGGTGTACAGGGTCATTTGGCCTATTTTTTCTTCCAGGGTCATTTTAGCCAGCAATTTTTCAATGCGGGGATCGCCTGTTGGTTTTGGTTTTGATTTGGCGGGTTTGGTTTGCGCTTGCAGTGCAATCGACAGAAGCAGGCAAAGCACGACCGCAGTGGATTTTAGAAGATGTTGCATAAATGCTTGTATTTGAATCGGATATGAATGATAGATGGGCTATGGGCTTATTTGTGTTGACGGAAAAGCCACGACAGTACTTCTGGGTTATAATAGGTTTCCTGCCAGATCGCATGGCCTAAGGTGGCATACTCAGTGTATTTAACCTTAGATCCTGCATTTTTGAGCGCGGCCACCATTTGACGGGTGTTTTCAACCGGCACCGTTTCGTCGCGCGCGCCATGAAAATACCAGAGTGGAACATCTTTTATTTTTGGTGCAACTGCCGGGTCGCCGCCGGAACACAAGGCAATGGCGGCTGCAAATAAATTGGGTCGACGACAAAGCACATCAAAGGTGCCAAAACCGCCCATCGACAAACCGGTGAGGTAAATGCGGGTAGGGTCAATGGCTGGATTTTCGGCTAAAACCTGATCAATCAGGGCCAATAACATGCGGGTTGCATCCGTTGGGTTTTCCTGAAATGGTTTCGCCCTGTTTTGGGTCCATTGACCTTTTAATGGACACTGGGGGGCTAGTACAAAACACGGATTCTGTGCCCAATGATTGGGTTCGCAAAAGGCGAGTACCCCATTTCGGAGTTGCGCCTCATTTTCGCTACCCCTTTCTCCGGAGCCATGTAAAAACACCACCAAGGGGATTTTCTTTTCCTTGTATTTTGTTTCTGAGGTGTTGCCCGTAAGGTGTCCGTCCAGGTTGAAATAAAAATTATCTATTTTATTGGTTTCCAGTACATTGGATGGTTTTAGGAGCCGGTAGGGGAGTGCCAGGCTTTCACTTTCGCGGTATACGGCCCGGTCGAAATAATAAAATGGGTTGGTGGGTACTTCTGGATTTGGTACCGGTTGTTCGCCATATTGCACTTGCACATCGACGCGTTTGCCAAGCCAGCCTCCGTCAAATCCTGCTTTTTTTAGTCCTTTTTGGATATACGGGTTGCGTTTCATCAAATTCCACAAAAAACCACTGCGGTAATTTTCAATCATCAAGACAATAGGGCCTTGGTCGATGCCCAGGTAATCGTTGTCAAACCAGCCTTTGGGCAATTGTCCGCAAGCCGTAAAACCTGGGTTAAACGCATCTTTAAAGCCATACGGCCCCACGAGGCTATCCTGGTATTGGTTCCACATGGCTTCTAGGGCGGGCAAGCAAATTTCGGGTGCAAAGGGCAGCGATCCGCCTGCTGCGGTGGGTGCCAGCGTACCATCGTCGGTCAGGTAATCGGTGGCGATGCCGCGTGCGCTATAACCCATGTATTTTTTGCGATCGTCCGGGCATTGCTCCTTCGGGTCGTGTTTATAAAGCCAGTCGGCCGGACCATCACAAGCGGTGAGGCCCCATATTTTATCGGAATAATCTTTGAATTTACCCGGATTTTGTTTGCAGTAATTCCAGTTTGCCAAGGTTGCGCGCCGGGTGTTTTCGGCATAATCGATGCCTTTTTTGCGCATGTAGCCATCCTGAATGCCTTTAAAATCGATCCAGACATGGCTGTATTGGTGTCCGAAAAGTGGGCCAAAATTGATGTGTTCTTGACCCATGAAATTATCCCAAACATAATTTTGGGTCCAGGCTTCCCAGGCATTGGAAGCGATGGGGTGGGTAGGTGAGCCGAGTCCCAACACATACAGGATCATGGCTTCGGTATATCCAAACCATTCGGCCTGAATAAAGCCTTTTTCTGGTTTCCAGCCCATACTCATACGCTGGTTGGCATTCATCATCCAGTCCCATTCTACCCGGCGGTAAATAAAATCGGCGGTTGCCCGGATGGCTTTTTCGGTGGCATTTTCTTGATCAAAATAGGTTTGGCAAGACAAAACACCTGCCAACAACAAGCCGGAATCGATGGAAGAGAGTTCCACATCGCGGTAACGGCGCGCTTCTTGATGGTCGAGGAAATGGTAATAGAAGCCGCGATAGCCCGACATGCCGGATTGGGCAGGTCCTTGCGGCAAATTTTTGAGTATTTCGAGGGTTTTAAGTACCCTTTCTGCGGCTTGTGCGCGGGTAATGTACTTGCGTTCAACCCCTACCAGGTAGGCGCTGAGGCCAAAGCCGGTAGCGGCCACACTGGAAAACGCATGGGTCGGCCAGCGGTCGGGTATTTGCAACTGACGGTCGGCCAATTGCCAGAAGTAGTTAAATGTTCGTTTTTCGAGGGTATCAATCGAAAAAGGCACTTTTTCAGCCGTGGGCTGCGTAATCTGCGCCGTGCGAGGTTGTGCTGAAACGGAATGGAAAGCAATGCACCATAAAAGGAGCAGGGAGACTTGCAGGCTGCGTACCATATTGAAGTGCTCGTGGAGCGGGTATAGGTAAAACAAATAAAAATAGCGGGCAATACAAGCCAATAAGACGTTTTCATTGCCTTGTACGCCCGCTATTTTATTCAAATCAGTGAGGTATAACCTGTTTACTGTTTTACAAACTTAGCATTTCCAACCAATTGATTTTGGCTGTTAAAACCAGAAACGGTGTACATGCCTGCAGCGAAGCGTGTTACATCCAGTTCTACTTGTTGATCGCCATTGGTATTGATGGAAGCGATCCGTTGGCCCAGGAGGTTGAACACTTCGAAACGATCGATGTTGCCCAGGTTTTGGATACGGAACAATGCAGTAGCAGGGTTTGGCGAAATCAGGAGGTTTTCAATACGCGGGTTGTTGGTTGCGATGATGCCACACTGACCATTACCAATTACGATATCATCATAGTATGTAACCCGATCCGTGCCGGTACCTACGCTGGTAATGTCCGGGAAAATCGTCAAGCGGAAGTATTTGTCGCCATCCACGTATGCGCCAAAGTTGAATACGATTTCTTCCCATTCATTTACTTTGGTGTTTGGAACGGTTACCTCGATTGGAGGAACTGGATTGCCAAATACCTCAATTTTCATGGTTATGGTACCCAGGTGATCCAGGTGGAATTTGCCTTTGATTTCCTTTTTGCCGCCAAAGTCAATTTCAGAATCCAAATCAGCGAACATACCTGCAAAAATGGTCGCATCTGCTGCTTGCACCAATTTGCCTACTTTATCGCTGGTATTGATACCTGACTTGTTTGGATTATCTACAATCGTTGCAATGGTACCAGCCAGGGAGCCGTTGTTGAAATAGGTAAAATTGCTTAGCGAAGTCAATGCAGTTTCGTGGTCGCTTACGCAGCCTGTGTATGCTTTGCGGCTCCATTTCACATTATCTACCCAATAAGTGCCACCATTGTCGCTTGTGACATCAAAGAAAAGGATCAATTTCTTATTGTCTGTACCAACCGCGCCACTAAAGTCGATGGTAAATTCATACCAGGTATTTGCGGTTTCCAAAGTATCAAACTTTTCAACATTACCCGTTGTGCCACCTTCCAGTTTGAACAGGAAAGGCACATTGGCTTTAGTTGAATAAACAGATACTTTCAATTGGTTGTACACGCTCAAATCAGGCGCAGTTGGGAATTCAAAACCGATTCCTGCGAATGGCTGGCCGAAAGGATCTTTGTATTCACCTACTTTCAAGGAGCCGTTTGATGGCAACAAATAGGGGTTGTTTACGACTTTAACGTCGTCGGTGCCATAGAAAATAGCGGTGTAGTTGCGTTGACATTCGAAGTCATCAATGATGTTTGGTTTTGGAACCACATCGGCACATGGATCAACAGTCGAGGCGCCTTGACGGAGGTTGTCTACACACCATGTTTCGCCTGCTGCTGCGGTACCTGCATTGAAAATAATGCGCACTTCGTTGAAATCGGTGGTGCTGGAGAACGTTGAAAAGTCGAAACTCAAGGTTTCCCAAACGCCGGGTGTAGTAATATTTGCTTCAACTTGCTGATTGCCCGATGGTCCGCTGAGGATCATGGTTACTTTTCCACTTGCTGCCGGGCTCAATACGTCAATATTGAACTGCGGGAAAATACTCAAATCAAAGTTGGTCAGGGAAATTGCCTGCAACGTAGAGAAACCGGATGGACCTTTGCTGTAACAACCTGCTGTTGCGGAGTTGTTTACATCGTTTGGTTTACTGTTTGGACCTACAGCAAATGTGCCATGCACCGCTTCGTTTTGATCCAATGGTTGCCATCCAAGGCTTGTTGCGCCTTCAAAGTCTTCCAATGGTGGTGCGATTGGTGCTGCAGTCAATTTGATATCGTCTACAAAATACACATCACCTGGTTCGCCATTGACAAATGCATTGATGAATACCACGATTTTTTTGTGGCCTTCGCCCGCTTCTGCGCTGAAGTCGGCTTTGTACTCTACCCATTTGTTGAGTTCGGTAACCTGCACTTCAACTTCTTTTGCAGAAACCCCACCTTCAATTTTCAACAACAAGCGACCTGCTTTTGGTGCCCACAGTTTCATGCTGAATTGGTTGCGCACAGAAAGGTCGATCGGATTTTGGTAGTCCAACTGGAAATTAGAAAACTCGGTTCCGTTTCCGCTTGGATCATCCCAACGGCCTACTTTAGGCGAGTTGTTGTCGCCGCTTGGAGCAGGGTTGTTTACCACCGAAAGGGCTGCCCAGTCGCCAGCATAGGTTGCTTTGCGTTGACATTCAAAATCATCCAGGATATCAGGATTGGAAACAACGCCTGGACATGGATTTGGAACTGCGCAGATATCATCGAAATAGTACACATTGCCGCTGGTCAGTACACCTGGATCGAAGAAAATGATCGCTTTGGTCAAGCCGGTATAACCTGCTGCTTCACTAAAATCGAAGGTGTATTCCTGCCATGCACCCGCTACACCAATGTTTTGGATGCGCTCGATGCCTTGGCCACCGCCTTCCAATTTCAACAAAACCTGGGTTGGCGCTTCAGCCAATACCTTCATTTTGAATTGGTTATTAACAGAAAGATCGAAAGGCGTACCTTGATCAGCCAACAACAAGCTGTATTCATGCATGTTGCTTTTGGTGTACTTTCCTACGGTTGCGCTGCTGTCAATTGAATTCGGAGTTGGGTTAGCAACAGCACCTTCATACAATCCATCAGCACCATTCCAAGGCAACGCTTGGCCACCTTCGAATGTTTCGTAACAAACACCCGCTTTTTCCGCTACTAAATCGTCGAAATAATAGGTGTTGTTACTTGGGTCATTGCCCGGATCGAAGAAAATGATGATTTTCGTCAAACCCGTTTTGTCAGCGCCCGCGCTCATATCAAATTTCAAATCAACCCACTGTCCAGCAGCAGGCATGGTCACCAGTTTCTCAACTGCCTGACCGGGGCCTTCAAATTTGAGGAGGATTGGCGTTGCCGTTGCGCACCATACTTTCAGGCGGAATTGGTTATTCACAGAAAGATCGAGTGGTTGGGCCAAACTTGGTACCCAGAAAAGACTGTAGCCAAAGCCAGCGCCTTTGGTGTAGGAGCCAACAAAGCCACTGCCATTCACGGCATCAGGACCTGGGTTGGCAATTACGCCATTGTAAACGCCATCGGCTGCTGCCCATGGAAGGTCGGATGTACCGCCTTCGAAGTCTTCATACACAACTTGTGCGTTGAGTCCGAAGATACCTGCTGTGATAAACAGGAGTGCCAGGAGAATTTTTTTCATATTTGCTTCAATTAAAAAAGGTTGGTGAAAGTTAGTAAAATGGTGACGAGGCTGGGCCTCTTTGAGTTCAATTTCGGTTGGTCTGCGTGGGTGATGGGTTACAAAACGATGATTTTTTTGTAATTTTTGCCTGTTTTATGGGTTAGTACCAGGTAATAAACGCCGGATGATAACCCAAGGGGCAGCTGCATTTCAATATTTTGGGTACCTGTCAGGTTTTTATCCTTCCATACAGTTTGAATGGTTCGGCCTGTCACATCTGCGATACTCGCCTGGCATTGCTCCAGTTTATCACCCTGCCAATTTATCGTCAAGATACTACCTGCGGAAGCCGGAACCGGAAATACGGAAAGCAAATCTGTAGATTCCAATTCCTGGGTAGCGATCAGATCGGGCTTAAATCCGACGGCAGTTAAAGCAGGCTGAATTTCAGGGTTTTGCATAAAATACCGCCACAACAGTCCGGTGCGGTAATTCTCGATCATATCCACTATTGGCCCCTGGTCGATGGCCAAATATGAAGGCGCGAACCAGTTTTGATCGAGGTTGAATGCATCGTAAAAGCCATAGAGGCCCCACAAACGAGCACCTTGTACACGGTAAAAATATTTCAAGGCCTCCATGCTTTCCGCGGGGGTGTAAGGCATAGACGCAAGGGCAGCCGTGGGTGCAATGGTGCCATTGTCGTTACTTGGAAACATATCATGGGCAGCATACCCTGATATTGGGTCGTCGCTGGAAGTCAAACCCCAACAAGCCGCCGAATATCCCTGGTGGTTTTCCGGGTTTAGGATGGAATATCGTTGCTGGATAAGCGCATGGTTGCGGTTGCGCACAAAATAATTGCAGTACGCATCTTTAATATTGCGCGGATCAAAGCCTATGTACGAATAATGGGCAAAAAACATGGGGCCACCGCCATAAGGGCCACAATAAATGGGGAAGCCATAATAGGAGGAAAAATTGGCATAATTGCTGGAAGTCCAGCCGCTTTGATACAAACTACCCGGTACCGGATGGGTCGGTGATGCCGTAGCCAGGATGTACACAATTTGCGCTTCATAAAATCCGCGCAACGGAAAGTTCATTTGCCAGCCGTAATTGGGCGACCAATGCCAATATAACACCGGACTGTTATTTTTACGATACCAATCCCATTCTACGTCCTCCCATAAGCTGGTCAGAATAGAACGCAGGCCGTTTTCGAGGGGGGTATTTTGGTCAAAATAAGTCCGTGCGGTGAGTAAACCTTGCATTAAAAAGGCTGTTTCCACCAAATCGCCTCCATTATCATATTGACTAAAAGGCTGCACTTTTCCGGTTCCACCATGCATCCAATGCGGAAATACGCCATGAAAGCGGTCGGCAAACTGCAAAAAAGAAGCAATTTGCACCACTCTGTTCAGGGCTTCTGTACGGGTAATCCATCCGCGCTCGCAGGCAACCAGGATCGACATTACACCAAATCCGGTTCCGCCGGTCGTGACGGTATTGTTGTTGCCATTGCTGCGTTCGCGGGCCATTCCACTGGTCGGATGGCCAAAATCCCAAAAATATCGGAACGTTGCACGCTGTACCATATCAAGCAAAGCGCTGTCGCTCATGGGCGCCGTGGTAGCGCTAGCCATTTCGGAGGCTGCACTTTCCACCCCGGTACTGCTTATTGCACTTACTTTATAGTTGCGGGTAAGGGCAGTGCCTTCGTCGCAAATCCAGTCCGTAATCGTTGTGTTGTTGGTTTGTTTTAATAGGGTGTACGTATTATTAAATGCGTCCGAACGGTACACTTTATACCCGTTGGCGTTGGGCACGGGATTCCACTGCACATCAATATGACATTCAAAGGCATTCGCAAGCACCCCTTGCGGTACTTGGGCCGGGAGCAAACTTGCGCTTGCCCAACAGATCAAAATTAGTAGGATTGGTTTCAACATTGTTCGATTGGTTGCGTTGCTGCGCGTTACATTGGTACGGCATTATACCCATGCTTGCGTTTGCGTTGACTTTTGGTTTTTGTTCAATAATTCGGTAAACGCAATGAATCGCCGGATGAAATTACGACAAATACCTGTTTTAAAAGCAAAAATACACCTCACCAAAACTACGCCATGTGTAAATTTTAATAATTCATCATAAATTCGGTCAAATTCGCCTCTTCTGGCAAGCCTAACTTCTTGCGCAGGCGGTATCTTTTGTTTTCTACCCCCCGTACGGAGATATTAAGGAGTGGTGCAATTTCCTTGGAAGCCAGGTTCATTTTCAGGTAAGCGGCCAAGCGCAGGTCCCCTGGCGTTAGATCCTGGTATTCGAGCATGAGTCGTTTGAAGAAATCATCATGCACCTGATTAAACGATGCTTCAAAGATTTCCCAGTCGTGGTCGCTTTCTACATGGCTGTCAATGAGCCGCGATAATTTATCGATGGCGCGGGCATCGCCCTTTGATGCCAACAGGTCGTCTTTTATTTTGAGTAAAATTTCGTTTTTCCGAATTAATCCGAGCGCTGCATTAGAAAGTTCGCGGCTTTTATTGTCGAGTTCCAGGCTAAGCATCTCGCGCTCGGCAGTGGTACGTTGTTGGGATAAATCGCGCTCTTTTTCGGCTTCTAGTTGGTTGCGCTGGATGGCAAGCCGACGCAAATTGATTTTTTCAAATAAAAACAACAAGCCCAAGGTAAGGCAAGCATATATTAACCAGGCCCAGAGGCTGCGGTACCAGGGAGGCATAATGCTGAAATAAAATGGGCTTTCTTTTTCCGAAAGGTCGGTGCGCAACCAAAATACATAATCGCCGGGCGGCAAATTGGTAAATTCTTTTTCCGGCACGGTTTGCCACTCCGACCAATGGTCAGAAAAACCTTCCAATTTCCAGCTAAATTTAGGAGCATACCCATAAATCGGCGCAGCAAACCGAAAGCGCAAATCATTCAGTCGATAAGGGATCGGTCCCTTAGCACGGTTCGAATCTAGTTGTATGGCCACATCCCCTGCTTCCAGGCTCCGTACGATTGGTTGTGCTTTGTAAAAGGTTAGACCAGGCACCAAGCGTGTTTTATCCAACAGTGCGAAACCATTTTCCTGACAAAATAAATAGGTTTGGTCGTTTAATCCCAGGATGTTTTCATATCCTTCTACCAGCGCGATGGGAAACCAGTATTGTTGCGCGTCGCTTTGGAGCATAATGCGCGCTTTGAATAATTTAAAATAATCGCCGTCTTTGCCGGGCAAAAGTTTGTCGGCTTGCAAGGCCTCGGGCAGTGTTTCAAATTGCACTTTTCCGGTATTGTAACGAACGGCCCTTGGTGCGCTTTCTGGATTGACAATCAATTGATTTTCAAGTAAAAGCAGGTCGGTTTTAAAATCGGAGGGCAATCCATCGGCCGTGGTGAAGTTTTTTTGCTCCGACACTTTTTTTAAATCGTCCGACAAGCGTAAACGGTACACCCCGCGGTTGGGATGCGCGCCCCACAAATAGCCTTGTTCATCAAATACAATTTTGCGCAGTGGTTCCCCGAATCCTTCCAGCCGGTGCGCGAACACCCACGTTCCATCAGGGCCTCTTTTAAGCACAACCAATCCGGTGTAAGTGCTTTGCAGGAGGGCTTCGGGTTGGCCGGGCACTGGGAGCGTACACCAACCGCCTGTAACCGACGATATTTTGCGCGCAACAGTACCCTTGAGCACAAAGGTTCCACTATTATGTCCGCAAATTAATTGATTGTCAAATGCTTGCAATTGCCATACTTGCCCTTGTGTACCATTAATCAGGGTAAATGGCTGGCTTGCGTTTTTTACAAATACCCCTTGGTTGCTGCCTATGTATAAACGGTCCTGAAAAAGGGCTGCAGAATACAAAGCTCCTATTTTTCCAGTGTTGTCACTGTAATAGGTAATGGGTGAATTAATTTCAACAAAATCAATCCCCTTGTCTAATCCGAGCCAAAGGTTGTGGTCCTGGTCTTCCTGCAAGGCCAGTACTGTATTATTCTGCAATCCGGACTCCCGGTTGAGGTGGTAGCGCAATTGCCCGTTGGGTTCAAGGAGGTATAGGCCGTTCAAGATAGTACCTATTGCGAGGCTGCCATCGTGCATGGGCTGCGCCTTATTGAGTTGATACCGTTTGAAATCAGCGTTGAGTGGATTTTTCCAGGGGCTTATTTTCTTACCCTGATAGGTCCAAATACCCTCGTTGGTCGCACCGAGCAATAATCCGCCAGCGCCATCTGGAACAATAAACTGTATAATTTTATCGGCAATCACTTCCGTGCCTTCCAACAATTCGAAACGGTCATCGGGTAGCAATTCAAAAATACCGCGACCAATCACTTGAAAGAGTAAGCGTCCATCCACTTGTTGTAAAAACATGATCGCTCCTGGCGGATTGATTACCGTAATTTTTTGAAAATCATAGCGGTATATGGTAGAAAAAGACTGGAATAGTACTTGATTGGGCAAGGCGAGGATATGCCAGATTTCTTCCTTTAAAAGGTGGGTTGCCTGCACGTGTTGACTCAAAGATTGGTACTGCAGTTTGCCTGTTGGATCTTTTTGCCACCAGCCAAATTCGGCAAAACCTCCCCCATAAATGCGCTGATCGGCCCCGACGGCGACCGCGCGCACGGTTTGTTTTTGCGGCAAAACATAGGATTGCCAGCGCGCGCCGTCAAACTCCAACAGGCCGCCATTGTTGGCAAAATACAACCAACCATCTTTGCCAGATTGACTAAGCGACCAGTTTTGGGCCTGGGCATTGTATTCGAACGGCGTAAAATTACGCACACGCGGGAGTGCCTGCGCGCTCGCAAAGTAGCCGCAGCAACAACCGTAAAGGCATATTAAGCAAAAAAGGGAGGCTTTTAACCGCACAACTAGGTTTAATTTGATGCTAAAGAACGGAAAATTCTGAGAATTGGCTTGGATGCTTGTACAGAAGTGATTTTTTTGCACAAAACAGCAAAAAACAAAGCAGTTCGAATGAAGTTGGTCGCGAAAATGAAACCCACATAACCGCAAAGTGTCCGCTGGTATTTTTATACCAATTTATATTTTTTACCTTTGTTCTGGCATGTTGTTTGTCGCATGCACGTCAGTCGCTTGTGTCATCTGTATCATACCCATTGTAGTTTTGATCCCGAGCATAACTTTGGGCAAGCACTGATATTCACTTTCATCCACTTTTTAACCGAATTATGAAAAAAACGATTCCTTTATTGTTTTGCTGCCTTTTTTTCGTCTTAGTTGGACAATTAGGTGCACAAAACCTTTTTTCCTGTGGTTCCCCAACACCTCCGGGAGCGATACGATGCACCCAGTCTTGCATTTATTGCGATTTAGATGGATTTACCGACACCAACGACCAGTTTTTGCCGAATGGCTCTAATGTTTCGGTTTGTTTAGGATCGATTGTGCTTGAAAATCCACGTTGGTACGGCTTTATTGCAGGTACCTCAACGGTGGTCATTGGCATTGAATATTTAAGTTGTCAGGGTGGCGATGGTTTGCAGGCTGCGGTGCTGACGGATTGTAATTTGCCGGTTGCATGTGCGGCAGGGCCAAATCCGGGCGGTGGCGGCGTGGGTGGTTTCAGCCTTTCGTTGAATAATCTGACCGTTGGTGCGCCTTATCAGTTGCTCTTAGATGGTTTGAATGGAGATATTTGTAACTATACAATTACGGTACCAGTTGGTTCTGTTACGCCATTGCCCTTGGGCCCAGTGGGTGTTTTGGAAGGATTATCGCAGGTTTGTCCAAATGGCACCACGCAATATTCAATTCCGCCAGTTGCCAATGCTGTTTCTTATACCTGGACCGCCCCGTTTGGTGCAAAAATTAATGGCGCGGGCAATGTCTTGATTTTACCTGCAGCCAATGGCAACGCGGTAGATATCACTTTTGCTACGGCAGGTGGAAATGTGTGTGTCACGGCATCCAATGCTTGTAGCGCACCGGTTACGCGTTGTTTGGCGGTTGCTAATACACCTTTGGCGATTAATGTATTGGAAGAAAGTGTCGTGTGTTATTCACAAGTACCGTACGAATGGCCCGAAGAACCGCGTCCAGTGTTGGCGGTGCCGGGCACCTATATATTAACGTCTTCGCCCTACCTTTCTTACCTTGGTTGCGATAGTATTGTGCGGCAAAAAGTACGGGTTTTGCCTTTGAATGTAAAAAATCTGCCGCCAGTCTACCTCTGCGAAGGAGAATGTTTTAGCATCAATGGATTTGAATATTGTGAAAACGGCACCAACCAGGAGACCCTAACCTCGTTTGAAGGCTGCGATAGTATTGTAAACTTTACGACCATCGTAATCCCGATTAAAGCGGTCGTACAACAACCGGACACCATTACTTGTGCTGAAGCAAGTGTGGTGCTTACCAGTGTGGGATCGACCATCGGAAATGGGGTCTTGTATCAGTGGTTCAACAGCGCCGGACAAGTGATTAGCAACACCAATACGGCGGTTGCCACGGCTTCGGGTGAATATTCACTCGTGCTCACACGCGCCCAAGGCGGAAAAACATGTTATGACACGGCGACCGTTTTTGTGCCTGCCGACCTGAATGTGCCGCAAGCAAGTGCTGGTCCGCCGCAAGTGCTTACCTGCACCAAACTTGAAGTGCAACTGCAAGGCTCCGGTTCTGTGGGTAGTCAATATTCGTATTTTTGGACAGCAACCAATGGCGGGAATATCGTTTCGGGCTCCACTACCTTGAAACCAATCGTAAATGCACCCGGCACCTACCGCTTACGTGTAACAAATAACATCAATGGCTGTACCACCAGTTCAACCACCAGTGTAATCGCATTAACTACACCACCTGCTGTTACAGTTGGTGGAGGTACTTATACATGTACAGACCCACAGGTGGTTATTCAAACAACGACCAATGCAACTACACCTGGATTTAGCTGGACGGGCCCTAATGGCTTTACCTCTACCCTGCAAAGTCCAATTGTAAACCAGGAAGGAAGTTACTTCCTCACGGTGACAGACGGTGTAACGGGCTGTACTGCCACCCGCACAGCGGTGGTAATTGCAAACAATAACCCGCCTGGCGCAACTGCCACCAGCGGTTCCATCACTTGTGTAGTGCAATCTGTTACCTTAAATGGCGTGTCGCCAACCAATGGCTCGTCCTTTTTGTGGACAGGTCCCAATGGTTTCAATGCGGCCATCGCCAATCCAACTGCTACTACGCCAGGGGTTTACAACTTGCTGGTAACCGGTACCAACGGTTGTACCAGTACGGCAACGACTACGTTAACCCTCAATACCACAGTGCCAGGCGCGGTGCTTACCCCATCGGGCAACCTGAATTGTAACAACGCAACCATCAATCTGATTGCTGCGAGCACGGCCAATCCTGCAAACCTCAACCATGTGTTCATTCGTCCAAATGGTTTGCAAGACACTACAGGTACGGTAGGCTTGCTGGTGGTCAACGCAGCAGGTGCTTATATCGTACAAGTAACTAATACCGTAAATGGCTGTGTGAGCCAGGACACTGCGAGCGTTATTCAATACAGTGCTGTTTCGGCAACGTTATCCGGACAAACCAATAACGCTTGTTTTGGTGACAATACCGGCGGCATTACGGCCTCCGCAGCAGGCGGCAATGGTACTTATACTTATGCCTGGAGTAATAGCGGCAACACTGCCGTATTAAACAACCTGTCGGGTGGAACCTACACCGTGACCATTACGGATGGCGAAAATTGCACTTCCACTGCCGTGGCCACCATCACGGAACCTGCTATTTTGGTTTGTAATGCATCGGCTACACCGCAAACCGCCAATGGCCTCGCCGATGGTACGGCAAGTGCTGCGCCAAGCGGTGGTACGCCTGCCTACACCTACCAATGGAACACCCTTGATACCACAGCAACTATAACAGGTTTGTTGCCAGGCTTTTACACGGTTACCGTAACGGATGGCAATGGCTGTACAAAAGCACAAACCATTTCAGTTAGTCAATACGACTGCGCCGTTCAAGGCACCATTCAGCAAGCGAATGTACGCTGCTATGGCAACGCAAATGGTTCTGCTTCTGTAACGCTGACAGGCGGAAATACACCCTACACGTATGCCTGGAGTAACGGCGCAAGTACTTCGTTTGTATCCAACCTGGGGCCAGATACCTACACCGTAACAGTTACAGATGCCAATAACTGTCCGGTTTTGCTCAGCTTTACGATTACCGAACCGGATACCCTGGTTGCAAATGTGAGCACAACGGGTGCCAGCGGCCCCAATACCAACAATGGAACTGCTACGGCCAATCCAAGCGGTGGATCGGGCGTGTACACCTACTTGTGGAACAATGGCATTACCACTGCTGCACAGGATAGTCTGGCAGGTGGAACCTACACCGTAACTGTTTTTGACAGCAATGGTTGTTCGGATATCCAAACGGTGGAAGTTGAAGTAGGCAATTGCAATTTATTGACTAGCTTCCTTACGGTGAATCCCGCTTGTTTTGGCACGACGGAAGGTCAGGCCACCATTGTGTTGACGGGCGGTGCCAATCCGTTCAACTTTCAGTGGAGTTCGGGTGACACAACGGCTACCGCAGATAATTTGGCTGCAGGAGATTATTTGATTTCTGTAACGGATAATAATGGTTGCCAAATTGTTGATTCAGTTACGATTGTGCAACCCAATGAACTTTCATTGTCGGTAGATATCGTTATCAATACGGTTTGTACCAATAGTCCTTTGGGCGTCGCAGGCGTGCTTCCAAACGGCGGAACCGGCATCATATCGATTCAATGGAGCAACAACCAAACCGGGTTGCTGGCGGTAAACCTCGTTGCAGGCACTTACACGGCGGTTGCAACGGACGAAAACGGCTGTACAGCAGAAACATCGGCGGAAGTAATTGCAGTAGATACCCAGTCACCATCCATTGTTGTGGATACTGTAGACGTTCCCCTCGGTCCTTCAGGCAATGTAACCCTGACCGTACAAAACCTGAATGCCACTGTAAGTGATAACTGCGCAGTAGGAAATGTTGCGATTTCACCCAATTCCTTCAATTGTACGCAATTGGGCCTGCACACCGTTTTTCTGGTTGCCACTGACAATTCGGGGAATACCTCCAGTGCCAGTACTGTGGTGAATATTGTCGATAATTCTGCGCCGGTATTGATTTGCCCGCAAACCATTATTCGTTGTTTTGGGAATACCCTGGTGCAATACAATGCGCCTACCGCTACGGATAACTGCCTTGGATTTGGTGGTGGGTTTGCTTTGGAGCAAGGACTGCCGAGCGGCTCTATTTTCCCGCTCGGAACTACGCTGACCACTTATGCTTATACCGATGGACAAGGCAACGTGGGTTCTTGTAGTTTCGAAGTAACCATTTTGACCCCTTTGAGTGTGGACATCGATTCGGTGTATAATGATATTGAAAACACCCAGGTAGGGCGCATTAATATGGATATTACCGGCAGTTTGTCGCCCTACACCTATCAATGGTATAAAAACGGCCAGCCCATTGCATTGGATACAGAAGACCTTACTGGACTGGGCGTTGGCACTTATACCGTCATTGTAACAGATGCCAATGGTTGTTCTGCAACCAGCAGTCCAGCAACAGTAATCAGTGTGGTGGGTACCGAAACACCTAGTTGGATGCAACAAGTGGGTGTTTATCCAAATCCAACTACGGGTTTTCTGACTATTGCTTTACCCGACAATTTGAGCGGAAAAGACTTGCAATTGGCGGTTTACGACCTGACTGGCCGCAAATTGATGTCGATTCAATCGACTGTGCAAAATCAATTCAATTTGGATCTACACAAACTGGCAGCCGGAATGTATTCGCTGCTGATCCAAGTGGACGGCGTGCAGATGATGCGGAAGATTGTGTTGAGTAAATAGTTTTAATTTTAAAATAAATACAAACATGAGCCATCCCGAATTTTGGTGAAAACTAAAATTTGGGATGGCTCATTTCTTTTATTAGACCTACAAATGTGCGACTTCTCCGAAGTCGTGAGCGGGTTCGGACATTGTATCTTTTCTACAAATGTTCGACCGCTCGCGAGGTCGTCGCGTTGCCCAATGATTTATTGATTTAAAACCATCTCCTGGAATCTCAAAGGCAAGGCACGGACCTCCTTGGAGGTCAAATATTTGTAGCAACGCCCAATGGTATTTTTTCCGCACGACCTCGCTAGAGGTCGAATATCTTACCCAAATGTTTACGCTTTGCTGGGTGTCAGGCAACTCAAACCGCGCCAAAAACATCTTGATATAACATAAAACTATCTTCCTATGCGCATCAAATTTCTACTATACGTGCTTTTGCTACTTCCTCTTACCATCCTTGCTCAGGGAAAATCCAGTCATGCCTGGGGAGATCGATTGCTGCTGGGCGTCCATTACGGGTTTGAAGAAGATTATGTTGGCGACCGCGACAACCAATATGAAGTGGCGCATTTTGCAGCGGCTAAAGCTGGAGTCTCCATCACCAAACAGCTATATGGAGGGATTCAAGCGCGTTTTATCAAGGCGCGCAACTTTGAAACATCCACGCAAAACTTTTATATGGCAGGAATATGGGGAAGGTATTATGTCATCCACCCGGTGCAAAAAGTATCTTCAAACCGATTTGGCCTCTTTTTGGAATCCGGGTTTATGCTTGGCAACTATGCTTTTGAAAACCGCAATTTCGTGGAGTATGCTTTTCGGCGACCGGGCAACTGGTATATTCCGGCCGTTTTGGGGGCTGAGTTCAGAGTTTGGCGCAACTTAACCCTAGAGGGAAGCTGCAATCTCTTCTACAACAATGGCGGGAGCTGGGACGATCAGGGCATCGCCTATCTGAGTTTGGGCTTAAATTGGCACTAGTAATCCGCAGCGCTCAAGCTTGCTTTAATCCCACGATAATGCGTAAATTCTATTGACGGGGCGACTTTTTCAGTCACCCCGCCAATGGAATTTACACCTCGCCATAAATCCATGATAAAATCTTAAGCATCCATAAAATAGCGTGTAAGAGCAGGTATTTTTATACCATGTAATTAATGATTTGAACTTAATTTTGGCATTGTCACTTTTTTGCCTTGATGCAAAAAAGTAACCAAAAAAAATCAAGGCTTTATTCAAATCCAACGATTTTGCTGCCATCTTAGGCGGGCTACAATGGCGCAAAATCGGGATTTGAATAAGGCCGGAAGAAACCTCAACAAAAGATCTCAAAAAAGAAAAGGGCCTTGTCGGATTAATTCCGAATCACAATTTCCCCAGGCGCAATACCCACTGGAAAAGTAGCGATTTTTGTTCCGTTCGGTTGATAAATAGATACCGACCCCGGCGAAGAAAAATCTTTCGGATCGCTGCAATACAAATTGCCATTGACCGGGTCACAAGCCAGTCCGTACGAAGGTTGATCCACGATTTTAACAGGCGCCCCCGTGCCATTAAAGGACCAAATACCACCCGCTATATAATATAAGGTGTTGCCTGCAGGATTGGCGCACAAATCATCGGCGCCCGGCAATAATTCAAATCCGTTGCCATTGGTGGTGTTAGCCAGCCATCCTGGGTAGGCATCGTAATTGGGCGCTGGACCATAACCGCCTTTGCAAATTACAAACGGGGTGCCATTTAAAGCCGCAAAACCGCTGGGCGCACCGCGGAATTTTCTGCGATCCACTTCCTGTCCAATGCTCAAATCAACCCAGGAAACGGTTGAATCCAGTCCATAGCCGCCGATATTGGCGACCAACAAGGTGTTTGCACCTGATTTAAACATCTTTTCAGGTTGTGGCAATGCTATGGTACTCAACACTTTATTGGTGTTCAGATCCACTTTTGCCAAACTGCCGGAAAAGCCATCTGCGCCCCATTGGGTAACATAGGCCGTGTTGTTGTCCACTGCGTAAAAATAGCGCGGAAAGCCCAGTCCGCCGATGGTATCGAGGTATTCGAAGGTGGAGGCGTCTACCACCACAATTTTGTTGGCTCCGTTGACAACGATGTAGCCTTTGCCATTGTGAAAAGTGAGGGATTGCACAAATTGGCCCAGCACGGCGCCACAGTTTTCGGAAGCATACACATCTTCGACGGTGAGGTTACGGCTCGCATCGTGCCAGGTAATGCTGCCCGTTCCATTGAACGAACCTTCATTTACCACAAAAATACCTTTGTCGTAATTGCCATTGCGGTTGCCACAATCGTCGAGCACCGGATCCGGTTTGCAGGCCCAAAAGGCGCTTAATGCAAGCAGCACATAAAAAAGGGTTGGTTTGAAAAGTCTGACTTTCATTTTTAATGTTTAAAAAAGTGAAAATGAAAGGCAAACGGGAAGGATCGGTAGATGTGTACAGCCCAAAACACCCTGCGGTGATTTCGGCGCTAAAAGCACATCGTTCCCGGCTTTCTGCCCGAAGCCTGGTACAAGTTGGTGAATGGCAGGTCTTCTGGCTCGTTTTACAAAAGGCGCCTTCCCGTGTTGCACACAGTGGCATCGTGCTTTTTGCTTCCAAACGCGTGTTCGGATAAAACTTACAGCAGCGGGGACTGCCCCGGATTTACACCGGTGTTCCCTTTTAATGCTTTCTCAAGGAGAGAGCAACCAAAAACCAGGACGAAGGTAGGTTTCTTTCGCGCGTAAATGCACGGATATGCATCTAATTTATTCGATATAATATATATTTTATTTTAAATTAAATGTTTATGAATTTGATTAAAGATCATTATCGCAATAGTTTCTGATACAAATCTTCCACTTTTTCCCGCGCCCAGGGTGTTTTGCGCAAAAAAGCCAGGCTGGATTTGATGCTCGGTTCATATAAAAAACACCGAACTGGAATCCGCTCGCCCAATGCTGGCCAATCGTAATAATCTACTAATTCTTCCAGCATCATTTGCAGGGTAACGCCGTGTAAAGGATTGTTTTGTTGCATCGTTCAACTCATTTTTCATAAAACTCGATCGGCAAACCATCCGGATCGGCCACAAAAGTAAAGCGTTTTTCGGTAAATTCATCTACGCGTATCGGCTCGACATATAGTTGGTGTGCTTGCAAATGGGTTACGACTGCATCCAAATCGTTTACCTCAAATGCCAAATGCCGCAACCCAAGGGCTTCCGGTCGGGAAGGGCGGGGTGGGGGAGCGGGAAAGGAAAATAGTTCGATGACGTATTGGCCGTTGAGTTCAAGGTCTAGCTTATACGATTGCCGCGTTTCCCGGTACACTTCCCGAATCACTTTTAAACCCAATATTTCGGTGTAAAATGCTTTGGAGCGCGCATAATCGGAGCAAATAATGGCGATGTGGTGGATTTTGTTGAATAGCATGGGGTGAAATTAGGGGTTTCTAATAATAAAACACCTAAACTAGGTTTAATTGAGCCAAGCCTAAGAAGCAGTATTTTGATTTATTTCCTTCTTTTTTAAGAAGAAAATAGACACGGAGCAAAGGGCAGCAACTAAGTATTTAGAAAAATTACTCAGGTAAAACCCTTTTAAATCCAATGCCATAAAAAAGTCATTAAAGATGGTCATGAACGCAAAAATGCAGAGAAATCCTATTGCTATATTTTTCATTTTAAAAGCGAATGTAGGGAGATATGATTTAATAACGATGTCTTCAAGGTTTTAAGCAACACAAGCAGCTGCTGAACTTCTTGAATCCCCGATGTTTCGATGGTTACGGTCATATTTATAGTTTTCTTATCCGCAAATATACGGCGCTTTAACAATGTTGGTGGGAGTTATGTGCATCAAATGCTTCTTTTGCTTTTAGCCTTACCTGAAAATTACAGGTTTCTCACCATCTCCTTGGCACATTTCCTGCAATACCCTATCATGTGCGGTGGTTTACTTTTAAATATCTAATCTCAAAATCACTTTACTGGACATTTTTATTTCGCGCAGATGTTACACAGAAAAAAGGCAGATGTTACGCAGATTTTTCCGCGTAACATCCGTGAAAATACATCTGTGTAACATTTGTGCGAAATATGTCCAGTAGTGTGTCTCAAAACCTAAAACCAATCCGATAAGATAAAAGCATTTGATTCCGGTCAACCCCGGA
>JBBAVI010000059.1:0-34385 GCA_040397785.1 Saprospiraceae bacterium | reverse complement strand
CTTTGTAACACCCGCATCCCAATGAAGACCGTCCCAGCGGGACGGCATCTTTGTAACACCCGCATCCCAATGAAAATCGTCCCAGTGAGACGGCATCTTTGTAACACCCGCATCTCAACGAAAACCGTCCCAGCGGGACGGCATCTTTGTAACACCCGCATCCCAATGAAGACCGTCCCAGCGGGACGGCATCTTTGTATATTGGCCTATCCTACTTTCCTTCCTCCGCAATCGCTTTCAACACCGCTTTCAACAAATCGTAAAATTTCCGTACCGCCGGGATATGCACGCGCTCATCGGGTGAATGCGCGCCAGTAATGGTAGGCCCAAACGATATCATTTCCATGTTCGGGTATTTGTTGCCCAGGATACCGCATTCCAGACCAGCGTGAATGGCTTTGATTTCAGGTGCAACGCCCGTTTGTGCCACGGCTACGGTTTTGCAGATCCGCAACAAATCGGATTGAATATTGGGCTGCCAACCCGGATAACCATCGGTTTGGATCACTTTAGCCCCTGCCAACTGAAAGGTAGCGGCCACACTGGCTGCAAAATACTTTTTAGCGCTTTCAATGGAACTCCGCTGGCTGGTGCCAATGCGCACTATCCCATTTTCCACCACAATCGTCGCCAAATTGGTCGAACTTTCTACCAAATCGGGGATCGCCGCGCTCATTTGCAACATCCCGCAGGGCATCGCCAACAGGGTATGAATTAATTTACGCATCAAACGGGTGGAAAAAACGCTGGCTGGCAACTTCGCATCCGCCCATTCTAATTGAATGTCTTCCTCTGTAATGCTAAATTCATTTAAAAACTGCTGCTGACAATACGCCACTACCTCCCGAGCCTTGGTAACTGCCGCTGCGGGCAACACCACGGTCAATTCGGCTTCGCGGGGGATCGCGTTGCGCTTGCTCCCGCCCGAAATAGCGGTAATCATCGGTTTCAAACTTTGCAGCGCATGCAGCACCCGCGCCATTAATTTGATGGCATTGGCGCGGCCCAAATGAATATCCACGCCGGAATGTCCGCCTTTGAGGCCGCCTACCCGCAAGGTAAATGCGTGCCATTCGCCTGCAGGCAAATCCGTTTCTTCCACCGCAAATGTTCCTACCGTATCTATACCGCCCGCACAACCGATGCAAAATACATTGTCTTCTTCGGTATCCAAATTGAGCAGGTATTTGCCGCGCAACCGTTTGTCCGACAATTGATTGGCACCAGTCAGGCCCGTTTCTTCATCCACCGTTACCAATATCTCCAGTGGACCGTGTACGGCAGTTGGATCGCTCAGGATGGCCAAAGCGGCTGCTACGCCAATGCCATTATCAGCGCCCAAAGTAGTCCCATTGGCGGCAATCCATTCGCCATCGCGGATCAATTCGATCGGATCTTTATCAAAATCATGCACGGTGTCGCGGTTTTTCTCGCACACCATATCGCTATGCCCTTGCAATACCACGATGGGCGCTTTGCTGTATCCCCGACTGGCCGGAACTTTTGCCACCAAATTACCCACCTTATCGCGGGAATATTTCAGGTTGAGTGATTGAAACAAAGCCTCTAAATGGGCCGTAACTTTTTCTTCCTTTTTGGATGCACGTGGAATTTGGCTCAATTCAAAGAAGCGTTGCCACAACAAAGCGGGTTGCAATCCATGGATCGCCTGATCGGTAGATAACATATTTTAGAATTTTTTACTTTAATTTAAACGGATAATCGCGCCAACAGGCCGCCTACCCAAGCTGCAAATAAACAACCGAAACAGGCCGCAAAGGTCATCCATTCCGGGTTATAAAATGCCAGAAACTGTACAATTCCGTAAAAAAGAATGGTAAATCCGGTGATCAAAGGCGGCGGAAAGTTAACGGGTGGCGTAAGTTTTTGGGTGACAAACCCTCCCAGAAAAGAACCACCCAACATGGTGCCCAGCAAGAGATACCAATCCTGGGTAGTGAGTGTTTTTACCCAGGCTACGTAAGCAGGAGAACCCTCCCAATACGTTACACCGGCAGGCGGTTGAAAGGGTGCAAGCGCCAATACAGTTCGAAAAATAGCGATACCAACCGCTACACCCGCCGAAATGGCAACTACCGCTCGGGCTGCAACGGGCAATGTTTTATAAGTTGAAAAAACGGACATTTTTTAAAATTTGGCGCAAGATAGGACTTTGTTGGCGGTACAAACGGGCCGCTTTCGTCATGTTCCGATCATAAACTCCAACGCATATTGCCCGCCGATCGGTCGTTCCATATTTCGGTTCCCACAAAAAAAGCCGTCATTACGGTAGATAGTACAAAATATGCCGCGACGGCCATCGGCGCCCAGGATAACAAGGCCGACATACCAAACCAATCGCCCCCCGCTTGCCAAATCCAATACAAACCCAGCCCGTTTTTGAGCGCTTCCCAACCCAAAGCCAGCGGATTACGGTCCATCAGTTCGGTAAAACTGTAAATGCTCAGGTAAATAAACGCAGCATATAATACCAGGTTGCCAGCACCAATCCGCGCGATGTTGCCAAAAAAGTAAAACAACAGGATAACCACAAAACTAAACTGCACACTCGCCCAAAGCCGCGATGCCGGGGTGCTTGCTGGTTCGTACCGCTCAAAATAATGCGGATTTTCAATTTTTTGAACCGGAAAACGCTGTTCTACATCGGCAGGTCGCCAGCCGGTGGGCATCCACCAAATGCGAATTTTATCCCAAATACTGCGCGCGCGCCAGGCATCCTTGATCAATAACCAGATATGTTGAAAGTTGATTTTGATCGGATTCCAGGTATTGGCAGGACGTGTGATACCATAAATAGGTGGTACGCCCGGCAATTCATCCTGAAACGTGCCAAACAACTTATCCCAAATAATGAAAATCTGGCCGTGGTTTTTGTCCATGTACTCCCGATTGAGCGCATGATGCACCCGATGATGTGCGGGCGTAACGATAATATGCTCCAAAAATCCCATGCGTCCGATATGCTGGGTATGGTACCAGAATTGGGCAAACAAATGCAAAGGCGCCACTACGGCAATCACCGGTGCAGGTACGCCCAATAGTGCCGCTGGCAACAAAAAGATAGTAAACAAACTAACAAAAGACGAAATAGGCTGCCGCAACGCACAAGCTAAATTAAAATCTTCGCTGCTGTGGTGAATGGCGTGTTTGTTCCAGAAAAAATTGACTTCATGGCTCAAACGATGCACCCAATAGCCCGAAAAATCGAGCGCAATAAAGGCAATGGTATACACCAGAAAACTGGATTCGATGTGCATAAGCGCCCAGTGTTGTACCATCCACCCATAGGATAAAACGATGATACTCAAGCCCAATACGTCTTTGACCACGTTGGTTACGCCCGAACTGAGGCTCGATAACATATCCATGGTACGCACCGTTTTTTTTCCGTGCCACTGGCCGTACCAGCGCTCGAGCAATACCAGCCCCAAAAATATAGGCATGGCGATCAGTAGTATTTTGCCGTATTGTTCCATCTTATCAAAAAAAAGGCGCTTGAAAGTTACTAATGGGGAGGTAAAATTATTATTTTCGTTCTAAAAAGTAAATTAAAATATTAAAACTTTGCCGACACCCCTTCAATATTTTTTTTTATAAATAATGCCTAAAAAAACCAACCTCGGCAGGATATCTTGCGTCTTACCAACTGTTTCACCCGACATACATCCAAATTAATAACTTACTTACCCTGATTTCATGCTTCAACCGCTACTTCGTACATTTTGTCCCCGGCGATACGTATTCACGGGACTTTTCCTGTTTGTCCAATGCCTTGTTTTTTGCCAATCGACCCCCAAATACACCATCAGTGGTTACATCAGCGATGCGAAAAGCGGTGAACGCCTCATTGGCGCTACCGTGGTTGACAAACGCAGTGGACAAGGCGCGGTGACCAATACGTATGGCTTTTTCAGCCTGACCCTGACCAAAGATTCGGTCACTTTATTGGCCAGTTATATCGGATTTCAGGCCAAAGGCGTGCAGTTATACCTGAATACCAACCTTGAACTTAATTTGCCGTTAGAATCTTCGGCGCTGCTCAAAGAAGTAGAAATTGTGGGCCAACGCTATGAACGCATCGAAAGTCGGGCACAAATGAGCCGTATTGATGTGCCGATTCAACAGATTAAAAACGTACCTGCGCTCTTGGGCGAAACCGATGTATTAAAGGTGTTACAGCTGTTGCCAGGCGTTTCCGGCGGCGGGGAAGGACAATCGGGCATCTATGTGCGCGGGGGCGGACCCGATCAAAACCTGATTTTGCTCGATGGAGTACCGGTGTATAATGCGAGCCACTTGTTTGGGTTCTTTTCCGTGTTCAATGCCGATGCGATTAAGGATGTTACGCTCACAAAAGGCGGATTTCCAGCGCGTTATGGCAGTCGTTTGTCGTCGGTGATTGAAATTAACATGAAGGAGGGCAATGAAAATGAATTTCACGGCGAAGGCTCCATTGGCATTGTGGCCTCCAAACTCACCCTCGAAGGACCGATTAAAAAGGGCAAATCCTCTTTCCTGATTTCTGCGCGGCGCACCTATATTGATTTGTTGGCCCGTCCACTCATCAAGGCAGGCTTCCGTTCCGAGGGTTCGGAAGGCGTTGCGGGTTATTATTTTTATGATTTAAATGCCAAAGTAAATTACCGCCTTTCCAATAAAGACCGGCTTTACCTGAGTTTTTATACCGGAAAAGACAAGTTTTACCTCGATTTAACCGAAAAAGACCAATACAGCAACAGCAAATACGAGTTTTCCTTGAATACAGGGCTGGGATGGGGCAACCTCACCACGGCAGCACGCTGGAACCACGTGATTAATCCTAAATTGTTTGCCAACACCACAGTCACATACAGCAGGTATAATTTTAACACCAATACCGGCGCAACGGACCGCGAAACCTTTACCGATGGCACCCCCAATACCGAGTACATATATCAAGTGGCTTATATTTCGGGCATCGATGACATTGCGGCAAAACTCGATTTTGACTATGCGCCCAATCCAGCCCATCTGATCAAATTTGGTGCAAATGCCATTTTTCACAATTTTGATCCAGGTGAATTCAACACCCGCATCAAAGACAGCGAAACGAACAGCGACCAGCGCTCCAAATATGGGCAAACGGCCGTGGATGCGCCCGAACTTGCGGCGTATATTGAGGACGACTGGAAAATAAGCGATCGGTTGCGCACCAATTATGGCCTGCACCTTTCGTCGTTTATCGCCGATGGCAAAGCGTATTTTTCGGCGCAACCCCGTTTCAACATCCGTTATTTGCTCAACCACGATTGGGCTTTGAAAGGGGCTTTTAGTACCATGCGGCAGTATATTCACCTGCTCACGAACGAAACCATCGGCCTGCCCACCGACTTATGGCTGCCGACCACCAAAACCATCAAGCCGCAAGACGCCTGGCAAGTAGCCCTCGGGGCAGCAAAAACCCTGGGTAAAGACTATGAATTTAGTGTAGAGGCTTATTATAAAAAGATGAAAAACGTGATTGCCTTCCGCGAAGGGGCAAGTTTGTTTCAATTTACCGATTGGCAAACCCGCGTAACCCAGGGCGATGGCACTGCATACGGGGCAGAGTTTTTTATCCAGAAAAAAACCGGACGCTTCAGTGGTTGGTTGGGCTATACCCTTTCCTGGGCTTACCGCCAATTTGACGAACTGAACCAGGGCCGACAATTCTTTTACAAATACGACCGCCGTCACGATTTTGAAGTGGTCGGATCGTATAAAATCAGTCCGCGGGTGCGCGTATCTGCGACCTGGGTGTATTCGACCGGCAACGTAACCACCTTGGGCAATTCCCGCTACCTCAACCCCACCGCTTATTCAAGAGACCCCGTTTACTATTTCAACCAAACCACCAACGTAACCGAACGCAACAATTTCCGGCTCAATGCCTACCACCGTTTGGATGTGGGCATTGATTTTACCAAAAAGAAACGACACCACGAGCGGACCTGGTCGTTTGGCGCGTACAATTCCTACAATCGGAACAATCCGTTTTTCCTGTTCCTGAGTGAATCTGGCTCGTATGATAGCAACGGGAACTACAAAAACAACGTTCAACTCAGGCAGGCCAGTCTTTTCCCCATCATTCCTTATTTCAACTACAGCTTCAAATTCTAAATAAACCAGGTTATGCTGCGCAAACTCAGTTTTTTTGCTTTCGTTATCCTATTATTTCAGGCTTGTTCCAGCGATTTTTTCGAACAGGTTGTCAATATTGATCCGCCGGTGTACGAAAAGTCGCTCGTGGTACATGCCACTTGTAGCAGCCGGGATACTGCGTTTCGGGTGCGGGTTACCCGCAATTTCGGCTTGCTAGATGTAGTGGAAGATTCTGCCTTTTTTGTTAAAAATGCGGTGGTGCAATTGTATAAAGAAGGCCAATTGGTGGCCACAGCGCCTGAAAGCACCATTCGGCCTGATGGCTGGTACGAAATACCAGTTGCGTCCAATATCTATGAAGTGGGCAAAACGTATGAACTCAAGGTAAGTCACCCCGATTTTCCTGGCATCCAGGCAACGCAAACCATGCCAGCCCTCGTTGCGGTGGATTCAGTACGTTTTCGCAAAAATGGCGGTATCAGTCCGGATGGGTCTGAATTATTTGCCATTGATGCATTTATCCGGGACAAAGCAGGTGAAACCAACTATTATGGTGTATATGTAACCGAATTGTATATAAATGTGTTCCCGATTTTTGATGAAAACAACAATTTCATTGGGTTAGACACGATAGAAGACGATGAATACAAGATTTACCCGGAAACCTCCGACGATCCAAATGCCCAGGTAGCAGAAGATATGCTGGTCATCACGGATCAGTTTTTTGATGGACAAGCGTACAAAATCTCCTACAAATCTTATTCCTACAACTCCAATGACGCGGAACGGTACAAAGTATATGTACGCGCATTGACAAAAGACTATTATTTGTATTTGTTGAGTGAGGCACGCAAGGGAGAAGCCGAAGATTTGCCCTTGGCGGAACCAGTTACGGTGCATACCAACCTCAGCAATGGCATCGGTATATTCGGGATGTATTCGGAAAAAGTGGTTTTGATCAAATAAAGGGCCGGGTGTATGTACATTTTTGGCAATTTCGATCCAACTTTGACGTTATTTCGAACAAAAGGAACGATCGAATATGCACGTTTTGAATCAAACTATGAAGTTTTTTTTGATTTTGGTTGGTTTTGTACTGTTTTTTGGGATACAGGCATGCCAAACCAATCAAAAATGCAAGTACAAACCAGAGCCAATTTTCGAAAAAGGGCTACCCCGCGTAGTGCAATATAATTTTGAAAAAAACGGCACCCAATCGTTGGAAAGCCTGCTGCTCGACTCCGGTGTTTTGCTGGAAATTGGCCAGGATGTGTGTAACAGCACCAAACAGGAGTACCGTTTTATTGTGCAAGGTGACTATTCCCAATTTCCAGACTCCCTGTGGATGAAAGAAGCGGGCAAACAAATGGTGTACCTAAGTGCCTTATCGCCCAAACACGCATCGCTCAAGGCCTGGGCAGATGTTTTAGAGGCCAGTCGGGCACAAATGAAAATCGGCGAAGATTTTGAGGTGCAGGCGGGTATTAAGGTGCGGGTAGACAAAGTCATCAGCAGCGACCAGAGTACCTTGATCTTGTTGTTTTCTCAAGATTAACTAGCACATACTGGTCATAGAATATCGGGGACGCTGGGATTTATTAACTTTTTTTGCGAAAGCGGATAAATCCCAATGCCGCGTTCAGATCAGGAGAAACATTGAAAAAATAAACGGCCAAGCCTAAAAGTAGTACATAGGCGCCAGCGTGTAGACCTAAATCCAGCAAAGGGAAATACACCACGGGCAGCAAACTGGCGAGCCAAAATGCCGTACAAGCCAATCCGAGTACCAACAACGTTTTTGAGGTAAAAGGTTGGAGTCGAAATAACCGCCATACCATGCCAACCGTCACTGCATTGTATCCGATAATGCTGCACAATGTGGCAATAGCCGCACCTGTAATGCCCATTCGTGGAATCAGGTATAAACTTAAAGCCACATTTAGGATCGCCATAGTACCCACCGAAATCAGGGAATACACATAAAACTTGGAGTAATAAACAAGGTAATTATTGAGTCCGGTACCCATTTCCACCAAGCGGGAAACACCAATAAAAAAGAGTACATATTGACCGGCCCGCATCGCATCGCCTTGTGGAATCAATTGAAAAATATACTCCACCGACACCCACATTGCACCAAATATTAGCAACCCGGCAACGAGCAGGTTAATCGAAACTTTTTGGTATAAAATACCCAGTTCGAGACGGTTATCATCATTTAAATGCTTGGTTACCAAGGCGATACTCGCGCCATACAAACTTTTGGTGGGCACATCAATAATGGCCGCCAAGTAGGCGACAATCGCATAAATACCCGTGTTTTCGAGCGTGGCATTGGTACCCACCAACAGAATATCTGATTTGGCGGCCATTTGTAAGGCAAAACCGCCAAAAGTACCAAATAGTAAAAAACGCAACATTTCCTGTCGCAATGCCGGATCTATAAAGGACCAACTCGGCCACCTCCAATGCCATTCGCCCAGATGCCGCAGGTAAAAAGCAAGGCTTAATGTGACCAATACAGCATGTAATATTAAACCGTACAGCGCCGTATCGATGCTGATCCAACCGAATAAAACACTTCCTAAAAGAATAGGCAAAACCAGTTTTTGAGAAAAATCAAGCAGCAAACTGGGCACCACAATGCGGCTAAAATTGGCAGAATACAAACTCAGCACCACGCTCAGCACATAAAAAAACGACAAAGGCAACGCCATCCATAAATGCGCGCCCAGTTGGGGAGAATTGAGTTTTAGCCAGGGAGCAAATTGGTTCCAAAACAAGGCTGCAATGGACCAAAACACCAGGGAACCACACAAGACCATCCCCAAGAGCAGGGGTAAAAATCCATGATGCCCCTGTTCTTTGTCCTTAAACCGATGAAAAAAGCGAAAAACAATGGTATTGGCCCCTAAACTAAACAACGGCAGACCAATCATGCCCACCTGCAATAAAATTTGCATTAACCCATATTCGGCACGTACATAAGGATAAAGAAAAAAAACACTCAAGCCGCCAATGCCTAAACCGACTAAATTGACGAATGAGTGTTTTAAACTTTGTCTGCGAACAATGCCCATTATTGTCCTACTACCAACCGTTTGGTCAGGGTACCTTTATCACTTTGAAGCATTAAAATATAGGATCCGGCGCACAGTTGTTCCGTTGGGATTTCAAGTTGTTGATCGCCCGCCGACAATTCGAGCGGAACGCTCAGGCAGGTACGGCCAGCAAGATCGAGCACCACCAAACGTCCATCAAGCGTGGTACTGGTGCTGATCATTAGGTTGGCTTTGGTACCAGCAGCAATCGGGTTCGGCATCAATTCGAACTGCAAATTGCGCTCCAACCAGGTAGTACCGGACAGATTTTGCGTTTTGAAAACCCCTACCGAAATGGGGGTTGGCGGCAAACAAACATCCCACTCATTGTACGCCAAAATGCGCCAATACAACTTGCGGTTGTTGGGCATGATTTTGTCTACATGAATACTAACCAAGGCATCGTCAGGATTGTACACCGATTTTGTGTAAATCGTGGGCACAAAATTTTCAAACAAACCGATTTCCAACTGATAAATTGAACCGTCGGTCGGTGCATTGAACGTCATCGTTACGTTATCATACTGTACCACCTGGGTATCGATCGGAAATACCAATTCGGTGCTGATATCATCGGGAATACTGGCCAGCGGTTCTGTAATTTGCAGGTAATCATTGTGTTCTGTATAAATATTGGCGCGCATGGCCTCTATTTGTTCGGGCGTAAATCGCGAAGCACAATCATCAAAGGAATAGCCCATATAAAGCGTCGCATCTGCGCGAAATGTGCTGTCATTAGGATCATGCAGCAGCAAGGTACTTTCGAAGTTGCCATTGCACGACCACCGATAGTTCAGGTAATCTGGACGCGTATCACAAAAACGGTCGCCCGAGTTGTAGCAATTGGTACCATCCATTTTTTCAACCGGATAACCACCGATATCGGCTGGAGCCGGTTTGGAATAGTCCCAGTTAAAGCCTTCCCAGCCATAAAACGGGTGTGGGAGCGACAAATGGTGGCCAAATTCATGTGTCCAGGTAGAATTTCCCGCAGCAGAGCAACTGCGTCCCATCACCACTGCATCCTGCCAGGAGTACCCACAGTTTCCTGCCGGATCGGCTACCACAAAGTTGTTGACGCGGTTGGGCAAACGGTTGGCATTAATCATTTCGGAACCGCCCGACCAATCGTGTTCGAACCAGCTGCTGTTGTTGTGGTAAACAAAAGGTTCTCCAGGCACCAGGTAAAATCGGATATGGGCAGGGGTGAAGTGTTCATTCATTTCACAAACGGCGCGCATGGCCTGGTTGATCGGAAAATAACCAGATCCTGCATCATTTCCAACCAAATGAATGGTCATTGGAACATAAAGCCAGGTAGTATCAACGCCGCGTTGGGCCTGAATAGCAGCCCGGTTATCGAAGTACCAATCCAGCCAAGGTGATTTTTCTTTGGTTCCACACCAATTATCTGCGGGCTGTTGCGCCAGGAGCGATTGAGCGCAAATCAGCAGTGCAATCGCTAAAACTGTATTTTTAAAAAGCATTTGAAAGTCAGGTTTGTTGCTATTCGTTCATATTCGCCGCGAAGGTCAGCTTTGCCAAACAATAATTTGCTATTCCAGTTCATAGAAAGCAAAATCGCGACAAACTTTATTTTTAACGGGGTGCCAACACGATTCGTTGGGTGTATGCTTGCTGCGTTCCCAGCAACACGAGTTGATACATACCGGCAGCCCAAGTTTCAGCAGGCAGCATAAGTTGGGCTTTCCCTTGCACAAACGGGACATTTTGTTGCAGCATCAATCGGCCCATGGCGTCAAACACCAGGATTTGATGGGTTTGCGTACCCGTTTTTTCGCCGCAAGTAAGCTGTGTGGCGGCTCCTGCGGTTAGTAAGGTCGGGTAACAGGAAAAGTTAGCATCAGTAGGCTCGTAACTATATGTCAACAAACCCGTTGTAAAGGTGCGCACAGCGGTGTATGGCGCGCAGGTTGAATAATCATTGAACGCACGCACTTTCCAGTAATATTTACGGTTGGGTGCCAGCACGGGGGTCAAAAAAGACGTATCCGTCGTAATAGTTTCAATATCCCGCAGGGCAAAAGAGCTGATTCTGGAACCAACCACATGGTAATAGGTTGCATTGGGTACAGGCGACCATTGGAGGGATGTTTGAATTCCCGGGAGCACTGCCAGATTTTCGGGCCATTGATTTGCGGTGGTACTTGTTACTTCAGGCAGGGCGGGGGCATTGGAAAGCCAGGCTAGTTTTTCGGAATTTAAATTTGCCCGCATACCCTCAATTTGTGCTGGAGAAAAGCGATTTTGGCATTCATCGGCGGCGTACGACATATATAAGGTGCCATCTACTTCAAATTCAACGCCGGCGGGGTCTTTCAATTTGAAAGGGCTGTTGTTGTTGGTATTGCAATTCCACCGGTAGCTGAGGTAATCGGGCTTGGTATCACAAAAGCGATCAGCAGCAACGGCACAATTACTGGCATCGACGAATTCCACCAGGGCAGTATCGAGCGGGGCAGGCACCGTTGTTTCGAGGGTATCGTGAAAATAGGTATAATCGTAGGTGAGCAGTTCGGGCGTTGGAATGCTGTAACTGTACACTTTACCTTCCCAACCGATGAACGGATGTGGCATCGCGAGTGCATGTCCAACTTCATGCGTCCAGGTATGGTCCGATGGATTTGCACAAGAATGGTTGATTGCGACACCAGCATAAAGCAGGTTATAGCCACAATTGCCGGCTGGATCTTGCACAAAATAAGCATTCAGGGCATCCGGGGCATTGTTGGTGAGCATCATTTCAATGCCTTTCGGGATGTTATCGTGGGCATACCAAGTCGAATTATTGAGGAGGTTCCAGGGATTTTTAAAATAAAACCGGATACCAGCGGGCGCAAAGTCTGAATTAAGTCGACAAAAAGCATCCAAGAGGCGCTCGGTGGTAAATCGGCCGGTACCATTATCATTGGCGAGTAGGTGAATTTGAACGCCCACCACCAGCGTATCCTGGCTTCGACTGGCGTAATTTTGTGGGTATTGTTGGTATCGCAAGAGCCATGGATCGATGCCGGACGGGGTGCCACAGGGCGCGAAATCGTATTTGTTTTTTTCCGTTTGGGCAAACAAAAAACAAGGTAAACAAAGGAAAAAGAGTATTCTTAGCATCATAATAAAGGTAAAAAGTGGATGACCCGGAGGTGGGACCATGTTGGAACGTTTGAAAAAGCATCAGATTTGCCGCTATACGGCGCTAAAATACGCACATTTTCAATAGACTTGTTGTGGTGGAAAGTTTAAAATAAAGCCATTTGAAAAAAATTGGGTAAAAATTGGGGTAAGCGTGACGAAAACGAAAATACACGTATTAAGGCCTAATAAAATTGGGTAAAAAGATACTTAATTTGAAATCAGCACAAATATTCAAGCAAGGCCTACCAACAAATTGGTACGGTTTTTGAAAACAACAAACTGCAAGCGCAATCCTGCGCGTACTTGTACCAAAAACCCTTACTTACTACATTTTTTTAATCCCGTCATCCACGCTTCTAATCCTTGATTTTTCAATTCGTCAAAGGATGCAAAATTTAATAGCTCAATTCAGCGCAATAACGCTAAATTTGCGCCTGCATTTCAATCCTTTAATCCACTGTTTTCGGTTGGTTTCATGTGTTTTCCAGTTTCCCTTTATCATCTCAATCCTCAGTTTCGTTCTGCGAAACCGAAATTGTAAAACAACATTTATTCATTCCAAACCGATTTACTTGATGAAGCGACCTACACACTTCTTCACGATACCCTCGTATTTTTCTCTTTTCCCATCATCAAATTTGTTGACCATGAACAATTCAACTACACCTCGCCATTGGGCGCTGGGTGTGCTGGTATTTTGTTGCATTGCGTTTGCGACGCCAAAGATATTTGCGCAAGCATCCTGCTCCATTACGCCATCTGTAGCAGGCCCCCCTGTACTTATTTCTATGAGCCTTGATCCAATTACGGGCCAGGCAGATTTAAATGCATCTATTTTATCGGCCAACGGGGTTAGCAGTGACTGCTGTCCTTTTTGTGCCATTAACTATTATGCAGATGCCGCTAAAACAATTTCCACGAGCAACACATTCACCTGTGCTAGCGTAAGCGCGCCTGAAACACTTTATGTTGCCTATCGTCAATTCCCAGGTCCTGCTTCTTCAGAAAGTGAAGCAAAAATGGTCATTGTTACGGTTGTTGATAATACGGTGCCTTGGATCAAGGGCCCCGGCAGCGTTTCGGCTTCCACAAACACCGGTACGAATGCATTAGACTGTGCTGCAGATAACATTGCTAATATTTCAATGTCTCTTAACCCTGTTAAGCCCGCTACATTTGCGGCTTTAGGGATTCGTCAATATACAGACAACTGCGCAGGTTCACTTATTGTGACCTACTCGATTGATTTTCCAGCCGGAGCTTCCGGCTTTCCTGATATCAATAACAAAGTAGGAACCAACGCAGGTATTGAATTTTTCCCGAAAGAAGGTGGAGGTGTAAGTACTGTAACCTATAAAGTAACAGATGCTGCGGGAAATACCGCTACCGCATCCTTTACCGTAACCGTAACGGACAACCAAGCTCCTGTGATCACTTGTCCACCATCGCCCGTTACCCGAAATATGGATCCTGGCGTATGTAACTATACCTATTTAGCGGGCGATCCGCGCGCAACTGCAACGGACAATTGTCCTACAGTAAATGTGGCCTACAATAATCCATTGACCACGTTCCCATTGGGCACAACTACGGTTACAGCAACCGCGACCGACAATGTTTCCCTTACCAGTACTTGTACTTTTTCTGTTGTAGTGAGTGACAACCAGTCGCCAACCATTGGTTCAAAGCCAAATTTGACTTTGTACACGGTTGATAATTTTGGCACTCCTTTAAATTTCTGCGATGCAGATACTACTTGGACACATCCAAATACGGGCGACAACTGCGGTATTGCCACCCAAACGTTTACACTTTCCGGTACGACCAGCCAGGTTTCTACCCCATTTACACCAAATACTTCTACGGCCCCTGTATTCTTCAACCTGGGGGTAACCACCGTTACCTACACCGTGACCGATGTAAATGGAAAAACATCCACAAGTACCTTTACTGTAACGGTATTGGATAATGCACCGCCAGCGGTAAGTGAAACGAATCAGGTATTTACCGTTTCAGTAAACAGCAGCACTTGCGATAAAGTAATTAGCTGGACGCGCCCATCCTTAGGCAGCCCGGTTGATTGCGGACCTGTTACCATGTCTGAAACCTTTGTAAGTGGCCCTGACCCTACTGTATTAAACGGCTTGGTACCCTTTAACACAGCGACCGGCGGCGGATCAGCAACCACCAATTTCCCGTCTGGAACAACCGTAATTCGGTATTCCTGGATTGACAACTCACCGAATTCGGTTAATTTTTCGGTGTTGTACACCTTTAATGTAACAGAAGATATAGCGCCTACGGCCTTGTGCAAAAATGTTTCTTTGCAATTAGACGCCGATGGTCTGGCCATCTTAGCCACGACTGCCGCCGATTTTAGTTCGACGGACAACTGTCCACTAGGGATTACGTATACTTTACAGAGCAGCAATGGTGCAGTAATTCCAATGAGCACAAGTTTGCTGTTTGATTGCGGTGATTTGGTTATGCAGCCTGGCAGTGGTTGGCCTTATAGCCTCATTGTTTCGGATGCCAACAACAACAAAGACACTGCGGCATGCTTTGTAACCATTTTGGACTTGTTGGCCCCTATGTTAAGTTGTCCAACGAACCAGATTGTGTACACTGCAAATACCAACTGTAATGCGACCATTGGCACCAACGGCAACTTGGTGTTGGATGATGGCAACAATATTTTGTTGCCCGGTGAATACGATGGCAACTGCGCCGTTGTAAGCATCACGGCGACCGCCAACAACAATGCTGACTTGAGTGCAACGGCTGGGGTACAGGCATCGGTGAACTTCACCGGTACCAATCCATCGGCAACCTTGAACAGTGCTATTTTCGCAAAAGGTACCACCAATGTGGTTTACACTTGCTCCGACCAATCGAACAATAACGCCACCTGCGCCTTCACGGTAACGGTACTGGATACTATTCGTCCGGTAGCAACCGGATGCCCTCCCAGCGGTGTTATTTCCTTGCCTATCAATACCTTGTCTTGCAACCACATCCCAAGCAGTGCTTTGTGGAATGTAAGTTGGAGCGATCCAGGCAGTTGTTCGTTGCCTTTGAATATCACGACTGTAGGCGGCGCTCCAAACAATTCTTACCCACAAGGAGAAACGCAAATTACGATTACCGCAAATGACCAATCAGGCAATGTGGGTACTTGTGCCTTTATTGTAGACGTATTTGACGCAGTTCCACCCGTGGCTTTGTGTAAAAACATACCTGTAAATTTGAGTGCGGCGCCGATCACAGTTACTGCCAGCCAAATCAATAACGGTAGTACCGACAACTGTACCCTCCTCAACGCCACCAATTTTGCCTTGCAAGGCTACCCTACTGGTGTTCCGGTTACTAATAGCAGTTGCAGCAATATTCCAGTTACTTTGGTGGTAACCGACCGCGATGGAAACACCGCTACTTGTACCGCAAATGTGGTGATCACCGATAATATCGCTCCTGTTTGTATCACTAAAAATGTGGTAAAAGTATTGAGCAACACCAACCCGGGCAGTGTAAGTGTCGATGCGGTCGACTTTAACAATGGTAGTTCCGACAACTGTACTTCCAGCAATGCCCTGGTATTCGAAATTTCGAGCGCAACGGGTACCCCTGCAGGTTTCAACCCTACATTAACCTTCGATTGTACGCCTTTGGGTGCAAACACAGTAACTTTCCGCACTAAAGATGCACAGGGTAATATCAGTAGCAACTGTACCGCTACTTTAACCATCCAGGATGCAACGCCACCGGTCGTTGTTTCGGCACCTGGCAATCAAATTGTTTCTTGCGAACTGGTTACACCAAGCATCCAAGCATATTTGAATACCTTGACGGATGCTACCTTCTCTGATAATTGCACGGTAGCCAATGTCACTGAAATTTTCAGCACCACCAATGGAAGTTGCCCAAGCAACTACACCATTTTGCGTACCTGGACGGCTACAGACGGCGCGGGTTTGACGGCACAAGCACAACAAACCATTAATGTACTGGACCTGACGAAGCCAAGCATCACCTTGCCAGCCAATGTGACCATCAACCTCTCAGCAGTGCCAAATTGCTTCCCGACCGGTAGTTATACTGCTACCTTGTCTGATAACTGCACGGCCAGCAATACCCTTGCGACCAATACAAGCTGGGTGATTGATTACGCAGACGGCGCTCCGGATACACTAGGCTTTGGGGCAACCGCCACTTCAACAATAGGCTTTGCTACTGGCATTAACACTATTACGTTCACCACCACCGATGCCTGTGGCAATTCCAGCACGAAGTCTATGACGATTACCGTTGTGGACAATGAAGCACCACTTTTTGTAAATTATTTACTGCCTAACCCAAATCCGACCTTTACATCTTACTGCGGGTACAACTTTGTATTTGATAATGCGCCAGGTGTTTGCGGTTATACGTTCCAGTGGATTCGTCCATACAACGGAAATGTAGATGAATGCAACAATTTCACTTTTGGACCGGAGAGCATTGTAGCAAATGGCAACCAGACCGTTTCTGCGAGTTTCCCTTGGGATCCAAACAATCCTTTTACCCAGTTTATTCCTGTATCTGTTACATTGCCTGTTGGTACTGCAGTATTCAAGTACACGGTAACAGACCAGGCTAGCAACACCACTACTTGCTCGTTTACCGTAGAAGTAGAAGATGTACAAGCACCTGTATTAATTGGCCAACAAACAGCCTTATTGACAACCATTTGTCCAACCCAAACCATCCCGGATTACACGGGATTGGTCAGTGTGATCGACAACTGTCCATCGGGCAATACCCTCACGCAGGTTCCTGCAGCAGGCACGGCAATTTCGGCCATCAATACATACATAACACCTGGTCCAAACCCAGCCGATGGCTCCCAGTTCGTAGTAACGATTACGGGATTTGACGGTACGAATTTCTCCGTACCAAGAAACATCACCGTAACATTAGATGATAATACTGCACCAATCCCATCGCAAAATGCATTGGCAGATGTGAACTCAAATTGCGGATTTATCATTCTGCAAGCACCTACCGCACAACCCAACTGTACCAACGGCTCAACCATTTTTGGTACGCCCGGTGGTGTAAATGCAACACCAGAGACTACCAATGGCACCATCATTACCAGCTATCGCGTAACCTTGGTCGGAACAACCTGCCAAACCTATTTCGTAACCTGGTCGTACAATGATGGCAACGGCAACGTTTCTACCCAGTTGCAAAAAGTAACCATTTGTCCAGATGTTGCGCCGCCCCTTGCAAAATGCAAAAACACGGTGACAAATATTAACCTGTCGCCCTTTAACGCAACCATCACGCCGCAAATGATTGATGCCGACAACGGAAGTTTTAGCATCAATGGCAGCCACGACCCAGACAATTGCAGCGCAGTACCAACACCGAAAAGAGTAACCTTGAGCCTCAGCCAAAGTGTGTACACCTGTGCCGATTTGAGCAAAACAACGGTTACGCTTACAGCAACCGACAATGGGGGTAATACAGCCTCTTGTACGGCTTCGATTAAAGTAAACGATGTAAATGCGCCTGTAATTACGGGAACCTTGCCTGCCAACGTTACCATCGAAGCATGTGTGGATGCAATTCCTGCATTGCCTGCTTTACCTGCTGTAACCGATAACTGTAGCGCAACCGTAACGGTAAATGAAAACACCAACCAGGCTTCTTCCGGTGTTGGCAAATACAATTATGTGATTACCCGCACTTGGACGGCTACCGACACCTACGGCAATACTGCCACGGCATCGCGGACCATTACCGTACGGGATACGAAAAAACCTGAATTTACAGCACCTACACCATCCAGTCTGTTATTCAATACAGATCCCGCAGATGCAGATTGCGCACAAACCACCAAATTAGTGCTTGCGCCGATTGTAAAAGATTGTGCTCCAGACAATGAGTTGGTGATCAGCAGCAATCCGGCTTACTTCAGCTTAACCGACAGCCTGGAAACACTACCTGTAGGCAGCCATGTCGTAACTTTTACTGCTACGGATCCGAGCGGCAACAGTGCAAGTTTCTCTGTAACCATTGTTGTTTCAGATGTTACCCCACCCGTTGCTTCCTGTATCAACGGTATTTCAGTAGCGCTCAACCCGAACGGACAAGCCATTGTTACGCCAAGTTTGGTGAACAACAGCAGTTTTGACAATTGCACCAGTGCTCCGGTAAGTTTGCAGGTACAGGAATTGTACGAAGCAAATGGTGACACCATCGGCAATCCGGTCAATCAAATTATTTTTGATTGCGATGAAGCAGATGGCGATACCGAATATCCGATTATTTTGGTTGTGAAAGACGCCGTTGGTAACTTCTCCTTCTGTGAAACTTATGTGGTGATTCAGGACAATGTGACGCCAACGATCACTTGCCCAACCAACCAGACGGTAAACTGTAGCACTACCCCGAATACAGCCTTTGCTACTTCGGTTTTGGGCAACGCAACTGCCACCGACAACTGCCCAATCACAGCTGGAAGCATCACCTTTGTGGACGTACCTGTAAGCAATGGCTATTCCTGCAATTCATTTGTTCGGACGTTCCGCGCAATTGACCTTTCTGGCAACTCTTCTTCTTGTAACCAAACAGTTACGGTACAAGATTTAGTAAAACCAGTATTTACCAGTTTGCCACAGAGCGATACCATCAGTTGCAGTGACCCATTGGTGTTGGCACCAACCTTGAAGGCAACGGATAACTGTACACCTTCCGATTCGATTAAAATCGTATTTACACAAGTTAAAACAGACTCTGTTGGAGCATGTGGCAAATACGAATACAAAGTAACCCGTACCTGGACCGCAACCGACAAATGTGGCAATACAGCCGTTCACACGCAGATCCTGAAAATTGAAGACCTTGCAGAACCCGTGTTCCTGGGTATGCCGGATACGATTACAGTAAGTTCGGCTAACTTCCCAACCAACACAGATTGTACCGTGCCGTTAAGCTTTAATGTTGCACAGTATTTGTCTGATTGTCAGAATGATGCGGATATTTTGGTAACCAATGATGCGCCGCATGGCAACCTCTCTACGGATATCAGTGGCAATTATACGGTGGGCAACTACCTGGTTTCCTTCTCGGCAATAGATGCCTGCGGAAATGTGGGTGTGGATGAAGTGTATGTTATTGTCCGCGACAACAGCGTACCGACCGTAATTTGTAACAACAACGTAGTGATCTCCCTGGGTACCAATGGCGTAGCAAGTATTTTGCCGGATGATATTGACCTGGGTAGTACCGACAACTGCGGTATTGACAGCATGTGGTTGTCTAAAACCGATTTCGATTGCGGCGAACTGGGTACGAATTCGATTCAATTGTTTGTAAAAGACGTAAATGGTAACATGAACAGTTGCACGGTTAATGTACAAGTAGCATTAGGCGTAAACACTGGGTTTAACGTAACAGCAACGTCCACAAATGAAACTTCATTTGGTGCCAACAACGGAACAGCATCGGTGACGGTTACCGGCGGAACGGGCAGTTTCACCTATTTGTGGAACACCACCGCAAGCACCCCAACGATAAGCAATCTGGTTCCAGGTACCTACACGGTAACCATTACGGATACAAATACGGGTTGTATAAATAAAGCAACCTTAGTTATTAATGAAGGCCCAAGTTTGGTCATCACCGCCGGAACAGCATCTGGTTGTCAGGGCGCAGTGGTAAGTATTCCGGTAACGGTCGGAAACCTGGTAAGTTCTACAGGCTTCTCCTTTACGTTGAACCTGACCAACAATACGGTCGGAACCTTCACGGGCCTGTCAAACATCAACCCGGCTTTGCCTGGCTTGATTTCGAATGTGCTGCCAGGTAACACCCTGGGTGTATTTTGGGCAAATACAGGCATACCGCTTAATTTGCCAAACAACACCGTATTGTTTAATGTAAATCTGACCTTGGGTACTGCCACAATTGGAACGACTAGCTCGCTCAACTTTGCAAGTTCGCCCATTCCATTAGAATTCAACATCAACAATGCTGGCATCGACGTAACCCTGGATATCAATGACATTGATATTAACAACGGTAGCGTAACCATCAATTGTGTGGTGAACGACTTCGATATCACGGGTAAAATTGAAACCTGGCGTGCGCCTGTGAAACCGGTACCTGGTGCAACGGTAGCATTAACCGGTGGTATCAGCAACAGTGCGATTACACCTACCAATGGAACATATGGATTTACAGTGCCCGCGGGCAACCTGACCACCCTCACCCCAACCAAATCAACCTCAGGGAATGATGGCATAACGGCTGCCGACTTGTTGTTCATTTCGAACCACATCTTTGGCAACCTGCTTACTTCTCCTTATCAATGGGTAGCAGCCGATGTAAATGGCGATGGCAACATTACCCTGAATGACTACCTGCGGATTCAACGGGTAGCATTGGGTACCGATCAGCATATTTTGGGATCTCCAGATTGGAAGTTTATTCCAAAATCATTCACCTTCCCAACGCCAAATCCATTAAGTCCAAATACCTACCCATTAAACTTCAGCCTCACCGCTTTAGCCGATGCAAGTGTTGACTTTGTGGCAGTACGAATGGGTGACGTAAACGGTAACATTACGCCTTCGTTTAACAACGACCAGACCGAAGACCGTACAGAAGGAAACTTTAACTTCCGCATTGAAGACAAAGGCTTTAAGGCCAATGAAATCATCGAAGTGCCTTTCCGTGCAAGTGACTTTACCAACCGTCAGGCATACCAGATGACCATTGGCTTTGATGCCAACATGATGACCCTCGAATCGATAGAAATGGGTGCATTACCCAAATTGAGCAACGAGCACTTCGGTACTGCACAACTGGCAGAAGGCAACCTGACCACCTTGTGGGTGAGCAAAGACCCTGTAAGCATTGCTGACAATGAGGTGTTGTTTACACTTCGTTTCCGCACCTTGCGCAGTGTCCAGGCTTTGTCTGAAGTGTTGAGCGTTGGTTCGCAAGTAATTCGCGCAGAAGCATACGACCTGCAAGGCAGCGTTATGAAAGTGGATCTTGAATTTACCAAACCTGCAAATGGTCAGGATATCGCACCATTTGCTTTGTATCAAAACCAACCGAACCCATTCAGTGCCGAAACCCGCATTGGTTTCCGTTTGCCAGAAAGCGGCCGCGGGATTGTGCGCGTGTACAGCATGGGTGGTCAATTGGTAAAAACAGTGGTTGGTAACTTTGAAAAAGGTTACAACGAATTGAGTTTCCGAAAAGATGAACTAGGTAAGGCTGGTGTTTATTGGTACGAATTAGAGACCTCTACACATAGCGATCGTAAAAAGATGATTTTGATTGATTAATATATAGCATTTCGCTATAATATAGCAGTTGCGAAAGCCAGGCAAAATCAGTACCGTTCAAGGTTTCTGTTTTTGTCTGGCCCACCCAACCTGTGCTTTAGTACCCGAATCCGGTTAAGACAATCATCCATTTTCCAAATTGTTATTGACATTTAAACCATGAAGAATATCGTACTAATCCTAATCCTATTCGCGGCACTGGCATCTCCAGGTCTTGTGTCCGGCCAGGCTGTGATCCTTAAAATTGATACAGTTTCGGTCAACTGCGCTTCAACCGATACGGTTTTAGTGCCAATAAGGGTAAGGAATTTTACCAATGTGGGTTCCTTTCAGTTTACCATTTCCTGGGACACCACACGGCTTCGTTTTATCAATACTACTGCCCTTAATATCCCTTTCACAGGGGCCGGAGTAAACTTTGGTTTTGATAAAACTTCTTTTATTAACCAAAATCCTGCAAAAATCACGTTCAACTGGACAAAAGTTGGTGGTGGCGCCGTGCCCGATGATACGCAGGTATTTGCCATGCAATTTAAACGGATTGGCGGCCCCTTTGCTGCCGTTCAAATGATTAGCAACCCTGTGGCGATTGAGGTCACCAATGCGCTCGGCGATGACCTTCCCAAAACGGTTATTCCGGGTGGTGTAAGACCAATTGACGATAAGAAGCCAACACTCAATTGTCCTGCGGATTTGATTCAAATGGTATCGATTCCCACTGCGGTGAACAATATTGCGCCTTCTAATGTCATGGACAACTGTGCAATTAGTACAGTAGGTTGGGCATCGGTGGGTGCAACCAATACGAGTATGCCAACCGACCCGGACGCAAGTGGCGCCGTTTTCAATTTTGGCATTTCTACCGTAACTTATACGGCAAGTGATGTAGGGGGGAACACGGCAACTTGTTCTTTCAAGATCACCTTACAGCCCTCTTCCACCAGTGATACATTGACGATTTTTGCACAAAATGCAACGGCATCCTGTGGACAGAGCCTCTCCATCAATATAGCTGCCCTGAATTTTGATGCAATGGGATCGCTTCAGTTTTCCATAAAATGGGATACTTCGGTGATTAAGTTTGTGAATATTAATGGATTTAACCCTGCACTCAACCTGGGACCCAGTAATTTTGGTGTAATCCTTACAGCAGCAGGTACCCTGTCGTTCAACTGGACGACCGGTCAATTGGCTGGTACAACCCTGCCTCCAGGTGCCAATTTGTTTACCCTCAATTTTACTACGACGGGCAAAGCGGGTGGTATTTCTCCCCTTCAATTTGTGGATATTCCCGCAGTACGAGAAGCTTTTGAAAGCTTAAATGGGCTTCCCAATGAAATACCGGCGATCTGGATCAATGGCACCGCTGCTATTGTAGACCAGACTCCACCGGTGATTTCCTGTCCACCCAATACCCTGGTGAATGCCGCCGCAGGCACCGCCTCGGCTACCGTAAATAACCTGCAACCTTTGGCATTATCCGATAATTGCAGCGGAACCGTAGCGTTATCTTATGTTCGAACAGGCTTGACCACGGGCAGCGGCACCGGCAATGCCAATGGAACGTATAATGCAGGCACTACAACCGTTGTTTACACGGCTTTAGACCTTGCAGGAAACACCAGCACTTGCTCTTTTTTGGTGGTGGTAGATGCTGGTACGCCAGTCACGCTCGAGTTAGACTCCCTTACCAGTGATTGTACCGGTGCAGGCAGCCAAGTAACCACTTGTGTACACGTTAGCGATTTTGCCGACATTATAGGCTTACAGTTTAATATTAACTGGGACGAAACCGTTTTGCAATTCAACGCCATTACGAATCAATTCCCGGGCTTGAACTTAACGCCCAACGACTTTAACAACTACGCAACCACGCCGAATGGCCTTTTGAAATTCCTAGCCGGTAACACAAACGGGTGGCCTGATATCCCCGACGATGGCAATCTTTTTTGTATCGTTTTCACCGTGCTAAATTCAAATGGCACCTCACCGATTGAGTTTATCGGACCCTTTGATGCTGCCAACAGCGCCTTGGATGTGGTCCCCGTAAATCCAATCAATGGCTATTTTGAAAGTGTGGATCAAAGCCCGCCAACCTTGGTTTGCCCTGCTAACATAATAGCAACGGCACCATTGGGCACTTGTAAAGCAACGGTGATTATCCCTTCGCCCCAGGCAAGCGATGCCTGCAGCGGCATTCAAGGAGTTGTGCGCACCCCCCTTTCTAACGAATTTCAGGCAGGCAACACCTTAGTGACCTACACGGCAACCGATAATGTTGGTTTAACCACTGTATGTTCGCTGACAGTAACAATTAATGCCAATTCAACACCCGTATTGACCGCCTGCCCTGCCAACATTACGATCAATGCACAAGGTGCAAATTGTACGGCCGCCGTTAATTGGCAAGCACCTACTGCGGTGGATGCATGCGGCATTACACCCATTGTTCCAGTGGCTACCCAAGCACCAAATACAGCTTTCCCGGTTGGAAATACCAATGTAACTTATGTTGCTACCGATGGACAAGGTAATTCAAGTACTTGCTCGTTCACAGTAAGCGTACGGGATGTGCAAAAGCCGGTGATCACTTGCCCGGGCAGCTATGTTTTACCGATAGATTCTACCGAATGTTGTGCGCCCGGTGGGTTTCAAATACCAGCGGCGACCGATAATTGTGATGCCAACCTGGCCATCACCGGCAATCGCCTCCCAGCGGATTTGTTCTGCGTAGGTACGACCCAGGTGAACTACACAGCGACCGACGATTTTGGCAATACTGCTACTTGCACCTTTACCATCACGGTATTGGACCAAACAGCGCCAAACGTAATTTCTTGCCCGAACGATATTGTGGTGAGCACCAGTCCAAACAACTGCGGCGCTACCGTAAACTGGACCGTTCCGAAATTTGAAGACGTTTGCGATGGTACAAATTTGACCATCATCAATGTTTATAATCCGAATACGTTGTTTGCTATTGGTGAAACCCTGGTGGAATATTATGCTGCCGACAGTGCTTCCAACCTGGCACTTTGTTCCTTCAAAGTAAAGGTAAATGACCTGACGCCGCCAACCATCAGCGGTTGTCCAAGTAACCTGACGGTGCAAGTATCCAGCACAAAATGTGATACAATTCTGAATTGGCCTTCGCCTTTGGCCATCGATAACTGCCCAAATATTACCTTGAGTAGTTCACCAGCGCCCAATACGCCCTTCCCGATCGGTTCCAGCAATGTTATGTACATGGCGATGGATGCCTCGGGCAACACGTCTACTTGTAGTTTTTCGATCCTGGTATTGGAAAAACAACCACCCGTGTTTAGTAATTGTCCGGGTGATTTCTTGCTGAAAGATGTTGATCCTTGCACGGCGATTCCCAACTGGACGGCTTTCCCGACAGCAACCGATAACTGTTCGAGCGTTACCATCGACTCTTCAATTTACCGGCCGGGGGATGTTTTCCCGGTAGGTGAAACGGTGGTTGTTATTTTGGCAACCGATGCAAGTGGCAACCAGGATACATGTTCCTTTAAGGTATCCATTATTGGTATCCCGCCAGGATTTAGCAATATTCCAGAAGACATCAATAAAATTGGTTGTGCACAGGAGGTTATTTGGGACGAACCCATCGTAGTGGGCATTTGCAACCTCGCTTCGGTTACTTCCAATTACAACCCCGGCGATACCTTCCTGCCAGGTGTAACCGTAGTAACCTATATTGCGACCGACCTGAACGGATCAACGGTGAGTACCACCTTTACGGTCACGGTATTAGACGATATTCCGCCAGTGATTATTTGTCCAAGCGGCCCCATTGAGGTGAATATTGGCGGAACCGTTTTGTCCGACCCAAGCGGTTTTATTCTGAGCACCGATACCGTTTCGACCTGCGAAGGAGTAGAACTGGTGTTTGAATTACCGATTGCCTCTGATAACTGCACGGGGGTAGATCTTGAACAAACCGATGGCAGCGCAACCGGAGCAATTTTCCCGTTGGGTATTCAAACACTTAATTTTATCGCAACAGATGGCGTTGGCAATACTGCCGTTTGTCCTGTATCTATTGATGTACAGCCTTTGGCAGCCTTGCGCCCGATCAGCACGCCTAATCCAATTTGTAATCCTGGAACCGTAATTGTAACAGTAACGGATTTGCAGGATGCGATTTATGTTTGGGAGGGCCCAATTCGGAAAGACACCTTGTCTGTGAACGAATACAATGTAGTGATCGGCAAAGAAAACAACGCCTACACCGTATTTGCGCAAGTAAATGGATGCAAATCGGCAATAGACACGGTGCGTTTGCAATTAGTAAGCATCCCGGATGCCGTGAATGATACGTTCTTTATCCAGCCCGGCATTTCAGACACCATTTATTTGTTGACCAATGATGGACTTTCACCAGGTGATGCAGGTGTGATTACGTACCAGCCCAACCCGATTGAAGGATTAACCCAGATCCAAAACGGCGTGTTTGTATACGATGCGACGACCGGAACCAAGGCAATTTCCTTCTTTTATCAACTGTGTTCCAGCATCTGTGACAGCCTGTGCGACAAGATAAATGCAACAGTATTCATCTTCCAAAAAGACGAAGATTGCTCCTTTATACCCAACTCCTTTACCCCGAACGGCGACAATAACCACGATACCTTCTCGATTCCTTGTATTTCCCTGCTTGAAAACCCTAGCACCCTGGTGGTGTATAACCAATGGGGCGACAAGGTGTTCGAATCTGATCAGTACGATAACAAATGGGATGGCACTCTAATGGGCAAAGGCAAACCACTGCCAGATGGGGTGTATTTCTATATTTTCCAACCCTCTAATGCAGGTGCAACCACCAGAAAAGGCTTCGTTGAAATCATTCGCTAATCAACCCTGGCAGCACCGCAACTGTATACAAACAGCGGCGGTACTGCTTACTAAACGCAAACTATGAAAAAAGTAATTTTTACCATAGCGTTAATGGCTGCTTTTTGGCAGGCAAATGCCCAGCAAGAACACCATTATACTCAGTTTATGTACAATAAACTGCTCATAAATCCTGGTTATGCCGGCGCGCGCGGCGTTCCATCCCTTACGGGTATTTACCGCAATCAGTGGATTGGATTTGATGGCGCTCCCCAATCTACCCTCCTGAGTTTCAATTCACCCTTTCTTTCCCAAAAGGTCGGAGTTGGTGTGACCATCGCTCAAGAGTCGATTGGTTTGCAACGCAATATTTACGGTGCCTTGGCCTATTCTTATGAACTGGCTAAAACCGACAACCTTTCTCTGCGCCTGGGCATTATGGGTTCTATCCGCTCCCGTGGATACGATTTTGCAAAAGCGTCCCTCGATCCACAACAGATTGCCGATCCATCCATTGGTGGTACGGAGTTTGTAAGGGATGCATCTGGGAATGTGGGGGCTGGCGTGTATGGTACGATTATGCAACAGTTTTACTTCGGCGTTTCGGTGCCGCATATCTACACCAATACCATCGGCCGCAACCCGGATGCTGTGTTGCAAGGAAAAGAATACCGCCACTATTATGCAACCGCAGGCGCTATTTTGCCCATCAGCGACGATATCAACCTGATGCCCGCTTTGTTGCTAAAATATGTGCAAAATACACCATTTGACGCCGATTTGAACCTCAATTTGGACATCCGTAAAAAAGTCACGGCGGGTCTTTCTTATCGCCTGGGTGGCGACAGGGCCGGAGAATCGCTCGATTTATTGGTATTCTGGCAAATAAGCGATCAACTCGGGTTTGGCGCTGCTTATGACTTTACCTTGAGCAAAATAAAAGACTACAGCTCTGGTTCGGTTGAAATTATGCTGCAAGCCGATTTAAAGAAATCGACCAGCGGCAAAAACAATAAGAAGAAAAACATGACGAATCCTCGTTTCTTCATGTAATTGTACATCCTTAATCAAACATAGGGGAACACATGATCGCCCATAAATATTCGCTGTTCATAGGCTTGTTTTGCTGCCTGAGCCACCTGATGCACGCCCAATCTACAACCCAACCCATTACTGTGTTGGTAAAGAATGAGGAAGCTATTAATACCGACGCGCTCGAATTCAGTCCTACCTTTTATGAAGACGGCATTTTGTTTGTTTCAACCAACGAACGCGTGCTTAAAAAACAAAATGTAGACGAAAAACAAAAAATGATGATGTCCGTGCTCAAGGCAAAACGTGGTGAGGAAGGGATGTTGTCTACACCAGAAGCTTTCTCTAAAGAACTCTCTTCCCGCAACCACGAAGGACCTGTTTGTTTCGACCGTACTGCTGAAACAATTTATTTTTCGAGCAATGCTGTGATTGATGGAAAAGACCAATTTGCGAAAGATAAAGTGCAAAAAACGCGGCTTTATTTCTCTAAAAAGGTAAATAACGTTTGGGGGCCTCCCGAACCATTGCCCTTTAATAACAATGAATTCGACGATTTTCACCCGGCAATCAGCATTGACGGGGATAAATTGTTTTTTTCGTCCAATCGTCCAGGCGGCTTAGGCAGTACGGATATCTATGTTTCCTATAAAGTCGGCGAATCCTGGAGTGAACCCGTCAACCTCGGAGCGGAAATCAACTCCGTCGGTCGGGAAGCATTTCCATTTATCCATGCCGACAATACGCTGTACTATGCCTCCGATGGCTTGCCGGATGGAATGGGTGGTTTTGATTTGTACTATGCTGTACCGGAAGGCAATGTTTGGACCAAACCAGTCAGCCTCGGTGCTCCATTTAACAGCGCCAGTGATGACTTCGGCTTGATCGTGGATTTAAATAAAATTAACGGCTATTTCAATTCTAACGGTTTGTCGGGAAAAGGGGGTGATGATATTTTCAGCTTGCACACAGAAGGCGGCAACCTGGATGCTTACTTACTGCAAAACAACCGCACCCCCGATCGAGACTTAGACCTTAAAGTAATTGTTACCGACAAAACCAACAGTGCCCCCATCGGCATGGCACAGGTGCAGGTGCTCAACTACGATGTCAACAACGTCATTGGCCGGGATGAAGCAGGCAACTTGATTGTCCTTCAAAACATCGACGGACATGATGAGATGAAAGTAATGCCCCCCGATAAAGGGATCAATGGCGAAACGGACAGCAAAGGCCGATTCTCTACCGAAATTAAGCCCGGAAATTACGTGATCATCATTACCCACCCGAATTATCAGACAAAGCAAATTCGTTTGCAGATTTCCAAAACTGGAAATGAAGTGGCCGCACAGCTCGAAAAACCTTTTGGCCCTGGTAACTCCGGAAAAGTGCAATGGAACCCTACCCTCTTTAATTACCTGACCAATGCGCCGCTCGCAGGTGCCGTGGTGGTGGTTACCAATACCAAAACGGGAAACAGGGATACGCTTGTAGCCAATTCGAATGGTATGGTAGACCACTACCTCGATGCAAATACTAAGTACAAGGTTGAATTTTACCAAGGTGGCCGCTTGATCGGTTCTACAGAAGTAGATACCCATGGAATAAAACCCGGGCAGGCGCTTACCCAGAACATCTCGCTGGCACCGTTATTGCCTGGTTCAAAAATTGACCTACCCAATATTTATTACAACTTCAATGACGCTACCCTGCGCCCGGATGCACGGAAAGACCTGGATCTACTCATTGCGCTGATGAAACAACAACCCGAAATCGTCGTCGAATTGGCAAGCCACACCGATTGCCGGGGCAACAGCAAATATAACCAGGAACTGAGTCAACGCCGTGCAAATGGCGTGGTCGAATACATGGTAATTCAGGGTGTTCAACGCAATCGCCTCAAACCAACGGGTTATGGCGAAAGTGAACCGCGCAATAAATGCACCGACGGGGTGCCTTGCACCGACCAGGACCATGCGCGCAACCGACGCACAGAAGTAAGGGTGCCCAGCAACACACAAGGAGGGCCATTTGTGTATGTGGATGACCATTCCAGCAATCCAACGCCGCAAAAGTCTAAACCATCTACCGGTAAGATAAAAGTTACAAATGCCGAGAAGGACGCTTACTATGTCATCTCAGGATCCTTTCTGATGGAAACGCGGGCCCAAAACCACATGAAAAACTTGCGCAACATGGGATTTGCAGATGCCAATGTGACCCAATTCCCTGGTTCTACCTTCTTTTCCGTTTCAGTAGGCAAATTTAAAAGCCGAAAAGATGCCCAAATTCTGGAGAAAAAACTTGAATCAGAAAATTTTGACAGCTTCATCCGAGCGGTACAATAGACTTCGTACCTTTGCAGTCAATTTTCAAAAACTGCAAAGGTACTATGGCGATCATAATAACAGATGAATGCATTAACTGTGGCGCATGCGAACCGGAATGCCCAAACAATGCAATATACGAAGGTGGCGTGCAATGGGCTATTTCTGATGGAAATACTGTAAAAGGAGCATACACGATTGAAGATGGTTCAACCGTAGATGCTGCCCAAAAACTCGCCCCTATCTCGAACGAGTACTACTATATTGTACCCGATAAATGCACCGAGTGCGTGGGCTTTCACGAAGAGCCCCAATGCGCCGCTGTTTGTCCAGTAGATTGCTGTGTGCCCGACCCTGATCGGGTTGAAACCAAAGAGATCCTGCTGGATCGAAAAGCCAATCTACATCTTTAGTGGATAGTTGTTAGTTGTTAGTTGTTAGTTTGCCCACTAAACTAACAACTAACAACTAACAACTAAAAACTAACAACTAAAAACTACATCAATGCTTTCTTTGATCATCGCGACGGCATAGTCCAGATCTTCCTGGGTATGGGCCGATGAAATAAACCCGACTTCATAACCGGATGGTCCAAAGTACACCCCGCGTTTGAGGCATTCGAGGTGCATCGTTTTAAATAAATCCATGCCTTTCCCGTCAATTTCGTCGGCACGCTGGATGCGGTTTTCGCTGAATGTAGGCCAAAAAATGGATCCTACGTGTGGAAATCGCAAGGCATAGCCCTTTTCTTGACAGTATTTTTCCAGGGTTGCGGTAAACCAGGCCGTTTTTTGCTCCAATGCTTCATAAAAACCTGGTTTCAATAATTCCAATAACGTAGCGTACCCGGCAGCCATTGCGACCGGATTTGCACTCAGGGTACCTGCCTGGTACACGGGTCCCATCGGGGCGATATGCTCCATGATGGTGCGGGAAGCGGCATAAGCCCCAACCGGCATTCCACCACCAATAATTTTACCAAAGGTAATAATGTCTGGTTGTATGTCGTAAAGTCCTGCGGCACCTTCAAATCCTACCCGAAAGCCGGAAATAACCTCATCGAAAATGAGCAACACCCCATGTTCCGTGCATAAATCGCGCATTTTTTGCAAATAAGCCCGATCTTGGAGCAATAAGCCATTGTTGGCCGGAATGGGTTCTACGATTACACAAGCTACATCCCCGGCATGTTGTTTTAATGCCAGCTCCAGTGCTTCCGCATCAGCCAAGGGCACCACAATGGTTTCTTTGGCAAAAGCTTCCGGTATACCCGCCGAGGTGGAAATACCAAAGGTTACCAAACCCGATCCGGCTTTTACCAATAAAGCATCCACATGCCCGTGGTAACAACCCTCAAATTTGATCACTTTGCTCTTTCCTGTTACGCCGCGCGCCAAACGCAAAGCACTCATCACCGCCTCGGTGCCACTGCTCACAAAACGCACCATTTCTATATAGCGGTGATTTTCAAGCATCAATTTGCCAATCAGCAAGTCGTGGGGGGTTGGAGTGCCAAAAGACATGCCTTTGACGATGGTTTCCTGCACCCGTTTTAAAACGGAAGGCGGACAATGCCCCATAATCAAAGGGCCCCACGAACAACAAAAATCGATATATGCTTGTCCGTCTACATCCCGAATATGACTACCCGCCCCTTCTTCAAAAAATACAGGCGGACCTTGTACACTCCGGAAAGCACGCACGGGACTGTGTACGCCGCCGGGAAAATATTGTTTAGCTTCTTCAAACATGCGCGCGCTCGTCGCACGCGTAAACGTAGCAGGTGTCGGATAATTCATCTTTGTCATGCCGCAAAGATAAGGGTGGATGCAACATCCGGCTTTCACAATCTTGTCATATTCAATCGCCGAAGCACAAAACAGGAACTTAAAAACAAATGATTAAGCATAAAAGACCAAACCTGTTTTGTGCTTCGGCGCTTAAGCACCTTCGCATAAAACAGGAACTTACAACCAATAATTCCACTTAATCACCAAGGCCCGGTTTTTTGCGCCCCATATTTTCACGGCATAATTGTCGGTAAATACGACATACAAATCGCTCATAGGCCGGTATCTCCATTGTAACCGACTGTTGATGTTGAAGTTGTCCGCCTGGGTGTTATACTGTACAAAAGTGGTCCAGTTCAGGTTTCGATTGATGAAAATTTCAATACGAGGGGTAATGTTGAAAAACTCCAGGTCGCAATAAGGGTCTGGAAAATCCAGCAGGTTGTACTGAAAGCGCAAGGCAAAATTCCCCCAGGGCTGTACGCGATACCGCAATCCCATGGAAGCGCTCACCTGGTTCCCGTTGTAAAATCCGCCCGCAAGCAAGTTGGTTTCCATTAATAATTGTTTGCGGGTATCGGTGCTCCAACTCAGCCCCATGGTGCTGTATTGATAATGGCTGGCAGGTAAAGCAGAGCATTCCTCCAATTCAGAATCATCAAATTTAAAAGAAACCGGTACTTGCGCTTCGGTATGATCTACCGTAAAAATGATGTTTTGGGTATTTTTGAAAAATATGCGGTACTCCAGGGCATTGTATTGTTCGTTCAAACTGCCATTAGGATTACGCACCGAAAAATTTGTAAATCCCAATTCTGTCAGGTTCAGCCGTGATTGATCGCGATTTCGGGGCATAAAACGCAGATTACCTTCCGAATAGATAAAATTATACCCAATGCGAACGGTACTGTCCGAAATCACGTCATAGTTTTCGATGCGGGCCTCAAAACCTTGTTCGGCGTAATAATTTTCACCCATGCGCAAGAAATCTACCAATAAGTCGAAGCGGCGACTGGTGTATTGCACCCCCGAGTTGCCCCAGAAGTTTTTACCCTTGATATCTGGTTTAAAAGACCCATGGGTGGTTGCCCAATAATTCCATTTGCCATCATTGGAAGTAAAACTGAATTCCAAACCTGCATTTCGCGCAAATTCCCCCTTTTGCACCTCCCCACCATTAAAAGATTGTTTGTTCAGAAAATAGCCATTGATGGAGCTGCGGGTTAATACACGCCGATTAAAGGTGAGGGCCGAAAAATTTTGGGATAAATTGCCGTTGCGCGCTGCTGTTTGCATATTTAATAACCCGATCCGGGTGCTGGCATTGATATTTCCAGTTAGCCGAACCCCGCCCAGAATCGGAATTTGCCGCCCATCAGGGTCCAAACCAATTCGCCGGGAAAAAAACGGACGAATTGGCCCGATTCCGAAATTACCAAACAAATCGGCACTTTCGAGAAAAAAGGTGCGTTTTTCGGGCAACTGCACATCAAAACGGGTCAGGTTCACCACCTGTTCGTCAATTTCTATTTGAGAAAAATCAGGGTTGATCGTTAAATCGAGGTTAAGCGCGGTACCAATCCCTATTTTGGCATCTATCCCCAATCCTGGCTTTACCTTGTAATCCGCTTCGGTTTCCAAATCACGCGATACTGCCGTCGAAACATAGGGCGAAAAGTTATAATTGCCTTTTTCTCTTTGGGGCGGGGCGTCCCAGATAAGTTGGCCAGTAAACCCAAGGTCCGTTCCTTCAAACTGAAGCGGTATTTTAGTCCAGGTATGCCATTGACCATTGGAGGCATCGTTTCGAATAAAATTGATGCCCCATGCGACCGCTCCGTCGCCAAACCGGATAATTTGAAACGGAATCGCGAATTCGGCCGTCCAACCTTCATCATTTTGCTTTACCTCCGCGTACCAACGATTGTCCCAGGTAAAATTATCCTCCCCGCCTGTTGAAAGCAGTCCTTCCGTTTGGGCGCCCGCAGGGGTGAGCCCAAAAAAATAGCCATTGGTGGCCTTATTGGCCGGGTCGAGCACCACCGCAATGCCATCGGAATCCCAATACCCCACATCGCGTTTGAGATTTTGAATGATGTATTGCCGCGTACTATCAAAACAACTCGCGGCGATGTATAGAAAATGTGCATCATAGGTGAGCCGCATTTCTGTTCGGGTGGCGGCGTGTTCATTGTCGCGCGGCCATTTTATCCAAAAATTTTGGGCAGGTTCGGCGGTTTGCCAAGCGGCATCATCCAAAACGCCATCTATTTGGACTGGCTTAATAGCCTTGGTGATGTACACCTGAAATTGCGCCTGGTTTTCCTGCCGATTTTGCGCAGGTAGGTTCACATAAAATAAAACAAAACAGGCAAGCAAATAAAAAAGACGCATAGGACAGAGCAGGTTGTTTTCATAGCATAGTAGGGATTAAAGGAAAACCGGTACAAAAATCGGCATTGTCCTTTAAGAACCGACAAAAACGATAAATGATTCCTTGCCCGAGTCCGTATTTTAGATGAATCGGAAGAAAGGACCGGATTTCGGAGAAAAAGGGATTCCACGGAGAAGCTTGGAGGGACGGAGTGGACTTCCTCACTATAGCGGACACAGAGATAAGGTTAAGCGGCCAATTTTGAA
>JBBAVI010000058.1:0-34674 GCA_040397785.1 Saprospiraceae bacterium | reverse complement strand
GCCCTAATTTTAGGACAGGAAAATAACAAACAACATGCACTTCCTCCCAGCCAATCGCCTGCGCTTATACCGCAATTTCAAGGCCCTGGAAGCCACCGACTTCTATGGCATCATCCGCTTCTATGAGCGGTTTGAGGAAGGCGTGCGTGCCCTGGAACTGGAGGCTTTTTTTGAGTGTACCATTGCCTATACCAATGCGCTGTTTGAAACTGGCCAATACGGAAAACACCTTGTGATGTGCGATTTTATGCTCGAATTGATTATCCGGCATAACATTGATCGATGGGGCGGCGAGGATATTTTCACTAAAATACTATACGATAAGGCGGTTTCGCTCGTGTATCAGCGCGAATATGCGCGCGCGGCACATGTAACCCGCGAAATTTTGAAAATTCATCCCCTCGATCCATCCAGCGCCCGATTACTCAAAAAATCCTTATTGCGCCAAAAACCCAACTGGTTGTTGCATGCGCGTGCCTGGTTCATGTTGTTCATCTTCCTTTCCGCCGCCACGGTGGCCGCCCAGATTTTTGTCATTCAAACCTTCTTTTCCGATTACGATCTGATCGCTCAATATGTTTATTACGGCTTTTTGGGCCTCGGTTTATCCGTCCTTTTATTTGCCGAATGGCGGCATACCTGGCTGAGTAATCATCGGGTAAATTCCTTTAAAAAACAAATTCTGGCCCGCAACGTGGCCCGTGACAAGCAGGCTTTCCAGTAAATCATGCTGCGCTGCTACCCAAAGCGGCTTATCCTGAATTATATTTGCCGCCAAATACACAAAACACATCCATGGCAAATCCGCTGACCAAGTTTCAACGCCAAATACTCGAAGGCATTCCCAAACGCCTGCCCAATCCACAAACCCGCGACACGGCCGTAAGCCATGCCCCGCGCCGGGTCATTGAAGGTATTTTGAAACCCGACGAAAAAGTACTGGCGCTTCAAAATGCCCTGCGTTATTTTCCGGTAAAATGGCATGAAACTCTTGCCCCTGAATTTGCCGATGAACTCGAACAGTTTGGCCGGATTTATATGTACCGCTTCCGCCCGGACTACCCCATGCGCGCCCGGGCCATCGATGAATATCCCTGCCAGTCCAAACAAGCGGCTGCCATTATGCTCATGATCCAAAACAACCTGGATCCTAAAGTCGCAAAACACCCGCACGAACTCATTACCTATGGCGGAAATGGGGCGGTTTTTCAAAATTGGGCGCAATACCGGCTCACCATGCGCTATTTGGCCGAAATGACCGATATGCAAACCCTGGTCATGTATTCCGGCCACCCCTTGGGCCTGTTTCCTTCGCATGCCGATGCGCCCCGTGTGGTCATCACCAATGGCATGATGATTCCCAATTATTCCAAAAAAGAAGATTGGAATAAATACAATGCACTCGGCGTAACCCAATATGGCCAAATGACCGCCGGTTCTTATATGTACATTGGTCCACAAGGCATTGTACATGGCACCACCATTACCTTGCTCAATGCAGGCCGAATCCATGGCCTGGGCAAAGACGATCTGCGGGGGGTTGTGTATGTGACCTCCGGACTTGGCGGCATGTCGGGCGCACAAGCGGGGGCAGCCGTCATTACCCGTTGTGTGGGCGTGATAGCCGAAACCGATGTGGAATCGATTGCTCAAAGGGTAGCCGATGGATATGTAGCAAAAGAAAATGTCTATACGAGTCTGGATGAATTGATTCCGCGCATCGAAGCCTGTCGCAAAGCCCAGGAAGGCATTGCGTTGGTGTATCAAGGCAATATTGTCGATTTGTGGGAACGGTTTGTACGCGATGGGGTAAAAATCGAGCTGGGTTCAGATCAAACCTCTTGTCATAACATCCACGATTTGGGTTACACGCCGCAAGGTTTTACGTTTGAAGCAGCGAAAGCACTGTTAAATACCGACAAGCCAAAATTCATGGAAGCGGTGGCCGAAACCCTGCGTCGGCATGTGGCGGCCATCAATACCATGGCCGAACGCGGCACTTACTTTTGGGATTACGGCAACGCTTTTTTGAAGGAAGCCGGTGATGCAGGCGCAGATGTTTTCAAGCCCGGCACGGAAAAACTGGCCTTGGGCGAAGTAAGTGTGCGCACCTCCCCCTACCGTTATCCTTCGTATGTGGAGGATATTATGGGACCGATGTGCTTCGATTATGGTTTTGGCCCCTTCCGTTGGGTGTGCTGTTCGGGTAAAAAAAGCGACCTCGATCAAACCGATAAAATTGCCGCAGATGTATTGAAAGCCATGCTCAAAGAAGCGCCTAAAAGCATCAAAGGCCAATTGCGCGACAATTTGTTATGGATAAAAAACGCCAAAAAGAACATTCCACGGGTCGGTTCGGCCTCTCGTATTTTATATGCCGATGCGGAAGGTCGGATGCGCATTGCCAAAGCGTTCAACGAAGCCATTGCCAACGGCACCTTGAGCGGTCCGGTGGTATTGGGCCGTGACCACCACGATGTCAGCGGTACTGATTCACCTTACCGTGAAACCGCCAATATCTATGACGGTTCTCGTTTTACAGCCGATATGGCCGTGCAAAACGCCATTGGCGATGCATTTCGGGGCGCAACCTGGGTAAGTTTGCACAATGGCGGCGGCGTTGGCTGGGGGGAAGTTGTTAATGGCGGGTTTGGGATGGTGATTGATGGATCTGCGGAAAGCGACCGGCGTTTGCACCAAATGCTTTTCTGGGATGTAAACAATGGCATCGCGCGCCGCGCATGGGCCCGCAATCCGCATGCGCTGGACACCATACAGCGGACCATGAAGGCATTTCCGGACTTACAGGTAACGCTTCCTTTTATTGCAGATGAAAATTTGGCCAAAAAAGCGTTAAAAATGTAAAATACCCGCTTCGGCAAGAAAAATCAGGCGCGGTCACAGCGATCAATCGGGGAACAGTTGTCTAACAAAATATTGCCCTTATATTTAAACAACACGCCAGGCGCAAAATAAGCCTCAAAACTAAGGTATTGCAGGTCCTTGGATGGCGTAAATTGAAATTTATAAATCCGCCAATCCGGATGGTCAATCAGCGGCGAACTGTCTAACAATTGTTCCTTGGCCCCCTTGCGCGCCCCTCCCCATACGCGCAGGCGCAAGGGCTGGTTGTAGCCAACGTATTGGGCTCCGTGCGCCAGGTATAGGGTAAAGGTGTAGCAAGAGTCTTTTTTAAGGGTAGCGGTCAACATTTGTCCCAAATCCTCTCGGGTACCGTCTTCACGGGTCACTAAGCCGATGCAGGTTTTACCGTGTTGTGGCGCAAATTTCAGTCCCCATGCACCCGGAAAAATATCGGGTGTACAATCGGCCGTGCTCGAAGACCAACCCCAGGGGAATGCATTTTGTCGGGGTGTATCTTCAAACGAAGGGTTGGTAAGTTGAATTTTAGCTGCGTTTTGGGCATCTAAAAGCAAGGCACTGAACAAAAAGTAAATAGGAATCATGAGCATTCGTGCAAAAGCGTAAACATTGCCTACATAACCAGCCTTCGGGGCGCAACTTCCTTGAACAAGCACCTGTCTTTAAACACCATAGAAAGTGGCTGTAAAATACATCCAAAAAACCATGCTTATACTACCTTTGCAGCTTGAAGGCGGATTTTGGAATGGTGTAATAACGTCTATTGCTGTCAAATTAATATCCAAACCTTTTAAAACTTTCCATGTCGCGTAGCAAACCTACTTATTTTTATGCGATCGTCAGTGTTGCGATGGTCCTGTTTATCCTTGGTTTTTTTGCCATCATGGCAACCCATGCCCGGCAATTAGCAACGATGTTCAAAGAGAAAGTGGACATTTGGTTGGAATTGCAAGCCAACACCCCCCAGGAAGAGATCGCCCGGATGGTGCAAGACATTCGCCGACAGCCTTTTGTAAAACAAGAGTCGGTTACGTTTATTACCCGGGAGCAGGCGCAATCGACGATGAAAAAAGACCTGGGGGACGAAAGTTTGCTCGAAGATGTACCCAATTTATTACGCGACGTTATACGCTTTAATGTGCGGGCTGCGTTTTTGCAAAATGATAGTTTGCTCAACTGGCGTGAAACACTACGCCGCGATACCTTCATCTCTGATCTCTATTTTGAGGCCGCAAATACAGGTAATGTGGGTAAAAATATCCAAAACCTGGGATGGATCATACTTGGACTTGGAATTTTACTCATCTTTGCTGCGGTTACCTTGATTCACAATACCATCCGCTTAGCCTTGTTTTCCAACCGTTTTTTGATCAAAAATCAGGAATTGGTGGGCGCTTCCTGGGCATTTATCAGTCGTCCCTATATCGTGCGGGGTATTATGAATGGTTTGTGGAGTGCGTTGCTCGCGATCGCGGCCCTGATCGGTACCCAGTGGAGCGCTAGCAGGTTGATGCCCGATTTGCAACAATTGGAAGACTTGAACAGCATTCTTGCTATTTTTGTGTTGTTGATCCTATTGGGTATTTTGATTTCGGGATCGAGCACCTATTTTGTTGTCCAAAAATTTCTGCGCATGCGCGTAGACGATTTATATTGAAGATGAATGTTTTATAAATCATAAAACGCATCATTTGCCGAGCAATCGGAACCAAACGTTCACCAGACTCCCGGGTAATCGGGGCATATTATTCCAGCTAAAATGGCAAAGCAACCACAACGTCCTACTCCACAACGGCAACCAGCGGCGCAACCAACCGCAAAAAAAGCAGCGCCGGCCCCTGTTCGTCGGACAGAGAAAAAAGAAAATATCTTTTCCGCCGGTAAAAATGAGTTCATTTTTGGTCGCCAAAATTTCATTTACATGGGAATTGGCCTGGGTTTGGTTATATTGGGATTGATTACCATGTCGGGCGGTGCGATGCCTGATCCGAACAAATGGGAACCTGAACGTATTTACAGTTTCCGTCGTATTACCCTAGCCCCAATCATGATGGTGGCTGGTTTTGTGATGGTTATTGTGGGTATTTTCAAAAATACGCAACCAACAACGGCACTTGTTTCCGACAACCCATCCGCTGAATGAACCTGTTACATGCTATAATCCTGGCAATTATTGAAGGAATTACGGAGTTCTTACCGATTTCCTCCACAGGTCATATGGTCATTGCCTCTACGATCATGGGCATTGCGGCCGATCCTTTTGTCAAAGTATTCACCGTTGCCATTCAATTGGGGGCCATTGTATCTGTGCTCGTATTATACTGGCGTCGGTTTTTTCAAAATTTCAACTTTTACATCCGCCTTTTTGTGGCCTTTTTACCTGCCGCTATATTTGGGCTGTTGTTGAAAGGGTTTATTGATAACTTATTGGAGAACATTGTGGTGGTCGCGCTGGCCTTGATTGTCGGCGGCATCCTGTTTTTATTTTTAGATGACTATTTCGAACGCCAGAGTCGACGTTCCACTTCGGTGGAAGACATAACCTTGCCGAAAGCCTTGAATATTGGCCTTTTTCAGGTTATTTCCATGATTCCGGGGGTAAGTCGCTCTGCAGCCACCATTATTGGCGGACTTACGCAGGGTTTATCGCCGACTACTGCAGCCGAATTTTCTTTCTTTTTAGCCGTTCCAACGATGTTTGCCGCCACTGTGAAGTCTTTATATGATTTCATCAAAGACGAAGGTGGCACCTTCACATCGGATGAACTCATGTTGCTGGGTGTTGGGAATGTGATTGCGTTTTTAGTTGCGATGCTTGCAATTCGCTCGTTTATTCAGTTTTTGACGAAACACGGGTTCAAGGCCTTTGGTTATTATCGCATTGTGGTGGGCGTTATTATCCTGGTACTTTGGTCCATGGGTTATTTTAACGGCGTAGAAGTGGGGAATTTTTAACCCTGCCTGCAACTGATGGAACCGAGCATTATATTCGAAGATAACCACTTGTTGGCGATTAATAAACCAGCAGGATGGTTGGTACAAGGGGATAAAACGGGCGATCCGACCCTTACCGATTGGGGAAAAACCTATTTGAAAGAAAAATACGATAAGCCGGGTGCTGTTTTTTTACATCCAACCCATCGCATAGATCGGCCGGTAAGTGGTGCCGTTTTGTTTGCGCGTACAGACAAGGCGCTGGGCCGACTGACCACCATGTTTCGGGATCGGGAGGTAGAAAAAACATATTTGGCCTTGTGTTTACATTCGCCGGGCCAGCCGCACGGTATTTTGCGGCATTTTTTGTTGAAAGATGCTGCGCGGAATGTGGTCAAAGCGTACGATAAGCCTGTAAAAGACGCCAAAGAAAGCATCACCCGGTTTGAATTGGTGAAACGATTGGGTGCCCATTATTTATTAAAAGTATTTCCGGAAACCGGCAGACCGCATCAAATTCGGGTACAACTGGCGGCGATCAACTGTGTGTTGTTGGGTGATTTGAAATATGGTGCGCCCCAGGCCTTGCCAGACGCGTCCATTGGTTTGCATTGCTGGCAGATGGCCATTACCCATCCGGTTCGGCAAACGCCCTTGTTACTATCCGCCCCGCCGCCGTCGGAAACGTGGTGGAAAGAAGTATTGACCGCAATTTGAGGCCGGATCTTTTCTGTTAATTGGCTTAGGGCTAAACATTATTGTCAAAAGGCATGTTTTTTGGACAATATTATGCCCGCATGCATTTCTGGCTGTACATTTTAAAAAATTATCATTTTTTTTGCTTATCTTTCCGAGTAATGTTGGATTGAGATCAGCATCACTCAGTTTCATTCATACGCACATGTATATACGACCAATTCTTGTACTCGTTTGTTTAGGTTCGTTCGGTATTGCTACGGCCCAAACTAATAAACGCTCTGAGATCAGGATCCAGGTTGGACCGATGCTTAGTAAAAATGCTCATTTTTCAATTATTACGGCACCGCCTGCATCTATGACGTTGCGTCCAGCCAACTTTAATGGTGGTTTGTTGGAGTTTACCTATTTGAATAATTTTTGTTCGCGCTTAGGCTGGAATGCGACCGTAGGCGGTGGCTATACGGAATATGGCTTTTACAGCGAGGTTCCCAATAATTTTTACGGCGATTCGCTTTCGGCGCGTACAGGAAACAACAATACCAGCATATCCAACATAGCGATTGCTTCCGTCGGCTTGCACAGTGTGCATCAATTGGGTTGCAGGTTAGGGCTTGAAGCCCAATTGGGTGTTGGGGCCGTTTATATTTTCAACAAAGAAACGGCGACACGAACCATTGAATGGCCGACTGATAATGGCGGACAGCTTCCGGTAGGCGTAAATGGCATCAAAACGGATCGCGGTTTTCAGCCCTTATTTCGTGGCGGTCTTGCACTTCGTTATGATTCAGGTGCGGGCACTTATATTTTGTTGGGTGCCGAATATTTGTATACCAATATGCGGGTAGCCGATGGTTTTGTACGTTTTAACAAAATAGAAGGTACGCCACAAACTGGTGCGGAAGCTACGTATTACAAGTACTTCGACAGTTTCCGCCTTCAATTTGGGGTAGGTTACCGGTTTTAGTGGAGCAATGCCGTTGATATAAGCATTAAGATTAAATCATTACGTCAACGGCATTGCCCCCCAGGGCCATAAAAAAAGCCTCGCCGGCGTTGCGCGCGGGAGGCTCCGAAAACAATAAACAGCAGGATAATATCTTAACATACCTTTCCAACTTAACTGTGTTGCAGTTGAAGCAGGTATTATTTTTAAAATGAATTGGAATCTTGTTTTACACCGAGGTATAAACAAGTTAAATAAGGTTGCGCAACCTATTCACAATGTTCGTTTTTTGAGTCTTAAACGTACAATTGTACTTTATTCCTCAAGATAGGCCCTTCACTATACGTTACTGATCTTCCGCACCACTTTGTAAAGCCGGGAAGTTTCATTTACGTCTTCTTCAAACGGATCGTTATCAAAGTAGTTGGCAGAGATCATTTTGAGTTTGGTGATACGTCCGCGATTATTGAAAATCTTTTGAACGTATTTCACCCAAACGTTGCCATTGCTGCGCACGGCGTAGATTTCATTGTCGCGTACATCATTCAGGTTTTCTACCGATTTGCACACCACAATATCGCCGTGGCGAATTACGGGATCCATGGAATTACCATCAATCTGAAAGGCTACCAAGCCCGTTCCACCAACACCGGGAATAGAAAAATAGGTATTGTCTTCCGCATTATCTGATCCAAGGGTAGCACCTGCGAAAGCGCGGACGGTGGTAAACAGAATATTGCCGTTGCCATTAGAAATGACCCGATCGCCGCCAAAAGCATCGCCCGGCATATCAAATCCAAACGGATTTCCGATGCCATGCAACATCCAGGCCTCATTGATATCGTAGGCGCGGCAAAACGATTGCGCCTGACCATAATCAATGACCCGTTTACTTTCGGGATTCAAAAATGCGCGGATAATGTGGCCGTAAGCCTTGTTGCCCAACACTTTTTCGGCAACATCGCCTACCCCTTTACCACTACGGTCATTTTTTACAATGGCCCCGCGATCTTCCAACAATTTGAAAGCATTGATAAACCTGGTATTCAAATCAATTCTATCTTCCTTGATCATAGCCCGCTTGTTTTAAACTATTAATGTGAATTAGGATGGTTAATCCGTCTTTACAACGTCATTCACGCTGTTTGACACTGCAAATTTAAAACAAAGAGTTTTTAAAAACAAAAAATGTCAAAGTTTTTTTTCACTTTTTTTTCTGAAGCCAAATTTCGAACCATACTTTCATCTGACAATCAGCCGTTTAAGCCTGTTTCTTTTTTCTTTTACCTTTGTTTCCAACACAGATGAAACAATATGGTGTAAGCATTGTACCTTTGCTATTTCTTATTTTTTCGTACTTTTGTATCTATATGGGTCATGTAATCTCTCTTCTGAATCACAAAGGTGGGGTTGGTAAAACAACCAGCACAATCAATATTGGCGCCGGGCTGGTGGAATTAGGCAAAAAAGTGCTGTTGATCGACCTCGATCCGCAGGCAAACCTGACCATTTCACTGGGTATCCCCCGTCAAAAAACAACCATTTATGAAGCCTTGCGGGGCGAGGGCGAACTCGTTCCTTACAACCACAAGCCTAATCTCGACGTTATTACTTCTTCGCTCGACCTTTCGGGTGCGGAAATGGAACTCATCAATGAAGCCGGCCGAGAGTTTATCCTGCGCGAACTAATCAATCAGGTTGCCGATGATTATGATTATGTACTCATCGATTGCCCACCGTCGCTCGGATTACTCACGCTCAATGCCCTTACCAGCAGCCGGTATGTTTTGATTCCGCTGCAAACCGAGTTTCTGGCGGTGCAAGGCCTCGCAAAAATCAAACAAGTGATTGATAAGGTAAAAATGCGCCTCAACAAACAACTTGAAATGAGTGGTGTAATTGCCACGATGTACGATAGCCGGCGCGTGTTGAACCGGGATGTGGTGGATACGATTCACAAATATTTTGGCGATAAAGTATTTAAGACCTATATTCGTGACAACGTTGCGCTGGCTGAAGCGCCTGCACAACGGAAAGACATTTTTGATTACCTCCCCAAAAGCCCAGGCGCTGTCGATTACCTCGCACTGAGCAAGGAAATTTTGGAACGCACAAAATGAACGCCCTTACTGGATGAGCAAAAAACGATTCTCCGAAGGTCTGGACAACCTGTTCAATGATCCACAATCCGGGCAAATAGCCTTTGGCGCCACCGAACCTACCACGGGTGAGCGCAAGGCAGCGCATAAGAATTTTTTATCCGACCTGGATTCCCTGTTGCAGGAAGCGCTCGACGAAAGCTTGGAAAAATACGAAGCCAATCAGCCGGACTCTCTGACCGCCAGCGCTAAAAATCGCAGCGGATACGACGCTACGCCCATACGCCCAAAATACAACGGCCTGGATGCACTGATTCGTCAAACCATTGATGTTCAAGAAATTACAACGGATGAATCCTCAGGCAAAAAACGCCTCACCGTTGCAGTCGATAAATTAAAATTGGAGAAATTGAAGGTCATTGCACGCCTCGAAAATGCTTATCTAAAAGATTTGCTCGTGCACCTCATCGACGATTACATCGACGAGTATAAAGAACAAAAAGGAATCGAGTTGTAAGGTCGGCATGCAGGACTTCCGCCTTTTTTACAATCAAAACATTTATCCCGAATTGTTGCACCTGGAGCAACGACGGCGGCGATTGGTACGCCTGCTGCTGCTATCGGCTTTGATGCTGGCTGCGGTGGTGGCGATTGAAATTCTGATTGATATTTTTCTGGTGACGTTGTTGTTGCTGATTCCGGTAGCGATTTGGATGGCCTATTTGGGTTTTCGAATCCAGGTGTTTTACCAGGAATTCAAGCCGCGTATTGTGGGGCTGTTGCTCGATTTTATTGACAACAGTGTGAATTTTAGTTTCAAACAGTATAATCCAAAAGGATTTATCCAGCCCGAGGATTTTTTTGAAAGTAAAATTTTTACGCATGCGGACGACTATGCAGGCGAAGACCTGATCGAAGGGATGGTGCGCGAAACGCCTTTTCAATTGAGCGAATTACGGGTAAAAGAGTTTTCAGATGTACGCAACCGCCTGGATTATGTGTTTCGCGGCATATTTTTAATCGCCGATTTCCAACGTGCCGATATGCATGGCGGCGTGCTTTTGCTGCCCGATGCTTACCGCAAATACCTGAGCCGAAGCGAAAAAGCCTTTCATTTGATTGGCGGTCGGCGGGTGAAGGACAACCTTTTACCCGAATTTGAGGCTTTTTTTGATACCTACGCCACCAAAGACGTTCGGATTCAGGATGTGATTTCCAAAGAATTGCAACACGCTATTTTGATGTTTCGGCTGCGGTTTCAAAAAGTAAACCGGGAAAAGGAAATTTACTGCTCTATTATTGGCGATAAAATTTACCTCGCGCTCACGCAGGATAAAGATTTGCTGGAACCCTCGCTTTGGGGCTCCAATGTGCGTTTTGAGGTCGTCAATGAATTGTATGAAGACCTTAAAATACTGCTGGATGTGGTTTTGGCGGTGGATGTGATGAATTGAGCAACCCCGTTCTTTTTAATGCCCCACGTGCACCAAACGCGCCCGCGCCCTCACACGAGTATCCACCACCCAGCATACCATATACCAGCCCGGAGGCAAGTGTTGTAGCGCCAAGGTATGGGAAGTTTCGCCTTCCGGGATTACTACCTCCTGCACTAAAACGCCCAGGGCATTGTACAGGCACAGGCGTGCGTGCTCCTGCGCACAGGCGGGAAATGTAATATTTACATACTCATTTGCCGGGTTGGGGGCTATTTGCAAGGTTTTTTCTTCCTCCGGCGTATGAACAGCAGTAGCCATGCAAAAGGCCGAATCCAAACAACCATCCGCGCTGACTTTTACGACCCAACCGTGAAATAGATCATCAATATCACCTGGCCCACCCGCCACCACACTACCGCTGGAAAGCACACCAACCCCGCCATAAATAAACGTTCCTGTGGGTTTCAATCCCGCCGGGGCATTATCTGCTCTTGCCCAAATACTGTCGCCTTCGGGTGAAAACTTGTACAGCCAGCCGCCCCAGTCGTCACTATTCACGGTAGGCGGGCTGTCGTAAGATCGCCTTTGCCCGGCTAGCAGGTAATTGCCGTCGGGGGTTTGGATCATGTCGAAAAAAGCGGTAATGCCCAAATTATCTGAACTATAAGGCCCAATACCCTTTATCCATTGAAGTTGCAAGGTGCTATCGAATTTCATAATACAACATTGAACCCTACTGCCTTGGGCGTCTACCCCCAATAGCCTCCGTCCGTGGGCCATAAATCCGCCATCCGAGGCTGGTAATAAACCCATAATCGTAAGCAAATCAGGATATTGCGTGGCAATCCAGGTTTTGGTCACCAAGCCATTGCTATCAATCACCCATAAGCCCGCATGTATGTCATATATATTACTCAAATCAGGCCCGGCACTCCCGCCAGCCAAGTATCTATTATTATCAATCTTTAACAAACACCTAAAATTTTCATCTTTGTTATACTTTCCATAGTACTTAAAATACAAAACATTCCCAAACTGATCTACCCTGCGAATAAAACCATCCTGTTTGTAATTAGGCCTTTGAGCAGCGCCAGCAATCATGAAACCGCCGTCTGGCATTTCTATGATTTGATCGTAAAATTCGTTTATATTTTCATTAATTGAATATTCAAAAACCGATTTTACCTTCAAAGCATAATCAATTTGAATAATTTGCATAGATGCTCTATTCAAAACAGCCACAGGGAACGCGAAAAACCCATTCTTCGTTTTTATTACGTTTCCACTTGAATAATCAAATGTTAAGTAACCATTTAGGGAATCCTTATGCAATTGGGTCTGAAGAACCGTACCAATTGTATCTAGCTTAATCAAAAGGACTTGAAGCGGTGACTGAAAATCACTTGTATCTTTGGCTGTTCCGAAACAAAATATGGTATCCTTATCAGGTATGACATAAGAAAATTTGTCTAAGACATATTGCCGATACACCTTATTGAACCCTGGTTGAGCCGATACACAAGTAACGAAAGTCAGTGCTAATAAAGTTAAAAAAATAGTTTTGGCTGCCATGTCATTCGAATTTGTTGTCCAAACACCAATTTACCCTTTTCTTCCTGTCTTTTACGGTGCAACATGCAAAAATGTCCCCCAAAAAAGTTGCTTTTTGCATTGCCAGGCTACCCGGTACCAGCCTTCGCGCCAACTGGTAAGTGGTATGGCGAGCGTTCCTTCCGAGTTTTTAGTGCTTATTTGCTGAACTAATCGACCATTCACATCCCAAATCCACATACGTCCTTCCGAATCAGGTACATCTTCCGGCAAACGAACGTACACAATATCACCAGCAGGATTGGGAAAACAGTCTAAGCGTGGCATTCCGGCCTCAGGAGAAAAGGTACTAACCAATTCTGCAACGACGGTACGGGTGGTATTGGTTTGCACGGGCGCATTGTAATCGAAATAAATAAAGGCTGTATTGGCCAAGGTATCGCCCAAAACGAGGCCGGGACGTGGTTTGATACTAAAAGCCACAAAACCGTGACTGCCCGGCTCATCGCTGGTGGAATCGGGCAGTTGGATGTTGTCAAAGAAAAACTCCAAAATGCCGGAACCCGTAATGTTCCAGCGGCAGGGATGGCTACTACCCTGAAAAACGAAACTGGCGGGATCGAACCGTACACTCAAAGTGTCCATAACCCGGACGAATGTTGCCGGAAAGTTGCCTGTGTTTTGGAATCGAATGAAGTATTCCATCGGAACGAGGTCCGCGATTTCTTGTGGCGTGATGCGTTCGCCTTTACGCGCCGTTTTGTCGTTCGGGTCGAAAGAGCCTACAACAACGATCCGCAAACCGGAAACGTTGTCCATCGGGTTCACATCTACATCAAGCGGCGCGATCGTTGCATCAACACTAATGACGGTGCCGATTTGAACCGTAGCATCCGTTTTCATGGTTACTTTTATTTTTTGAATGTCGCCGGAATTGAATTGGGGCAAGATCCAAAGGGCCGAATCCAGTCCCAAGGAATTGGGCGGTATGGAGGCCGACACAAAAGATAAGGCATCCGGAAAACTAAAACGCACTTTCGCATCAACCGTTTCAGAACCGATATTTTCACAAATCAGGTAAAAATCCGTATCGAACCCTGGCACAAGCGGGCGGGCGTTGACCAAGGTAATCCGAAGATCCTTTACAGACTGTTTATAAACAGCCAATTGTACGGTATCTGTGATGGATTTTAACAACAATTGAGCAGGCGTTACGGTCGTATAAAATTTGGGCTGGTGGGTAAACAAACTGTCTTCCGGCATCGTGCCATAAACCTTGATCAGACCGGAGGAGTCGCTCGTAGCGAATGTTCCACCTTTTGCCTGAACGATCAATCCGGGATAAGGCCCTTCTCCGGGATCCTGAATTTGATTCTGATTGTCGTCCAAAAATGCGCGGGCATGGTATGGGGCCAGGTTGTAATCGTTGATCCACAACCCGTTTTCAATAGCAGAGACCACCAAATGGTTTTGCCAAATGGTAACAGCAGGAATATAGGCCCCTTCAAATCCCGAAAATGGGCTCCAATTTGCACCGCCATCTGTACTTGCAAACAGGCCTGTTCCTCGGGTACCCGTCAACAGGATTTGTTCATACGCAACGATTCCTGAATATAAGGCATTTGCCGGAATCCCCTGCGACAAAACCCAATTGGCTCCATCGTTTGCATCGGAATAATAAAGGCCGTTCGAACCAAAATAAAATACTTTGCCAGCCGCATATTGAAGTTCGTTGAGCGTATTGGAACTTGAACTTAATTGCGCCGAAATCACCCAACTCAACCCTTTATCGGTAGAAGTACGCAGGGTGCCGGAAAAATTGACCGCAAACCATTTTTCCGGTGTGATGAGCAGATGGTCGGTATTGGGTGCGCTTGACACCTTTTTCCAGGGGCCAAGCACCGAATTGGCACGTCGGATGCCCGTTTGGTCTCCAATAATGAGCACATCGCCCTCAACATCCAGCGCATTTGGCATATCCAAGGAGTCGGTAACCTGGTTCCAGTTTAGGCCATCATTGGTGGAAAAGTAAAACTGATTGTTCGTAATTACAAGCAGAGTGTCCTGCTTTCGGTTCAAATCCAGGGGCAATTGTTCCGCCGGAAGCGCGACCAGGGGCGACCAATGGGTGGCATCAGTGCTGTATGCTCCTTTGTATAAATTGCTGAAAGCATACAAGCGATCGCCCAACCCTTTTACCAGATATTGGTTGTAGCCACCCCGACTTCCTTCCTGATCGGGGTATAATAAACCATTAGCCGGGTCGATCTTGACTAATCCCGCAGAAGACAGCCCCCAGGTGCCATTTTCGTTTTCGTGTACGCCGAAAAAGGTATTTTTATAACCCGTTGATAATTTTTGCCAACTTTGGCCCAGGTTGTCGGTGTAATAGATCTCCTTGAAATATGAATAAATACGGCCGTTTACACCGGTATTCAAGCGGTTATTGCCGATTCCCGGAAACGCAGGGTGTCGTCCCCAATTGTCACCTCGATCTGTTGAATAATAAATGGAATCGGCATTGGAGACCACCAAAACCGAATCTCCAGACAGTGCAACATCGCCAAATCCATTGATTTTTCGCACTAATTCCCAACTATCACCCCGATCTGTCGAACGGAACAGGCCGCCTATGGCAAGTACAAAAAGTCCGCGATCGTTTATGGCATACTTGTATAAACCATTAAGGGTATCCGGTCCAATTTGATAAAAAGACTGTGCGCCATTGGTGCTGCGCCATAAACGGCTGTTAGTGCCAATGATCATCGTATCCTGGTACTCCCGGAACGTTTTGTAAAGAAATTCAGGCTGGATATTTACGATCCGGGATTGCCATTGGGCACCCTGGTTAACGCTCCAGTATAAAAAGGTTTTGGAAGCGCCCCCACTGTTGGGATCGGGTGCGCCGAGTGCCAGCACGATCGAATCTGCTTTCAACAGGAGCCCGGCAATGATGTAATTATCGGGCAATCCTTGTATTTTAGTGAAATTTTTCCCGCTATTGTTGGAGCGGTACAAACCCGAGGCGGTGCATAACCAGCGCACATTGCCCACATCATACACCTTATAAGTTGTAACCCCGGTAGCACCGGTACGAAAGGTCCATTGCGCGGAAAGGGGCGTGGATAAAATAAAAAAGAGGAGAAAGGCGGGAATCAGTTTTGGCATTGGATGGGTCGTTTGATTCTAAGAAAGGCTATCAAAGACCCAAAGAAAAAGAAATTTTGGCAAGGAAAGGTCAATTTTTAAAGTATCCTTTGGCAAGTTCAGCACGGCAACTTGCACATTTATTTAAATACTCCGAACTTTGCCCAACCCGTACAGCAGGCCCAACCAGTTAAAAACGGTCGCAAGCCAACCTTTTGTCCAATAAGCTGTTTATTTTGCGTTACCTTGGGGAACTTTATGGGACTAAAATTCCATCATTAATTCATTGTACTTACCAGACAACATCCGGCACTATGCTGAAAGATAATTATTCCTTGCTGATTGAGAAGCTCGACGGGTTTATCCGCAAATTTTACATCAATCAATTGCTGCGCGGCGCATTGTACACGGTTGGCGCGGTATTGGGCCTCTTTATTTTATTAAACGTGTTGGAGTATTATTTTTACTTCAACACCAGTGTGCGCACAGGCATGTTTTGGGGCTTCATAACCCTTTCTGCCGCAGCGCTTTACAATTGGGTGGCCCTGCCATTGATGCACTATTTCCGCCTGGGACAGGTGATCAGTCACGAACAGGCGGCACAGATTATTGGAAGCCATTTTACCAATGTATCGGATAAACTGTTGAATATTTTACAGTTGAAACAGCAGGGTGGCAATGCCATTTATGCCGATCTGATCAATGCCTCCATTGAGCAAAAAAGCAACGAAATCCGTTTGGTACCGTTTCAGTCGGCCATCGATTTGGGTAAAAACCGCAAATACCTGCGTTATGCCTTGCCGCCTTTGATGTTGTTTTTGTTCTTGATGCTAGGCGCGCCGAATATCCTGCGCGAGGGCACCATGCGTTTGTGGAACAGTAGTACGAAGTTTGAAAAACCGGCGCCTTTCAAGTTTTTGATCAATCCCGATAGTTTGCGCACGGTGCAATTCGCCGATTTTGTGCTGAATGTGCAGGTGGAAGGTCAGGCATTGCCCAATGAAATGTTTATCAACCTGGGCAATGTGCAATACCGGCTTACTAAGGAAGCGGCCAATTTATTTTCCTACAAATTTGTGAACGTTCAAAAGGAAGTTCCTTTCAATTTGTTTGCGGGCGGCATTGAAAGCACCGATTACACGTTGAATGTGTTGCGCAAACCCAGCGTAGTAGGTTTTGATGTAAAACTTGATTTCCCGGATTATACTGGTCGGCCTAACGAAGCGCTGGCCAATGTGGGCGACCTCGTTGTTCCGCAAGGCACCACCATCGGATGGGTATTCAATGCCCAACATACTGATAAATTGGCGTTGCGTTTCAGCAATGATGGCGCTTCGGACGCCAAACGGTTTGACAACAACCTGTTTTCTTACAACCGCCGCGCGCTGAAAGACGAAGTTTATAAAGTTTTCATTTCCAATAGTTTGCTTCCAAATGCCGACTCCGTGGCGTACACGATTTCGGTGATTCCAGATTTGCACCCACAGATCAGCGTAGAAGAATTTAAGGACAGCACCAATACCCGCCTCAGCTTTTTCGCGGGCGATGCTACCGATGATTACGGACTCAACAACCTGACCTTCAATTACCAGGTTAAGAAGGTAAAAGGCGGCCAAATGCCGATGAATACCGTTAAAATTGAAAAACAGGCGGGCAAACAGGTCAATTATCAATACACCTGGGACATGCGCAACCTGAACCTCGAGCCTGGTGATGAAGTATCCTACTACTTTGAAATATTTGACAACGACGCTGTAAATGGTGCAAAAAGCGCCCGCACCAGTGTGATGCAATATAAAATGCCCACGCTCAATGAATTCCGTGAGCAACAGGCCCAAAATTCGGAAGAGATCAAAAAAGACCTAGAAAAAGCGCTCAAAGAGAGTTTGAAAATCCAGGAAGAGATGAAAAAATTGCGCGATAAAGTGCTCCAAAAGAAGGAGTTAGACTGGCAGTCGCGTAAGGAAATGGAGAAATTACTGCAGCGCCAAAAACAATTGCAAAACCAAATTGAGCAGGCGAAAGAAAACTTCGACCAAAACAATAAACAGCAGCAGGAATTCAACAAGCAGGATGAAGAATTGGTGAAAAAGCAGGAAGAACTGGATAAAATGTTCGAAAAATCAGTTTCTGAAGAGATGAAGAAATTGATGGAAGACATCGAGAAACTGCTGCAGGAGATGAATAAAGACGAGATGCTCGAAAAAATGGAAGAAATGCAGATCAACAGCGAAGAATTGAGCAAGGAGCTGGATCGCATGAAAGAGTTGTACAAGCAATTGGAGGTAGAGCAATTGGAACAACAACAAATTGACCAACTCGAAGAAATGGCCAAAAAACAAGAGGAATTGGCCAAAGAAACCGAAGAAGGCTCCAAAAAAGACGAAGACCTGAAAAAAGAGCAGGACGAACTCAATAAGCAAATGGACGATGTGGCCAAAAAAGAAGAGGAACTCAAAAAGAAAAATGAAGATCTCAAACGTCCGCAAAAAATAGAAGACCAAAAGCAGGAGATGGAAGATACGAAGCAGGAAATGAAGGATGCCAAGGACGAATTGAGTAAAGATCAGAAGAAAAAAGCCAGCAAAAAGCAAAAATCGGCGGCCAACAAGATGAAAAATATGGCCAACAAGAAAAAGCAAGGCAAAGAATCGGGTGAAATGGAGCAAATGGAAGAAGACGTGAAAATGCTGCGTCAATTGCTGGAAAACCTGGTAGGCTTGTCTTTTGCGCAGGAACAAAACATGAAAGATGTGAGCAATTCCAGCATCAATACCCCGCATTATGTGGAACTGGCACAGCAGCAATACAAAATCAAGGACGATTTTAAAATTGTGGAAGATAGCCTGCATGCCTTGGCAAGCCGCAATTTCAAGATTGAAAGTTTGGTAAACGATAAAGTATCCGACATCAAAACTTCGATCAAGCACAGCATTGAGGAATTGGAAGAGCGCCGCATTCCATCGGCAACCAGCAACCAGCAAAGCAGTATGAAAGGCCTCAACGACTTAGCCCTCATGTTGGCTGAAATTATGGAACAAATGCAGCAAGACATGGCTTCTGCAATGCCGGGTAGTCAGAGTTGCCAAAAACCAGGTAAAAAATCGGGTGAAGGGGAAGGCAAAGGCGGCAAAGAGCCGAAAGATAAGATGAGCAAAGGCCAACAAAGCCTCAACGAGCAAATGAAAGAACTCAAAAAGCGGATGGAAGGCCAAAAAGGTGGATCTCCGGGTATGAGTAAAGAATTTGCCCAAATGGCCGCACAACAGGCAGCCATGCGTAACGCCATGCGAGAAATGCAAAAGAAAAAACAAGAGCAAGGCAAAGGCAGCAAGGCCCTTGACGAAATCATGTCGGAAATGGACAAGGTAGAAACCGACCTGGTGAACAAGCGCCTGACCAACGAAATGCTCAAACGCCAGGAAGAAATCCTGACCCGCCTGCTCGAAGAAGAACGCGCCGAACGCGAACGCGAGCAAGACGAAAAACGGCAGGCCGAATCTGCCAAACAACAACCGGCCAAAATGCCACCGGCTTTGGAGGAATACCTGAAGAAACGCCGCGCCGAAATCGAACAGTTCCGCACCGTATCCCCTACCCTGAAGCCATATTACAAACAATTGGTAGAAGAGTATTTGAAGGGCGCCGGGTCGAATTAGGGCATCTAAGTTGCGTTTAAAAAATAGCATCCCCGTTCAGGTTTTGACCTGGATGGGGATTTTTTGTTGATGCAACTTTGATATTTTTCGGTTGTAACCGAGAAATATTATAATATATCTCGGTTACAACCGAAAAATATCATAACTTTGTATAAACAACGCTTAAAAATGCTCGTTGAACGCGATTTATATAAAACCATTGAACAGCGCCTTGCTCCAGGGAAGGCTGTAATTATTTTTGGCCCGCGGCAAGCAGGGAAAAGCACCATTTTGGATCAGATTGGGCAAAATTCGACGCGAAAAGTGCTTCGGCTTGACTGTGACGATGCGACAGTACGCATGCGCATGGAAATCCAGAACCTGCCGAACCTGAAAAATCTGGTAGGGGATGCCGAGCTATTGCTGATTGATGAAGCCCAACGGGTAAAAAACATTGGCATTACCCTAAAAATCATCATCGACCAAATTAAAACACCGCGTATTCTGGTCCCCGGCTCATCTGCATTCGAATTGGCCAATGAAATCAAAGAGCCGCTCACGGGAAGAAAATGGGAATTTATGTTGCTTCCGCTTTCTGTGGGTGAAATGGTAAGGCACCATGGCGCATTTGAAGAAAGCAGGCGGCTCGAACAACGCCTTTTATATGGTATGTACCCGGAAGTCGTAACCCATGAAGGCCTGGAACGCCAAATTTTAAATCAGTTGGCCAGTAGTTATTTGTACAAAGATATTTTTTCGTTTCAGGATTTGCGCAAACCGGAATTGTTGGAAAAAATCCTGCAAGCCCTGGCGGTACAAATCGGAAGTGAAGTTTCTTATCATAACATCGCCAAACTGATTTCGAGCGATATTTCAACCGTTCAACGCTATATTGATCTACTGGAAAAGTCGTTTATCATTTTCCGGCTTCCTGCGTTTAGCCGCAACGTGCGCAATGAGTTGAAAAAATCACGCAAGATATATTTTTGGGATTGCGGGATCCGAAACGCCATTTTAGGTGATTTTCGTCCGCTCGCCACACGCAATGATTTGGGTGGACTTTGGGAAAACTTTTTAATCGCTGAACGCCGCAAATCCAATTTATACAAAGAATTTTACGGCCACACCTATTTTTGGCGCACGACCACGCTACAGGAGGTCGATTATATAGAGGAGTATGATGGTGGCTTGCATGCCTATGAATTCAAGTGGAGCCCGGCCAAACAGGCAAAACTACCCGCCACTTTTATCAATGCTTACCCTGGGGCGTCGTTTCATTTGGTGCATTCAGGGGATTATTTGGCATTTTTGGAGTGAGAATACTTATATTTCACATCGGAGTTGTAACAACATAGCGCTAAACACAGCGCATACCCCAAATACAGGGTTTTCTGCTTCTTTTACCGGACTCAACTATTATAATGGTTTTGTAAATATTTTAATCATTTTATTTTTTAAATAAAATCACTTTATAGTGAATTATTTTTAAAAATCCTTTATCTTTGTGTATCCAATTACCGGATCTTTAATCCAATGCAGGTTTCCCTCATGAAAGGTATTTTTAACAAAAAATGCCTAAAAATTTAATAGGCATTTAATCACCTATATATAATAACATGGAGTTATCTGCTCAAGTCGAGGACTTTCTCGACAACTTTAAAGTGAAGATGAATATCTGGGGATTGCTTATTTCGAGTAATCGTCAGAAGAATGTGCAAACTATGGCGGATCTCGAAATACGTCAGGTAGATTTAATTGCTGAATTAGCAGACTTGAGTGTTATCAATTTCTCCGAAGGCCCTTTAACGGATGTTGTTTATGGTGGCCCTGAAATGTGGGTTTTTGGAAAACAAATAAAGGGACACGAGATTTATATCAAACTCACATCTGGCCAACCGGGTAAATCTCCTGTCTGCATTTCTTTTCACTTTGCGGAACATCCATTATTGTACCCTTTTAGGCAATAATAAGTTTCCGTTTCCTATAACTAGGATAAAACTAAAACTTATGCAAAGCCCTTTCACTGGCAAAGAAATGAAGTTAGACGTGCGTCCAAGCACTATCACGATACGTAAAGAACAATTCCAGATAATGTATCGCGTCTGGCAGTGTGCAGATACGGGTGAAGAATTTGAATATGACGTCGATGATACTATCCGTCAAGCAGAAGACCAATATCGAGTTAAACATAACTTGCCGTTCCCGGAGGATATTAAGGCTATCCGAGAACAATATGGTATTTCGGCAGCAAAGATGTCAGAAGTATTACGTTTTGGCATCAATCAGTACAAACAATATGAAAATGGAGAGCTACCAAGCGAATCCAATGCAAGTTTGATTTTCTTAGCACGGAATCCTAAAGACTTTTGCCAATTGGTAGAGTTCAGTGGCATAGATGAGAACGAAAAATCCGAATTAATAATAAAAACCGAGGCACTCATCAATCAAAAAGCACATAGGCATGAAATAGAATGGACAGTTCAACTTTTAATGGGTGACCCGCGGCCCGACATAGAAAGAGGGTTCCGACGACCTGCTTTAGAAAAGATTGGCCTTATGATCCGTTTTTTTGCGTTGCACATGTCTCCATTTAAAACCCAATTGAACAAATTACTCTTTTATAGTGACTTTGCTCACTTTAAGAGGTATGGTCGCTCTATTAGTGGAGCAAAATATCGTGCAATTGACATGGGTCCGGTTCCTGAAAACTTTGATGGGCTGTTTCAATATATTGAAAACAAAGGCTTTGTTCGAGTAGAGCATTGTGAATACCCCAATGGCGCAATCGGAACACGCTTTTGCTACACCGAAAAAGACTTAGACGATAAAATACTGAGTAATGTTGAACTAGAAACGCTGAAATCTGTATTGGAGCGCTTTAAGGGTGTTAGCGTTAAAGATATCATAAAAATAAGCCATGAGGAAGTTGGCTGGGAAAAGAACGCAGCAACCCGTTCGATTATTAATTATCTGGACAGTTACCTTTTAAAGGCGTTATAAGTAACCGAAAAATAGCATACCTTTCTTAATCCAAATTTGTTACTCAACCGTACATCTAACCCGATTTTTTGTACAAATTTTTGACAATAATGGATTCATAAGCATCAATTCGCCGAAAACTCCAAAGCAACCAACACGTCTTCCTTCGTCAATTCCGGAAAATCTGATAAGATTTCATCGATTGTCATCTCTGCCGCGAGATAATTCAAAATATCTTCAACGGTAATGCGCATACCCCGAATACAGGGTTTCCCGCTTCTTTTACCGGATTCAATTGTTATGATGTTTTTGTATATATACATATCGAACGTTATTTTAATACAAAGATAAATATTTTAAGCGATTCGACAAATTACCGCCCCGCCAACAACCGCCCCACCCCTTGCGCTACATTCTGCCCATCCATGGCCGCCGAAATAATGCCCCCGGCGTATCCTGCCCCCTCTGCGCAGGGGAACAAGCCTTCCACTTCCGGGTGCATAAGCGTATCCGTCGCGCGCGGGATGCGCACGGGCGCGCTCGTGCGACTCTCAATGCCGATAACCGTAGCTTCTTCGGTGAAGTAGCCGCGCATTTGGGTGCCAAATTGCTTCAAACCGGCTTGTAGTCGCTTGTAAATAAAGGGCGGAAGCAAATCGTACAACGGCGCCGCGTACAATCCGGGGATATACGAGGAACCTGGTAAATTGGCCGATAACTTCCCGGCTATAAAATCAGGCAAACGCAAGGCCGGACCTTTTTGGTCGCCGTTTCCCGCCGCAAACAATTGTTGCTCCACCGATTGCTGAAATGCCAGCGCAGCAAATACCCCGTGTTTTTGCCAGGCAACTAAATCCTCGGCCTCTACAGCGGTGACTACGCCCGAGTTGGCATACGGCGAATCGCGCCGACTCATGCTCATGCCGTTCATCACAATTTCGCCCGGGGCCGTAGCAGCAGGCACGACCAAGCCACCCGGACACATGCAAAACGAAAACACGCCACGCGCACCTACCTGGCACACCAGGCTGTAACTGGCCGCTGGCAAATGTTCGTCGCGACCATTGCCCTTGTATTGAATTTTGTCAATTAAAGGTTGTGGGTGCTCTACGCGTACGCCCAAGGCAAAGGGCTTGGCCTCCACACGGATTCCTTTTTTATCCAGCAAGTAATAAATATCGCGTGCCGAATGTCCAGTGGCCAAGATAACGGCGTCGGCCAACCATTCTTTCGTGGTCGTATTGTTTTCATCTTCAACGGATTGGGTTACAACGCCCCGCATTTGACCATCTTTCAATATAAAATCGGTAACCCATTCTCCAAAATGCACTTCCCCGCCGTATTGCTCGATGGTGGCGCGTATATTTTGCACCACATTGGGCAATTTATTGGAGCCGATATGGGGATGCGCATCTATCAAAATATCGGAAGTGGCGCCGTGCTCCACCAAGAGTTTCAGGGATTTATATACATCGCCGCGCTTTACCGAACGGGTGTATAATTTACCATCGGAGTAAGTCCCCGCCCCACCCTCGCCAAAACAATAATTGGAATGGGGATGCACGATTCCATCTTGCTGAATGGCTTTCAAATCGCGGCGACGGGCGCGTACATCCTTCCCACGGTCGAGCACAATGGGTTGAATGCCCAATTCAATCAATTCCAAGGCTGCGAAATACCCACCTGGTCCTGCGCCGACAATAATTACTTTTTGCTTGCCCGACACGGGTTTAAAACCCGCTATAAGTGCAGGCTCGGGCGTAAATGGTTCGTGAAGTGGATAAACCGCCGCGCGTAAACGATAAACGGGCTGTCGGCTTCGGGCATCGAGCGATGCTTTTAAAATTTCTACATGGCTGATCTCATCGAGGGGAAGGCCCGTTTGTTGGGCTGCTTTTCTACGGATCAAAAGGACATCCTGCCGTTCGTGGGGCAGGGTAACAATCTCAATCAGGTGTGGCATAAGCGAGCGTCCTGTATTTATCAGGAAAACGCACAAATTTATGCCATTTATAGCAAAGCACCAATTACTAAATACCTGTTAAAAAAGAGCCTATGACAAAATGTCAGTATAAAGATTGGCAATATATGCCATTTTGGCATAAAAAACCCTTTTTTTGCCAAAATTGCTTAAAAAAAGCAATGGTACACAAATTGCAATAAGCACTGCATCCAACATTATTCACAACAAAATTCAAAAATATGAACCATTTCGTAAAAATTCGCCCATTTCCTGCAACCAAAACCTTCTCTAATGGTTTACTGGATGAATTTTTCAACCGTAACCTTTCAGATCTTGTAGGCAACGATAACGCCGTGAACCAACCTGCGGTAAATATTATTGAAAATAAAGATGTATTTCGATTAGAATTTGCAGCACCTGGTTACAGTAAACAAGATTTCAGTTTGCTCACCGAAAATGACCACCTCACCGTGGAAGCAAAACGGGAAGCACAAGCCGAAAACAAGGATGAAAAGTTCACCCGGCGCGAATTCCGGTACGAATCCTTTAAACGTTCGTACAAATTGCCCGAAACCGTGAACCAAGATGCCATTTCTGCGGTTTATGAAAATGGAATCCTGGTAGTAACACTTCAGAAGAAAGAAGAAGTGAAACCAATTACCAAAAGCATTGCCATCGGCTAGTTGCCCTCGGGCAGCCGATTTGTTTTCATAAGGTTAGTTAATAGGGTTTTAGGTGTTTTCGTAGAGTCGGGGCAGGAATGTCCCGGCTCTTTTTTGTTTTTTATCCCTTTAAAAGGATTATTTGTCCCAAATTTGCAGCCTCAAACTAGTACATCTCCATGGAACAACTCAGCGAACATTTCTCAGATACCATGTACGCCGACGGTCTGCAAACTGCCGACGAGCAGGTGCTGGAACAGATTTACAATCAGTTTAGAAGGCCTGTTGTTCGGGCCATTTCAAACCTGGGTGGAAGCGACGCAGCAGGTGGTATCTTTTTCCAAACCGCGATCATTGAAGCGGCGCGACAAATGCGCGCGGGCGCATTCCCTGAAGCAACCCCGTTTTACACACATTTAGAGGCCCTTGCCCTGACGCACTTTAAAGACTGGCTGGTAGAGCGTGAACAACCTGTTCCCGAACCAATCGATGAAGCGCATGAACTGCCCACTGAAAACATGCCCTCGGTTGAACAAATGCGCGCAACCCGGGCCGATATTTTGGCCTGGCGCCGACCAGAACGCAGCAGTGAACCTGTTTTTCAGCAAACTTCCGAAAAAATGCTGTGGCAAAAAATGCGTGTGCTGGAACGCCGCATCGCCGATGGAGAACCCGTGCAGGGCACCCGCAAAGGAAACTTGCCACTCTGGGTTATTTATACTTCAATCGGCTTGCTCGTTTGCGTGCTGGCCTTCCTTTTTCTGAGCAATTACCTCCAGTCACGCACCCCGGCGCAGGTGTACGAATCGAACTTTACACCGCCCAAGAGCATCATGGAAGACATTGCGCGCTTAGAAAGTGCCGATTCAAGCACGCAACGTGTTGAAATATGCATGCAACGGATGCAGGATGCCGACCTGCTTTACAAACAAAAAGACTATGAGGGCGCAGCGGATAAACTGGATGCACTGGCCCAGGATGAAGATTTGGCGATGTGCCAATCAGACGCCCTGTTTTACCTTGGCATCATTGGCTTGCAGCTGAACCGCCCAGGTGTTACGTTGCAAAGTTTTGCCAAAATTGAAAATATTGAACGGTACGGTGAGGACTTGTACTGGTACCAGGCCCTTGCTTTTGTGAAAATAGCCGCACAAAACCCTGCTACGCGTGAAAAAGCAGCCGGCGCCGTCGAACGCGCACGCTCTAACACCCTCGACCCAAAACGAAGAAACCAGGCTGAAAAAATGTTGAAAGAACTCTCTGAATAAGGCGCCGATGGAATTGATTACCCGTTACTTTCCGGATTTAACACCCGAACAAATTGCGCTTTTCGAGCGACTTGTACCCCTGTACACCGAATGGAATGCTAAAATAAATGTCATTTCACGACAAGATATTGAAAACCTCGAGGAGCGGCATATCCTGCACTCGCTGGCCATTGCAAAGTTTTTTAACTTCAAATCCGGTGCAAAACTGCTCGATTTGGGTACCGGTGGCGGCTTCCCGGGTATTCCGCTCGCTATTTTATTTCCCGAAGTGCAATTTACCCTGGTAGATGGAACAGGCAAAAAAATAACGGTGGTACGCGAAGTGGCCGAAGCGTTGGGCCTTACCAATATCACGGCCTTGCATGCGCGCGCGGAAGACCTGCGTATGTTTGGCAGTTTCGATTTTATCCTGTCGCGGGGCGTAGCGCCCCTGGAAAAACTGATGCAATGGGGTCAAAAACTGCTCAAAAAGAAGCATCAGCACAGTTATCCGAATGGTATGATCGCGTTGAAGGGCGGAAACCTGGAGGGAGAAATTAATGCGCTGCCGGGCGATGGGTTCGACTATACCGAAACCTTTCCCATCCATACTCAATTCAAAGAAGCCTTTTTTGAAGAAAAACAGGTTGTTTACGTTCAAGGATAAATTCAAACGCACCCATTATGATCGTTTCTGCCATCGTTGCTGCTGCCTATAACCACGTAATTGGGAAAGACAACCAGATTCCGTTTTATTTGCCCGCCGATATTGCGTATTTCAAGCGTACGACCTTGCACCACCATGTCATCATGGGCACCAAAAGTTATCTTGGAATTGGCCATCCGTTGCCCAAGCGCACCAATATTGTGGTGACCCGCGATCCATTTTTTACCGCTGAAGGTGTTTTGGTTGCACACAGCATAGAAGAAGCACTTGGTATTGCTTACGACAATGAGGAACCGGAAGTTTTCATTATTGGCGGCGGCATGATTTATAAAGAAAGCATGGATTTGCTGGACCGCATTTATATCACCGATGTGGACGCTAAAGTAGAAGGAGACGCCTTTTTCCCGGAAATTAACCCGGAAGAATGGCGCGAAACCTGGCGGGAGGCCCATGAACCGGATGCTAAAAACGAATACGCTTATGTGTTTAGAATCCTGGAAAGAATTGAAACCGAAGATGATGCGACAGAAACAACCGAACCTGCGTAATTATTTTCTGGTACCGGTGTTGTTTGCGCTCTTTTTCTGGGCGGCACAACCCTTAGCCGCCCAAAAAATGGCGACTGCCAACTTGCGCACGGATTTAGCTTTTTTGCAAAAAGTCGTGTACAAAGGGCATCAAGGCGTATTTCTATTCAACACCAAGGACTCCCTCGACCGTTTTTTCGACGATTTAAGCAGCCATCTTCGGGGGGACTCGGTGCCCATAGAACAAGCAATGGTAAGTGTGATGCTCGCGACTGCGCGCATACGCGATGGCCATACCTCGGTAGAAACGCCTTTTTTTACCGATAAAACCATCGTTTTGCCTTTTACCTTCCAGATTGTGGGCGACAAAGCCTATGTATTGGGTAATTATAGCGGCGATACCAGTTTGCGCCGTAGTACCGAATTGAAAACTATTAATGGCAATTCGGTGGAGACGGTGATCCGACTAGGACGCTTGCTGCACACTGGCGATGGTTACAACACCAGTTTTACCCAATCCATTGCTTCGGTGTATTTTGGGCGGCATTATTCGCTGCTTTTTGGCACCCGACCGACGAACACCGTGACCGCTGTACAAGTCGATGGAAAAATTACAGAACACCGCGTGCCCGGTATATCGAGGGCCGATTTCATCAAATTGCTGACGGTCAAAGCCAAACGTCCGCCGACAGACCCACCCGTTTTGAAATACCGCGATATGGAATTGCGCCGGGATACGGCACTAAAAGACCTGGCCATTTTGAAACTGGGTAGTTTTCCCAATGGCCGATACAAGCGCTTTTATCGACGGGTATTCGGGTGGTTGGCGGAACAAGAAATGCGTACTTTGGTGCTTGATTTGCGTTATAATACGGGTGGAAACGTACATAACATGGGCCATTTGTGCGCGCACATCCTCGATCAGGACTTGCGTTATCAGTATGAAAGACAGCGCCGTACCCGCATTGCGCGCTATTTTAATATGCGTGGAAAAATAAACTTCGGACTTATTAGGCTCAAATACAACAGTTCGTTTGGGCTTCGACATAAGCGGGCCGCCAACATGGTCGTTCGGGAAAGGCGGGTAAAGCCACAAAAAAAACATAATTTTAACGGTAAATTGCTGGTATTGACCAATGGCTGGTCCTTTTCATCGGCGAGTATGGCGACCAGTTTTTTAAAAAACCGGGGCAATGCCATTGTTATTGGCACAGAAAGCGGTGGCAATGAAGCGGGCAATTGCGGCGGCGGTTATCCCAAACTAACCCTCCCAAAATCCGGGTTCAAAATTCGCTTTCCGTTGTACCACTTGCGGTACGACATTGGCAAAAAGGACATAGGGCGCGGTGTACAACCCGATTACCCTACCCCCTATTCCATCGAAGCCATTTTATCGGGCAGCGATTTGGAAATGGAGCAGGTGTATCGTTTAATGGGCCGGAAGTAGCCGAAAAAACACGCATTTTCCTGTATTTTATCATAAAAAACAAACAAAACCGCCAGGAATGGAAGATTGGGAATTGGATTTTGAATGGCTGCGGGTGCAGCATTTGGTAAAAGACTCCATGCGGCGCGAGCAGTTGCCCGACTTGAACATGGTCTTGTTTTTAATTGGCATTCAGGAATTGGGACGCTGGAAAAAGGGGTTTAGCAAAGAAGAAAAACAGGATTTGATGCATATTGCGGTTTGCTGCTTATTGCAGTACGACGGCTATTACGAATTTGTGGGCCGCGATGCCGATGGTTGGCCGCATTACCGCCAAGCCCTGGAAATGCCGAAACTGGACACCATTACCCAGGAAAGAATGCTGAAAGTAAATGCGGTGCGGTATTTTAAGGAGTTGGATTCGGAGGAAGTGGAGTTGGAGGAGTGAATGTTGGCTATTGCTGAAAATACTTCAAGTCAAACCTTCCATCTGTGATTTTTAAACTATCCTTGGGATTGTCCTTATTGTACACCGTAAATTTAAAGGTCCCCGAGAAAAAATTATGAATGGTGTCGACTTTCGTTACGGAAAATTGATTTGCATAATTCGTTTTTGAATAGTCAATATTATAAGGATCGCCCGATCTATGCATTGAAACGCAAAATCGTTTAGCATCTGATGTATCCGATGATGTATGATAATCCATTGGCTGAAGATAGATTGGTCGAAATTCAAACAACATCCAATCCTGTATTTTTTCATCGATGTCAACTAAATTTAGTTCAATAGAGCTATATTCATCCTTGCCTTTTTCAGAAAACATAACCCTAATATCATTATAAAAAAGTGCCCCCAAAGCCTCCCGTGGTACCCACACCTTACCATTTATCTTACAGCCGATGGTATTTTTGCCTTCCTGGGTGGCAGGTGGCAGTACCGTGTAATCGATCGGGAGTGGGCCAGTGTAAGGGGGGTAAGTCGCTTTTATGGCAAGCAAGTACAAAGATACCGGTCAAAAATGCGAAAAATGTAAAAAGGATGGATGGAGATTTCATCATTGATTTGTTGGTTTAAAATTTGTTAATTTAAGCATACTGGTGTTTTGAGATTGAAACATTAGGATTATTCCATTATATTTGTGTGTTAAAAAATTTATTTATTCCAAAACCGCAGCAAAATCCCATGGAATTATACGGCCTGCAAATAACCGCTTTATTAAAAAAAATGGATTGGAGCCAAAAAACATTGGCGCATCATCTTCATGTCACACCTCAATACATTAATGCCCTTGTGCGCAACAAAAAGGGCTTATCGGATAAAAAGGCTGCCAGCATTGCAGCGGTAGCAAATCTTACCTTGGAGGAATTTAAAATGCTGCATCTAAACATTGCTTACAAATATCGTTTGATGGATTCCGCAAGCCCGGAAACAATCGGGAATTCAATAAAATTTATTCACAATTTTTAGATACACCAAAGTTGCTCCTATAAAGCACTATTTTTAAAAGCTAATGCCAATGCTCGTTCCAAATGGAATAAACAAAATATCGCTAATTTCTGTTACAGGAAAGTTTATAAATAACTTGAAAACAGCCCGATATTGCTTCAAGGGTTGCAAACGAAACCCTAAAATGGGGTATAAAACATAATGTTTGTTAATCTTTCCCGTAAAAAAGGTGCCTCCTAAACCCATTTCTAAAAAGCCTCGCTTAAATCCAAAATTGCCCGTCACATGGTGCGGAATTGACATAAATTCCCTGGTATCTTCATTATAAATTGGCCCATAGAAAGATAATTCAAATGATTCCTGATATCCGACACCTAATGCCGTGCTAACAAAGGCATTTTTGTGGATGCGCGTAAGTAACTCATAATTCATAGAAATCAGGGAACCGTCTCCTAACAAGCATAGATTTAAATTATTCATGGGGCGTTCCACCGGAAGCAATACTTGTGTTTGCGCAACTAAACTGGAATGGAGCAGTGTAAAAAAGAGGAAAGCAAAAAGGTTTTTCATCTGCTTAAAGTTTTGATTACCATGTACATGATTTATACGAAGCGCCTATAAAAACTTTTGGTGGTCATGGCCATTTTCATATCTTTGGTTTCCACGCCCATGCTTTGCTATACAAAAGTATGGTCATCGCGAGCAGGAACCTAATTTTTACAGGTTGATAAAGTAAACCTGGAGACGAATATTTTTTCAAAAACTTTAACACATAGCACAAATTCAAGATTTGTTAATTTTAGCCAGAAGGATATTTTTGATTGAAATATTAAATTTATTTCTTTATATTTGTCTTTTAAAAATTTTACGTATTCCAAAACCGCAACAGAATGTTATGAACACATACGGGCCACAACTAACCGCTTTATTAAAAAAATGGATTGGAGCCAAAAAACACTGGCGCACCATCTTCGTGTCTCACCACAATATATTAATGCCCTCGTACACAACAAAAAGGCATTATCGGATGAGAAAGCTGCTCTTATTGCAGCGGTAGCAAATCTTACCTTGGAGGAGATTAAAGTACTGCACCTGAGTATTGAGCAAAAGCAACACTTCATGGATACAACTAACTCGGAAATGCTTGCGAATGCATTAAAATTTATGCAGCATTTTTTAGATACCCCGGATTTACCACATTAAATGCTTATTTAAAAACGGAAGATCACACTTATTCTAGGGAAATAAAAATAACCTCAGCGACGCACCGAATACAGCATTAGCAAAACCAAAGAAGGCGGAAGTAAAAAATCCTGCTGTTGTTTGCCAAGTGGCGTCAAACAGCAGGATCAATCAAATTAAAATGTGCCAGAACAATTATCGGACGATCATTACTTTAGTATGCCCATTCATTTCAGCATTGGAAATATCGAAACAGTGTACAGAATAAATGCCTTGTGGCCAAGAATCAGCACTAATATAGTGCGTTCCACCTGGTAGAATCTGGCGATACTTCTGACGACCTAAATTATCAGCGATTAAAACTTGCCAGGAACCCGCAGGAATCGTCAGCATAAATTTATCATTTGCTGGATTAGGAGTAACTGTAACCTTGATATTATTTTTAGATAGACTGGAATTTGGCTGTTGTAAGCGCCCATTTCCAGAAGCAATAACAAATGTTCGTGCCACCTGCGTGTAGTGTTGACACACCGCAGGATATCCGATTAAAGTAACCGAATCAACTCCCGACAATGGCGCAAAGATAGAAAGCGCAGCACTGAAATCAGGAACAGATTCGGCACTCAATGCGATTGTATATGCGGAATCAACTAATTCCCAAGCGCTTGTAAAACTGGAACTCAAATTCTGCCCGCTAATACTGCAATCTTTATATTCCTGCGGCAAATCCCTGTCTAGGCCTAAATCGCCTTCGCCACGACGCGGGCAACTAGCATTATACCCTGCTGCCACCCCTGTCGTTACCAGTGTTACAGGCGTTGTACATAAGCTTCCAGAAGTTAATTTTTTATTCAATTCAAAATCAATAATAGGTTCAGGATGTCCGCCATTTGAAAATTTATTCCAGTAGTTGAAATTCGCCAGAATTTGAGTAGGCTGTCTTTTAAAATAGCAAATATCAAAAAACTTGCTGATCCCGCCCAAGTCACCTTTTTTGAATTCATTGGGTCTCAACCCATTACTATTAATGCCCGCATCAATATCCAGCAATACATCTTGCCCAGCAATACCGGCTCCGCTACAATTCAAAATACGTGCGCAATCCATGCGCATCAACCCAAAATCGGTATTAAACTGGTTGCCAGGCAACCCACCATTAATTTCTACCCCGATCCACATATTCTGAATGGTGGCCCCGTTTTGCATGAAAACATTATTTTCTCCCAGGTTACCATCAATGCCCCGTAATTCGTAAGTATCATCCGCTGATTGGCTAATCAAACCACCATTCATTGTAAAGAGTTTCACGTCAATAAGGTCCACAATGCCGCGTGGAAGGTTTTCGCAAATTGTGCATGCATTCGTCAGCGTAGAATTCGTCATGGTAATTCCGGTGCTGACCTCATCGAATGATAAAGTGGAATGGTTTCCTGTCACACTAGAAATGGAAGCATACCTAACGCGCTCAAAATCAAGGCCTTCCCCTTCATTGAAATTACAAGAACTTACATAAATATTATTGGTGATAGATCGTGCGCGAATCCCCCGGCGTAAATTGTTAAAATCGCAGGAAAGTGCGTAGATCAACGCACCATTTTCGGCCTCAAATCCAATCTGTGAAAAATTCAAGCTGTTGCTTGGCGCTTGTGGGAAACAATTACCATCGTTCACATATTCAAAGGATGCTGAACTCAAAACGAGGCGTTCGAAGTTTTCAATGCGCGGTTTTGCATCACAGCCAATTTGAAATTTGGTATTAGAAAAAGTTAATTGGCCTCCTTGTTTGAGCAATTGAGCATTTGCGTTCAACTTAAAATGCCGATATTGCTTACCGGAGCCCGTAAAGTTAAATAATGTTGGAAACTGCACAATATTACCTGCATCAAATTCAAAATATCCATCGCCTTGGAAGGAAATATTTCCATCAAACTGCAATTTGCCTTCATTTTTAATATGAATATGCGGCCGTCCATTGGTGACCAAACTTCCGCCAGGCTGATCATAAAGTTCAACAATAGCCCCTGCTTCCAGCTTTAAGAGCCCTTGTTTTTCAATTTCAAGTGAGGAGTTGCGTTGAATGCGCAAAGTGCCTCCACTTTTTACAATCACTTTTGCTCCTTTCACAATATGTAAGATGGCATTTTTGTCTTCCGCTTCCGCACCAATAATCAGGCGGGAACCGTTTTCAACCGTAATAATGGCATCGCACTTGGTGGAAACATCAATTAAATTGTAAGGTGAATTGATCCCGCCAGCGCCCTGGTAACCAATAGGGCCAGTGTTATTCAGGTAAAGTTCACCTTTGCCAGTCGAGATGGTAACGGTTGGTATGAGGGGTTCTACAGGAGTGCCAATATTGAAATAAGAGGTTAGTGTGCCGCTTACCTCGAAAGGTTGTGCAAGGATAGGGTTTAAGCCGGTGGTTAGTTCGTCGATTAAAACCAATGCAATGCGTTCATCTAGTCCTATATGTAATTCATTTACCTCATTTACCGTGAAATTTACACCGAATGCAGGAACTTCATACAAACTGGGAGAAATTTCTGTTGGGTTTGTGCAACGAGTAGGCGTTCCGCAACCCACAGCGCTGCCTAAGGGTGAAGGCATATTGGCACTAACGCTGCTAAAGGTTGGAATAAATGTGTGATACATTCCTGCAAATGTTGCCAAAGGAGCGATTTTAAAACCTGCTGCAGTGACTGCTGTGCCAAGGTTTGAGCCGCCTGGAACTACTGCAGGATTAAGTGGCGCTGTACCTAAGGCGGAACCGGAACCAGGAGCATTGTCAAACGGTTTTGTGAATAAGTTGTATTTTAAACAGGAAGGAGGAAGCGTTAGGGGGCTGTTTATAAAATCTACAGTTAGGGCTCCTATCCCAGTAAATACTTCAGTTGTTGTATTATTTCCTGTAGATCTTACGATAAGCCCAACGGTTAAATTACCACAAAATGTTATTCCTTTCCAAACTTTACATTGATCTGCTTTATCGAAACTAACTGATGCGATTACCGAACCTGCAGAAACAGTACCAAGTAAATCGCCACTTGCCGACCCATTTGAAAGGGCAACATGCCTCATATTCAAGGCTCCCATAGCATCCATTGAAGCCATAAAAGTTGCTCGAACGGGATTAATGGGTTCTGCAGTATTGTCAGGCAATGCGCTATTTATATGATAAAATAGCAGCTCAGAAGGGGTTGGGGCATTAATGGCATTCCAAACCTTTTCAACAGCAGGAATTGAA
>JBBAVI010000057.1:0-34687 GCA_040397785.1 Saprospiraceae bacterium | reverse complement strand
CACAACGCAACAAGTCTATTGGTTTAGAGCAAAAAACACTATGTTTTACTCCGCAAGCGAATAATCGGACAAATCATTTCCTCCAGCGAAATACCGCCGTGCTGGAACGTGTTTTTGTAGTAATTGTAAAAGTGGTTGTAGTTGTTCGGGTACAGGAAGAAATAGTCTTCCTTGGCAAAGATAAACGTAGAACTCAAATTCGGCCTAGGTAATCCCGCTAGTTTCGGATCCCGTATTTCAAGCACATCCTTGCGTTCGTATTGTAGGTTGCGACCGACTTTATAACGCAAGTTGGTCGTTGTTTCCCGGTCACCCACCACTTTGGAAGGCGATTGCACTCGAATCGTACCATGATCGGTGGTCACAAACAACTGAATATCTTTTCCTTGCAACCGTTGTAAAGCCGACCACAGCGGACTGTGTACAAACCAGGAGCGGGTGAGGGAGCGATATGCGCGTTCGTCGCCCGCCAGTTCCTTGAGCACTTCCATTTCCGTACGCGCATGCGAGAGCATATCAATGAAATTGTACACGATCACGGTCAAGTCGTTGTTCAGGCACTTTAAAATATTGTCATTCAGCTCTTTACCAGCCGCCACATTAGTTACTTTGATGTAATCCCATTTCACCGGCTTGCGGAAGGCGCGTTCAATTTGTTTGCCTAAGAAAAAGTCTTCAAACAGGTTTTTACCGCCTTCATCCACGTCGTTTTTCCATTTGTCCGGAAAATTCGTTTCAATATCGGCTGGCATCATCCCGGCAAAAATCGCGTTGCGGCTATATTGGGTAGCGGTCGGCAGAATACTAAAGAAATAGCTTTCGTTTTCCGTCTTAAACTGCTCATTGATAAAGGGTTCAATCACTTTCCATTGGTCGTAGCGCAGGTTGTCGAGCAGCAGCACGATCGTAGGAACGCCGTTGCTCACATGCGGGAAGATATGCTTGCGCATGAGCGAGTGCGACATGATCGGGCCCACTTCCTTGTTTTTGTCCACCCAGTCGAAGTAGTTTTTCACCACAAATTTGCTGAACTCCGTGTTGGCCTGTTCCTTTTGTTGGGCCAAAATATCACCCACTTCTGCCTGATTGGCGTCGAGGCGCAATTCCCAGCCCACAATTTTGCGGTAGGCATCCACCCATTCCGTATGGTTCAGTCCGCCCGTAATTTGCATAAAAATCTGGCGGAACTCCTGTTGGTATTCCATCGCCGTGCGTTCGCGCACCAGTCGTTTATTGTCGATGATTTTTTTGAGCGTCAGCAGAATTTGGTTGGGATTCACCGGTTTGATCAGGTAATCGGCAATTTGGGATCCAATGGCTTCTTCCATCACGTGTTCTGCCTCATTTTTGGTAATCATCACCACGGGCACCAGCGGATTGATTTCCTTAAGTTTGGGCAGTGCTTCCAGGCCCGTCAATCCAGGCATACTTTCATCCAGGAAAATGACATCGATGTCCGAGCCTTGTTCCAGGTATATATCCACGGCATCGTGTCCGTTGGTCGCCGTCACCACATCATATCCTTTTGTTTGCAAAAACATCAGGTGGGGTTTGAGCAGATCAATTTCATCATCGGCCCAAAGAATTTTTATTTTATCCATAACTTGAGTTTGCGTATTTACGCTGTAAAGTACGTGCAAATATAGGCTTGAAAGCGGCAGGGCAGAACGATTATTGGGTGCTAAATATTTTCTCGGGCAATTAAAAACAGATTTAACCTAATATTCATACAGCGAACGGCCCTATTTTTGGTTAAATGATAATAAATACTGATCTTTGTAAGTCAAATTCGCATGCAAAGCAAAACTAAAATTTTCAACGACCCGGTTTATGGGTTTGTTTCAGTGCCATACGGACCGCTGTTGAGCCTGATCGACCATCCATATTTTCAGCGGTTGCGCAGAATTCGTCAGCTCGGATTAGCGCCCTATGTATATCCCGGCGCTTTACACACCCGTTTCCACCATGCCATGGGCGCGTTGCACCTCGTACAGCAGTCGATAGAGGTGTTGCGCACCAAGGGCACCCAAATTTCGCCGGAAGAGGCCGAAGCGGTCGGAATCGCTATTTTATTGCACGATATTGGGCATGGGCCGTTCTCGCATGCACTGGAGCACACTTTAATTGATTTGCACCATGAGGAATTGTCGCGCCTGTTTATGGAAGACCTTGATCGGGAGTTTGGTGGAACGTTGCGCTTAGCGATTGATATTTTTACCAATCTATACCCGAAAAAATTCCTGCATCAATTGGTTTCCGGGCAGTTGGATATGGATCGGATGGATTACCTCAACCGCGACAGTTTTTTTACGGGCGTGAGTGAGGGCGTAATCGGGTATGATCGCATCATCAAGATGTTGGCGGTACACGAGGGCGAATTAGTGGTAGAAGAAAAAGGCATCTACAGCATCGAAAAATTCCTGATGGCGCGCCGCCTGATGTATTGGCAGGTGTATTTGCACAAAACAGGCGTTGCGGCCGAGCAAATGCTCATCCATTTGCTACAGCGGGCGCGCAGTTTGGCCTTGCGGGGCGTAGATTTGGAAGCACCGCGTCATTTGCGCTGGTTTCTGTATCGAAAACCGGAAGAAGCCATGGAGCCGGTGGCCGTTTTACAACATTTTTCATTTTTAGATGATAATGACATCACTGCAGCAATAAAATATTGGTCAGAAGATCGTGACTTTGTGCTGTCGTATTTGTCTAAAGGACTTTTAGAGCGCAAACTGTTTCGTTTGGAGTGGCATTTGGACCCGATTGATCCGGCATATGAAGATGACATGAAAGCACGGGCCTTGGCCTATTTTGGGGTGGATGCGCCGCTCGATTCGTTGGTGTACGTGGGGAAGGAAAGCAACCGGGCATATGACGATGCGAAGGACCAGATCAAAATTCTGTTTAAAAGCGGAAAAGTGTTGCCGATCACTGCTTGTTCAGACGTGCCTTTATTTACGCAAATTGTTACCAAACATTTCATTTGCTACCCAAAAGTTTTGGGAAAGGGGTAAAAAGGTAACTTAAATTTCAAGCAAGAAATTAGTTTAGAAGTAGATGTGTATGCTACTTTTACACCGCAACGAACACTATTTGAATTCAAATCAAACATTTTTAACCAATCTTACTCTCATTATGAGAAAAATTACACTGTTCCTCCTCTTTATTGTAGGATTTGCTGCTGCAGTATCCGCACAGGATGCACCACCAAATGCACAAATCGGCAAATGCTATGCAAAATGTCACATTCCTGACCAATACGAAACGGTTACTGAGCAAGTGGTTGTAAAACCAGTTGGCGCTAAGACAATTGCCGTTCCTGCTACTTACGAAACTAAAACTGAACAAGTTGAAGTGAAAGCAGCTAGCAAGCGTATTATCCCGGTACCTGCAGTGTATGAAACTAAAACTGAACAAGTTGAAGTGAAATCTGCCAGCAAGCGCCTGACACCTGTACCTGCTACCTACGAATCTGTAGAAGAGCGCGTAATGGTGAAGCCAGAAAGCAAGCGTATGATCAATGTGCCTGCTGAATACGAAACCGTAACCGACCGTGTAATGGTGAAAGCAGAAAGCAAGCGCGTATTTGAAGTGCCTGCTGTGTACGAAACTGTTACTGAATCTTACGTGATCGAGCCTGTTACTACCCGCGTTGAGGTATTGCAACCTAAATTCGAAACCGTAACAGAGCGGATTGAAGTAAAGCCTGCTACGACCAAATGGGTAAAGAGAAAAGCGGATGCAAACTGCTTGAGCGCAAACCCGGAAGATTGTTTGGTATGGTGCTTAGTTGAAGTTCCTGCTGAATACCAAACGGTTACAAAACGCGTAAACAAAGGTTGCGACGGTTCTGGTGTTGCAGATGCAGGATGTACTAAAACGATCGAAGTGGCTGCTAAAAATGGCACACGCACGGTTCGTAAAGTAAAAACACCTACTGCTACCCGTGAAGAAGTAATTCCTGCAGAATACAAAACCATGTCTGTACGCAAGGTGAAAACACCTGCTACAACCCGCGAAGAAGTAATTCCTGCAGAATACCAAACAGTAAAGAAACAAGTGTTGAAAACACCTGCTTCTGTAAAAGAAGAAGCGATTCCTGCGGAATACGCTACAGTTACCAAGCAAGTATTGAAATCACCTGCTAGCAGCCGGGAGGAAGCAATTCCTGCTGAAATCAAAACCATCAGCAACAAGGTGGTAAAAACAGCGGCAACAACCCGTTCAGAGCCGATCCCTGCGGAGTATGCAACCATCACCAAACGCAAATTGGTGAAACCAGGCGGCTTCACAGAATGGCGTGAAGTATTGTGTGGCGAAAAAGTAACAGGCTACACGGTACGTCAGATCCAAACTGCTTTGACAAAAGCGGGTTACGATCCAGGTCCATCTGACAATATCATGGGTGCACGCACAAAAGCGGCCCTCACAAAGTACCAGAAAGATAAAGGTTTGCCTGTGGGTAACCTCGATTTCGAAACCTTGAAAGCGTTGGGTGTAAATTACTAAACCCGATTTTACCCTTTCATAGGCACAGCGGCCATTTTGCATCAGCAGGGTGGCCGCTGCCTTTTTAACACGCCGACTGACAAAAGCGCAGTCGTGCCTGCAATTTTGTCACCCATAGCTAAGTTAATATTAAGAAAGGAAAACTATGCTAATTGGTAAATTTACTTTTATACTAAAATTACTTTAAGTATAAACATCTTATGATCAGCGCTGTTTTGCTTTAGATAACACATATTTAGTCTAAATTATAGATTATAAATATGTTAAACCCAATCATCATATTGTAGTTTGTCAATTCTTTTTCCGAAAATTTGCATAATATTTGATAAGGATAATATACCAATCAAATATGTGTACGCTGATAAAACATTTTTTGTGTATCCAGCGTATATGTTTATAGTCTAACAAAAAAGCCGTTTTACAACATAACTTCCATGGACAATCACTTTGTGCAATATATGGTGGATTTCACCATGCCGCAGGACCTTCCAGATGAATTTGTACACCTTATCCCGGAACAACGTGCAGCTGTCAATCGCCTGTTAAACGAAGGCAAGATTCTTACTTATGCGCTTTCGCTCGAAAATTCTAAGCTTTGGGCTGTTTTTTGTGTCCAATCAGAAGAAGAGCTCACCGAACTGATTAACCGCCTGCCCCTTTCTCATTATATGAAAAAACGGGTGAGTGAGCTCACTTTTTATAACGCCGCGCATCCATTTATCCCCTCGTTTTCGATGAACTAAATTTTTAGTGGCCTAATTGGTGCAAAAGAACCCAGTTTTTTTTATACTTTTGCATGCGGTTTCGTAAGACAAACGGTTTTGCGGAACTTAATCAGGATATTACACACATAAAGTCTGGTTATCTGATACATGGAAAAGAAGCGATTGTTAATCGTAACACAGGAAATGGAGCCTTACACAGAAGGCAATGACATCTCCGCCTTAGTAGGCAAACTCCCCAAATATTTACAGGATAACGGGTACGAATTGCGCATCTTGATGCCGCGTTATGGCGTAGTCAATGAGCGCCGTCACCGCCTGCATGAAGTTGTAAGACTCTCCGGGATGAACATCATTGTCGACGACGATGACTATCCGCTCATTATCAAAGTGGCCTCTTTGCCGGGTTCCCGCCTTCAGGTTTATTTCTTGGACAATGAGGATTTTTTCAAACGCAAGTTTGTCTTCGAAGATGGCGATGAAGTCCCATTTGAAGATAACCCGGATCGTGCGGCCTTCTTTTGTAAGGGTGCCATTGAAACGGTGAAAAAATTCGGATGGGCGCCCGATGTGATCATGTGCCACGGCTGGATGACTAGTTTGATTCCGCTTTACCTGCGCACGACTTACAAAACTGAACCGATCTTTATCAACGCGCAAATCGTATACGGCGCTTTTGATACCCCGCATGAACATATTGGGGGCGAACGGTTTATGCAAAAAGCAGCCATCAACAACCTGACTAAGGAAGACCTCGCAGCCTATATGGACGGCGATGGCATTTCGATGCACAAGGGCGCAGTGGCATATTCGGATGGCGTCATGATAGGCAGCGAAAACTTTGATACCAGCGTTGATTACCTGAACGCAGAGGACAAAGTGGTGATGCCCTGGAAATCAGATGCCGAGTTGTTACCATCTACCAGCGAATTTCTCCGTAATTTGTTGGAAGCGGAAGTGCCACAATAATATTGTTGACTTTTTCCACTTCCAAATTGGTTGAAAGCAGCAGGCAAATGACCGGATAAAGTAAAGGTTGGGTCTATTTAAAAACATCCAATCTGGAACCAACCCGGCCGTTGCCTGCTGCGTCTTATTTGCATGGGGTCTATTATAAGGATGCTCAAACAGAAATTTTACGATTTATTCAAATCATGATGCAAAAACGCTCGGTTTTAGCCGTACTTTCTATCCTTTCCTTGTTTGGCTTGTGGACCGCTTGTTCCCGACCAACCGCTTTTGGCTCCGATTTATTGGGCGATGAAACAGCCGATTACGATTATACAGATACCCTGACTGTTCAATTTTCACTCGAACGGGAAGACAGCCTGATTACTTCCGACCGATCTTCGACCACGCCCTATTTTCTTTGTGGCGCATTGAAAGATCCAATTGTAGGCGATGCAGGGGCGCAAATTTACTCCCTGCTCCAGTTGGGCGTGCTTGATCCCGGATTTGATAAAAAACGCCATAAAATCGACTCCGTAGTGCTTTACCTGCACTACAGAGCAGAGGGCGTGTATGGCGACACTTTGCAACCCCTTTCCTTAAAAGTGTCGCGCCTGGATGAACCGCTTGCGTTTGACGGCAATTACTATTCTACCCAATCCATCCCTGCTACTACTGAAATTGGCCGGATCGATCAGTTTTTACCACGCCCACGTACCCTCGATAGTTTGTTTTCGACCACTACCAGGGCTGCATTTTTGCGGGTGAAACTCGATCAAAGTTTTGGCGATACGCTGTTGTATATGGATAGTTTGTCACTTACGGATGACACCTTGTTTTATAAGGCATTGCGTGGCATCAAAATAGAGGTTGCTCCGGTTGGCGGCTCGGCACCTGGTGCAGTTTTGGCATTTAACCTGAATGACCCCGTTTATAGCCGCCTCCGGATGTATTATACCCAAGACGATACCCTGAAAACCTTTTTTGACTACTTCTTTGAGGGTTGTAACAAGTTTGTGCATTTTGACCACAATTATACCGGTACTCAGGCGGGACAATTTATTGACAAGCCAGTTGACAACCTCATGTACTTGCAAGGAATGAATGGCTTGCGGCTTAAAATGGTGCTGCCTTATATAGATAAATTGGAAAACATTGTGGTGAATGATGCCGATTTGATCCTGACAACGGCCGATGTGAATGGGGATTTGCCGATATTAAGTAAAAATCCGGCCAGTCAGCTCATCATGACCTATAGCGTGGGTGATTCTTCCTACTTTTTTACACAAGATGTAAATTATTCGATCGGACTTACGGGTACCAATGGCTTTGATTTATTTGGTGGCTATCCGGTAGAAACGACTGAAAACGGAGTCACTTTTAACCAGTACAAATTGGCGCTCTCTGATCGTTTGCAGGGCATGATCGACAACAACGCATCAACGTTGAATGATAAAACGATTTTTATCAGTGTTTACCCGCAAAATCGGATAGCGATGCGCTCTATTTTGTACGGACCAAAAAGTACGCTTTTTCCCGCCAAAATAGCGTTGAAATATACACGGTTATAATAATTTTAAAAGAAATCTAGGCCTTCCATTACGCGTATTGCGAAGTTTTTTGCAACTTTGTACGCGTTTTACGGAAATATTCAGTTAATTGACGTTGAAACGATCCCAAAATCGAGCCTTAATCCATCCGTTTCACTGTCATCACAAACATGTTTTGCTCCCCAGCAAAACGCAACCGTTACCTTTCTATGTGTGGAATTGTTGCCTACATTGGCGCTAAAAAAGCATACCCTATTCTGATCAAGGGTCTTCAACGCCTCGAATACAGAGGTTATGACAGTGCGGGCGTTGCACTGCAAAATGGCGAATTAAACCTTTATAAGAAAAAAGGCAAAGTCGCAGATCTCGTAGAATTTGTTGGAAATAAAAATACCAGTGGTCATATTGGCATGGGGCATACCCGGTGGGCAACGCATGGCAAGCCTGATGATATCAATGCGCATCCGCACATGAGCGGCAATGAGCGCATTGTCCTCATTCACAACGGCATTATTGAAAACTATTCGGTGCTGAAAAATGCCCTGCAAAAACACCACGGCCATATCTTCAAGTCTGAAACAGATACCGAGGTATTGGTCCATTTAATTGAAGAAGTACAACGTAAAGAAAACCTCCCATTGGAAGAGGCTGTACGTCAATCCCTTACACAAGTACATGGCGCTTATGCAATCGTGGTGATGGACCGCGAAGATCCAACCAAACTGGTTGCTGCCCGTAAATCAAGCCCTTTGGTAATTGGCATTGGCGACAATGAATTTTTAGTCGCTTCCGATGCTACCCCCATTGTAGAACATACTAAAAATGTGGTGTACCTCAACGATGAGGAAGTTGCAACCATCACCCTGGAAGAAGGGTTGGTGATTAAAACCTTGCGCAATGAGGTTATGACACCTACCATCCATGGGATTGAACTCGAAATTGAGCAACTGGAGAAAGGTGGTTACGACTATTTCATGTTGAAAGAAATTTTCGAACAACCTACGACCATTGCAGAGTGTATGCGCGGTCGGATGGATTCGGAAGAAGGCTGGATTCGGCTGGGTGGAATGCAAGAGCACATGAAGCGCCTCGTAAATGCACAACGGATGGTGATTTTGGGCTGCGGTACTTCCTGGCATGCCGGGATGATTGCTGAATATCTGTTTGAAGACCTTGCACGCCTTCCGGTTGAAGTCGAATACGCTTCCGAATTCCGTTATCGCAACCCGGTAGTGCGCGAAAATGATATTGTTTTGGCCATTTCACAGTCGGGTGAAACCGCAGATACGTTTGCAGCCCTCGAATTGGCCAAACAACGCGGTGCCCTTACGTATGGTATTGTAAATGTGGTTGGTTCCTCTATTGCCCGACTTACCCACAGTGGTTCTTATATCCACGTAGGCCCGGAAATCGGGGTGGCTTCTACCAAAGCCTTTACCGGACAGGTTACGATGCTTACCATGATGGCCTTGGTTTTGGGCTATGAGCGTGGCTTTTTACCCAAATCGCAGTACCAACACCTGGTACAAGAACTGTCTTTGATTCCAGGGAAAGTAGAACGTTTGCTGGAAAGCTGCCACGAGCAAGTAAAATATATTGCCGGAGAATTTAAAGATGCTACCAATGCCTTGTATCTTGGCCGCGGTTATAACTTCCCGGTAGCCCTTGAAGGCGCGCTCAAACTCAAAGAAATCTCTTACATCCATGCAGAAGGTTACCCTGCTGCAGAAATGAAACACGGTCCGATTGCGTTGATCGACGAAAACATGCCGGTGTTTGTAATTGCCACGAATCCAAGTGCTTACGAAAAAATCGTTTCCAATATTCAGGAAGTGAAAGCACGAAAAGGCGTTGTCATTGCGTTAGTCACAGAAGGCGATGAAGAAATAAAAAAATTGGCCGATTTCACCATCGAAATTCCGGCTACAGCAGAACCGCTTACCCCTTTGCTCTCGGTTATTCCAATGCAATTGTTGGCCTACCACATCGCTGTACTGCGCGAATGCAATGTAGACCAACCGCGTAACCTGGCAAAATCGGTGACGGTAGAATAAGATCACTATTTAAACTCATTGTGTGAATTCAATTGATATTCAATACAATACGGATAAGGAAACAATTCGTTATCCAGAATACGGCCGTAGCATTCAGGAAATGATCCAGTATGCTAAAACCATTGAAGACCGGCACAAGCGCCAGAAAACAGTGGAGGCGATCATCGTACTCATGCAACAACTAAATCCGATAGGAAATCGCAATATGGATGACTACCGCGATAAGTTGTGGAGCCATGCTTTTTCGATCGGCAACTACGAACTAGACGTAACCCCGCCTGTTGGTATCACTATTCGACATGAAGACGATAAACCGGAAGCCATTGCAGTGGAATATCCACCTACTGCTACCCGCTTTCGGCATTATGGCAACAGCATCCAGGCTTTGATCAAAAAAGCGATCGAAATGCCGGAGGGTACTAAAAAGGAAGGTTTTGTAGAGGTAATTGCCTCTTATATGAAACTGGCGTATAAAACCTGGAACAAGGAGCACTATGTAAGCGACGATGTTGTAAAAGACGATCTTGAAATGTTGTCGGATGGGCAGTTGCAACTGCATGAAGGCCACAGTTCGCTGGATACCCTTGCGGCACATGCGGGAAAACACGATAAGGATCGCGGCCGTATGAATCAGCGCAATCGCAGTGGCAAACAAAGTAGCGGTAATAATAACAACAACAACCGCAACCGCAAACGCCCACAAGGTGGTAGCGGCACTGGTAGTAGCAACAACAGCAATAATTACCGCAAACGCAAAAAGTAGTTTTAATTCCGAATATCGGAACCCCAGGCAAGTTTTTCGCGAATGGTTTTCAGGAACGTAATTTCCTGCAACTGTACCAGCCGAATCGGGAAATCGTTTTTACGCACCGCCAACTGGTGTTGCGCATTGATCAACTCAAAACGCGAATCGAGGGAACAGATAAAATTATCTGCACGGCCCTCGACTTCAAAGGCGATGACTGATTCGTCGGACAAAACGATGGGACGTACGTTCAGGTTGTGCGGCGCTACGGGTGTAATCACAAAATTTTTTGAATCCGGGAATATAACAGGTCCGCCGCAACTGAGCGAGTAGCCCGTGCTGCCCGTTGGGGTAGCAATCACGACACCATCGGCCCAATAGGAGTTGAGGTAATCTCCATTCAAATAAGTATGCACCGTGATCATCGAAGAAGTGTCGCGTTTCAATAAGGTGCAGTCATTGAGCGCAAAAGGAATATCCCCAAACAGGGTAGGGTGGCTTTCCAGGTACAACATAGATCGTTCTTCTACCAAAAACTGGCCACGTTTGAGCATCTGAATCGATTTGCGAATCATTTTCTTTTCAATACAAGCCAAAAAGCCCATCCTTCCCAGATTGATTCCCAGCATGGGTACTCCCGAATCGCGCACCAGGGTAATGGCACGCAACATGGTCCCATCGCCGCCCAGTACAATCACAAAATCCATACGATGTACCTTAAAATCAAGGTAATCGTCGAAAGGAGCGGTTGGACCTTTTGTTTTCACATGGGCCTTTATATTGTCCCAATAAGGCGCAAATACATAAGCAGTGATGCCTTCCTCGGCCAGCACATCAAATAACTCTTGGATGTGTATAAGGTCTTTCTCCTTGTATTGTTTGCCATAAACAACTACTTGCATACCAGTATTGATAATAGACTTGTTGCGGTGGGAAGTTGAAAACGACGTAAAAACGCCCATTTTCCGCCCTTCTGCTTTTTTTTTCTGGTCCGTAGCGCTGCTACGCACCAGAAAAAAAGCCTTGAAGGCCAAAAAATGGACTGTTTTTGTCGTTTTACTCCCAACCGCAACAAGTCTAATGGGTGAATCTTTGTATTTTCGCCACAGCATTTGTGGTGCGTTGCAGCAAATTTAACAGCGCTGGCGCAAACCTGCGTAAATTTCTGAACTTCCATCCAATTAAAACAAATAAACGCAAGTATTGGCGTTTAGAAAACAACCATTACCCGATTATGATTTTTAATTTTAAAGAAATTGTCGCCCGTGAAAAGGAGCAACTCTTATTGCGCCGCGCGAAATTGATGCTGGAACATGGCGATGAAAAGCATCCTAATTGGTTCGGAATCGCCCTGTCAGGCGGTGGTATTCGCTCGGCAACTATCAACATGGGCTTTCTGAAAACACTCAACCGATTTGGTATTTTGCAAAAAGCAGATTACCTAAGCACGGTATCGGGCGGCGGATATACCCACCACTATGTACAAGGAACGATAAAAGAGACCGAAGATTTTTCCAAACTCTTTACGAATGAGCAAGTAGATGCGATGCGCCAACACGGTGAGTATCTGATTCCAGGGCAGGGATTGCAAAAAAGCATCAACACGCTCTTATTGTTTGTTTCCTTTGGCGTCAGCTGGCTGATGAGTTTGATCAGTCCAATGATCGTAATCGGAATTTTATATTATGTTTATCAAATTATTACTGCATTTACCGGCAATCCTTTTGCGGGCACTACGCTGTTTCTTGGTGCATGGAGTTGGTGGGCTATGGTGATTAGCGGCGGATTGCTTTTAATACACGCTGTGATCAATATTTCCCTGAATTTCAATTTAGGTATTTCTAAATATTTTAACCGGGTAGAGGTGGTGTTTGTGGTCGTCGGCATTTGTTTGTATGCCTGGATTTTGGTGGCCGGTGTAGAAACAAGCCGGGAAGTACCCGGTCAGGTTTTGATTGATTACGGCATCAATGCGGTGCTTCTATTTATTATTGGTTTTTTCACAAATCCGAATGCCCTGAGTTTTCACCGATATTACCGGAAGCAATTGGCAGATTTATTTTTGCGTTTTTCTGGCGGATACCAAAACATGCCTTTGACGACGGTTTTTAATGCCGAATCGGATAAAAAGAAGGACTACATCGCACCGTACCCACTCATTAATACTTGCCTGAACCTGCAAAATCCGGGTGGCGATGAAAAATTTAAAGGCTCCAAAGCGAGCGATTACTTTTTGTTAAGCCCTTTGCATTGTGGCTCTAAATTAACGGGTTATGTATCTACAAAACAATATTGGGACTATCAACGCATGACCTTACCCGCTGCGGTGACCATTTCGGCGGCGGCGGTGAATCCGGGCATGGGCGTATATTCGAACAAAACACTTAGTATTTTGATGACCTTGTTCAATGCGCGTTTGGGGTTTTGGATTTCCAATCCACTGGTTCTGCAAAAATCTTTTAACATCGTTTGGTGGCCCGTTTATTTTTTCAAAGAACTGTTGGGCAGGATCGGTTTGAACAACGCCATGATCAATATTTCGGATGGCGGTCATATTGAAAATCTGGGCACGTATGAGTTGTTGCGCCGTGGCTGCCGATTGATTATTGCCGTGGATGCAGGCGAAGACCCCAAGTATATTTTTGAAGACATCAATAATTTGAATATTCGGGCACGGAATGAATTGGGACTGGAAATTCGTTTTCGGGACGATCATCAGCCGGAAGATGTGATTCGCCCACGAGCGTCGCAGGTGTATTCCAAGCAACGTTTTGCGCTGGCGGATGTTTACCAGTGGTGGGACGATGGCAAGGCAACCGATTTTAGTCCGCCAGCACCAGAAGAACTGGGTGTTTGGCCGAATTTGAAAGAACCCCGCAAGGTGGCCACGCTGGTGTATGTAAAATCGTCGGTCAAAGCCCCACAAGGCAAACCCGCCCTGAATGAAGAAGAAGACCGCCTGAAATACGGCACCTACAAATATAAAATATACCATCCCGAGTTTCCACACGAGTCTACCGCCGACCAGTTTTTTGATGAAATTCAGTGGGAAGCGTATTATCAGTTGGGGCAATATATTGGTGCGGAAGTGTTGGGTTTGCCCGATTTGGAGCAGTTCTTAAACACCCAAGTCCCGCAACCAGATGTGGAGAAATTGATGAACTGGTTTGACATGGGCTTTAATCCGTTTGTTGCCGAAGCAGCAGAGCAAGTGATGGCGGGTGCCGATGTGGAAGTTTATGAAAGTGTGAAAGCAGCAACCGAGGAACCAGCGCCAAGCGAAACGCCTGAGGTGAAATACACCATGTAGTCCCTCCCTTTTGGGCTACGAATTCCTGAAAAATCGATCATTTTTTGTTTAAACTTAATTTTTTATGCCACAATTCGCACATCTCCACTGTCACACCCAATATTCGTTGCTCGACGGTGCGGCTTCCATTCCCGGGCTGTTTAAAAAAGCGGCGGCCGATGGCATGAAGGCTTTGGCCATCACCGATCACGGCAATATGTTCGGGGCTTTTCAGTTTGTTGCAGAAGCGTCGAAGCATGAGGGGGTGAAACCGATTGTGGGGTGCGAATTTTATGTGGTGGCTGATCGGCATCGGCGCACGTTTACCAAGGAAGACAAGGACAAGCGTTTTCACCAATTGTTTTTGGCCAAAAATGCGGATGGGTATAAAAATTTGGTCAAATTATGCTCCCTGGGTTATATTCAAGGGCTTTATGGCAAATATCCGCGTATTGACAAAGAACTGATTTTGCAATACCACGAAGGCCTGATTGCGACGACTTGTTGCATCGGGGCGATGGTGCCCCAGGCTATTTTGCGCAAAGGAGAAGACGCGGCAAAAAAAGAATTTGAGTGGTGGCTGGACCTGTTTGGCGAAGATTATTACATTGAAATTCAGCGCCACCACATGGCCGAGCAGGATAAAGTAAATGAAGTGTTGTTGCGCTGGGCCGTGGAATACAATGTAAAAGTAATCGCGACCAACGACAGCCATTACATCGACCAAAAAGACTCCAATGCACACGATATTTTGCTGTGTATCAATACGGGTGAAAAACAGGCCACTCCGGCGATTCGGGAGTTTATGGAGGAAGGTACCGTAATGAAAAACGGGCGTTTTGCATTTTGGAACGACCAGTTTTACTTCAAAACCCAGGCGGAAATGACCGCTTTGTTTAAGGATGTGCCGTATGCCGTGGACAACACGATGGAAATTGTGGATAAATGCGAGCATTTAAAGTTGAAAAAGGACATTTTGCTGCCCAATTTCATCGTGCCTCAGGAATTTGCTACCCAGGACGAATTTTTACGACACATCACGTACGAGGGCGCCCGCATACGCTACAAAAACATTACGCCGGAAATTGAAGAGCGCCTCAATTTCGAATTAGGGACCATCCTGACCATGGGATTTGCCGGTTACTTTTTGATTGTGGCCGATTTTATCAAAGCAGGCCGCGATTTGGGGGTATTTGTGGGGCCTGGTCGTGGTTCGGCGGCTGGTAGCGCGGTGGCCTATTGTATTGGTATTACGAACATTGATCCGATTAAATATCAGTTGCTGTTCGAACGTTTTTTGAATCCCGACCGGAAGTCGATGCCCGATATTGATACGGACTTCGATGACGAGGGCCGCCAGAAAGTAATTGATTATGTGGTAGATAAATATGGCAAACAACAGGTTGCACAAATTGTAACCTACGGCACCATGGCCGCAAAAATGTCGATCAAGGACGTTGCGCGCGTATTGGATTTGCCCCTGGATCAATCGAATGCCATGGCCAAACTGGTGCCCGACAAACCGGGTATCAACCTGAAACGTGTGCTAACAGCCCCTTTGGATGGCGACGGCTCCTTGCGCGACAAGGAAGGTTTGGGCAGCGAGGACATGGACAACATCAAAAAACTACGCGAATTTTTGAATGCCGATGGCACCGCGGAGCAAACGGTATTGCGCGAGGCGATGGTGTTGGAAGGTTCGGTGCGTGGTACGGGTATTCACGCGGCGGGTATCATCATTGCGCCGAAGGATTTGACCGAGATTATACCGGTGGCGGTGGCCAAAGACTCCGACCTGCTGGTCACCCAGTACGAGGGCTCGATTATTGAAGATGCGGGTGTCATCAAGATGGACTTTTTGGGTTTAAAAACCCTCACGATCATCCGCGACGCGCTCAAACTTATCAAACAAAACCACGGCGTAACCATTGAAATTGATGAAATTCCGCTGGATGATGCCAAAACCTATGAATTGTATCAGCGCGGGGAAACGAACGGAACCTTCCAGTTTGAAAGCGCGGGCATGCAAAAATACTTGCGCGAACTCAAGCCCGATAAATTTGACGACTTGATTGCCATGAACGCCTTGTATCGTCCGGGTCCATTGGAGTATATCCCCGATTTTATTGCGCGTAAACACGGTCGCCAGGCAGTACAGTACGATATTCCTGACATGGAGGAATACCTGAAAGACACCTTCGGGATATGCGTGTACCAAGAACAGATCATGTTGCTTTCGCAAAAACTGGCCGGTTTCTCCAAGGGCGATGCCGACGTATTGCGGAAAGCGATGGGTAAAAAGCAAAAGGCTGTACTGGATAAAATGAAGGGCCAGTTTATGGACGGTGCGGCTGTCAAAGGGCACAATCGGGAAAAGTTGGAGAAGGTATGGACTGACTGGGAGGCATTTGCATCATATGCGTTTAATAAGTCACACTCAACGTGTTATGCGTTTGTTGCGTACCAAACCGCCTATTTGAAGGCGCATTATCCTTCCGAGTATATGGCGGCGGTGTTGACCCATTCGCAGAGCAATATTGAAAAAATTACCTTCTTTTTGGAGGAATGTAACCGGATGGGGCTGATGGTGAAAGGGCCGGATATCAACGAATCGATCATCAACTTTTCGGTGAATAAAAAAGGGGAAATCCGGTATGGTTTGGGCGCGGTAAAAGGCGTGGGCGAGGCTGCGGTGGAAAATCTCATCATTGAGCGCGATAAAAAAGGGCCTTTTTTGACGATTTATGATTTTATGCGCCGCATGAACCTGCGTACGGTGAATAAAAAAGTAATGGAGAGTATGACTTTTGCGGGTGCTTTTGATTGTTTTGAAGATTTGCACCGGGCTGTGTTTTTCTATTCAAAAGACGCTGCGGATAATACCTTTTTGGAAAAACTTGTGCGCTACGGTGCTGCATATCAGGAAGATAAAGTGATGTCGACCAATTCCTTGTTTGGCGATATGTCGGATACGGTGAGCATTCAAGAGCCTCCTATTCCGCGGGTAGAGCCCTGGAACCTATTGACCAAATTGCAACGCGAAAAAGACGTGGTAGGGATTTATATTTCCGGTCATCCGCTGGATGATTACAAATTGGAGATCCAGAATTTCACGACCTGTACCCTCGATCGGGCGGAAACCTTCAAAAATCAGAAAATCAAATTGGCCGCATTTGTAACCAAAGCAGAACACCGGATTAGCCAAAAAGGTACTGGCTGGGGCCGTTTTACGGTGCAGGATTACACGGGTGGACTGGAAATTGCCTTATTCAGCAATGATTATGCGAATTTTAAAAGCATGTTTGATGAAGGCAACAGTTTGTTTATGACCGGTTCTTTCAAGCAACGGTACAATTCGGAGGAAGTAGAATTCAAACTCGAAAAGGTAGAGTTGTTGGAAAGTATCGTGGGTTCCATGGTAGAATCGGTGACGTTGCAGGTGCCGATTGAGTTGCTGAACGAAAAACTGTTGAATGAAATTGACCGTTTGTGCAAAGAACACAAAGGCAAGCATTTATTGAAAGTGCGCTTGTTGGACAATGTAAACCGCAATGCCCTGGCTTTCTCCTCGCAGGCGCGCAAAGTGAATGCGGATTCGGTGTTTGTAGGCGAAATGGAAAAACTGGGGTTGGAATGTAAGTTGAATTAGCGGTAGGGATTGATGTATTCATATCGGTGGATTCAACGTTTATTTCTAGCCCACTTGCGAATCCGAAACCATTCCGCGAAATTTGTCCTAAATTATTGATACATGTTGCTACGATCGCTTTTTGTTTCCCTTGCCCTGCTGCTTGCTTGTGGAACCGCCCATGCCCAAATGGAACGCACCATGTATCAGGTGTTTGAACTGGATTCGGCCAAAGTAGTCAACCTGGATTTGGCGGGCATTTACGAATTGCAGGTGTGGGCTGGCAGCAGTATTTTGGTAGAAACCAACATCCAGATTTCGCATGCTTCGCCTGAAATTCTAGATTTTTTGATCAAACAAGGTCGTTATGATGTGGTGGCTGATACCATTTCGGAAACGGTCGTGCTTATTAAAACCCGCATTCGCGACCGCAAACCTATCAAAACACCCGATGGCGAATGCACCGAAATTGCTACCACCAAACTGTTTGTGCCCGATACGTTTATTTGGACAGAAGATAAAAAAACGCTGAATCGCAAACCACAATAAGCGTGCCCCTTCGGTATGATTGGCAAAAAATGCCTTGTTTTATGCGGTTTTTTGCTTGTATTGAGCGCCGTCTTACCCGCCCAAAGCCCCGATTCGTTTCAACTGCTACTTAGTTTGCCGTTGCCGTTGCGGTTTGCCACGGCCGACCATTTGGGTAATTTATATGGCATTACGCCCGCCAACCGCATTGAAAAACATGCACCTGATGGCCGTTTGTTGGCCCAATACTCCAACAACCGCTTAGGTACGCCAACTTATGTGGATGTAAGTAATCCGTTGAAAGTGCTGGTTTGGTACCCATCGTTTGGCATGATCCAGTTGCTCGACCGTAATTTGACGGAGTTGGGGGGGCTGAGTCTGATTGAAGCCGGATTTCCGGAGGTACGCGTGGTGGCTTCGGCGCAAGATGGTAACCTGTGGATTTACGATGAAATTGGCTTTAAATTGCGCAAAATAAGCCCGGAAGGCGTCCCCTTGGCAGAAAGTCAACCGATGAACATGACACTCACCCAAAAGCCTGCGTTGCGCACCATCCGGGATGACGGCACCTGGGTATATGCGGCAGATACGCTACAAGGGGCCTTGGTTTTTAATGTGTATGGACAGTTTCAAAAAACATACGCGGTAAGCCAGGGGCAAGATTTGTACGTGGAAAATACGGTTTTAATCAATTTATTGTCAAAAGAACTGGTTTTTACGGATACGCGTAGTTTTCAGCAAAGACATTTGGGGCTTCCTGGACACATGCTGTTACCCAATGTCCAATGCTGGTTAGGCCCACGGCGTTTGATCGTAGTGGATGGCACCTCTTTAAAGGTGTATGCTTTTAGTCTTTAAAATTTCAAAAAGCGCTAAGGCGCCAACCGTTCAATTTTCCATGCTTGGCCTTCGCGGGTGTACACGATGCGATCATGCAGGCGGCTGGAGCGTCCTTGCCAGAATTCGATGCGTTGGGGATGCACGCGAAACCCGCCCCAATGTTTCGGAAGGGGTAAAACAGCAGCTTCGGCATATTGCGCCGTAAGTTGTTCCATATTTTTTTCGAGGATTTCGCGGCTTGGAATAACCCGACTTTGTGGACTGGCCCAGGCACCAATCTGGCTGCCTTTGGGTCGGCTCTGAAAGTAGGCCAGCGACTCCGCTTCCGCTACTTTTTGTACCGTTCCTTCAATGCAAACCTGCCGTTCGAGGTCAAGCCAGGTAAACAACAGGCAGGCTTGCGGGTTTGCTTTTAGATCGGCTGCCTTGCGACTTTCATAGTTGGTGTAAAATACAAACCCTTCATTATCAAAGTCTTTTAGCAAAACAGTACGCGCAACAGGTCGGCCGGTAGCATTTGCGGTGGCGAGGGTCATGGCATTGGGTTCGGTAACTTGCGCATCGAGGGCTTCTTGAAACCAGGTGGCAAATTGCTGAATGGGGTCGGGGTTTACATCGGCCTCGTTTAAGGCATGGAGCGCATAGTTTTTGCGCAAAGCGGCGATATCGGTACGTGATTTCATACCCCAAAGATCGGAGGTTTTGCGGTATGATTCGTCTTAAAATCGCCATAAATCCATCAAGTCTTTCTTTTTCATTATGGGAAAGTCTACCTTTGCGCCGCTTTTACCCCTTTGTGTTGCCTGGAAAGGTTTTATAAAAATCTTTTTTGCTTGCAAACCGAAAGGCTGGCGTATCGGGCATGTTTCCCAATCCAAAATTCACATTCATCTTAACGTAAAACTGTAGAATGGCTTATCTTTTCACTTCCGAATCCGTATCCGAAGGACATCCCGATAAAGTAGCGGACCAAATCAGCGATGCAATTCTCGACGCATTTTTGACCCAAGACCCCAATTCGAAAGTTGCCTGTGAAACACTGGTAACGACCGGTTTGGTGGTAGTAGCTGGCGAAGTACGTTCTTTGGCTTATGTTGACATACAGGAAGCGGCACGCGCAACCATTGAGCGGATCGGTTATACCAAAGCCGAATATCGCTTCGATGCGGCATCTTGTGGTATCCTGAGTGCGATTCATGAACAATCGGCTGATATTGCACAGGGTGTGGATGTTGGCAAATCGGAAGACGAACAAGGCGCTGGTGACCAGGGCATGATGTTTGGCTATGCGACCAACGAAACCGACAATTATATGCCTTTGGCACTTGATCTTGCGCACTTGTTGTTGCGAGAGCTGGCGGTCATGCGCCGCGAAAACAAACAAATCAAATACCTGCGCCCGGATGCAAAAAGCCAGGTTACGATTGAATATACCGACAAACACGTACCTACCAAGATTGACACGATTGTAATCAGCACCCAGCACGATGAAGACATCACGCAGGAGCGCATTGCGGCCGATTTGAAAAAATATTTGATCCCACGGGTGAAAAAATTGGTACCAAAACGGGTGCAAAAGTTATTCACCGATGATATTCAATACTTTATCAATCCAACCGGCAAGTTTGTGATTGGTGGTCCGCACGGCGATACGGGTTTGACGGGTCGTAAAATCATCGTAGATACTTACGGGGGTAAAGGCGCCCACGGTGGTGGTGCATTCAGCGGAAAAGATCCTTCCAAAGTGGACCGTTCGGCGGCTTACGCAACCCGTCACATTGCGAAAAACGTGGTAGCAGCTGGTTTGTGCAGCCAAATTCTGGTGCAGGTGGCGTATGCAATTGGTGTTGCGCAACCGGTTGGCTTGTATGTAAATACGTACGGCACTTGCAAAATCAAAGGTTTACACGACGGAGAGATCGCAAATAAATTGATGGAAATTTTCGACTTGCGCCCAGCAGGTATCGTACGCCGTTATGGATTGAAAAATCCAATTTTCTCTGAAACCGCTGCTTACGGGCACTTTGGCCGGACTCCGGGCACCAAAATCGTAAATGGCAAAACCATTGAAACTTTTACCTGGGAGAAATTGGATGCCGTAGATGATATTAAAAAGGCATTTGGCCTGTAAAATAAAGCAGTCAGCAGGTCTTAGATGATCTGTTCAATCGCTATATAATAGAACCGCCGGATCGACATCATGTCCATCCGGCGGTTTCTTTTTTGTATAAATTCGCGTGATTTTAAGTTTGGGTGGGCTTCTTATAAAAAACGGCCATCCGTTTAAAATCTCGAGGCGACTGTTTAGTTGCGTACGATCAATTTTTCGCTGATCGCTTGTCCACCAGCCAACACTTGAACGGTATAAACACCGCTGGTCAAACGTTCTACTGAAATAGGCAACACCTGGTCACCGGCAAGGTTACCATAGTGCAGGGTCATCACTTCCTGGCCAAGTGTGTTGAAGATACGCACGCTGGTATCAGCAACTTTGGTCAAAGAAAGGTTCACATAAGCCGTTCCAGCAGCTGGGTTTGGCGCGATGGTCACTTTGTTGTTGGCCAACACATCTTTCACGGCAGAAGTAAAGCCATTGGTAACCGCTTCATCGGCAGTAACCAGGGTCGCATTTATGATTTCGCCATCAGGACCAGTCAGGATACCTGCAATGTGCATTTTATCAAAATCGTTATCGGGCGTCAGGGTAAAGGAGAAATTAGCCGTTACGCTGGTTCCCGCATCTACAGACCCTGGAACACTGTCATCAAGGCCGAAGAAACCGCCGAGGATTGCGCGTGCAACATCGTTGTACACCATTTGGCTTGCTGGAACAGTTGCTGGTTTGGTTTCAAAACCACCCATTACACCATTTGCACCACCGGCATAGGCGTTTTTCTGTCCCCAAGCAGCAGTGGTACCCGTTACATCATCTTCGAGCATGACGGCATTCAAGCGGTAAACACCACTCACATTTTGGGTAAAGGTGGCCGTAACGCTGATTTCCAAAACGCCTGTTGTAGCGTCATAATTTGCACCATTTACCAGGGTAGCAGGCGCAGGAATGATTACTTCTTCCAGGAAAGGACGTTCCACAACCGATGGATCCATCAATTCTTTTCTTTGCAGCAACAAAGATGGGAAGCCCGTGAAACCTGGGGTAGCGGTCAATCCGCTATCATAATCAGGAACAGCCATTGGGTCGGCATTGTGTACACCGATGCCGACAAAATGATCCGGGTAACGTTCGCGCATGAGTTCCATGAACACAATACCGCGCACGCACCATACGCACCAGGTACCGGTAGCTTCTTCCACCACCACGTGTTTGCCAGGTGCAGGCGTGTAACCACGCAATGTAGAAGTACCTTCATTGTTGGTTGGATTGTCATCTACGCCGCCATTTACGTTTTTGATGGTGACTTTTAGGTCTTGTGTTCCATCTATCAACGTGTAAGGATTTGGCAAGCTAGCGGTGTAAACGGCCAAAGATGCGATGTTTTGACCGGCGATGTTTACCGTTTCAACCGAAGTTCCGTTATCGAGTTCCACATCAAAAGAAGTGATGGCGTTGGTACCGATGTTGCGCACCGTCGCTTTGATGGGCAGTTTATCACCCGTCAAGCCAATGGTACGAGAATCAAGGCCGTACATCACGGCATCTGTTGGTTTTTTAACCAATGGAGCGTAACTGAAAGACACATCATCCACGTAATAGAAACCAAGCGAGCCGGTTGGGCCGTACGCATACAAGTCGATAGATGCAATTTTGTTGGATGGATTAGAAAAAGCGCCTACCACCACATCATCTATCAGGATAGACCATTTGTTGGCGCTCAAATCGCTCACGAGGTTGATTTTGAACCAGCTACCAACCGGGTAAGTGGCATCAATGATAACGGGCACCGCGTTTCCATTTGCATTGACATTCAATTTTCCATTTTTGTCAAAAAACAAATCAGCGGCGTACAGCTGACCCGCAACAGTATTGCCTTGCACATTGAAATAAGCACCATTGCCGGTTACTACATACATCCACATTTCGAGGTTAAAGTCGCCGGTATTGTAAGAACCGCCAAATGGCAATATTACGTCAGCAGGTCCACCAGATGCAGAAGAGGCAAGAAACTTAACGGATTTAGTACCACTACGCGCCTTTTCACTCGATACAGGTGCATCTTCAGCAGCAACATTACCAGTCCAGGTAGCCCATACCGGAGAGGTAACACCAATGGTTTGTCCTACAGTGTAAGACTCAAAATCGTCAGAAAAAGTAGCCTGACTGAAAGCAACTCCAGTAGACAACAACAGGGCAACAAGCGAAAGCAGGTAGTTTTTTTGCATAATTGTGAAAGTTTGTTTTAAATTTATCACAAAATTCACAAATAATTAATAGATCTCCTAGTGTTTCGGGTAATAAAAAATTTGGTTTCGTTTCGCCCGATCGTACCTTTTACGGCTAGGAAAGGTCTGCAGCCATTTTTTCCATGGTATTTGCGATTTTAAACAAAATTAGCCGATCATTTTGATCAATTCGGCAAATACGCCGGCAGCGGTTACTTCTGCGCCCGCGCCCGGCCCGCGTACAACCAAGGGCCGCTCATGGTAACGTTCGGTGGTGAATACGACCATGTTGTCGCTGCCCGACAAAAAGTAAAACGGATGGTCTTGGCCAAATGCTTCGAGGACTACCGTGGCCCGATCATGTTCGAGTTTGGCGACATAACGCAACACTTTGCCTTTTGCTTCGGCTTTTCGGCTCAAATTCTCGTAGTAGGGGTTGTGTCGTTCCAGGGCTTCCATAAAAGCCAGTACAGAAGGCGCATTTACACAGGCATCGGGCAATAAACTTTCCAGTTCGATATCAGCCGACTCGAGGGCCAAGCCCGATTCCCGGGCGAGAATGAGCAGTTTTCGGCGCACATCCGATCCCGAGAGGTCATCGCGCGGGTCGGGTTCGGTGAGTCCAAGGGCTTTTGCCTTTTTTACTACCTCCGAAAATTTGATGCGTGTATTAAAGTTGTTAAAAATGTAGGATAAAGTGCCGGATAGCACCCCTTCAATCTTTTTAATGCGGTCGCCGGATTGAATCAGGTCGTTGAGCGTGCTGATAATGGGCAGACCAGCGCCCACATTGGTTTCATAACGCCAGTAGGCACTGCGGCTGTCGGAAATTTGCTTCAGGCCTTTATAGCGAGCAAATGGAGAAGATGCGGCAATTTTGTTGGGGGTTGAAATGGATATATTGGCACCCAGAATTTGTTCATAATGGTTAGAAATTTGCTCAGAAGCCGTGCAATCCACAAATACAGCATTGCTCAGGTTTAGGGTTTTCATTTGGGCGACAAATTGTGGCATCGAAAAGGGCGTTGTGCTGGCATCCAGGTTTTCTTTAAAGTGCTCGAATGGAATGCCGGTTTCCGAAAAGTACATTTTACGGCTGTTGGCCAGCCCAATAACCCGGATTTCGATATGGCGATTTTCGCGCAAATACGCAGCATTTTGATTGATTTGACGCAACAAGGTGCTCCCGATCAGGCCTACACCAACCATATATAGGTGTAAGGTTTTGGTATCCGACAAGAAAAATGCTTCATGAATGGCGTTCAGGGCCTTGGTTTCATCGGCTGCATTGAGCACTACCGATACGTTCAATTCGCTGGAGCCTTGCGCAATGGCTACAATATTAACGCCGTTGTGCCCCAGCGCTTGAAACAATTGTCCGGCAACGCCTGGTCGATAGCGCATGTTTTCCCCCACTACTGCCAAAACGGAAAGGTTGTTTTCGATGCGGAGCGGCTCTATTAATCCGCGGTGCAAATCATACACAAAAGCGGCTTCTACCACGGCTTGCGCGCGCTGTGCCTGTCCGGGCGCGACCGCAAACGTAATGCTCGATTCGCTGGACCCCTGGGTGATGATGACCACATTGATGCCTGCTTGTGCCAATGCGTCAAACAAACGCCCCGCCACGCCAGGCACCCCAAACAAACCACTGCCTTGCAAGGTGAGCAAACAAACCTGGTTGATGCTGGAAATCCCTTTTACCGGAAAATCGCTGGGGTCGGCCTCGCGGGTGATGCGCGTGCCCGCAAAGCCGGGATTGAAAGTGTTTTTGATCAATAACGGTATTTCCTTGGCTAAAGCAGGTAAAATGGTGGGTGGATAAATCACTTTTGCCCCGAAATGACTCATTTCCATCGCTTCCTGGTAAGTCATCGACGGTATGGTGAATGCTTTTTTCACCAAGCGCGGATCGGCAGTAAGCACACCGTTTACATCGGTCCATATTTCTATGCAACTGGCATCGAGTGCCGCACCTAAAATGGAGGCAGTATAGTCAGAACCGCCTCGGCCTAAGGTGGTGGTAATGCCGTCGCTGGTACTGCCAATGAAGCCGGTTACCGCCTGAATGCTAGTATGCGCCGAAAACCATTGCTGGATCAAGGTATTGGTCGTTTCAAAATCCACTTTTGCATTGCCAAACTGGGCATCGGTGCGAATAATCGTGCGCGCGTCCAAAAAATCGGCATCCAGCCCCGCTGCACGCATGGCATGTGCGATAATCAGGGTGGAGTTGCGTTCGCCAAAGCTGACTACAAAATCCAGCGAGCGCGCCGAAACTTCCCGCAGCAGGTAAATGCCGTGCAAAACATCGCCCAAGGCCTCAAAATTGGCATTTAATAAGGTGTGCAGTTCTGGGCGATTTTCGGGTTGCAACAACGCCTCCACGGCCTGCTGATGGCGCAAGTACACAGCCTCCAATTGCGTGCGATATGCAGCGTCCCCTTGTCCGGCCTTTTGTGCCATGTCGATCAGCGCATCCGTTACCTTCGAAAAAGCGGAAAATACCACCGCAAATCGATCACCCCGTTTTTGATAATCAATTAAAATATCCAGCACCCCTTTTATCGCCACCGGTGTACCCACCGAACTACCACCAAATTTAAGTAATTTCATAAAAACAAAAAAGAAGATGAACAAAAGCGCAAACAAGGGTGAAATAAAATACAAACATAAACAGAACGGTTAGTGTTATATCCACACAAGAAAAAAAGTATTTCTGGCGTTAGTTGGCATATACCATGTTGAACGATCCTTTTATTCAATCGCTGCAGGCGCAACTGCAACTGCCTTTGCCCGGAACGGCCGCACAATATCGGATGGCGGGTATTCGCCGATTGGCCGAACAAAATGCGCATGCGCTCCCGCCGGATGATGCAAAGGTAGCTTGTGTGCTGAATTTATTGTTTCAAAACGCCGGTGTATGGCATACGGTGCTGATTGAACGGACCAAAAACCCAAGAGATCGCCACAGCGGGCAGGTGAGTTTTCCGGGCGGCCGCTATGAAGAACGCGACGGAGCGCTGAAAAATGTGGCCCTGCGCGAAGCAGAAGAAGAAATTGGTATTCCGGCCAGTTCGGTGCATATTTTGGGGCAATTAACCGATTTATATATCCCTGTGAGCAATTTTTTAGTGCATCCGTTTGTGGGTGTATTGCAAGGGGCACCCGATTTTAAACCACAAATCGGGGAAGTAGCGGCGATCCTCACGCCGCCCATCCATCTTTTTGCGCAGGCCATTACCCAAAAGGTGATTGATTTACCCCTTCCTCAAGGTATCACCTTAAAAGACGTACCCTATTATGATATAGACGGCACCATTGTATGGGGCGCTACTGCCATGATTATCAGCGAGTTCATGGATGTTTTAGGTCGGGAGATCATTTAATATTGCCACCCGTAGGGCAATGCCGTTTACAAACGGATTGGTACTGAAGGTGGCAATGCCAGCGTTTCATTGATCCACCTGTTATTTTCATTTGTTCCATTTTTTTCAAAAAGCAGGTAGGGTGTTTTTCTGCACAAACGTCTAATGGTTGTAATTGCGCAGCGTGGCTTTCTCTTTGCGTGGTCGCAATGCAACTGTCCTTGATATCAAGCAATACCGATTTTCTTTTTTAACCCATTCATTTTTATCCACCATGCAAAAGCAAATTCGTTTCGGTCTTATCTTGACCACCGCATTCCTTCTGATTTTTATCGCCGCTTGTAAAAAAGAAACCAGCGCAGAAGACCAGGCAACAGTAAACACTGCCAAACAAGCCCTTCAAAGTCAACAACTCATTACTTCTTCCTTCAATATTGCCATGCGCGGCGCTGAAAAAGCCGATGGTTTGGTGAAAGCCGACGACCGCACGGATACTTGCGGTGTGGTAACAGTGGTTCCTGTGGATCCATTTGTATTCCCGAAAGTGATTACCGTTGATTTTGGCGCAGGCTGCACCGATGGCGATGGCAAATTCAAAACCGGCAAATTTATCCTGACGGTTGGCGCAGTTTGGCAGCCAAACGCCACGATTTCAATTGTTTATGACAATTACACAGAGAATGGGGTAAAATTGGAAGGTTCATTCACCTTTAAAAACCTGAGCACGCCGAACGCTGCTATTTTCTCCATCATTGCGCTGAACATCAAATTGACCGACGTCAACAACTACACCCTTTCCTACAATGCATCACAAACGTACACCCAGGTATCGGGCCATGCGAGCTGGTGGGATTGGAGCGACGATGTGTACAATATTACGGGCTTCATCAATTCGGTATTGACCAATGGCGAAAAAGTAGACTGGGCCATCCAAACCCCATTGGTGAAAGCCAATAATTGTTACTGGGTAAGCGCTGGCAAGGGTGTATTGAACATCAACGGGCCAGATTATCTTATTGATTATGGCAATGGTAATTGCGACAACCAGGCTACGGTTACGGTGAACGGACAGGTTTATCCGATTACCCTGTAAGGTTTGACACCACAGAATGACCGGATTTATAAAGACAATCCGTTTTAAGTTGCACCACAGATTTCCCGGATTTTCACAGATTTTGGTTTGTGTAAATTTGAGCAATCTGTGGTGTTTTTTTTATTTAGGACCAAATTTGCGTGCTAAACGCTTGTGTCGATTGTCTAAATCAATTTGCCGGCCCTGAATAAACGCTGCCGTTACGATGCAGGTGCGCATATCCAAGGCATCACCTTCACTGATAAACAGGGTGGCATCCTTTCCTGCTTCGAGCGATCCTGTTGTATTTCCGATGCCTAATATAGTTGCTGCATCGAGTGTAAGTGCACGCACGGCGATTTCATAGGGCAATCCGGCTCCTACTGATTGTCCGGCCTGAAATGGAAGGTTGTGTTGCCGCCAGCTTCCCCGATCGGTGAACGCAAATTGCACGCCCGCTTCATACAATTGGCGTGCTGTTTTATACGGCTGATCCACATCTTCATCATCGCTGGCTGGCAGGCGCTGTACCACGGGCAATAATACGGGTACCTGATGGGTTTTAAGGAATCCGGCTACTTTCCAAACATCATCGCCCGCCGCAATGACGGGTTTTACTTTAAATTGTTCGGCAAAAAGCACCGATTCTTCGATGGTTTTGGCCTGGTCGGTATGCAGGTATAAATTTGCTTTTTGCTCAAATAATGGGCGTAAGGCTTCAAATTTCAGGTTAATGGTAGTTGGAGCCTGATTTTGCAGGTAGTCGCGCGCTTCCGAAAAAAACTGTTTTAGGGCCTGCACTTCTTTATCGTACCCTTCATTTTTGGAAAGTCCGGGTGTGCCGCCGCCGCCAAAACCGCCAAAACGACGTTGTGCGGGCCAATTCAGGTGTACCCCATCTTCCTTGATCAAAGCGTCTTCCCAGTTCCAGGCATCCAGCTGAACGACAGCGGAAGTACCTGCGATGGTGGTTCCTTCCGGGCAGGCTTGGGCCATTAAAATACCATTGGTGCGCAAAGTAGGTGGAATTTCAGAATCGGCATTGTAGGCGCTAATGGCCCGAGCATTTGGATTAAAAATCCCGTTTTCGGCATTATCCTGGGTAGCGCGCACGGCGTCAATTTCGATCAAGCCGACCGAGGTATTGGTTGCGATGAAGCCTGGATACACGTGTTTGCCCGTGGCATCAAATATTTTCGCGTATTTCGTCCGGTCGTAACGGATGGTGGTAGCATCGGCCACCATGGTAATTTTGCCGTTTTCGAAGGCGATGGCGCTGTTGGGGATCAAATTCCCGTTGCCCAAATGTGCGATAGCGCCCATGATGAGGATGGGGCCGTTTTGTGCAGGCGCAGGGGTGGGTGTTTGTGCAGCGAGGACATGGACGCAGCAAAGCAAACAGCAAATGCGGAAAAATGTAGGCATAAAAAATTATTAAAACGCTTAACGAATGGCGCAAGTGAGCAGATGTCGGTCTTCAATGAAGCCTTCCAGCACGTCGCCGATTTGTACCGGACCTACACCCGCAGGCGTACCCGTGAAAATCAAATCACTCTTTTGCACGGTAAAGTACCGCGAAATATGGCATATTAAGGTGTCAAAATTAAAAATCAGGTCGCGGGTATGGCCGTCCTGCACGACTTCTCCATTTTTTTTAAGTTGAAAATGGATATCATTCCGATCTTTTATTTCTTCAATCGGAATCCAGGGGCTGATGGGTGCCGAGCGGTCGAACCCTTTTGCGATTTCCCAGGGTTGGCCTTTTTGTTTGAGTTTATCCTGTAAATCGCGGGCCGTAAAGTCGATGCCAAAAGCGATTGAATCATAATATCGGTGTGCAAATTCCGGTTGCACCGAGCGGCCATTTTTGCAAACGCGTAGCACAATTTCCCCTTCATAATGCAAATCGTTGGTAAAATCGGGGAAATACAAAGGCTTGTTACCCACCATCATGGCCGTAAGCGGCTTCATAAAAATGATCGGTTCGGATGGAATCGGGTTGTTGAGTTCTTTGGCGTGGTCGGCATAATTGCGGCCGATGCAAAATATTTTCATGTGTTGGATCAGTTAATTTTGTTGCCGAAACGCAACCCAGGCTTTATCAGCAATTTGCAAGGTCATTTGTTCAATATAATAACTGCCGGCAGCAGGATCGGCAAATGTATCCAAATAGCTTTCCATTTTGAGCAAATGTTGCACATTTCGGGCAATTCGGCGCGCAAATGCCTGCGGATAGTCGGAAATTTCTTGTCGGCCCGCATCATACGGCAATACGGTCAGTTGATCGGCCCCGCCCATCACGGCCGCCATCGACATGGTGGTTGCGCGAATCATGTTGGTGTACAGATCGTCGGTATACACATCGGGTCGGAAGCGTACGTGCAGCGTCGGCGCAATCGGCGCAATGTTCCAGGCTTTCAAGAGGTTGAGCCAAAGCAGGTGCAAGGCGCGCAATTTGGCCATTTCGAGGAAATAACTTTGGCCGATCGAAAGGTCAAAATAGAGATGCTGGGCTGTTTTTTCGGCAGTATGTCCTTCTGCGGCACATTTTTCGAGGCAACGATGGGCTTGTTGCAACATTTGGGCCAGCGCATCGATGACATGGTAGGGCGCGTTTTCGTCGCTTACCCGCAGCATTTTAAAGCCCGGGAAATTCATTTTTGCATAAGCCATCAATTCGGAGGCATAGCGCCAGTCGACCAAGCCGGTTTGTAACGCGGGCGCATACCCGAGCGTACCGCGCAAGGTTTCGGGGTCGATGCCTTTTTCGGAGGCCAGGCTGCCAATTTCGGACAATAGTGCCGCAGGTGGAGTCGCATTCCAGTTGTCGGAACCAATATGCAGGCCAATAAAATCGAGGTGAATGCCTGCGAACATGCTTTCAAGTGCCTCCGTTTCGAGCGTATTGACCTGAAAACGCAAGCCTTCCGCACCAAAGGTAAGGGCCTCTATGGCCTGGTGATTGGCCGCAACAGGGTCAGTTTGTTCAATTTTTTCGCAGATTTCCCAACTTTTCGGAGTATCCCATAGTGGTTGGGGCGGAGCGCTGAAATCATCGGCATGGCCAAAGGAGTCCAGGTCCAGGCCATCCACCGACCAGTATAAATCGGCCAAAGGTTTGCCTTTCAGGTCTTTTTCAATACGTTCCAGCCATTGCTCCTTGCTGATGGTGGGGAATTCGGCGAAAAAATCAGTTACGTTTTGCATACTCAGGTTTGTGGGCAAAAGTACAGTTTGAAATTCTGCTTTTAAACATTTAAAATCCGAAACCTTTTTGTTGTAAACCTGTTTATATTTGCAGTCGGAAAAAGCCTTAGATTCAATCTAAATAAAAGAAAAGCACGATATGCAAAAGCGCCGTTTGATTTACCTCGACAATAATTCCACTACGCCTTGCGACCCGCGGGTAGTGGATGCCATGTTGCCTTATTTTTATGAAATGCACGGCAATGCAGCCAGCCGCAGCCACCAGTTTGGTTGGGAAGCGGAAGATGCTGTGGATTATGCCCGCGAGCAAATCGCACAGTTGCTGAAATCGGAAGACAAAGAAGTTATCTTTACTTCTGGTGCTACCGAAAGCAACAACCTCGCCTTGAAAGGGGTTTATGAAATGTATGCCAAAAAAGGCAACCATATTATCACCACCGAAATTGAGCACAAAGCCATTTTGGATACCTGCAAACACTTAGAAAAGCAGGGTGCCGAAGTGACGTATTTGAAAGTGCAGGAAGACGGTATGGTAAATCTTGCTGATTTGGAAGCGGCCATGAAGCCGAGCACCATTTTGGTGTCGATCATGTGGGCCAACAACGAAACCGGCGTGGTACAACCCATGAAAGCGATTGCTGAAATCTGTGAAAAACACGGTGTTTTGTTCCACAGTGATGCTACCCAGGCAGTGGGTAAAATTCCAACTTACCCACGTGAACTCGGCATCCACCTGATGTCTTTCACTGCACATAAAATGTACGGACCAAAAGGGGTGGGCGCTTTGTACGTGAGTCGTAAAAACCCACGCGTAAAAGTAACCGCTCAAATGGACGGTGGCGGCCACGAACGCGGCATGCGTTCCGGCACTTTGAACGTACCAGGTATTGTTGGTTTTGGAAAAGCCGCCGAAATTGCGCGTTTGGAAATGCAGCAGGACACCGAGCGCCTGAGCAAATTGCGCGACCGTTTGGAAGCGACTTTAACCAAATTGGAAGAAACCAAAGTAAATGGCAATTTGGAGCACCGCATGCCACACGTGACCAATATTTCCTTCAAACACGTGGAAGGAGAAGGTTTGATGATGACATTTAACCAAAACATTGCCGTTTCATCGGGTTCTGCCTGTACTTCGGCATCTTTGGAGCCTTCGTATGTACTGGTAGGCATGGGCTTGGGCGATGATTTGGCACACTCTTCGATTCGTTTTTCTTTGGGACGGTTTACGACCGACGAAGAAGTAGATGATGCGGTTGCGCTGGTTGCCAACGGTGTAAACCACATGCGCGATCTCAGCCCAATTTGGGAAATGTACCAGGACGGCGTAGATTTGACTAAAATTGAATGGTCGGCGCACTAAACTTCGTGTTTTTATTGCCGACAATCACAAAACATACCACCAACTTAATACCATAAAAAATGGCTTACAGCGAAAAAGTATTGGAACATTTCAAAAATCCACGCAACGTGGGTACCCTCAATAAAGATGCGAAAAACGTAGGCACTGGCCTCGTGGGTGCACCTGAGTGTGGCGACGTGATGCGGTTGCAAATTGAGGTAGATGAAGTAACTGGTGTAATCCGCGATGCCAAATTCAAAACGTTCGGTTGCGGCTCGGCGATTGCTTCTTCTTCTTTGGCGACAGAGTGGCTGAAAGGCAAATCACTCAACGAAGCAATGACCATCGACAATATGGACATCGTGGAAGAACTGGCTTTGCCGCCGGTGAAAATTCACTGTTCTGTATTGGCAGAAGACGCGATTAAAGCGGCAATTAAAGATTACCAAGAGAAAAACGGCATTGTCGTAGCAGAAACTGCTACCCACGCTTAGAGAAAGCCGGTACTTCGCGCTATATTGTTTTGTGCATGGCCTTCAGGCCTACATGATGGACAATCAGCGCTCAGCATGACAACAAATGCTGCCTTGCAGGCGGCGCTTGTTTTGGCCTTAAAATTCAATTTTTGAACCATGATTTTTGTAGCAGAAAGTGCTAAAGAAAAGATCACAGATGTGCGCCAAACCGGCGGCATAGCACCTGATTTTTTTATTCGGGTGAGCGTGACTTCGGGCGGTTGCTCCGGACTCTCCTATAAAATGGATTTTGACAATGAGCAGAAGCCCAACGATCAGATTTTTGAAGACAACGGGGTGAAAGTAGTCACCGATTTGAAGAGTTTTTTGTACCTTTTTAATACGACCCTCGAGTTTTCGGGCGGTTTGAATGGAAAAGGATTTTCGTTCAACAATCCCAATGCTTCGCGCACTTGCGGGTGTGGGGAGAGTTTTGCGGTGTAAGGAATGCTTATTTCGCCCATTTCGGGTGTATTTTACTTTTAAAAGGCTGCTTTCGGGCGGCCTTTTTTATGGGCTTTTCCTGTTATCTTTGCCCAACTTTCAGCACTTTGAACATTTTAACTTATCAACAATTGATAACCATGCAAACAATTACCAAAACCTTTTGCCTGTTTTTTTTGATGGGCATTTGTTGCTTGCCTTCCCAACTGCTTGCCCAAAAAACATTGCGTCAGAAACTTTCAGATGAATTTTGTAAGGAATTGAACAAACAGGATATTTCAGAAACCTGGGATGAAAAGTCGATGGAAAAAATTGGCCTGGTGATTCTTCCGGTTGTAAGCAAATTCAAGGAAGAAATTAAAAAAGAGATGGGCTTGGAAATGACCTCTCAGGAAGATTTTCAGAAAGTTGGCGAAATTATTGGCGCAGAAGCGGTAATCAATTGCCCGAAATTTCAGAAAATGATGCGTCAAATGTCGGAAGGGAAAAAGCAGGAAGTTAAAATGTTGACCACCCTGGAGGGTACCTTTTTGGGCGTGGCGACCAGCGGTAATTTTTCCTATTTGCGCATCAAGGGTTCGGATGGTCGCGAAAGCAAGGTTTGGTGGTTTCAGTTTTTTCCTGGTTCCGACCAGGTTGCCAGTTTTAAAGATAAGGCGGTGACCTTGACCTGTATTGAGGAAGAAATATATGAGCCGACTTTGAAGGACTATGTGAAGATTAAGATTGCGCAGTCGATCAAGTTGAAGTAAAGTAGATTTCCTGCAATTTTGGAGCCTTCAGCAACCGATGATCCTATTTTAAAAGCAACCTGTGCCAGTTGTGGTGCAAAGTTGAAGGGAAATTATTGTCGCAAATTTTACGAGTATTCGGGATTTGGAGTATGGTTTGAAGCAGAAAGATCACCTTGCCAACACGTTTGAGTTTGATGCCGCAGCGGCGATTGCCCGCAAGGTAGCTGCGGGCCAATTCCGTTCGATCAATACCGAGGCGCAGGTGATACAACTGGCTTCAGGACGCTCCAAATCCTGGCTATTTATTTTGATTCCTTTTTGGGGCGCCTTGATTTTCCTGCTTTTTCAGCGCAAAATGCCCTGGCTGGCCCCGCAACTGATTTTTGCCATGCATGGCATGACTTTTTATATCTTATTCGATTTGTCGATCCATGCCGTCATTACCTTATTTGGGGTAAGTCGCGATTACGGGCGTTATATTTTCCTGATTCTTATTTGTTCTATGCCGGTGTACCAAACCTTGGCAGTTCGTCGGGTTTATGGGGAAGCCTGGGGTTGGTCGGTGCTCAAAGGTGGTTTGATTGCACTCGGTTTTATTTTATCGGTGCTGTTGTATCGGCAGATTATTACGATTTCGGTGTTGTTGTAAATGGCGAGTACATGCACCCCACATTTTGTGTTGTATAATTTGTTCGGCCGGGAAGTATATGCCACTGATTTACAGGATTTTACCATGGACATTCCCCTCTCGTGTGTACCTGCGGGTGTGTACGCGTGGCGTGTGTGTACCTACGCAAAGTGGTAGGTAAAAGTTAAATCTATACGATATGTAAGAACTTTACATTTATTTAATTTGCCAG
>JBBAVI010000056.1:0-36551 GCA_040397785.1 Saprospiraceae bacterium | reverse complement strand
CGACGCTGGATTTGACCAACGCGCCATTTACCGTATTGGCCAATCCAAGTGTAACTACGACGTACACATTAACCGTTAACAACGGCATTTGCGACAGCATTTTCACGGTAACGATTCAGCGTTTGAACACGCCGCTGATTGGCTTGCAGGTAAGCACCGATTCTTTGGTTACTTGTGATTCTCTTAGCAACATCATCGCCACGGTAACGACCACCAATGCTGTAACCTACCAATGGTTGAACAGCAACGGGGTCGTGGTAGACAATGATGCGGTGTTGAATATCGCCACAGCGGGCATCAACACGTATACCGTTGTAGCGACCGACATCAATGGTTGTACGGAATCCAAACCTGTATTTATCAAAGGAGATGGCGTTGAAAATGTAGATATTCAGGTGCAGGCTAATACCGATCCTTGTGCGCTCAATCCAATTCCAATCAAGGTAACGGGCAGTTTAACGTATACCTATAACTGGACCAGTAACCCAACGCTCGATTTAAGCGGCGCTCCTTTTAATGTGATCGCCAATCCAACACAAACGACTACCTATTTCCTTCAGGTAAACAATGGCAATTGCACCCGCAATTTTGAAATTCCGGTCGTGGTGAATTACAAACCGATTAACCTGACAGTATCAACAGACTCGGTTGTAACCTGCGCTCCAACCACTACAATTAGTGCAAATGCAAGCAGCAACGTCACGTACCAATGGTTCAACAGCAATGGCGTGGAGGTTGACAAAGACGCCTTGTTAAATATTGCCACGGCTGGCTCCAATACCTATACGGTAGTAGCCACCGATGCAAATGGTTGCACGGAATCTATTCCGGTGGACATTATCGGCAATGGTGTTTCAAATGTTAGTTTGGATATCGTATCCGGTGGAAACCCATGTGATACCTTGCCCGTTTTGATCAAAGTAATTGGAGATCCTAATAATTCCTACCTCTGGATTCCAAACGCAAGCCTGGATCAGTCGCAAGGCGGCCCATTCAGTGTACTTGCAAATCCAAAGGTAACCACCACTTACTTCCTTCAGGTAAGTAACCTGTTCTGCGACAGTACGTTTACGCTGACAATCGAACGCAATCCGCCTGTATCGGTGCAAGTTTCTACCAAAGTAGAAAACACCTGTGCAGCGGTCAGCAACATCACTGCCAGTTCAACGGGCAGTGCCAATGTGACTTATCAATGGATTGACGCTGCCAATGGCCAAATGGTGGACCAGGACGCCCTGCTTAATGTACCCAGCGCAGGGACCCATATTTACACCGTAATTGTAACCGACGGTGTGACTGGATGTACCGCTGCTGAAACGGTGACGGTAGTAGGACAAGGAGTGGATATTACCTTAGACACTTCTTTACCGGATAAAGAATGCGAAGGCAAACAATTGCAGGTATGCGTGAATAACCTTGATCCAAACGACGTTTTAACCTACAATTGGACCGGAACTTTCGGCGTCAATATTAGCCCGAACAACGCTGATTGTGCTACGATTACTGGCCCTGCCGGGGTGTACACGCTTACGCTGGTGGCAACCAACCAGTTTAATTGTGCGGATACCATGCAGGTGCCGGTGGAATTTGAAAAATCAATTTCATTGGAAGGTGCGATTAGTCTTGACTTGTGCAATATGCTGAAAGTAGGATTTTTGAATACTTCGGGTGTGGCAGGTACCTGGACTTTTGGTGATAACAGCACTTCTACAGAGCAAAGTCCGACCCACACTTACGGCACAGCAGGCACTTATACGGTTGTATTCACACCTGCCCAAACCAGCAATTGTATTGCACCTTTTGATACGGTGATTAAAGTGACCAATATCCCATCGCCGCTGGCAAACTTCACCAGTACGACGGCCTCCTGTATCAATAATGCGGTGGTAGACTTTACCGACAATTCGATCTTCCAATTCCCGGTTGTTGCCTGGAGCTGGAGTTTCCCGAATGGTCAGCCAACTACCTCTAATTTGCAAAACCCAAGTGCACAATTCAGTCAGGACGGCAATCCTTTGGTTACCCTGGTGGTTACCGATGAGCGCGGTTGTACCAATACTATCACCAAACCATTGGAAATCGACATTATTCCAATGCTGCTGGAAGACTCTTTGAAGTTTTGCTTAGGTGCTTCGGTGCAACTCAATCCGAATTTGAGCACCAACTTTGAATATACCTGGAGTGCCAATCCTGGCGATCCAAATTTGCAGGTGAACAATCCAAATCCGAGTGTTTCGCCCTCTGTACCAACTATGTACAGTGTAAATGTCAAAAATGGCTTCTGTAGCACGGACTTTACGGTGTTTGTAGATCCGCAACCACAAGCCACCGTCGATATTGTGGGCAACAGCAAGGATACCGTGTTGTGTAACCTGACGCCGATTACCTTGACGGCCAACAGCAACAATGCCGCGACCTTAAGTTGGTCGAATAACCTCAGTTTTAACCCGGTTTTGGGTACGGGCCCTGCATATACCTTGCAAACCCTCGATCCAAATTACGTATTGTATGTAAAAGCCGGATTGAATGGCTGTGATGCCATTGATTCTATTGTGGTGCGTAATCAAACGGTGCAACTAGAGGTAGGTGCTTATGATAACTTCATTTGTAATGGCGCTGGTACAAATTTGAACTTGATCAACCTCGTTCCTGCGCAAAATTTGACCTATACCTGGTCGCCCAATTTACCGGACATCAATAACCCATTTGTGAACCCAACCCTCAACACGACCTACACCGTTACGGCAACCAATGCCGCAGGTTGTACCGCTACAGCAAGCATGTCGGTGGGTGTTGCAAGCATTTCGGTAGATGCAACGGTGGTCGGTCCTGATAGCATTTATTTGGGGCAAACAGCCACTTTGTTGGCAACATCTACCAGCACAGGTGGTGTGGTGAGTTACCAATGGATTCCAACGACTGGCCTGAGCAATCCGCTCGCAGCCGAAACAACGGCAAGTCCGACAGAAGATAGCACCATTTACACGGTGATTGCCCAAGTGGATGGCCGTTGCCCGGACACTGCCCAAGTTGTGGTTTACCTGCGCAACGAGATTTGTATTGAGCCTTATATCTTTGTTCCGAATGCATTTTCGCCCAATGGCGACCAGCACAACGACCTGTTTATTGTACGGTTTACCGATATCACTGAACTGGAATTCCGGGTGTGGAACCGCTGGGGGGAAATTGTGTACCAAACGACCGATATCAATGCGGCAGGATGGGATGGCAGTTATAGAGGCAAAGATGCGACACCCGATTCTTATGCATGGTACGTGCGCATCAAATGTGGTGACGGCAACGACTTTGTACGACAAGGAAATGTTACGTTGTTTAAATAATTAAGGTTTTTTACGCCGGATGGTGGTATATTTATAAATCCCGAATTTTGGTGAAAACTAAAATTCGGGATTTTTTATCTATTATCACGAATACTCCCTCGCTCGCGCGCGGTTCTACCGCGTGTGTCAATCATTCGGGCTCTGCCCGAGGGCGAAAACGGGCAGAGCCCGAATGATTGACACACGCGGTGGAACCGCGCGCGAGCGGCTTTTGTTTTAGACCTACATTATACGGCATAATAGTGCGTGCATTTACGCGCTATTTTTTTGATGGTTGATATTTTATCATGGATTTGTGGTAGGTTGTAACATGAGTCATCCCGTCAATAAAATTTACACGCCACCACGAATCCTTGATAAATTTTTACAGGCTCTTAAGCATTAAAAAAATCGCGTGTAAATGCACGAATGCCTATGCGTTATCGTGTACAAATGTTCGACTTCTCCGAAGTCGTGAGCGGGTTCGGACCTTGTATCTTTTCTACAAATGTTCGACCTCTAGCGAGGTCGTCGCGTTTCCCAATGATTTATTGATTTATAACCATTTCCGCTCGCGCGCGGTTCCACCGCGTGTGTCAATCTGTCGGGCTCTGCCCGTTTTCCGCCCTCGGGCAGAGCCCGAATGATCGACGCACGCGGTAGAACCGCGCGCGAGCGGATAAAAAATCCCGAATTCCGGTTTCCACCAAAATTCGGGATGATGCATATTTTATACGAAGTTGCCTGATGATCGTACTTGATCAAACCAGCGTGTTTTTATTCAATCAAACCGCGGCCTTCTTTCACGATTTTTTCTTCCTTCACCAGTTTCTTCATCAAGCGGTCCAGGATGCCATTGATAAAGTCCTTGCTTTTGTCGGTGGAGTATACCTTGGAGATTTCCACAAATTCGTTGAGGGTAACCTTGGTCGGGATGGTTGGGAAGAATAACAGTTCGCACAAAGCCATTTTGAGCATAATCATATCGAGAATGGCTACCCGGTCGGCATCCCAGTTTTTCAGGGTAGGCTCAATATGTTCCAGAAGGGTATGGTCTTCCTGACAGGTTTTGCGCAACAATTGTTCGCCAAATTCGCGCACGGTTTCGTCGGCAGGCTCAAATTCTTTGTAAAACTCGCCTTGCGTTGGAAGTGCTTTAATCGATTTTTTAATCGCACCAACCACCAGCGATTCATCATCCTGCCAATTGTTAAACCGATCTTCCGACATTTCGATAAACACGTCATGGTTTACGAGGGTACGATACAGTTCGAGCAAAATTTTGTTGTGATCTTCCGGTGCCGGTTCGGCAAGCGTCAAATAGGCCTTGTATTCGGCCGTTTCATTAAAAGCCTGGTAGAGGGTGCGAATATGATCCTCATCCAATCCTTCATTGAAATTGTACTTTTCCACCAAATTCAGAAACTGAACGTGGTTCGCAAGGGCTTGCGCGGATGGGTTGGTGTATAAACGCGGGGTAAATGCTCTGTCATCGTCTGATGGTAAATGCTTGGCAGCACGGTTTGCAGCACTTTTCTCTGCATACTGTGCAACTTTCAACATTACGTACAGATGAAAAATATACAACTCGTATGCTTTCCAGATGCCATCGTTGTATGATTTCATAACATTCGGGAAACTCAATTGCTCATCCCGGTTAAGCATATACAACAATTGCATTACTTTAATGCGAACGCTGCGACGACTTAGCATAATATTTCAAAGGACTTTTGTGGCAACACTGCCTGTTTAAACCGCAAAGAAAAGAAATTATTCTCACAACCCAAAAATCAATTTTAACAAATATTACAACTGCCTCAATTGCTGCGTTTTATATTTTTATTAAACGCTGCGTAACCGTCCCGGCGTTCGTATGCAGCACACAATGGTACACGCCCGATGGTAACTTTGTCAAATCGGCCTTGTACGGGGCGCTGCCTTGTTCCAGTTCGGGAGACTGCCAGCACAATTGTCCGGTAGCACTGAAAATTCGGATCAGCACCGGTGTGTTCAGTTGCCACTGAAACGTAAGTTGATCGCTGGCCGGATTGGGTTGGATTTGAAACCCGAACGGCTGCGCGTTGGGGGAGGTAGTGGCAATGAGCGCATCCCGGGCAACCAAGATGTCGTCTAATTGCAGGATGTAGTCATCGTACGAATCATGCAAAAAGGCCACATACACACTTTTGCCTACATAATCCTTTAACCAATAGCGGTGGGGCTCCATTTTACCCTGGTAAATATTCGTTCCGTCCACCTCGCTGATTTTGAAATAGGCCGTATCGGTATAGGAATTTGCATGCAAATAGCCTGGTGAAAAGGTATATTTGGATACATCCAGCGGAAATCCTATACTGTTGCTGACCGCATAAGGGGTGGTGGTTTCGGCTGCACTAAATATAGTGTCCGTAAAGTTTCCTGGGAAATTGCCGGTTTCTGAAATCAAAACATGGTAGCCATCCGTCAGAAAAGGGCCTTGTAGTGCCAAGGATCGCCAAGATAAAGCATAGGTTGAATCTTCTACATAGATGGGCGGTGTGATCAGCCAGTTGTGGTTTCTAAAAGCGGGGTCCCCATAAGAACAGCTGGTAAACACATTGTTTACCTGACTGGAAGGGGCAATACCCAGGTCATATTCCCAATACCAAGTACCCAAAGGAAAACCATTCTCTGGATCAAAGGCGCAATTGGTGGGTGCGCCATCCTCATCCCAATTCACCCAAAAAACATCGTCTCCGTTGGGATAACTCAACATTTCGTCGCTTGGGTCGATTTCAAACGTTTCTTTCAATAAAGTGTCGGGGGCAAACGTAGTTATTTGAGCAATAGCCTGCTCGACCATGCCTCCAAAAAGTAGGGTAAATAGAATATACCGCATATCAAGATGATTTAGTTTCGCATTTTTTCGAATTCTGCTGCCAGTAAATCCGGTTGAACCGGAACTACGCCCGCAAATTCGCAAACTTGCCCCCCTGCCAGGTTTGATAACACCGCGATGGTGGGTAAATCCAAGCCCGCCCCTAGTCCCAAGGCCGCAATACTGATTACCGTGTCGCCCGCACCACTCACATCGGCCACATTGCGCGCTTCCGTTGGGTAAATACAACCCCTGTCCGATTCATCGTCCAAATATAGTCCTTTTTCTGATAAAGTAATCATGGTAAACCGATTTTGTAAGCGGTCACGCAAAAAAGCAGCAGCCTGGTCTAAAGATTCCAAGGTGGGCTGAATGGAAAAAGGGGCGCTGTCTCGAATTTCTTTTAAATTAGGTTTAAATAAATCAACCCCAACATAAGCAAAAAAGTTCGCCTTTTTAGGGTCGACCGCCGTCGGGATACCCCGTTTTTTTGCCCAACCGATGATGGTGGTGATCACTTCGGCGCTCAAAACCCCTTTGTTATAATCCTGAAAAATAATCACCCGAATGTTGCGGGTGGTCAGTAAATGATCTACCCGTGTGAGCAAATCTGCTGATTCCTGGGGCGAGAGCGAATGTACATCTTCCCGATCGATGCGCAGCATTTGCTGGTTATTGCCCAACACCCTTGTTTTGACCGTCGTGCAGCGCACATCCGATAAAACCACGCCGACCGATTCAATGCCATATTGGGGTAAAATGTGATCCACCAATTGGGCACCTTCTACATCTTTACCTGCGATGGTACACAACAGCGGAATTCCACCTAAAGCCTTGATATTCAGTGCCACATTGGCTGCGCCGCCCAAACGATCTTCCGTTTGCTGATACAATACCACCGGCACAGGCGCTTCCGGCGAGATACGACTCACGGAGCCCATGAGATAGCGATCGAGCATCACATCGCCAATAATGAGTACTTCCTGGTTTTTGAGTTTTGCGAGTACCGCTTGTGCAGTGTCGGGTTGGTTTTGCAACGTATAGATTAATTTATGATTGAACACTGGGGCCTACCCCTTGCTTTTTCCAATACCGCAACAATCCTGCCACGGACATAAAGGCTGGATTGGCGGCCTCATAACGGGCCAGGCCAGCCTCTTCCACGCCATAGGCCAGGAGTTCATCGCGCACATGTTCCTTGAAAAATGGAATAATGGCCTCGGCGGGCGCACCACTTTCTGCATAGGGCCGCATCCAGTTCGCCCATTCGAGCAAACGGTGCTCCAGTACGGTTAGGTGGTTTTGTTTGTCGGTTATTTTTCCAAAATGGGTCAAATAAAGGGTATCTACGGGCAAATGATGCATCAAATGAATGGATGCACGCCAATCTTCCAGGTTTATATCGGGGGGTGGACAAGGCGGCGCGACCAAGCCATCTTCTATTTTCACCCCCGCTACATCCCCGGTAAAGAGCACCCGTTCAGCGCGGGTTGCTGCTTCCTCCAAGCCAATGGGTTCGGCCATCCAGGCAATGTGGTGCACGGCATGTCCGGGGGTGTACCAGGCGGTAAAACGAATACCCGCCAGTTCCAGGACTGCGCCATGCTCCGGCGCAACCAATTGGTTTTCAGGGATCGGGCGCATTTCACCCCACAAACGATCCATTTGATCGCCGTAAATTTGACGGGCAGAGTTGTACAGTTTCTCCGGCGCTGCCAAATGCGGCAGTCCCCTTGGGTGTACATACACCTGCGCGCCCGCCTCCGCAAACGCCCAGGCAGCGCCCGCATGATCGAAGTGGATATGGCTGAGCAACACATGCTTAATATCCTTCAAATCGACCCCTTTTTGGGTCAATAAGTCCTTTAAATGGGCAAAATTGGAGTAGGGGCCGGATTCGATTAATACATAGCCGTCCGTACCTTGAATCAGGAATACGGCAATGGCATGATCAATGGCCAAAAACTGAAGATCGAGGATGTCAACTTTCATACATACGTGTTAGAAAGGCAAAAATAGCAAAAGGCCGCCCAATGCCACTGCCGTTGACGTAATCTTAGATCCTAAATGCTTAAGTCAACGGCATTGCGGCCAAGGCCGGACGGCCTTTTGATTTCTTTTTATGTGCTATGGCCACCGAGACAATTATCCTTTCAGTGCTTCCCGAGAAATGACCAATTTTTGAATTTCCGAAGTGCCTTCGCCGATGGTACACAACTTGGAATCTCGGTAGAATTTTTCCACCGGAAAATCCTTGGTATAGCCGTATCCGCCAAAGATTTGTACGGCATCCGTGCTGACCTGAACCGATATTTCAGACGCGTAATATTTGGCCATGGCCGCTTCTTTGGTACATTTTGCGCCTTCATCTTTGAGAATGCCGGCATTGCGGGTCAGCAATTCGGCGGCTTCGATTTTAGTGGCCATATCGGCCAATTTGAAGCTAATACCCTGGAAATTGGCAATGGGTTGGCCAAATTGATGCCGTTCTTTGGCGTATTTAACCGAGGCCTCGTAAGCGCCTTTGGCAATGCCCAAGGCCAAAGAGGCAATCGAAATACGGCCGCCATCGAGAATTTTCATGGATTGCACAAAACCTTCCCCTTCTTTACCCAGCATTTGGCTTTCGTGGATGCGGCAATTGTCGAAAATCATTTCCGCGGTTTCGCTGGCGCGCATGCCCAATTTGTTTTCCTTTTTACCGGCATTGAACCCGGGGGTGCCGCGTTCCACCACAAAAGCGCTCATGCCCCGGCTGTCGAGTAGTTCGCCGGTGCGCACGATTACCACGGCCACATCGCCGCTTTTTCCGTGGGTAATCCAGGATTTGTTGCCATTGATCACCCAGTATTCGCCATCGCGTTGGGCCACACATTGCATCCGCGCCGCATCAGAGCCGGTGTTGGGTTCGGTTAATCCCCAAGCGCCGATCCATTTGCCGGTAGCGAGCAAAGGCAGGTATTTGCTTTTTTGTGCTTCATTGCCAAAGGTCAGGATGTGGTTGGTACACAGCGAGTTGTGTGCCGCCACCGACAATCCGATGGAGCCGCACACTTTGGCAATTTCCTCAATGATGGTGATGTACTCCTGGTATCCGAAGCCCGAGCCTTCATATTGCTCCGGCACTAACACGCCCAGAAACCCCAATTCGCCCATTTGTTTGAAAAGGTCCACCGGGAAAAATTGTGCTTCGTCCCATTCCATGACGTAGGGACGAATATGCGTTTCCGCAAAATCGCGCGCACTGGCGCGGATGAGTTGCAGTTGGTTGCTGCGTTCAGCCGATAAGCCCATCTTGTGTTTTATTTTTGGTTAGAACCGAAAGGTAAGGCAAAAGTTTAGAAGGGAAGGAAAAATTGGTGGGGTGGGGGGGTGGGGGACTGATTTTAGAAGTAGGGGGGGAATGGTTTTTATTTTTGGGAATGTGGGGTGGGACACATTTAAAGGAAATGCGAAATGTCACAGACAGAACGTGTCCTCCTCGGCCGCCAGCGAAAGCTTCGATGAGCCGCTGACCAAAGCCCAGGTGTTGTTACTGGTCGACGGATTTATTGTATAGCAAAGAGAATGACGATTGATAAATGGGAAAGGCCGTCGCACAGTTGGGAGTGTAGACGGCCTTTTCTTTTGGGGGGAATAAGATCGACTGTGTCTACAATTATTCAATTCATTCGGTTTATCTTTGAAAAAAGTCAGCCTCTCCACACAGGGTGAAAAGGCTGACTTCTGAGCAATTTTATAGGGCCGGACCAACTCTTTTTTCACTTAACGGTTATCTCCCTTCCGTCTTTTTGGTACTACTTCTTGCTCGCGTAATTTGTCCATCGCGTTACGCAGAGAATCTAATTGATCTGGGTTCGGCGAACTATGTGCTGGGGCGGTGGTAGGTTGCTGTGTAGCCTTAGTCTGGCTGGATTTACTTTGACCGATCGGTTTAACAATTTCGCCTTTAGCAGAAGATGTGGCTGGTTCATCTGGCCCGACACTACTATTCTGAATGCCCTCAGTGGAAAGAAGGGTTTCCTGTCGCGCTGACGGAGCGACGCCCACAGGCTCTTTTTCGGTTGCTTTAGCCTCTGGTTGTCGCTGGCAAGCCCCTATTAGTAATAGGCCAAGCGTAACGCAGTAGATGGATTTATTGGCTAACAATGATTTTTTCATGAGCGGCAAGACTTTGGTTGTCCGTGACATGTACGAAATAGACCCCTGTTGGTAGTCCGTCTGTCTGAACGCTTAGGTTGTTAAGTCCTTCAGCAAGCAATCCGCTGTGCAAGCTACGTACCATTTTGCCTTGGGTATTGTAGAGCGTAACTTTGGCTTGACCCGTTTTTGCCATTTGGATACCAATCTGGAAAGACCCATGTTCGACAGGATTGGGGAATACATGTACACCTTCTATGGTTTTATCTACAGCGTTGCGCTCTATCACTTCGTCCTGTAGGGAAGTGCCAATACGCAGTTCGAATACTTTTGCAGAGTACTTGTTCCCCGTATTACCAAAACTGGCGCTTCCCCAATAGCGGCGTGGGCTGGCGTTTTGACGTTTTTGCAACAGGGTGTAATCACCCCAGCGGGATATAGTAGAGCTGGGAAAATTGATGTTCACATATCCTATACCCGTTGCACAGCCTGTCCAGGAAGACACAGTACCGGCGTCGTCCACATTGAATGCACCTACTCCCGGAAAAGAATTGCTGGACACATGTTGGAAATTGATCAAAACGCCTTTGTCGCTGGTACTGGTGCCGGCCCACGCTATGGCGGGGAAGCATAGATCATATCCCGAAGAGTAAATACTTTTGTTTAGTGTAGATGTGTTGTTGCTTACATTGATGCGGTGGTATTTGATTCCGTTGTAAGACCCGTTGGCTGCTCCGCCATACACAAAGTGGACCAGTCCGTTGAAGTAGAAGCCATTTTGGGCACGACAATCACCGGGACTTAACTTTACATTGGTTCCTTTTTGAAGCGCATTGGCACCCACGGAATAGCTGGACACCGGGATAGAATAATAAAGCAGTTGCTGGTTGGCATCCGTTAAGTCGCTTGTTAGGTCGTATAATTTTACCGCCGACCCGGAAGCCGAATTAGTTGCTACTAAATATACCCCCGGGCCGTAGCTGCCTGCACTGCCATACGAAACCGGCAGTAAGGAGGAGGGAGTGCCAGAAATGTTGTACCAATATTTATTGGTTAGGCCCAGACCATTATAACCTTTCTGTTTAGTCATTTGATAAATGATAGATTGATTATACGTTCCATCATTTTTGAACAGATTGCCGGTCACGTACACTTCATTAGTAGAGTATGCAATGCGCGGGAAATCGAACCAACAGTTATTATTTAAAGGATTTCCGCTCAGATAGTATATATTCCAGCCGTTTAAAGGATTATTGCTTTTAGAAAATGCGCATAAAACCTTTGATGTCTGGTAAGTTTTACCCACAGAACACGAAAAGAAAAAACGGTCCGACCCGCTGTCATATAGGACGTTAGGGTCGTAGAAAAAATTATTTACACCTGCCCCTGACCCATTGAAGAAGTTGTACATCGACCAAGATCCCAGCAAAGCGCCGCTGGTGTTGTAAATCGCTACCGTGCTATTAACAGCTACCACCACGTAACCTCCATTGGAAATGGCCATGGTATTATCGGGCGGAATACCAGAGCCGATGGCAGTGGCGGTGAAACTTGAAACCAAACTCGGGGTTGTCGCGCTTGCCGTTTGATCAAAGGGATTTAGATAATTGCTGCCCAATTTTGCTGCTTCCACCGGCCGCATTTCATCCATCTCTTCGCGTAGTTGTTCTACTTCAGCATTTTCCTCTTCCTCCCCTTCGCAAGGAAAATATTCTTGTTTGTCGTCAATGCTCAACTGTGGGTTTAAAAGTGGGTAGGAAACAAGGGATATTGGTTCTAATAGTAGTGCGGAAGCTGTGCCTCCAGCGCTCTTGGCCCGTTCTTGTAGGGAGACTTCAGGCTTAGTCTCTACGATTTGGCCGGTTGCCGGTAGCGTGAACAAAAGGCAGAGCATGCCTGCTAATACGCTGGTAAATGAAAAAGTTTTCATGGTATAAAGTGAGATTGGTGAAAAATGAAAAAGTTCTTTGGAAAATCGGCTCAACTCCCTGCCTATCCTGATAAAGCCATCGCGATTGCCGAAATAATATTTAATACTACTGCTTCTTTCGTTTCATCAAAAAGTTCAAATAAATTTTTCAACGAATTATTTGATACTTGTACTGCCTAGCTGGTCTTGCCAAATGCTATTGCACCATAACCTTTATTATTCACAACAGTTCCCACAAGTCGAGGCGATTTTCCACAGGCTTTTATACATGCATTATAGGCTCAGTTTTGGGCAACTGCCTTTCCATGGCAATAGCCATAGTATCCGGTTTCGGGGCAATAATATACCGCCGTTTGTGCGGTAGATTTCGCGCAAAAACTTAAATTGATCATCAACAGTAAAAATGTAAAGATTTTCATTTCTTCAAAATTTAAGCAATGGCCAATATTATCGCATTCGCCCTTTTCGCCCTACTTCTTGTTGGAGCAGTTTCGGGTTGCCTGCTGGATAGTTATCTTTGGGTTCGATTACCTTTTTCTGTGCAAAGGGAGTTTGGACACCTGACTGGTTCAATTTAGCCAGTATTATAAACCCTGACAAAACAAGTTGCTATATAGCGTTTCACTTTTACAGGATATTTAAGTTGAAGATTACAATTTTATCAAAGGGAAAGTTTTTACCAATGATCTGGTTTGAACTGTCAAGTAATAAACACCAGTAGGGAGTAATTCAGATGGCACCGTCAACACATTGTTCCCCTGGTTCAAGACTTCCTGAAGTTCTGAAATGAATTGACCTGATGAATTAAAAAGTTTCAAAAGCAATTGCTCACCGCTTGATTTGCTAAAGACATCCAGATTAAATTCCCTTACGCCGGGTTGTGGATATATCTTTCCGAAAACAATAGATGCGGGGCTGTCATTTGGCGAAGAAGTGCTTACAGATGGAGGCGGTCCATATTTGAAAATTAATTCATTTTCACCGACTACCCAGCCGTTACTTTCATCTTTAAAAAAGAGTTTTTTAAGGGGAGGATAGTAACTTTTTACATTTATTTCCTCAGAGTTCCAATATTGTCCAGCATTATTGGTATGAAATATGGCTACTTTACCTGGAGCCGTATTAGTTTGGTATAAGCCACTAATGAACCATCCACTTTGGGGGTTGCTAAAATCAACACTGTAATTGAAACATTCAATCCCCAGACCGATGGGTTGCGGATTCCAGTTTTGTCCACCGTTGGTAGTACTCCACAGTGTATTACGGCCCAAAGCCCACGCTTTTGATCCACCAACATGCGCAATACTATTAATGCCATAATAATCTACACCTTGTTTTACCCAATTTTGCCCCCCATCAGAAGTATGCAAAATGATGCCAGTACTGATGTTATAAGGGAATTCGCCGACTGCCCAACCGTTGTTCGTATCTGTAAAATATACATCCTTAAGATCATATTCAACTGAATTAAAACAGCTACTCGCAGAGCCAACTAGTTGAATTGCCCAACTTTGCCCACCATTAGTTGTTTTTATGATTGTCTTGTTTGATCCGACCGCCCAACCAATTTGAGCATTGATGAAAAATACATTGGAAATGCAATTTGACCCTGTATTTAAGGTTGCCCAAGTTTGGCCGCCATTCGTAGTTTTATAGATAATACCTGAGGCGCCAACAATCCAGCCTAATTGTTGATTGAGAAAATATATGTCATTAAAAAAAGATGAGGCACCTGGGGAAGGTTGAAGGATCCAATCCTTGCCGCCATTTGAGGTGTGGAATAATCTGCCACCTGCTGCCCAGCCATTTTGGGAGTCTGTGAAAAAAACATCATCTAAACCACTATAGGAAACCGGTGCTATACTATTCATAAATCCTAGATCCTCCCAGGACTGACCACCATTCGTTGTCCGTAAAATAGTTTTGCCTACAGCCCATCCATTTTGTGCATCAAAAAAATAAATGCTGTACAATGCTGGATAACCAGTTGTAATTGACCATGTTGATCCACTATTAGTGGTGCGCATTAGGGCTCCAGTACTATTAACAGCATAGCCATTTTGAATGTTTGTAAAGTATATGCTTTCAAATGCATTACCTTGATTAGCGCAAGTCCAAGATTGCCCACCGTTTGATGTTCGTGCTATATAAAGATTATTCCCTATCCAGCCTACTTGGCTGTTTATGAAAAATAGGCCTGAGTTTTCATTAAGACTGTTGTTGCATGGGGAATTGACGTGTATGGACCAGGATTGACCTTCGTTAGTAGTTGTCAAATAACTTCCATTTTTAGTTATCCAACCATTTTGAGCATCTGAAAAAAATATTTTTTCCATTGACGCAGCAAATCCAGCAGGAATCCCATTGGTTTTATCTATCCAAGATTGACCACCATCGGAAGTATATAACAAAATACTATTACCAAGAATCCACCCAGTTTGGGCATTTACAAAAAATATATCGGAAAAATCATCCAAAACAGGTGGGAATTGTGGTTCCCATGTTTGACCTCCGTCAGCCGAATATAAAAGTGTACCACCAAGGCCAACGATCCATCCTTTCTGCGCATCTAGAAAATGAACGCTTTTTAGTTCAAAAGTGGTTCCTGAATATTGAATTTCCCAGTTTTGCCCACCATTCGTAGTATGAATAATTGCTCCGCCTAGTCCAACTGCCCAACCTTGCATTTTATTCACAAAGTGAACATCCTTTAATGCTCCTCCGTGCTGCCACTGCCAGGTTTGGGCATTTAAATCACCACTATTAATCAAAGTTTTGGTTATTAACAATACCCAAAAAACAGTTTTTATTTTAAAAATTCCTTCCATTATTGGTCGTTTTGATTGTTTGGAATACGAAATAGCCTTGAAACATAAATGTTTCAGTACGTTGGCCTTAAGGGAAAAACTTACCTTTTTTACCCTAAAAGACAAGTTTGCAATTGACCCTATTCAGCGAAAAAATTTAAGAATTAAACCGAAAAAGGCTTTTTAAAAGGCAAGGGAACCCGCCTTAACAGGTTTACTTATCGGTACCGATTTCCATTAGATAGGTATTTGTTAGATTCGCTACCTGATTGATTGTAAACGGCAGGGTGAAATTGGTTCCCTGATACCAGGTCACATATTGAGAAGTCCCTTGTAAATCTGTCCTTACATTTGAATTACTCCAAGCCTTATAATACCCTATGTTATAACCCTGATTGTTATTAGGAATAGTGATATTATCTAGGGTTTGGGATTGCAATCCATAGTTGACGTAGAAGTTTTCCAACGGTTTGGTGCCGTTGTTTTTAATCTTGATAAAAAACCAATCAGACCCAACGTTCAGATTGGTGGTAGCATTTCCTGAGCTCGGGAATTGAGTGGATAGATTCCAAATGAGCTTTGATCCCACTTGAGTACCACTGGAGGTATTACCGGAAGTTTCTGCGGTACCTGTTGCTAAAGTGCCTGGTGTTCCATAAAATACAGCAGTTCCTCCGGGGGGAATAGTCTGCGTAATCCCGTTGAAGGTAATCTCTATACTTGTAAATGAGTTATTTTGGAAAGTAATTGATGAGTTGGAAGAGCAGGCTGTTTGGCATCCAGGAAGAGTTGAATACTGGGCATTGTTACTTGTAAAGATGCAATTACCGCTGACACAGTTATAACCACTGGTGATAGGTCCAGAACAGGCGGATTGGCATCCGGACAGAGTGGAATATTGTGCGTTGCTATTTGTAAAGACACAATTACCGTTGACACAGTTATAACCACTGTTGGTAGTGCCACTCCACATTAATTGGACTGGAGTACATTGGTTTGCGATTATTGAAATGGTGCCAGTTTTTGTGCCAGAACAAGCAGACGAAGAGGCAGAATAAGTATAAGTTCCAGGATTAAGAGAAAAAGTTGCACATCCTGAAGCGCCACAATCTGGAACGGAAGAAGAGTAACTTGAGATACTGTTTGTTTGTCCATTAATGGTTACGTAGGTATCTGAGGAACATCCTGAAACAGTGCTTTCCCAAAATATAACCTCTCCTTTTTGATTGACAGGCACCGGAATTTTGGATCTGTTGGCAAGGTTGAGTTCCTTAATTTCGCATCCTCCATTTGGCACTTGCTCATTAAAAGTCCATTCGGAACCGTCATTTGCTACGGCCTTTAAGAGAAAGGAAGACTCGCTAGGCGCTTCGGAGTTGAGGCAAAGGGAACTATTGCACTGGGGTGTTGTCAGTAAATAGTCACCTTCGGCAATAACACCTTTGAATGAGCCATCTATAGAAACATTAATACTCCCGACTTTTAGATCGGAAGAGGTATAAACGGATATTTTACCTGGTGGCTTTTCCTTTTTGCAAGAGGCAATAATGGATAAGCCCAGGATCATCAACAAGGCTGTGATTCCTAAAAGATTGTTAATTTTTTTCATGATCATAAGGTTGTTTCGTTAATATGAATTTCATTCTTTTTGATTAATGGCGGATGGCTTACCACCAAAGACCTATTGTTTAGGTAAAGCGTTTTTTGGAGCAGATTTCGGTTTATCCCGCGGAGCACCTGAAACAGGGGAAGTAATCACTTTTCCATTTCTTGCCTTTTCGCGTTGTTCAGGGACAATTTCTCCGGTTTCTCTATCTACATAATGTGTGTTCTCTAACGACTCAGTGACAGGGCTCGCTACAGGTGCTCTATTCTCTTTTTTCGTTTGATGGAAATCTTTTTTAGGGATCGTGTTAGATTTGGTTTGAGCAATGCTGGGCATCTGAAAAATTAGGATGACTGTTGCAATAGATGCCAAAGAAAGAATCGTTTTTTTCATTGTAAAAGGGTATTACTCTTTGCCTACACTAACGCTTTCGGCAATTTTCGCCCTACTTCTTAATTTAAAGGCAGTTTCAGGTAAGCCTGCCAGATTATTTAATCCATTATTTGTGATGTGTGTTTTTAATCTTTTAACCCTGCAAAGTTATACTGGCTTAATCCGATCCACCTTTACTCAAATATGAGTATTCTATAATGCATCTATCCTATATTCACCCTAATTTAAGAAATACCGCCACCTACTTCTAGGTATTTTGCACACCCACTTTTTTAATAAATTAAGGTGATTGGTATCCATGGCATGGCTAGGGATATCAAATTAAATAGCACAATCTCTTTCATTTTAAAAGGTTTTAAATTTTCTGGGGCATTTTTAAATTGATTAAAGTCAATATGAATCAAACGCTGACGATACATTTGTTTTTAAAATATTATTTAGGAAAAAGATGACTCTTCCTTTGGAGTCAAATTACCTTACAATAGTCACATCTCCACTATATATTTGCGTTATTCCATCAATGAATTCAATCTCGGCATTCCAGATTAACACTTCATTGTTGACCATTTTACCTTTGAATGAACCGTCCCATCCACTATAATCATCATTCGGCTGAAAATTGGCAGACTGAAACACCAACTCTCCCCATCGATTAAAAATAGAAAGCCTTTTTACTTTAGCCACTGAAAGATCTGAGTAAACTGTAAATCGATCATTTGTCCCATCATCATCAGGACTAAACACGCTAGGGAAATACACTTGGCGCTTTTTCTCAACCAAATAACAAATAGTATCGCTGGCAATGCAGCCTTTAGTGTCTCGTACCATAACCTTACAGCAACCGTTCTCGGTGGGTTGGAATTGAAACCTTGCACAGTTTGCACACTGGCTTGAATCCTGAGGGCCAAACCACATAAATTCAGCAATTTCATCTGGTGGGAAACTAGTGGAAACAGACAAATTCAGAAAATCACCTAGGTATATTAAATTATCGGGGCCAAGGGATGCTATCGGTATGTAAGCTTCAAAGAGCATAGCACTACGGACAAGTGTACAACCTATAGCATCAGTAAGTGTCACTTGATAGGTGCCTGGTGCTAATTCATACAAATCCGGGCTGGATTGACCCGTATTCCACATGAAATAATAAGGTTCCAAGCCTCCACCCCCGACTACACTCAGAGCGCCGTCGGCTACGCCCCTACAAGAGATTTGCTTTGGAGTAAGGTCCAATGTTAACTGTGGTGCCTCCTTCATCTCCTCACCGATGGTGATGGTACAGCCTTTGATATCTGTAACAGTAAGCGTATAAAATCCAACTGGTAGGTTATTTGCCTGTTGGATAGTAGCGCCATTACTCCACTGGTAGGTATAAGGTGAGGTTCCGCCCGATACAAAGCCAGACATAATTCCAGTAGCACTATTGTAACAGGAAACGTTGTTCACATTAATAGATGCTGAAAGGGGGGGCTGTTCAGGCACAAACACCGAATCAACACCTTTACAACCTTGCGAGTCTGAGATTGTAATAAAGTAGTTGCCAGTAGAAAGGTTGGTTATTGTGGGGGTGTTAGCTCCTGTACTCCAAAAATATTTATAAGGAGGAGTTCCTGATGCTGAATTCAGTGAAGCGGAGCCGTTAGCACCATTCGTGCAAGAAACCGGTTGTGAAAGAAGCTCAATATCCAGATCCGCCTTTGCTTCCAGTCTGACAGGATCAGAAACAGTACGACAGGAGGGCAAAAACAGGCTTGAAAATGAATTGGCAACTACTAAACGGTATAAAGCATCCTCGCTTGGATTGGGGATGTCAATCACTGCACCATTTGCTCCGGGTATATCTTGCCAGACTCCATTTGTGAAAAATTGCCATTGGTATTTAATGTCAGAGTAGGGAGATGACTCTAATATTGCATTTATCGTCAATGGAGCACCTTTACAAAATTGCGCTTTTGCTGGTAATATAATTTTGGGCCCGCATGCACGAAACGAAATGTTGTCAATAGCAAGATCATTACCGGCACCTCCCGGTGCATTGTTGCGTAAAGCAAGTGTTACAGACACTTGTCCAGGCATAGTCGTGAAGGAAAATCGTACAGTTCGCCATTGCTCGTCAGCGGGAATTTTATCTGTTTCACAAACAAAGTTACTGTTGATGAGAAAAGAAATATTAGGTTTTATTAACCCGTCCAAGTGGCTTTCTAACATAGAAATTACATCTATGGAAAACTCATATAAAGTGTTCTCACAAACGTCTACGGTATGCTGATAAAAAATTCCAGGTTGATTACTGGCATTTACTACCATCATGTAACCTGTAGGGTCGACACTATTGTCTTTTATGTCAATCCAGTCTGTGGCTGCAAAAGATCCCCAATTGGATGTATTATTTGCCAAACAGTAATAGCCATCATCAGGAGGTGGGTTTTGTGTATACAGATAACCTGGCGCAATCCCAGGGTCGAAAGATAGAATGTTGGTTATGCCGGACCCAAAATCACCATCCGTAAAAATATTTTCGCCCAAATTTCCGGCGCAACTACTTTGGCATTGACTCGTAAGAACTTCAATAATGAGTGAATCTTTAAAAATACACCCGTCAGCCATAGTGATTGAACAAGTGTAGGTAGTGGTCTGAATTGGTGTAGCAACGGGGTTTGAAATATTGGGGTTATCAAGGCCACCAATCGGTGACCATTTATAGGCAATTCCACCCTGCGCCTGTAATTGTACAGACGTCCCTGCGCTTACAGGAGACTGGAACGGTGCAAAGGTTGGTGTTTGTAGGAAAAGAGAGTTGATTTCATTTTCTGATAAAGCACGGTTGTAAATTCGTACTTCGTCCATAAAGCCTTTGAAATCTGGGTCATTCGCGCACCAATTTGAGCGGCCAATAAAATTGTTAGTACGAGCAATGTTCAAAATTGGGTGTCCTTTTTTTTCAGCCTTTAAAACGCCATTTACATAAATTCGCATCATGTCTCCACTAATCGTTGCGCTATAGTATTCAATGCTGCCATTAGTTATGACATTGGAAGCAACTAATCTTCCCGTGGCCCGGTTAACCACGCCATCACTGGAAATCCAGCTTTCCAGAGCCAAATTATTGGTAGCGCCTTCTCTACCGAACCAAACCGGTAGCCCACCAGTATCTCCTGAACTATTACCGAGATCAATAATACGCTCAAAATATGATTCGTTGTCGAAACGTACCCAGGCACATACAGTAATTCCATTTGCCCATATATCCCCAAATTGTGGCAATTGTACATATTCTCCACCTGCTTGACCGCACCCATTACTACCCGGGTTTTGATTGAACAAAAAACCTTCACCTCGTTGCCCAGGAATACATAACGGATTTCCTTTCAGAATTCCATGATTCCCATTACCACTATTGTCATTCGCTTCACAATTGCAAAAACTATAATATCCCACTAGTCCTGATTGAGCATGCGCAACAATAAAGCAATTTGTGATTAAAAGAATCGTAAAGCAAAATTGAAAGAAGATTAGTTTCATATTAATTATTCAGAGCGATGAAAATGTCAATATTGGTATCCAAATTTCAATATTTGTTTGTCCCAATACCCAGGATAGCCTACACTAACGCTTTCGGCAATTTTCGCCCTACTTCTTAATTTAAAGGCAGTTTCAGGTAAGCCTGCCAGATTATTTAATCCTTTATTTATGACGTGTGTTTTTCAAACTTTCAACGCTGCAAAGTTATACGGGCTTAAACCCAACCACCACTACTCAAATATGAGTATTCTATAATGCATTTATCCTAAATCAGTCCTAATTTCAAACATACCGCCACCAACTCCTGGGTATTTTGCACCCCCACTTTTTTCAATAAATTTCGACGATGGGTATCCACGGTATGGCTAGAAATATGAAGTTGAAGAGCAATCTCTTTGCTGGAATGCCCAGCCGCCAGCCGGGAAATGATTTCCTTTTCTCTTTCGCTCAAGTTTAATTTCGTAGGCGGCTGAAGCAGGGTTTCCGGGTCGGTGCTCAAGGAAAAATAAGAGGGTGCTCCATTTAATCCAATGAATGAGATTCGATCTTCAGGGAGCGTTTTCAGATGGGTGATATCGGAATGAACCCCAAGTACATAGTGGATTTTATCGCCCTGGGTCACCAAAGTGATTACCTGGTGCAGGATCATCTTGATTTTATGGTCTTTCGTTTTTAAGCGAAACGAATAACTCACCTTGTAATCGGTGATTTTTTCAAAAGGAATGGTTTTGAATAAAAATTCCGCCGATGCCGCTTCTTTCCATTTCATGCGCTGTACATCGTCAGCGTCCATAATGGCAAACCACAAATCCAGATCGAAATCTTCCGGCTCATATCCGAGTACCTCCCGGATATTGGGGTGCACGTATTCATACTTATGGTTAAAGAAGTTGAATATGTAATAATAACAAGGACCAGGCGCAAAAACAGAGGCTATAATGTCCGAAATATTGGGAAGATTGTCCGCATCGGGCAGGGAAACAAGATTAACTTCTGTCCATAAAGAAATAACTTCTTTTAAATTTTCAATACTGTGTGACATAATTGTATATTTAAAATGTAAATATTTGAATGGGTTATCTTTATCCAATCTGGAATACGCTGCGAAGGTAGATCCATACCACTGGCATAGAAATACTCAATTGTGAGTAAATCGAATTGTGATTTTACTAAATCAATCCTTTTTTTAAGCAAATAGCCACAAGTTCCAGGGTATTCTGGACGCCCATTTTTTTCAATAAATTCCTGCGGTGCGTATCCACAGTGTGTGGCGAAATGAATAACTGCCCGCCAATTTGTTTACTAGAAAGTCCTGCAGCCAAAAGCATAATAATCTCTTTTTCTCTATCTGAAACAAGGCTTATGTCCCCATTTTGTTGGAATTCATCCTGTTCCCCAATGGTGGCATAGTAGGTGGGCTCGCCGTTGAGACCTATAAAGGAAATCTGATCATCGGCATTCGGATTCAAAAAGGTAATATCACTGTGTACGCAAAGCACATAATGGATCTTTCCATCCTCATTTACCTGCAAAGCAATACTCTGGTGTAATATGGTTTTCCAATCCCCTTTTGGGCCTTTTATTCTGAAGGTGTAAGATGATTTGTAAAAGGGGATTTTTTCCTGCGGGAGTTGATCGTAAAAAAAGTGTGCCGCAGCGGTCTCTTTCTGCTGTGTTTTAAGTCTATCTTCGGGATGCATTTTTTCAAAGATGACCCCAAAATTATAGGCATCTGGGGTGCACCCAACTACCTTTTGTACATCGGGATGTACATAATCAAAACTTACATCGTAAAAATTGAGGATAAAGTAATAAAACTCACCCGGACAGAAAAAGGATGCGATTAGGTCTCTTACTTGTAATGTGTGATTTAACTCCTTTTCTGTTTTAATTTGCTTTTTGTTTTTCCAAAGCGTTAATATCTCCAGAAGGTTTTCATTTCCGTTGGCCATAAATAGTGTTTAAAATTAGTTGATTTAACGTGAGGTTCGGTTTGATCAATTGTTGGATTGTCTGTACTGCTGTTTGAACTCATACTCTAAAATGCATGGTAGTGCAAGGATTGTAACCGAGTAATACATAAAAAATAGAAAATGTTGGCTTTCATGACAATGAAGTGTTTTAAAACGTTGAAAATTAAATCAATGTGAGTTTTGAATAGTTCAGGGGTGAGTACAAATGTAAATAGGCCAAAAAATGAGATATTTGAGTTATAGACTTAAACATTCTCAATGATTTGATGACCTATAGACTATAAAGTAGTGAAGAAAAATTGATTAAAATATTCAATTGGATGGATGATTTTGTAAAAGTTTGTGATCGATTCAATGTTCCGGCGCGCGCAAGTCAGGACATTGATCGCACTCGCCACCGCCGCCCCATCAATGCGGTGACGCATGAGAACGGAACTGTTCTTACTTACAGGTTTACGACTAAAAACCTGCCGTTTTCACCCCAATTTTCATCACACCGCCCTAATACTTATTCAAAACTCACGTTAATGAAATTTGCCCAACTGTGATTAGGGATCACAATTGGGCAACCCAAAACCGTTTTCGGGATGGCGTTTTACACCTTGTCCCAAGCCGCTAACTTACAGGGGTCCAGCGCCTCGTGCATTTTGTTCAACCGTTTCTGCACCAGATAATTCTGCACCGAATCAACAACCTCTGTTACGCCTTTGAAAATTTCCAAGAGCATTGGGACCAGCTTATCGATGCCGAACAATCCATTTGTACCACCGGCGTGCGAATAGGTATTGTAATGATCTGCCAATGCTTCGCAATTGGTTGCTGCCTTACGGACATATCGTTCAATATCATCATTGGAAACTTTTTTACCGGATTTGATCTGGGCATCGAATGCCGCGATCATCTGATCTATGCTACTCTTCACCGCATTGTACTTGTTACGCGCTTCATTGTAATGTTGCGCATCGTGGTTCCATTCAAATTGAATGGCGCGGGCAATGTCCTCACTGGCAAACTTGATTTCCATCAGACTTTCGATTCCGTCGGAATAGTTTTGTGCAGATGTGCCTGTCAGTTGGAAGAGGCAGGCAAGGATAACAATCCATTTGAATGCTTTCATATTGAGATTTTTTAAAAAGTTGAATTACATTCCTTTAATATACCCTTCCTTGAGGGCCTCAATCCGATCTTCCCGACCTGGATGTGAGTTGGTGGCGCCAACTGATGTGCACATTTGGTACACGAGAAGGGCATCGGAAAACGATATTCCGTGGCGGGCAGCCGTTTTGCCAGCAAAGTAGTCAGCGGACAGTTCTTTATCGGGGTCGCCGCCTGAACCGAGAACATCCCCGTTTAGGTGGTGTCCAATCTCATGGGCGGTGATCACGTAAATGGCTGAAATCAGATCCTCATCGCTGTCGAGCTTTTCGTAAAGATTTTTCAGAAAGGTGAAGCTGTAATAGATGGTGTATTCCCGTTCTGCGCGATCATACTCAGCCTGAAAGTTACGGACATTAGAAGCTGGGTATGCCCAGAATTGATTTACATCCAGGCCGATCTCATCGATAATTGTTTCTATGATTTCGTCAATGATATCATCCAGACGCATCTCCAAGTCGGTATCCGCTTCTTCGGCTTTCGGTACTACAGTGGGGCCGCTGAAGGAACAGCGAAATGTCTGGGCGTGCGCACCGACCAGGAAGAGCCCCAAGATAATGGTGAACAAAAAATGTTTCATAGTTTAACTGATCTGGTTTATAGGCCTACTCATTACGGTTTTCAGCATCCCCGCCGTACTCTTTTTCGGATTTTCCGGCTACTCCGTTTGAACTTATAATCTAAAATGCACGGTAGCGCAAGGATTGTAACCGAGTAATAGATAAAAATTAAAAAATGTAGATCACTATAAGAAGAATATCTTCTAAAATATTGAAAATCAAATCAATAAAAAAAGCCATTTCAAAGGTTGAACTTCTGAAATGGCCTCGGTAAAGACTCGTATTTGGAAAAAGGCAAATGCCACTACTCCACCAGCACCCAAGCCCCCCACTTATACACTTCTTTGTATTTCTTCCGCATCTTCTTCTGCGCCTTGGCAAACGCCTCATGGATTGTCTTGCCACTTAGCCAGGATTTGTAGAAGAGGTCCATAAATTCCACCGTCTCCTTGTCGGGTACTTGCCAGAGGCTGACCAGCAGGTAATCCGCTCCGGCCATCTTGAAGGCCCTTTGCATGCCATACACCCCTTCGGAGCCTTTGATGTCGCCCAAGCCACTCTCGCAGGCAGAGAGTACTACGAGTTTGGTATTGCTTAAGTTCAAGTGACTGATCTCGTAGGCCGTGGCGATGCCATCTTCAACATTGCCGGGAGTTGTTTGGCCAGACCACGCGGCATTGGCGCCATAAAGGGCCAGCCCGGAGCGGAAGAGTGGGTTTTCATTCCATTTGAAGGCATTTTCTTCACCAAAGTGCTGCTCCTTGCGTTTTTCCGGATCAGGGAAGAAAAAGCCGTGGGTTGCAATGTGCAAAATATCAGGGCTTTTAACGGTGTCGTGGCTTAGGGATTTGAGCATTTCCTCGCTGGCTTGTTTGCCTGTATGGGTCTGTACCTGCACACGTTGTGCTTGCAGGGCGCGGGTGAGACGGGCGGCCTCTTGCGCCGTTCCGGGAAGGTATTTAAAGCCTTCATCGCTTGCCGCTCGTGGGCCGTCCATGTAAGTCCACAAACGATTATCGGTGATCTCGGGCGCAGTGCTGTCGTAAACGATCGTAGTATTGCGTTCATATTGGATACCGCCAAAAACGGCTGCCGTATAGTTTTGAGCAATGGATTCTGGCGTTTTTACCACTAGACTACGGGTGCTGCCAAGTTGGTACAATTCGTATTTGTCTGACAACACTTTTTTCCTGTTCACAGGTAAGGCGGAGAAAGATACACGGTGTAACAGACCTGAGGGTGCAAAATAGACGATATGCACACCGCGCAGCAGACTGTCGAGCGGACCCCAAATCAGGTTGAATAGATCAGCGCCGTAGTGCGGCTGTTCGTCTAGAAGAGCGCCGCTCCGGACATAAAGGGCCGCCGTTGTGTTTGCATCGCCTGTATGCCGTTCCAATAAGGCAGCCAAACGGTTTTCCTCAAACAACGGAATAAAACGTGCTGAAAGGGCGGTAGGCAATAACAGCAAAGCTGCATAACGCGTCTTGCCCGCATCTGGCATTCCAGGCGGCGGCGTATAATGCACAAACTCTATGGCTGCTTCGCCGGGTTGTAATGCGTCCTGCACAGCGCGCCAGTCGGGGATGATTCTATCGCTCAAGCCAGCACCAACAGCAAAGTTGCGTTCCAATTGTTGCAGGAGATTTTCCAGGGAGTCCACCTGCTGGCGTTTTACCTGATACTTGGACAGTTCGTTGCTAAGCCGCCGTTGGATCTCCTGCCAATACTTGAAAGCCGCTAACGCAGTAGTATCGCCGTTTATGTTCCACTTCCTAAATATATCGGCGCGGGACTGCAAGGCCAGGTTTTTAAACAACAAAGCATTGTCATACGCCAATCCGGCCGGATTGCCCAGTGCACTAACAACATTGACCAAATTGTTGTGAAATGATAAGGAAAACAGCAGCGATTCCAATTGTCGGGGGCTTGAGTATCCCATGGCGCGCTGGGCCGTATTTTTCCAGTTCTTATGCCCCTGATGCACCCATTCCATGATTTGTTTATCGGTTTGATTCAGACATATCCGGGCTAATATTCGGTTATCAATATTTTGGGTGAAAATTTGTGCATGATCACCGAAAATCGATAGAAAAAGTTCGCCAGAAAGGCCCATGATGGAATCAGCCTCGGCATAGCGCCCTTCCATTAGTCTGCACAAGGCCATTTGTTGGAGTGTAGTTGCAACGCTGGAATGGCGAGGACCTTCCAGTTTTATTTGAGCGGTTAAGGCTTCGCTTAGTAAGGGGTAGGCTGTGATGGGTTGTTTTTTTTCCAAATAAACTGAAGCCAGGTCAGTCAATCCTGCCGGGAAATAGGGATGCCCTTTGCCTAATGTTTCAATCCGGACTTGTAGGGATTCCTTAAAAAGGCTGTCTGCTTTATCAAGATTCCCCTGTAGTTGCGCTAATCGGGCTAATCCAGTGATGATCATGGCATATTCAGGGTGGGACTTCCCATGTGCAGCTAAAGTAATTTTCAAAGATTCTTCTTCCAAATGTTCGGCTTGTTTGTAATCGCCAATTTGCGTATTGAGGCTTCCCAAATCGAATAATACCAATCCGAGCATCCAATTATCCTCGCCAATTTTTTCACGCAGGATCGCGATCAGTTCTTCGTAATATGCCATGGATACGCTCCAGTTTTCCAGACGCCGGTTATTCTCGGCAAGTGCGTTGAGAAAGATAGCCGATCCCGGATGTCGCGCTCCGTATACTTTATGGTGTATTTCTAGGCCGGTCAGATCCAATTGCATGGCTTTTTCCGCGTCATCCATTTGGTGGTATAATGCGCTTAAGGCGTTTAGCATCAGGCAATATTCCTCGGTTTGGATGGCTTCGATGACTTCCCAATCCGTCTTGCAGCGTTCATAAATTTTTTTTGCCTCCGCGTATTTACGTTGGTTGTGGTATACATTGCCCTGGCACCACCGAATGGATATGCGGGCAAACTCCGAAACGCCCTGGCTACGTTCTGCTTCCGCAACCATCCGGGTTAGCATAGAATCGTCTTGCTCCCAATACAGAGCCCTTACCATGGCATGAGATAGCGCACAACACATTCGAGCACAGATATCATCATTCATGCCCCTTTTATTGTAATAGAGTGAAAATGCACCTTGTATATGTGGAAATGCCTGATCATAATATCCAGACTGATATTCTATTTCTCCCAAGCGGTACATGGCCTTTGCATACGCAGCAGTGTCGGATACGGGCATGTCGCCAAAAGTGGCAAACGCATGCTGGGCATACGGCAATACTTTCCGGAAATATCCTGCACGATAAAGTGAGTCGGCTGTTTCGCCAAGCGGGAAAATCTTGATGTTTTCGAAAGATTGGCCTAGGGCATCCTGACACCAAATAGAAATAAGGAATAAGTAAATAAGGGATGTTTTCATGTTTTTTGCTAGAATTTAATACAATTATTTAACCACCTCCAGTACCACTGTCTCCACACCCGCCTCATTACCTTTATATTTCCCTGAAGGCCCACGGCTTTTGCCGTCCACCGAATACGTTTGCTCAAACAGATTCTCAAAAAAACTATGCCCTCTCCGGGAGCGTCCCCGGGTGGCAACTGTTTCACGCAGGTCAATGGGTACTGGCGTAGCGATCAGTTTGAGCACTTCGCGGCCCGGGGTGTTGAAGCGGACCGCGTGAAGTGGGCTTTCAGCGCCGGGCTCTAGACGAAAATCGGCAGGAAACCATCCTGGCGCGGGAAGGAGGACTTTTACTACATTGCGTGCATCAATATCAAGAATGGTGTAGTAAATAGGTTTTGAACTTCGGTTTATTACCTGAAGAAAAGCCGTATCCTTTTGCATGCGAATCGTCAGACCGGCCCGCCCCTGAGCCCCTTCCTTGGGTTTAGCGCCCACCTGTGCACGGAAATCAGCGTGAAACGAACTACCATCAAATTCCAGACCTCTCAGAAATTGAGCCTGCAAATAGTTACCCAACGCCGCTCGCAGGGAATTAAACATGGGGTCAGATTGGTTGGAGGAATATCGTCCCTCCCATATTAAGTCGCCGTCTGCCGACACAAGGATCAGTTTACCTTTTTCTAAGCTAAGGGAAAGTTCTGCATCTCCGGTGTTCCCCATATCTAAGGCCACCATGTCGGCCAAACGACCTCGAATTAGGTTTAAAGCCTCCTCATTGGATCCCTCCAGCCGCACATTCAAATTATATCCGCTAAAACGGCGTTGAGTGACGAATATCCAGGCACTCAATAACTGATCTTCCGGAATTGCCCGGTCGAACGCAACCGTACTTTCCAATAGTCCCAGACCTGTTTCCATAACTTCCCCAGTGGCCAATGGTCTTGCCGCATTGGTATCACGCGTTTCTGGTGGATATACAGAAACGAGGTCCCCTGCATGCAAACCTTGCATAAGCCCACCTGCCAATAAGATTTCCTGTGGTCCAAGCGGAGTTACGGCCCTGTAATATGGGAGAGGAGGCGGAACACTCCCGCCAAAGATCAACATATCTTGGTCCCCTTCGAACTGAGGCGTTTGCTTCCGGCTTTTAGTGGCCATTCTAAGGGCTATTTGTTCAAACAGTCCACGGAAAGTGGTGGATGAATCAGCCTGCTGCATCGCTTTAAAGAAAGCCCACGACAGCAAAGCAAAGTGTTCTTTCTCCTCCACAGGCATTTCAATGCTTTTCTGGTGTGGCATAGACGAATAAAAAGCAACAAACGGCGCCAAATCGGTCCCTTCGCTCCCGCCAATCAATTTGTACTTGTCCTGTTTGCCGGTTTTCCCAGCCATACCCCGCAATCCGCTGCCAGCATGACAAGCATCCAGCACCACAAGCACTTGTCCATCGGATCTTATACGTCGGCGGAGGGCTTCTACCCATTTGCCTAGATCGTCATCCCGGATCAGGTTGCGGTGGGTTTTCTCCGAGCTGCGTTGCCCATTGTAAGGCACGAGCGCTTCATCCAATCCATCAGTCTCTTCGTCGTTGTTGTCATCCTGAATTTGCGTACCATGTCCATAAAAGTAAAAAACAGCCATATCGCCTTGCTGCGTTGGTAAGAGATGCGTTTCAAAAGCCTTTTGAATACCTTCGCGGGTAGCATCAGCGTTGGTCAAAATGACGATGTCTCGGTCGAGAAATCCTTGCCCAAGTAAGGTGGCACGCATGAGTTGTACTCCTTTGGCTGCATTTAATGGTTCGGAACTGTATTCTTCCGATATATACTCGCCAACCCCAACCAGCAGCGCAATTTTTCGTGCCTGACCATGGAGCGGCTGAATGCCCCATAAAATGACGAGCAAGGGAATTATAGATCGTTTCATTAGTGCTGGGGTTGCTTGATTCACTTTAGCTTCGATAATAAGCGGATTGCGTTGATCCTATAAGAATGTACTGTGTTTTGTGCGATGGCCTGAAGTTGTACCTTGCTCTTTGCCGGATCATTCACCAGCCATGCCAAGGAAAGCAGCCAATCGGCATCGTCCTGATAAAAGGCATTATTGGCAGAAATTACTTTTTCGAGCAAAGGAATGGCGGCTTTGGATTTGTTTGATTTGAGCAATGCAATGGCCTGGTTTAGTTGCTTTTCCAATTCGACGTCTTTCTTTGCATCTCCCATCAATGTATAGTCAAGGTCTTCTAACTGATTTACGACCTCTTGATAAGCTAGGCTAGCCTTTGGGTCAACGGGTAATTCTTGATTTTTGGGTTGTGGAGGCCTTGGGTTTGTTGAAGGAGGGTTGGTTGGTGCCACATCCACCTTGTTTTGGCCTGCAATGGGGGGTTCATTCGTATTGGGTGTTGGAGTGCTTTGCGGGGTAGGCTCAGCCTCACTTTGGTTAGGCATGTACTTCCAAACCAAGGCTGCGGTAAAAATCAATAACAAGGCAGCGAGGGCCCATAAACGCAGATTAGCCCAAACCAGGGGCGAAGGTTTTTGCAAGTTTTTTTTTATAATCTGTCGAAGTCTCATGCCATTAATTTCCTCGATAACAGCAAGATGCTCTTCTACGGCTTCCTTAAGCTGAGGGTCTTGTCGCATAGCAGCCTCAAAGGCAGCTCGTTCTGATTCAGAAAGTTCCGCTTCAAGATATAGTTCAATTTGATCGTAATAATTGTCCATGTTGCATTTTTTAAGCGCTGGTTTTTTTTAATGTTTTGGCGAGTGCTTTTAGATTTTTCATACACTTGGCCCGATGATTTTTAAGTGCATTTTCGGTAGTGTATTGGGTGAGTGATTTTTCGATCACTTCTTTGTCTTTTAGCCCATCCAAATAGTGAATTTGGATCAGTTTTTGGCAGTTTTCACCGATCTGTTTGAACAAGGCCGACAATTGTTCTATGCGCAATTGACTTCCGGGAAAAGATTCTTCTTCCTCTACAGGATCATAGTCCTTGTCCAGATCTTGCGTCGTCCTCTTTTGAGATTGCCGGGCAACAAAACGAACCCTTTTCCGTGCAATTTCTATTGTAAATGCAGCTGGGCTATAACCTTGATACTCAAATTGCCCCTTCTTCAATTTGTCCATGAAAATCAAGATACAATCACATTGCAGTTCCTCAATATCCTCATCCATCAGGTTAAACCCCTTGCCGATCTTATAAATATTACCGGCAATTTTTGAGGACAAACATTGTATTGCAGCAGAATTCTCCTGCTGCAATCCGCTGATCAAACTTTCGTGGTCTGGAAATGCCACACAGGCTTTCCCAGTACTTCTGTTTAGAAAAAAGTCAAGAATACGCGCCATGGTTAGATTTAGAATAATAACGCCATATACATCTAATGCTCTCCCCAACAATTTGAAATTATTCCAATTGAAAAGGACACAAAAATTGGTTTCTTACTTTTTCTGTTAATAAATGCACAAACAGTTTTAGTTTGTAACCCATTCCCGCTCAAAAAACTTAATTGATATTAAAATGTACGCAAATGAAGAGGGTTTGGCCCCTATCAAGCACCTAAATTTGGGTTTTGGTGCTTGCAAAACTGGAGGACAGCAATTATGTAGTAGTTTTAACCTTTGCTGACCTTCACATGCAAATGTAAATCATAACACTGTAAATAGAAACTTATAGCGTTTTTTTTTCAATGGTTTGTACAGAAATCGGTGTAGGCATTTTGATTTTAAATTAATAAAAAAAGTAAAATGTTCAGGAGTGTGCATTTTTGCAATTTACATCCGTGTTTGGGGAACAGTAAAATCCCGTTTGTTTAGAAATCATTTAGGTACATCCTTGAGCAATTCCATGGATTTTTATGGTTTTTTGCTTCTATTTCCACGCCTGGGATAAAGTCGTCCGATTCGCTGGCAAAGTGCTGGTTGTTTTCGGAGTCGACCGGCTGTGTGCCCAGAATGATCTTGGCGGTGGGAATGCGAAAAACAGCCCGCTCCAATTCAATAGATATGACAAAATAACTGCCTTTTATTTGCTGGCTATTTATTAAGATGTTGTATGTAAGGGTGTCTGAGGAGGAGAATATGGGCGAATCAGGCATGGTGCATGGTTGTAGTATCGATGGGTAAAGTGGGTTCATGTGGCATTATTAATCTGTCAAACATACGCTAAATGTTAAATATCCGAATCATCTAATGAACTTTTTGTCTTATCCCAGATTTTTAAGTAACCCCAACGATATCGGGACATATAATAGGTATATATTTCGGTCGTTTTGCTGCCTCCACGGCCTAAAAGCTAATGAAAATAGCATAGAAATCCATGTCTCATTAAACCATGCTCAGAAAGTATGAAAAAAATCGTCGCCTTTTGTTTGTTGATACTCGCATCCGAGCTTTCGGGTCAAAACTTTCAGCGTGCGTATTCATCTGCCAATGAAGACCCGGATCTTGTAAATATGGTGCTGCTTTCATCGGGTAATCTGATTGCCGCAGGCGCTTATACTTCCCCGCAGCTGCAACCTGTGCTGATCGGACTTTCCCCGGAAGGCAATCTTTTGTGGCAGCGCGGCATGAACCCGCCTTTGCAACAGAACAATGCCTTTTCCGCGTTCAAAATGCTGGCACTACCCAACGGCAATGCGTTGGTGCTGTTTGTCAATTTGAATACGGTCATTCTCCCTCCGGTATTCATCCAGGCAAAGGTGTTGATCGCGGAAGTGTCGGCTGCCGACGGTACTTTCGTGTGGCAACGGTACCTGGGCGACGAGGATGCGCCCGTAGTGTACAACGATGCTGCCCTGCTGGCTGACGGCATTCTGCTCACCGGCTATGTGTCAAAGCAGTACAGCCTGGCTAAAATCAGTTACCAGGGCGATTTGATTTGGCAAAAAAATTTTAGCGGCCCCGATCCGTCCGGAGCGTACCGGTTGGGCGGCCTGATCACCAATAGCCAGGGCGAGATTTACGCCGTGGGCAAAGAATATGGTACAAATGCCTTTTCGTTGCATAAATTCGACAGCGCCGGTAACTCCATCTGGAGCCGACGGTATAAGCTCGCCGCGCCCGAGGATGACCGGATATTTTTTGAAGTCAATATTGCGCTTTCGGCAGATCAGCAACCGGTACTCTGGGGCACCAGCGCCGACCCCGGCCCGGTGAATTCCCGGGTTTTTCTGTTGGAAATCAACCGTGCCGACGGCCAGGTGTTGATGAGCAAGACCTGGGGGATTGCCGGTCAGGCGTATTATGCCTCGGACATTGCTTTGCTCGACGACAATACTTTTTTGCTCTGTATGGGCAATGGCAACATCGGCGTGCTGGCGCAGTATATAAAATATGATCTGGAAGATGGCGTGATTTGGTCGATTGTGGACGACAAAACCAGTTTAACCGGTTCTATTCAACGCACCCAGATCAGCCCCGACGGCTATTACTACAACCTGAGTCAGCGCCTTACCCTGACGCCCCTGGCGCGTACCTCCATCCTCACCCGTACCGACCATTTACTGACCAATAAACCCGATTGTTGCCACAAGCAGGCTTTTTTACAGTTTTAGGATGCATCTTTTGATGTTTCTGCAACGGACCTGACGCCTGCCAATGTTTTTTGGGCGCTGCGGGATTTTACGCCGGCTTTCACAATCCGCAACGGTACTGCGCAGGTGATCTGTGCTCCGGATGCATTGCCTGCCCTGAATTTCAGTAAAACGGAGGTCTGTACCGGCGCTTGCGTTTCGGTGAGCTGGAATACCAGTGTTGAACCGGCTTTGCAGTGGCAAGTGAACGACGAGCCGTCTTTTGTCAGTGATTCTGTAACCTCCTTTTGTTTCGATCAGCCGGGGGATTACAGCATTGTTGCCCGTTCGGAGCAGAACAGTTGCGCGCGTACGGCCACCCTCATCCGCGTGCGCGATCAGGTGCCGCCGGGTTTTACGGTGCTTGATTCCATCTTTTGTCCGGGCGAATGCCTTCGTTTCCGATTGGATACCGTTTTCCCCGCCGTCAGTTATGTATGGAGTTTCGAAGGAGGCACACCGTCGAAATTTAGCGGTCAGGAGCCACCTCCGGTCTGTTTTCAGCAAGCCGGCATATTCAACGCGCGGGTGAACATCGAAGGTTGTTCGGCCTTTTCCGATAGCATCTTGTCAATCGGATATAAATCCCTGCTGGTTCCGAATGCGTTTACGCCGAACGGTGACGGGTTGAACGACCTTTTCAAGCCGATTGTTCGTTGTCCGGCGGTCACGTATCTTTTGCGGGTATACAACAGATGGGGGCAACGCGTGTTTGAAACAGCCGATGCAGGGGCAGGCTGGGACGGCCGCTTCGAAGGCGCAGCGCAGCCTTCCGATCTATATGTTTGGACGGTTGAAATTTCTGATGTACGGGAAGAAGGCGTGGTTTTGCAGTCTTTGCGGGGGGATGTTACTTTGTTGCGGTAGGGGTTTTGTGATTGTTCTGTCGGAACGTTTTCATGCTTTAGCCTTAAAAAATGGTTGCTTCCGATCTTCTAAGCATCTTTCTCATTTTCAGGGATGGGAAATATACGAAATTCTATATTTAAATGGTATTTGTAGGCAAAATCTGGCAGCGGTTGGATTTCATTTTCAGTTTTTTTCTGCCTGATTCATCTTCGTTAGTTCTGCTTCCGGTTGGGAAAGCTACAATATGTCCATCTCTCCCTTCTTTGTAGGTATAACCACTTGATGGATAAGAAATAGTGAAACCGTCTTTTCCTGTTTTAGTCGATGTCATGTTTAAGTTTGTTTTTAGCGAACGTTGGCACTCCTGCTGTTTGCGCCTTCGATGCGTTTGCGGGTTGGGCTTGGCGCAAATAAGCAGGAGTGCTTTGTTCGTGGATATTATATTTATGGAGAGGAGCCTAATTCTATTGTAGTGGGGTAGGCTTGAATCGGAACATTTGTCCTCCAATAATTTTTCCAGAATCTTCATCCGATTGATTTACCAGCACTTGATAAACATACCGCTTAAAAATGAAGTCTTTATTGGGAACATATTGCAGGGACACGGTATGGTACCCTTTCGGCTTTACGGATAGCCCAGAGATTTCGGCAAATTCCTCCTGTACAACGAAATTCCCATCATTCGTTTTTTGAAGTCCATTTACCTTAACTACATTATTCTCAATAAGTTCTCTTAGTTTGTCGTCAAATTTGGCAATCAGTACACCTTGAGGTGTGCCCCCTGCTTTATTCAAATTTTGGTTGTTGCTCTTGCCGTCAATGGTGATTTTATACATTTTTTTTTCTTTGTCGTAATTAGATACCAGTGTATTGACAAAGCCTGCGCCATCTGTATCGTCAATTGCAATGTTTTTCCATGCAATGTTGTTGTTATTCTTGACATTATTCCACAGGTCGCCAACGATCTCTGGGATGGCCATGCCACCGGACTCTTCGATTCGAGCCAAGAGGCAAAAATGGTTGAGATCGGTACCAAGTGCGGCATAGTCCGATGGATCAGGAGTGCCTGTCCATGTGAAAGTAAAAATAGAAGCACTATTGCTAGGAATTGAAGGAATTGTTTGTGCGACAAATGGTGCTTCGTTCCCCATGAGCGCACCACTTAACGAGACCGTGCCGTCCCACGGGGTTGGCCAGGACAATCCGGCTGAAGCCTTCGCCCAGTACAATCTGAGGGTTGCACCCGCAGTGGAAGGTGAACAGCCGCTATTTCTGACTCTTACATACACATAGTTTGTACTTCCTCCTAAAGCATTCTGACTTTCTTGATTTATCAGTCCGTCGTTGGCATTTCTTACCCAGATATCATCGCTAAGATAGAAGAGCGGTGACTCATTGTTTGGTTCGATTCCCAAGTCATCGTCTGTATCTTTCATCCATAAATCTGATGTTACGGAAGGGGGCGGAATGGCTCCCTGAGAACCCAACAGGCTGTTTCGCACAGTAAACAGGGTGGCGGCCATGCGGTCACTTTGCCCAAGGGAAAACATTCTTCGGCAAGCATCATTCGTATAATCCATGTTATTCATAAACATAACCCCAGGAGAAACAGCGGAACACGCATCTGTTGTTGGGAAAGTCGGACATCCAGTGTTATTGGTTCCCTGATTAGGTGTATCACCAACAAAATCAGTACCACTACATGCAGGTTCATCTCCCCATATATGACGCAGGTTTAACCAATGTCCCACTTCATGTCCACAAACGCGCCCTAAGTCTAAGCCCGTAAAAACTGGCGGAATGGTTCCAAAACCTTGATAGTTCATCACTACACCATCCTCGCTTGGTCGAGATGTAAGTTCAGAAGGAAAAGAAGCATAGCCAATTAGGCTACTCCCAAGATCGCAGACCCAAATATTTAAATACTGATTAGGCGGCCAACCGTCCTTACCTCCTGATGCATTGAATTTAACTGGATTGCGTGCCTGAGGAGTAGTTCCCATTGAGTTATTTGAAAACATAGTTGTAGTAGTAGGTGTCCTGGTGATGCCTGTTGTCGGCAAACAATTAGGATCACGTTTGGCTAATGCAAATTCGATCATTACATCGGCAGCAAGGCCGCTAAATGGTGCTGGTACTGTACTGACATCTGCATTCAACCTTCTGAAAAAATTGTTCAGCGCATCAATCTGGCTCTGGACTTTTGCATCCGAAATATTCTCTGTCGCATTTTCATAGACAACGTGAACTACTACTGGAATAGTGACTACGGTTGACCTAAAATCGGAAAAACCGCCTTCTTTCAATCTATTCAGGTATTCAGTTGTTTGATTTTCTAGCCGCTGCAAACCGTCTCTAAAGGCTGTGTCAGAAGCTAGACGTTCTTCGTAACCAATCATTTGACCGCAGTTAAATGCAATTTCTTTCTTGTCATCTGTTGGGTCGCAAGAAAGGATAAAGGCCAAAAGGCCAAGT
>JBBAVI010000055.1:29513-38059 GCA_040397785.1 Saprospiraceae bacterium | reverse complement strand
AGGCCTCCAGCGCGCAATTGGATGCGGCGGTGAGTATACAAGCGTGGCCTGCAGGGATGTACACCTGTGTGGTGCAGGGTGGGTCGGGTAAGCGTTGGGTTGGTCGTTTTTGGGTAGGTCGGTGAGTATAAAAAAACATGAGTCATCCTGAATTTTGGTTATCAACAAAATTCGGGATGACTCATGTTCTAATTCAACCGTAAAACTTACTCTTCAATGCGTTCTGGTGCCAATCCCCAGTGCTCCGGTGACCGCCAAAGGGCAGAAAGCAACAATTCGCGCATGAAAAAGAACTCTTTTGGCAATTTATCATACAAACGCGAGAACAACTCTTCATGGGAAAGCAATTCCTGCTTCCATGGCTCGCGCGCGATGGTCATGATTTTGGTAAAGTCGTCTTTGGTGAAATCTTCCAATCCCGTCCAGTCAATGTCTTCATACCGTGGCATCCAGCCAATGGGGCTTTCTACAGCAGATGCTTTTCCCTTGGTACGCTGGATGATCCATTTTAGGACGCGCATATTTTGTCCGAATCCTGGCCACACAAACTTGCCGTCTTCGTCTTTTCTAAACCAGTTTACACTAAAAATACGCGGCGGATTAGGCAAATCACGGCCAAACTGCAACCAGTGGTTTACATAATCGCCCATGTGGTAGCCCATAAACGGCAACATCGCAAACGGGTCGCGGCGTACTTTGCCAATTTCACCAAAGGCAGCGGCTGTCATTTCAGAGCCCATCGTTGCAGCAAGGTAAACACCGAAATTCCAGTTGAATGATTGGAAAGTGAGTGGTACGGCGGTACTCCGACGGCCGCCAAAAATAAAGGCCTTAATTGGAACGCCTGCTTTATTGTCCCAATGCTCATCAATCGCCGGGTTTTGATAAGAAGGTGCCGTAAAGCGCGAGTTTGCATGGGCCGCAGGTTTGCCACTGGCAGGATCCCACGGCTTGCCCGTCCAATCGGTAAGCGGGCCTGGTGGTTCTGGCGTCATGCCCTCCCACCATATATCGCCGTCCTCCGTGATCGCAACGTTGGTGAAAATCGTGTTTGCGCGGATAGACTCCATCGCATTCGGGTTGGTTTTATAGTTGGTTCCGGGTGCCACACCGAAGTAACCTGCTTCAGGATTAATGGCGTATAAACGGCCATCATCGCTTTTGTGAATCCAGGCAATATCATCGCCTACGGTGGTCACTTTCCAGCCATCCATACCAGTTGGCGGAATCATCATGGCAAAATTAGTTTTACCACAAGCACTTGGAAATGCGGCAGCAACGTATGTTTTTTCTTTATCCGGCGATTCTACACCCAGGATCAGCATATGCTCGGCCAGCCATCCCTCTTCGCGGCCCATGGTAGATGCAATGCGCAGGGCAAAGCATTTTTTACCCAACAAAGCATTGCCGCCATAACCGCTACCATATGAAATAATCAGGCGCTCTTCCGGGAAATGCGAAATATATTTGACCGTTGGGTTGCAAGGCCAGTTTACGTCTTTTTCGCCTTCCTGCAAAGGTGCCCCAATAGAGTGCACGCATTTAACATAAGGACCGTTTTCAATATAGGACATCACCGAGTCGCCCATACGGGTCATGATGTACATATTCACTACAACATATTCGGAATCAGTAATTTGTACGCCGTAACGGGAAAGTTCAGAGCCTACCGGACCCATGCAAAATGGAATCACATACATGGTACGGCCTTTCATTGCGCCAGCAGTCAAGTCTTCCAGGATATTTTTCATTTCCTGCGGCTCCATCCAATTGTTGGTAGGGCCAGCATCTTCCTTCCGCCGGCTGCAAATAAAGGTTTTGTCTTCTACGCGGGCCACATCACTCGGGTCGCTGAAACAAGCAAAACTGTTTGGACGTTTTTCGGCATTTAATGGAATAAAAGTGCCCTTTTGTACCAATAATTGGCATAATTCGTCGTATTCGGCTTTGGAGCCATTGCACCACCGAACGGAATCGGCTTCGCAGTGTTCGGCGAGGGTTTTCACCCAGTTTTCTAAAGCGGCACGGTTTGCACCAACTTGTTGGGAGGGAAATGATGATTTTTCAAACATGGCGGTTAAGGCTAATGTTTTTTTACAAATGGACAGATAGTATAGCAATCGAATGCACGAATGTAACGGGAAAAGCAGATGACACAAATTGACTGCAATCATACGGTACACAAACCTTGATCATACGCACAGCGTGGTGAGCTGCGTTTTTGATTTACTCAAGGTCAGCAAACATTTTTCTTGTTTCTGTTGCTTCTTTGGGTTTTATTCTACCTGCCAATACCAGGCGCATTTCTCTGCGGCGGGCAGCGCCTTCATATAAACTTTGCTCTTCACTCGACAAGGGCAATACCGGTGGCACTTGCACCGGCGTGCGTTTTTTGTCGTCCAACGCTACAAAGGTAAAATAAGCGTGGTTGCAACGCCGGGCATTTTGGCCTTTGACATCGTTGGCAAACACCTCTACATATATTTCTACAGAAGTATTAAAAGCCCGTGTTACGGAGGCTTCCAAGGTGATTACATCGCCCAGTTTGATCGGGTTTTGAAAGGAAATATGGTCTACCGCCGCAGTAACCACATGCGCTTCGGTGTGTTTGCCCGCGCTAATCGCACAAACAATATCCATCCAACGCATCAAATAACCACCCATCAGGTTGCCCATCGGGTTGGTATCATTGGGCATAATTAGTTCGGTCATCACCGTACGGCTTTCCGATACTTTTTTAGGATCTAAAGAACGTTTTGACATGCAAGGAATTAAAAAATTGAACGCGCGGTGGTTTGTCAGGCACTAAACGGCCTGGGTCGCAACCTTTTGGCGCATAACTAATTCATAGCTGCCAAACATCACCGCTGAAAAAAACATATCGCCGAAGATGGTGTTGCCCAAAAATGGCAGTCCTGCAGCATAACACAACAAAAGATCAAAAAATGATTTTCCGTACATGCCCGAAACAGCCCAAACCCCAAAATTAGAAACCAGGAAAAAGATCATGGATGCACTCAAACTAGTACCCATAACCCGCAGCGGTGTCCGTTTTGTGCGCAGCATCAAAAAACCTGCCAGTATAACCAAACTAAAGGCACCATAAGTCCAAAAGGAGGTAAACCAGGTGAAACTAGGGTAGTATTGGGCATACAAGACATTGTTAAGGACCAAATCGGTCAAAAACAAAGCCGCCAAGGGCACAAAAAAGGCCATCCAGCGACGACTAAAATAAGCGGCTCCAAACAATCCAATGGCGCTGATGGGTGAAAAATTGTAAGGGGGAGTTGGCAAAAAATGTAAGCCCAAACGAACCAAGGATGCCAAAATCACGAAGACAAAAAGAAGTCGAATTTTCATGCTTTTATATTTGTAGGCGCAAAGATAGAAAGCCTTTCGTTTCCTTTGCTGCTTATTGCAATACGTTTTTCCAAAAAAAGCCTTTTGCGCTTATGTTTTGCAGTATTATTGCAGCATAAATCGAATCTAATTCTATGAAAAAAGTACTTTTCTTTTTTGTCTTGTGTGCGCTTTCTTTCAATGGCTTGTATGCGCAGCCTGAACGCTGGCAACAACGCGTACAATACGAGATGGCCATTGATATGGACGTGAAAAATCATCAATACCATGGTATTCAACATCTTGTATACACGAACAATAGCCCCGACACCCTTGATCATTTATTTTACCACCTTTATTTTAATGCTTTTCAACCCAATAGCATGATGGATGTGCGTTCGCGCACCCTCGAAGATGCTGATCCACGTGTTGCAGATCGCATTCAAAACCTGAAACCAGAAGAACAAGGTTGGATCAAAGTGCGCAGTCTGCGTCTGAATAGTAAAAACGTATCGTTCGAAACCAACGGAACGATCCTGGAAGTGCCGCTGACCGAACCTATTCCTCCAAATGCTACCGTGGTGTTGGATATGGACTGGGATGCACAATCTCCTATTCAAATTCGGCGTTCAGGCCGCGACAACCGCGAAGGGGTAGCTTACTCCATGGCCCAGTGGTACCCCAAACTTTGCGAATACGATTACCAGGGCTGGCACAGCAACCCTTATATTGCCCGAGAGTTTTATGGCGTTTGGGGCGATTTTGATGTGAAAATCACCATCGATAAAAAATATGTGGTCGCTGCTGGCGCTTACCTCCAAAACCCGGAAACGGTGGGCTTTGGCTACGAACAGCCTGGCCAAATGGTAAAACAACCTGTGGGCGACAAACTCACCTATCATTTTAAATCGGAAAACGTCCACGATTTTGTGTGGGCTGCGGATCCAGATTTTACCCACACTAAACTATTGGCAGAAGATGGCTCTTTGATGCACTTTTTCTGGAAGAAAGGCAAAGGCTATGATACGCAATGGGAAAAACTGCCCGCAATCATGAACCGCGCGCGTAGTATTATGAATGCTCATTTTGGAAAATATCCGTACAAGGAATACTATTTCATTCAAGGCGGTGATGGCGGAATGGAATACCCACTGGCCACCCTCATTACAGGCAACCGTCCAATCAACAGCCTCGTCGGGGTGGCTGTGCACGAGCAACTGCATTCCTGGTATCAAATGATCATGGGCTCTAACGAAAGTTTATATGCCTGGATGGATGAAGGATTTACCTCTTACGCAGAAAATATCGTGGAAAACGAATTGGCCAAAGAAGGTTTGCTTCCGGGCCGAAAATATAGCGATAATCCGCATGTTGATACCTACCGAGGTTATGTCGCCCTGGCAACCAGCGAAAAAGAAGAACCCATGACCACCCATGCAGATCATTACCAATCAAATTATGCCTACAGCCTGGATGCATATGTAAAAGGCGCGGTGTTTTTGAGCCAATTGGAATATGTGATCGGTACTGAAAACGTTGCAAAAGGGTTGTTGCGCTATTTTAATACCTGGAAATTCAAACACCCGAACCCCAATGATATCACCCGGGTGATGGAAAAACAAAGCGGATTGGAACTCGACTGGTACAAAGAAGATTGGGTAAACACCTTGAATACCATTGATTATAGCGTAAAAGCAGTGGAAGCGGAAGGTCGTAAAACCACCAAAGTGACCATTGAACGACTTGGTAAAATGGCTATGCCCCTGGATGTATTGGTTACGTATTCGGATGGCGACCAGGAGTTGTTTTATGCGCCCCTTGAAAGTATGCGGGGTGAAAAACCGGCAAGTGGCAAGATCAAACGCACTGTTTTGCCCGATCACCGTTGGGTAGACGCAGAATACAGCTTTGAAATACCCGAGAAGACCCGCAAAATTGCCAAAATTGAAATTGATCCAGCAGATTTGATGGCTGATATTGCCCCTGAAAACAACGTTTGGGAAAAAAAATAACCAAGTAAACGCATATGTTTCTTTCCTTTCCTGAGCATTTCTTCTGGGGAACTTCCACCGCCGCCGCGCAAGTGGAAACAGCGGGTGAGCACCCCTGGCGCGGACTGGTGGCCAAAGATGGTTACCGCTTTGAACGCACCACCGATCATGAATTACGCCGCGCCGAAGATGCAGGTCTAATTGCTCGTTTAGGCAGTATTTATCGGTGTGGATTAGACTGGAGTAGGCTGCAAACCGCGCCCATGGCCAAGTTTGACCCAGAAGTAGTGACTGAGTACAAAGCCTTTTTCAAAGATCTTCAAGAACGGGGCGTAGGAATTATGTTGGTTTTGCACCATTTTAGCCACCCCAACTGGTTTGAAGCACAGGGCGGCTGGACCAGCGAAGATAATATTCCGTTTTTTATAAATTATAGTCAGCAGTGCATCAAGCATTTTGGTGAATTTGCACGCTACTGGAATACCTTCAATGAGCCGAATGTTTATGCCATGAATGCCTTTATGCTGGGAAATTTTCCACCTTTTAAAAAGGGAAGGTATTTTACGGCCAATCGGGTGCTCGACAACATGGGGAAGGCGCACGATATTGTCAAACGCTTGATTAAGGAAAAATACAAAGATTGCCCGGTTGGGATTTCCTTGAATACGGCGATATTTAAAGGGGTAAACTGGTCTGGGCAGGCCTTAGCCGCTTTTGTACGTTGGTGGTTCCTGGATCGCGCCGCGCGCCCGTTTAAGCAGTGCGATTTTTGGGGCTTGAGTTATTACGCCTATATGTTATTCGATCCATTTCCAATCGACGCGATTGATCGGGTAGGGGACTTGGAAAAACGCAATATTCCGCACGACCGTATGTGGGGTTATCAACCGGAAGGGCTGGGGATGATGTTGCGCCGTTTTCACAAAAAATACAAATTGCCCATTATTATTACGGAAAATGGCATTTGCAGTGATGATCCGCAGCAACGCATACAAAGTTTGCGTGATTATTTGAAAGTTTGTCACACTGCAATAAAGGATGGTGTAGATTTGCAGGGCTATATCCACTGGAGTACCTGGGATAATTTTGAGTGGCATTTGGGGCCCACCTATCGGTTTGGATTGATCCGGGTTGATTTTGACACGATGGAGCGTACATTTACGCCCGCTGCTGAATTTTATAGCGAAATTGCAAAGAATGGCGGGGTTTCGCTTTGATTTTGTTTTTGTAAACCATTGTTATGCAAAAGATTATACTCCCCGTATTGCTTTTATGCGCAAGTTTCCTGCAAGCCCAGGTGTTTATGCGCAGCTTCGAAAATGCCGCATCGCTTTCCCTTGGAAGCGCCACGCTGGCTTATCCCGACTTGTCGATTGGTACCACCAACGAGGCACAACTCGGGCTCCCGCATAAACTTGGGTTTTTAGCGAGCACCGCAATTCCATACGGAATCAGCGACTGGCAGTCGGTACAAGTACAGGGTTATGCCAATATTGGAAGCAATAGTGGTGTTGGGATCGACATTAACCACGGCGGCACCGAGGATTACCTGGAGCAACGTGCCCGTGTACAATATGGCCGCCGTTTGGGTCAAAAATTTTACCTCGGCGCTTCCCTGGATGCCTTACGGGTGTCGCAACAAGAGTATGGCTCCTCGAATACTGCCACCTTTAGCATCGGTATGATGGCACAAGCCTTGCCGAAGGTGTGGATTGCCGCACGTGTGTCCAACCCTTTACAACAAAAACTAAGTGATGAGATTTTGCCCACCACCTTGCGCATCGGCGCCTGTTGGCAAGCCTCTAATTTGTTTTTATTGCTCCTTGAAACAGAAAAAATCATCGACCGTCCAGTGCAACTCAAAGCAGGTGCCGAATACCGGCCAACCCCTTTGGTGGCCATTCGCATTGGTACCCGCAACAATCCGGCACGTATTGGATTCGGAGCAGGGTTGCGCTTGAAAAATGGTTTGCGCATCGACCTGGGGTCTGAATGGCATCCCGTGTTGGGGATAACTCCTTCGGCTGCCATCGCTTGGAGTAAAGACAAATACCATCGTAATCAAAAGTCCGGCCCGGACAAGCAATAAAACATGAATAACATTACAGTAATTGGGAGCGGTACCATGGGAAACGGAATCGCACACGTTTTCGCGCAGTTTGGCTATCAAGTGACGCTGGTAGATATCGCACAAGCCGCCTTAGAAAAGGCCCTGTTGACCATCGCTGGTAACCTGGATCGTCAGGTAAAGAAAGGTACCCTGACTGAAGATGAAAAAACGGCCACTTTGGCGCGTATTCAACCGGTTACCGACTTGGCAACCGGGGTGGCAAATGCGGATTTAGTCGTAGAAGCAGCCACGGAGAATGTGGGCTTGAAATTGAAAATATTTGCTGAAATGGACCAATATGCACCGCCTGCTGCTATTTTAGCCACCAATACTTCCAGCATCAGCATCACCCAGATCGCAGCGGTTACCAAACGCCCGACGCAAGTGATCGGGATGCACTTTATGAATCCAGTACCGGTTATGAAATTGGTGGAAGTCATTCGCGGTTACGCTACCAGCGATGCGGTTACCAAAACCATCATGGAATTGTCCAGTAATTTAGGCAAAGCGCCCGTAGAAGTAAACGACTACCCCGGTTTTGTGGCCAACCGCATCTTGATGCCGATGATTAATGAAGCCATTTATACCCTGTTTGAAGGCGTCAGCGGTGTCGTAGAAATTGATACGGTGATGAAATTAGGCATGGCGCACCCCATGGGCCCCCTTCAATTGGCCGATTTTATTGGCCTGGATGTATGTTTGTCTATCCTTCGGGTGTTGCAAGACGGATTTGGCAACCCCAAATACGCGCCCTGCCCCCTTTTGGTCAACATGGTGATGGCCGGAAAATTAGGTGTCAAAACAGGTGAGGGATTTTACTACTACACACCGGGTTCGAAGGAAATCACCCCAGCGCGGTAGTTGTGAGTGAGGAGTGATGAGTGATAGGTTGGACATGCCCAAATATGGTTGTTAAAATTGGAGTGGCTAATAACGCAAAAATTAACCGGATTTGGGTGCTCCAATCGTTCTACAAATGCATGACTTCTCCGAAGTCGTAATTGTGGGTCCGTTTTTTGTTATTTTCTACAAATGCATGACTTCTCCGAAGTCGTGATTGCGGGGTCCGTTTTTTGCTATTTTTTACAAATGCCTGACTTCTCCGA
>JBBAVI010000055.1:0-29413 GCA_040397785.1 Saprospiraceae bacterium | reverse complement strand
AGTCGTGATTGTGGGGTCCGTTTTTTGTTATTTTCTACAAATGCCTGACTTCTCCGAAGTCGTGATTGTGGGGTCCGTTTTTTGTTATTTTCTACAAATGCCTGACTTCTCCAAAGTCGTGATTAGCGGTATATCAATTTTTTAAGCGACCTATTCAAAGCCATGCCGAAGTCAATTTGATTCATCATTCATCATTCCTCACTCCTCACTCCTCACTCCTAGTCCTCTTCTTCAAAAAACACTTTATAGTACTTCTTGCCTTTGTCTTCATCAAAACCGCGCTCGATGAGGTCGCGGCGGCCATGCACGTAAATGTGAAAATTCTTGTCGAGTTTGATCACACTTTTGAACACCTTGTTCTCTTTTTTTACCGCCTGGCCGCTGATGTCAAATTTGTCTTCTAAGGGAATCGCGTACGCTTTGGCGTATTCATCCCTAAATTCCTTAAAGGCTTCTTGTTGTTCAGGTTCTGGAAACAGACTTTCCGTGAAGTCATTGATTTCAAATTCCTCATTGTCTTTGAAATAATCGTTCGTGCGGTTGAGCAAGTCGATCTGATCCGTGCGGTCCATCCCAAACTTGGCCGGCGCTTTTTGGGTGATAAACTCGCTGGAGAGACCTATATAATGCCGGGTATTGAAATAATTGTCTTCAATCGGGCGCAGGCGCAGAAACGCGTCTTTCCAGAAAGAACGTTCGTCTTTTTTTGTTACAGTATCAATGGCGCATATTCGGTAACCTTCCAGTTCATCCAGGTTAAATATCAGGGCGGCTACTTCCGGTTTGATGGTTGGGATGCCGTCAATCACGTTCAATACGATGGATTCGCCACCGCGTTCCGTCTTGAGAATGGCGTCTTTCGATTGTATTTTCCAAATTGCAATGGCTTGAACCTCTTCCCCTTGCAGCAACACATTGTCCAAATATCCGATAAATAGTTCTCCGCCATTGAGTTTGGGGATCTCCATGTATTGATACAGTAATTGAGAAAGTTTGCCTGCTTCTTCCGAGAGGGTTTCGGGATCCTGAAAAATAGACATACAGGATTGATACACTGGATGGTTGCTTACATCTTCCTCGTGGTGGAAGTAGAAAAACTCTTCTGTTTTTTCAAAAGGTTTCAAAAATGCGGTAATCAGCAATTCAGAAGCAACATCGTGGAGCGGTATCAAGGTCTGTTTGGGGATATTGACCCCTTCATAGCGCCCTTTGTTGCCGACCCAGGTTGCGGTAAATCGTTGGAGGTTGGCTGCGGAAAAATCCAGCATATCGACTATATATAATTGATGAGGAAAATGAAATTTTTGTTGGTCTGGGATTCTTGTGGAAATGCAAAGGTAAGTATCTAATTTTACCCTTTTTTGAAATCATTCATTCAGATTCAAGATTCTTTTCCACTGAAAATAGCAATCAATACCCGGTTTTTGTTGCCAGGCCAATTAGAAGGCTTTGGCTGGTACACCCACGAATTGGTGCGGCGCATAGTGCTGGCACATCCGGAAGACGAGTTTTTGTTTTTATTTGATCGCCCTTTTGATCCGCGGTTCATTTATGCAGAAAACGTTAAACCGCTTGTTTTGTTTCCACCCGCGCGGCATCCGGTGTTGTTTTATCTATGGTTTGAATGGGCAGTTCCCCGTGCTTTGCAGCAATTTGGGGCCGATTTGTTCTTTTCGCCCGACAGTATGTGCAGTTTGCGGTCAAAGATACCTACGGTGATGACCACCCATGATATCGTTCCGCTGCATTTTCCGGAGCAGTTGCCTTTTGTTACCAGGCATTATTTGTTGAATCGTTTGCCCTTGTTTTTAAAACGCGCGGAATTGGTACTGACGGTTTCTGAATACGTAAAACGGGATATTTTACATCAATGCAGCATTGAAAACGATAAAATTGAAGTCGTATATAACGGTTGTCGGGAAGAATTTGTGCCGCTTTCGGAAGCAGATCAACAGTTGGTGCGCGATCAGTTTGCTGGCGGGCAGCCTTATTTTTTCTATACAGGAGCCATTCATCCGCGCAAGAACATCCATCGTTTGATTCAGGCATTTGACCAGTTTAAACAAAAGACAGGCGCTGGGGTGCAATTGTTGTTGGCCGGAAGGTTTGCCTGGAAGACGGGGGTGGTAAAAGACGCCTGGGAACAATCGCCTTACCAGCAGGATATTCAGTTTTTGGGTTACGTGCCAGAGGAGGATTTGACCCGTTTGATGGCGTCTGCGTTGGCGATGACGTACATTTCTTTGAGTGAAGGATTTGGTTTGCCGATGGTCGAAGCGATGCATGCGGGCACCCCGGTGCTTGCTGCCGATGCAACGTGTTTGCCTGAAATTGCGGGCGATGCTGCCTTGTTTGTGGATCCTGCATCGGTGGAATCGATCACAGCGGGCATGCGCAAAATATATGAGGAACCTGAATTGCGGCAGGAATTGCGCGCGAAAGGCCTCGAACGGGCCAAATTATTCAATTGGGATGCTGCGGCGGAAAAAATCTATTGCGCATTCAGGCGCTTGATCAAAAGCGGAACAAACGCCTGAACGTACAATCAGTTTTTGCGGATTAAACCGAAGGATTATTAAGCGGCAGCATAAACCCGCCCTGCGCCGGGTGCCAATTGTGTTGTATCCGGACCACTCACCATCGAGCGAATTTGGTCGGGCGTAAACTGTTGATTGGCGAGGTGATACACCTCCATGGCCTGATCGTGGGTGATAGACGGAAATTCATCTAAAAACTCATTCAGGCTCACGCCAATACGCAAGTAATCGAAAAAAGTTTCGATTCGAATTCTGGTGCCGCTGAAAACGGGGGCGCCATCCTGGATTTCGGGGTGTACGGTTACTGCGTCGATGTTTCTCATCCGGTACTATTTTTTGTGTGCGGTAAATCGGCGACCGGGAATTTGTACAATTTCAAAACGGTAGTGGATTAAAGTGTTATTTAACGGCTGCTAAGTTAGACATTGTTCTGAAATTCATTATATATACTAAGAAAAAAAAATAAAAATAAGGGTTTTTACCTACTAAACATTTGGGGAAAACACTTAAAAAGCCAAAAATATGGAAGTGGGCATCAAAAAAGGTGCGATTGGACTTCCAAATACGACTTTTAGCATTGGGATCTTTTGTTCGTTTTATTGAAGATTTTTTTACCAGATAATCGTTGTAATGCGTAATCGCTACTTACGGGGCGACTTTTTCAGTCATCCCGTAAGTAGCGATTACAGGATAATGCATATTCATTCGTGCATTTACGCGCGATTTTTTGATCTTTAAGATTTTATCAAGGATTTGTGGTAGTGTGTAAATTGTATTGGCGGGGTGACAGAAAAAGTCGCCCCGTCAATACAATTTACGCATTTACAAGGGACTAAAGGAGGCTTTAGTTGTGATGCTTGATTGCAGCTTTACAAGAATTTTTCGCCTGTATGGTTTTTTACCAAAGTTGTCACTTGTTTGATTTGCTGTTCTTGCGATTTTGGATAAATCAGCAACACATCCTCGGTGTCGACTACGATATAATCGCTCAGTTCTTTTAATACGACCAGTTTGCCCTCGGGTGCGCGTACGAGACAATTATCGGAATCAATCGCGATGATGTTGCCTTGCAACACGTTGTCGTACTCATCTTTGGGACATTCGGCATACAAACTTGCCCAGGTACCTAGGTCCGACCAACCAAATTCGGCAGGTAAGGTGTACACATTGTCCGCTTTTTCCATGATCGCAAAATCGACGGAAATATTGGGGGTAGTAGGGTAGTGGGCATCAATAAATGCCTGTTCCGTGGGCGTATTGTAATCGTTTTTCCCTTTTTCAAGGATGCTATGGATGTCGGGTGCCAATTGCTGGAAAGATTCCAGAATCGTTTGCACATTCCAGATAAAAATGCCCGCATTCCAAAGGTATTCGCCGGTGGAAATATAATGGCGGGCTGTTTCTGCATTGGGCTTTTCCGCAAAACGGTTCACTTTAAAAACGCCGCTTTCGACCTCCTGGGTGTAATGAATATAGCCATAGCCGGTATCGGGCCGGGATGGCTCGATGCCCAGGGTAACCAACGCTTTTTCTTTTTGGGCAAATACCAGCGCGGCATTAATTTTTTCCAAAAAAGCGGACTCTTTCAGTACAATATGATCAGAAGGCGCCACTACAATATTGGCTTGCGGATCGAGTGCTGCAAGTTTGAACGCCGTATAGGCAATACATGGAGCAGTATTGTTACGGCTGGGCTCGCAAAGGATCTGATTTTCCGAAATTTCGGGCAACTGCTCCAGAATAAGGGCCTTGTATCGTGCATTGGTCACAATAAAGATGTGTTCTGGCGCACAAATGGGTAAAAAACGCTCAAACGTGAGGCGCAACAGACTTTTACCTACGCCCAGCATATCCAGAAATTGTTTCGGACGTTGTTCGCGGCTGCCCGGCCAGAAACGGCTACCAACGCCGCCGGCCATAATGGCTACATAATTGTGTTCTTTCGACATGTTGAATGCTAATTCAAAGGATGTTTTGGTTGGGTAGAAGATCGCATTGGTTTATAAGGAGTCTTTTACTGTGTCATATACTTGCCGTATGCCTACCTCCAGTGCGATGGATGCTTGCCAGCCCAACTGGTGCAATTTACTGACATCCATAAGTTTACGCGGTGTGCCATCTGGTTTGGAAAGGTCGTTTTCAATCGTTCCCTCGTAGCCGACGATCCCTTGCACTAATCGGGCCAATTCAAGGATAGAAAGATCATGTCCGACCCCAATATTTACCAAACCCGGCTCATTGTAGTTTTCCATCAGGAAAAAACAGGCATCGGCCAGGTCATCTACATGCAAAAACTCGCGCAAAGGCGATCCGGTGCCCCAAATGGTGACAGAGGACAGTTGGTCGCGTTTGGCTTCGTGAAATTTTCGGATCAGGGCGGGTAAAACGTGGCTGTTCTGCGGGTGGTAGTTGTCGTTGGGGCCGTACAAATTGGTTGGCATCACCGAAATAAAATTACTGCCGTATTGTGCCCGGTAAGCATCGCAAAGTTTAATGCCTGCAATTTTAGCTATCGCATAAGGCTCATTGGTGGGTTCCAGCAATCCGGTAAGCAGGTAATCCTCCTTTAGGGGCTGCGGCGCCATTTTAGGATAAATACAGGAAGAACCCAGGAACATCAGTTTTTCGACCCCGTTACGGTAGGCTGCATCGATCACATTGGATTCGATCATCAAATTGTCATACAAAAACTCGGCGCGGTAGGTATTGTTGGCCACGATGCCACCCACTTTTGCGGCTGCCAGAAAAACGTAATCGGGCTTGTGCTTTTCAAAAAATGTGCGCACCTGATGTTGGTCACGCAAATCCAATTCATTGGAAGTTGCAGATATAAAATATTGAAAACCTGCCTGTTGTAATCGCCGAATCAAAGCGGAACCTACCATGCCCCGGTGTCCTGCTACGTATACGCTCTTATTGTAGTTCACAGATATTAAGTTGGAAAACGTGTAGACTGCAAAGGTAATATTTTGGTTTGGGATTTTTAGTGTTCGCAGTCCCAACCTACCGCTTTGTCAAAGCGTTATAAGATATATGTTCCATTTCTTAAATTCGATTTAAAGGTGAAATTCATGAAACCAGCGCTAATTTGTTTGTCTTTTTTGTTCTGCTTAACTATCATCGTTTTTTCCAATTGCAAAAAAGATGATTCTTTTAAAACTGGGGTGGACCTTGAAACCCTTGCATATTTGCCTGACAGCCTGCTGTGTACTGCAACGAAGGAGGTGCCAGGGTTGGGGTCAATAACCTGGAAGGCGAATTGCCTTTCAGCAATAAGAGAAAATAAAATAATTTTAACATTTATAACCTATGATGATTCAGTAGAATTAAATATAAGAGAAAGGCTTACAATAGGAAGGATTCCGCAAAAAACTGGTAATTATACAATTGGACCTCCTGGAAATGATAATATATTCTCAACATATGGTACTTGGCTTGCAGATGGCGATGTTTTAAATGCCTCTTGGTATTTTAACGAACAAAAACAAAATTATATTAAGATTACCTCTATAGACACCATTACTGGAGTTTTTACAGGAAAATTTGATGTTTATTTTAAAATGACAAATCAGGGTATTGATGGCTTTACGCATTCAGAAAATATCAATTTTAAAAATGGCGACTTTCGAGCCAAATATAGCAAGTAAATGAACGAAAAAAGGGGACCGGCCATATAGACCAGTCCCCCCCCAATATTTTCACAAAAAATCCTGTTATCATCAACACTAAGTGGCAATGAAAACGGCTGAATAATAATCCATTGAAAATCAATTTTTTATCCATCCATCTTTCAAATCCCCCCAAATCCCGGTTTAAGGTTTTCTACCCTTCACCACCTTACCCGTAGCATCAATCTGGATCACCTCCATTTTCAACTCCTCCAAACCAGGCAGTACTTTCTCGGCATCACCCGACATAAACCAGCCCAGGTTGTTAGGTTGTACGATGGTTTTTGCCACATTTTGTACATCCGTCAAACCCAGTTTTTGCACGCGTGTGCTGTATGTTTTCCAGTAATCATCGGCCAATCCGTATTTTACCAATTGGGCCAAAGAACCATTTACGCGGCCGTTGGTTTCCCACATACCCGCCATACCCAGCACGGTATTTTGTTTGGTTTTGTCAAATTCTGCCTGCGTTATCGGTTTTTCTTTCACAAACATGTTCATTTCCTTCATGATTTCCACCGCGCTTTCTTTGGTTTTGTCGGTTTGCACCGGTGCATAAACCAGGAATGGACGCTGACCACGGGTGTTAGAAATAAACGAACCTGCGCCATACGCCCAGTGTTTGTCTTCCCGAATGTTCATGTTAATCCGGCTAGTAAAATCGCCGCCCAACACATTGTTCATTTGCTCAATGGCGTTTTCATCCAACTGGCCATAAGGCTTGGTCAAATAGCCCGCTGTAATCATCGACTGCTCGCTTTCCGGACGGTCGATCAGGAAAATTTTGTTGCTGGTCGTGCTGGCTTTTACTTCCGGAATTACTTTTTTCGGAACATCGCCTTTTTGCCAGGTACCGAAACGTTTTTCCAATTTTGCCACCAATTCTTCCATGGTCAGGTTGCCCGTAACGACTAAAGTTGCGTTGTTCGGACGGATCCAGTGCTGGTAAAAACCACGCACATCTTCCAAACCGAGGGTTTTAACCGAATTTTCATCGCCTGTGCCCGTCATCGGCATGCCATAAGGATGGTCTTTGCCGTACAGCAATTCTGGCATTACGCGCATGATCATCGATTGTGGCTCCTTCATTTCATTGGCAATCGAGCTCAATTGCTGGTTTTTCAAACGGTTCAGATCCGCTTCCGGGAAAGCAGGGTTCAGAATGACGTCTGCCATGATGTCCAAACTTGGATCCAGCGATTGTTTCAGGGTGTTCAAGCCCACGTAAGAGAAGTCGAGGTCGCTGTAGGCATTCAAAGAAGCGCCCAGCAATTGCAATTTTTCATTGATTTGCAGGCTGCTGAGGGTTTTGGTGCCTTCATCCAGCATGTTCATCGACAAGTTCGCCAAACCTGCTTTGCCACCAAATTTATCGGTGCAATAGCCTGCGTCGAACATCATACTCATCACCACGGTTGGGCTTTCAGTACGACGGGCGAGGACCACTTTAACGCCATTTTTCAAAGTAGCGCGTTGTAAATCAGGGAATTGCGCAGTGATATCTTTACCCAAGTCTGGTTTTTTCGTGCGGTCTGCTTCGTTGCCGGTGGTGCTGTATTCCGGGAAAGGCGTGCAGGTCAGGACAAAACGACCATCGCTCAACCATTTTTTCGCAGCATCGTGCAAGTCTTTCGCGGTAGCAGCGTGGTACACTTTCAGCATTTTTTTGTAATAATCGGCACTGTTGCCGAATACTTCATTTTGTGCCAACAGGTCACTTTTGCCACCGAAACCACCGATGCGCTCCAAACCTTTCAGGAAGTTGGCGAAATAAGCCGCTTTTACCCGTTTAACTTCTTCTTCCGTAGGACCGTTTTTCAAGAAATCATTCAGAATCACATTGATTTCTGCTTCCACTTCTTCCAAGGTATGACCCGGTTTTACATTGGCAGAAACCATGAAATTGCCTGAAATTTCCTGTGGGTAGTTATAGGCGTACAAAGATGCCGCAATTTGTTTTTCGTACACCAATTTTTTGAACAGGCGGCTGTTTTTACCAGAAGCAAGTACATCGCTCACCAAATCCAGGTAAACTGCGTCGTTGCTGCCCCATTGTGGGGTATTCCACACCATATTTACTTGTGGCTCCGGTACGCGATCCTGATAGGTAGCGCGCACTTCGCCGGTGCGTTTTGGGATATTCAGGGAAGGGCGAGCAATGGTTGGACCCGCAGGAATATTTCCGAAATACTTCAACACCTTTTCATAAGCAACTTGCGGGGTAATGTCGCCTGCAATGACCAAAACTGCATTGGCCGCGCCGTAGTACGACTTAAACCACTGGTGAACATCCGCTACAGCAGCAGCGTTCAAATCTTCCATTTCCCCGATCACCGTGTGGCCATAAGGGTGGTGGGGTGGGTACATTTCTTTTTGCAGGATATCATAGCCGAGCGAGTAAGGCTGGTTTTCGCCCTGACGTTTTTCATTTTGTACAACACCGCGCTGTTCGTCCAATTTAGCCTGGTCGATGGCGCCGAGGAGGTGACCCATGCGGTCACTTTCGAGCCAAAGCACCTGATCCATGGCAGAAAGGGGTACATTTTGGAAGTAATTGGTGCGGTCTTCGTTGGTCGTACCATTCAGGTCGGTGCCGCCGATGGCTTCAAGTGCCTGAAAATAATCGGTATTGTAGTTTTCCGAGCCATTGAACATCAAATGCTCGAAAAGGTGCGCAAAGCCGCTTTTGCCGGGCTTTTCATTTTTTGAGCCCACGTGGTACCATATATTAATGGCAACGATGGGTGCTTTGTGGTCTTCGTGTACAATCAGGCGCAATCCGTTGGGCAACTGGAAACGCGTGAAGGGTACATCAATTTCGTCGGGATTGTAGGTCGGGTAGTCGCTTTGGGCCAACAAGCCCGCTGTTACAGACATTAACAATACCGCAAGCAGGAAGAATTGTTTCATACTAAATTAAGTGTTAGATGGTTAAGTTTTGCGCCGAAGTATACGCATCATTCAGGTGCGAATAATTGCGTAAACGTTGCAAGATTCAGCCTTTTTGTTGGCTTAAACAAAACATTGGACAAACGAATGTTTGCAAACGTTAAACAGCACTAATTTACACGATTCAATTTAAACGGACCCTTCTAAAACTTCCCAGGTATGATCGCCTAACAAGCGTACGGTGGCAAAATGATCATAAGGTGGGTTGTCGCCCCATTCTGCGGGTGAAACCATGGACAAAACATGTTTGCCATCTTTTCTGCGCTGATACAGATGATATATATGGTGTATAACGGGTTTGAAAGGAATATCGGCCTGGTAAATTAGTTCTGACATCGAAACCCGTTCACTGAGCGACTTGGCTTGGGACATGAGGGTTTCCATTTGTTGGCGCAATTGTTCGAGTTGCCGGTCGGTTTGGTCGTACATGGCTACCATAGCATTGCCCCGAATTCGGCCTTTGTCTTCCGGGCGAATGACTGCGCCACCGGCTGTGTGGGCATAGGGGAGCAATCCGGGCGTTTCGGTCACTTTATCTTTATCGATTGGATTAACAAACGCATCCGGTTTATTCGGTTCGGTACTTTTAGACATTGTATAAAATTAAAAAACATGAAACGGGTGATTTTTTTTAAAACCAAACCACCCTTATTTTGGTTTAAACGGAAAGCGGAAAAAAAGCGAAAACACGCTAATTAATTCGCTTAATTGTCTTACAAACAAAACATTTTAGCATACAAATGACAATTCCAAGCGGAAAAAAACAGTAAATCCGTTTGGCCGATTTATATTTGGCTCGCAAAATCATTCATCTCGTAAAACAACATCGCATGAAACGTTTTTTGACCTTAGTTGTTCTTGTTTTTTCTATTTCTGCGCTTTCTGCGCAATTGCCCAATGGCGCTACGGTGCCGAATTTTACCGCCAAAGATATTAGTGGTCGTGTTTGGGATTTGTACGAAATCCTGGAGTCTGGTCGCCCAGTAGTAATCGACGTATCTGCTACCTGGTGTGGTCCATGCTGGAACTACCACAATTCTGGTCAATTGGAAAACTATTTTGCTGCACACGGCCCAGAAGGCGATGGCAAATCTTTCGTATTCTTTATTGAGGGCGATGGCGCTACCAACCTCGCTTGTTTGTACGGTCCTGCCGGTTGCAACGGTGGCACTCAAGGCAACTGGGTAATCGGTACGGGTTTCCCGATCATCGACAATGCTGCGATTGCCAACAGCTTTGAAACAACCTACTTCCCAACAGGTATGTTGGTTTGTCCAGACAAAACCAATACACAAGTAGACCAACAGAGCGCTACTGCTTTGTGGACGAAAGCAAACGCTTGTTTGGGCACGATTCAAAACAATTATGCAAAATTGAATACCTTAGATCCAGGCACCCTGGGTACTGAAATCTGTACGGCACAAACCGTAACGCCTACGGTAAACCTGTCAAACCTGGGTGGTATCAAGGTATCAAAACTTGTGATGGAATTGCGTTGGAACGACCAAGTGATTCAAACCAAAACATTTGAGCCAAATACCGGTATTTTGCATGTTGATAAATTGACTTTTGATGCAGTTCAAATCGCAACGGCGGGTACTTTGAGCGCTTCGATCGTTTCTGTAAATGACGGCGCAAATTCGGTAGAAAGCACGGTAAGCGCTGAAGTTCTGCCTGCACAAGAAAAACTGACCCAGCAGCAAATCATTTTGAACATTCGTACGGATGTAAACGGAAAAGACACTTACTGGGTGGCTTACGACGACGCTGGCAATGAAATTGCGAATGGCGGTAATGTAAAAGTAGGTGCAAATGGCGGTGGTGCATTCCCAGCGGGTTCTCCTGCCGATCCAAGTGCTTATGGCAATAGCACCTTGATTCGCGATACATTCCAAATTCCTGCAAACAGCTGCTTCACTTTGAAAGTAGTAGACGGTGCCGGTGATGGTATCGCGCCTCCAGGTTTGATTCGTTTGTTCGAATTGGGCAATACAACCCCATTCTTTACAAAAATTGGCAACTGGACCGCCAACGAGAAGCACACGTTTGCACCAAAAACAAGCGGTACATTGGAGCCAAAAGAAATCTCCAGCTTCGAGATTTTCCCAAATCCAGCAGTAGATCAACTGACGGTGACTTACACTTTGGACGCTGCAAGTGACTGCAATTTGTCCGTAAGCAATGCTACTGGCCAATTGGTGCGTACGCAAACTGCAATTCCACAAGCAATCGGTAAAAACCAGTACAACTTGTCTTTGGCAAGTTTGTCAAATGGTATTTACTTCCTGCACTTGCAAACCAATATAGGCATGAAAACCTTGCGTTTTGTAGTGGCGAAATAGTATTTTGAGGTTTTTACTTCGGAAAAGCGGCGTTCGATTCAATCGAGCGTCGCTTTTTTAATTGGTAAGAATAGGTGCCAATATAATAAACAGCGCTCTCAGCATAAACCTGCCCCATTTCCCGCTCGCGCGCGGTTCTACCGCGTGTGTCGATCATACGGGTTCTACCCGTGGGGCAGAGCCCCAATGATCGACACACGCGGTAGAACCGCGCGCGAGCAAGGGTAATAAGCCTCAGGGGGAGTTTATTGATCCGTTCTATCAGGCCCAATAAAAAAACAGCGCTCCCAGGATAAACCTGAAAGCGCCGTATAAAAAATATTTCGTTTTGTTCTAGGCAGCCAATACCTTGGAAACCAAATCCGCGGCTTCCTGGAATTCTACAGCGCCCATTACTTTCAGGCCAGATTCGTCGATGATTTTTTTCGCAATATCGGCGTTGGTGCCTTGCAGGCGTACAATGACCGGTACTGGAATATCGCCAATTTTCTTGTAAGCATCTACCACGCCCTGAGCAACCCGGTCGCAGCGTACAATACCGCCAAAAATATTGATCAAAATTGCTTTTACATTTTTGTCTTTCAGGATAAAACGCATCGCATTTTCTACCCGCTGTGCGTCGGCAGTACCACCCACGTCCAGGAAGTTGGCAGGTTCGCCCCCTGAAAGTTGAATCAAATCCATGGTAGCCATCGCCAATCCTGCGCCATTCACCATGCAACCCACATTACCGTCAAGTTTTACATAGTTGAGGTCGAGCGCCTGTGCTTCCACATCGGATGGATCTTCCTCGTCGGTATCGCGCATCGCTTCCAAGTCTTTATGGCGATACAAAGCGTTATCGTCTAATGTTACTTTTGCGTCCACCGCGATAATTTTATCGTCGCTGGTTTTCAAGCATGGGTTGATTTCAAACATCGCAGCGTCGCTACCCAGGAAGGCAGCATACAATCGCTGTACAAAATCGACCATTTCTTTGAATGCCTGTCCGCTCAAGCCAAAAGCGAAGGCCACTTTTTGGGCTTGGAAAGGACGTAATCCCAACAATGGGTCAATAAACTCCGTGTGTACCCGTTCTGGGGTTTCTTCGGCTACTTTTTCAATATCCATACCACCGTCTGGTGAGTACACAATCACGTTGCCGCCGCGGCCACGGTCGGTCAAAATGCTGATATAGAATTCTTTCGGTTCGTTAGCACCTGGGTAAAACACATCTTGGGCCACCAACACCTTGCGCACGAGTTTGCCTTCCGCGCTGGTTTGCGGAGTGATCAGTTGCATTCCAATCATCGCCTGGGTGATTTCGCCTGCTTGCTCAGGACTTTTCGCAAGTTTTACACCACCGCCTTTACCACGTCCGCCTGCATGTACCTGTGCTTTTACCACAACCCAACCGGAATTGTACAATTCTTTCATTTGGATGGCAGCAGCAACCGCTTCTTCAGCTGTGTGCGCAACGATGCCTTCCTGAATTTTAACGCCAAATGATTTGAGCAGTTCTTTGCCCTGATATTCGTGAAGATTCATTGAATGGTTCCGATATTAAAAGTTGAAAAAATGGTTAGCGCCATTGGCTGCCCAAAAGTACAGTCTTTTCGTTTTCCTGCGCCTCAAAACAAGGTAATATTTTACTTAGTTAAAATTTCCCTTTCAGTTTTGTGTTATTTTATTGCAACACCCTCGTCATCGATCAATTTTCCATTTTGTACGCGGACAATGCGCGCCGGAAAATTTTGTAAAATGCGGTAATCATGGGTGGCGCAGAGCACGGCGGTATTGTGTTGTTTGGCCAAATTGCGCATCAGCACCAAGACATCATCGCTGGTTTCGGGATCCAGGTTGCCCGTGGGTTCATCGGCGATCAGCAGCACGGGCTGATTGAGCAGGGCACGGGCGATGACCACCCGTTGTTGTTCGCCACCGGAAAGTTCAAAAGGCATGGCAAGGTGTTTTCCCTGTAATCCAACTTCGGCGAGCACATCATTGGCGCGTTTATCCATTTCAGACTGGCTGGTCCAACCGGTCGCGCGCAGCACAAACAGCAGGTTTTCGACCACATTTCGATCGCTCAGCAGGTTAAAATCCTGAAAAACGATGCCCAATTTGCGGCGCAGCAGGTGTACATTCTGGCGTTTAATGTCTTTCAAATCAAAACCCGCCACTTCGCCATGTCCGTTGATGAGGGGTAGGGCGGCATAAATAGTTTTGAGCAGGGAGGTTTTGCCACTGCCGGTTTTTCCAATGAGGTAGGTAAATTCCCCGGCGCCGATGGTCAGGTTGATTTTTTCAAGGATAATTTTACTGTCTTGCTGACAGATATCGGTATTACTAAGTTTTACAATATTCAAAGCAGTGTGCAGGTTGGTAGTGGAAAGGAAAGCGCAAAATTGGGGCATTTCAAGATTTTACCCAAACTTATTCGATGCCAAGTACATCGGCCATGGTAAAAACGCCTTTTTTATCTTGCAACCAGCGTGCAGCCAGTATGGCACCGAGGGCAAAACCAGTTCTGGAATGCGCTTTATGTTCGATGGTGATCGAGTCAATGGCGCTTTCCCAGCTGATTTGATGGGTGCCCGGAATTTCGCCTTCCCGGTAAGCGGTAATTGGAATTTCGGTTTGCCCGGCAACGGCTGGACTTAACACCCATCCATCTTTGCGGTTGAGTTGTTCTATAATATCTTTGGTAAGGGTAAGGCCTGTGCCACTTGGCGCGTCTAATTTGTGAATATGGTGCCACTCTTCCACGGCGGGCTGGTATTCAGGCCGCGTATTCATGAGCCGCGCGAGGTAGCGGTTGAGGGCAAAAAACAAATTGACCCCCACACTAAAATTGGAGGCCCAAATAAATGCACCCTGCTGTTCCAAACAAGCCTTTTGTGCGGCCGGTAAAGCATCTGTCCAACCCGTGGTGCCGCTGACCACTGGAACCCCGGCGTTGATGCAGGCCATCACGTTTTCAAAAGCGGCTTCCGGACGCGAAAACTCAATCACCACATCCGCCTGACGAATCAGGGCATCGGTCAATCCCGCGCGTTCGTTCGCATCAATTTTCCAAACCACGGTGAAGCCTTGTTCCAATGACAACGATTCAATGGTTTTGCCCATTTTTCCGTATCCTAATAGTCCAATTTTCATAAAATATCAAACAAAAAGTTTTTATTTATGGCAAAGTTCATACATTTGCTTTAAATAAAAACATCTAAATACCCTGAAGCATGAAAAAAGTAATTGGACTCGGCGGAATTTTCCTCAAATGCCGGGATGTGGAACAAACCCGTGCCTGGTATACGCGCCATTTAGGCATAGAAATGCAAGATTGGGGAGCTCAATTTAATTGGACGGAAGAAACCAACCCGGAAGCCTATTCAGTATTAAGTTTTTTTCGCCGCAGTTCGGAGTATTTTGCCCCTTCTGAATCTATGATTATGATCAATTTCCGGGTACACGACCTGGATGCCTTGATTGAACAATTAAAAATCGAGGAAATTCCACTTGAAGGCGAACCTACAGACGATGAATTCGGCAAATTTGCCTGGATTTTAGATCCAGAGGGGAATAAGATTGAACTTTGGCAGCAGAAATAGTGCTGCGTGATTTAGTGCTGCATGTTTTAGTGATGCGTCATCACGCATCACCAAAACACGCAGCATTAAAAACTACTCGTTAAAAAACGAATCATACTGATTGCCGCCCCGATCTGCTTTGCTGGGCATGGCCTGGGGAGCATTCAAGTCGAGTACATCGGAGGTGTTATTGGCTTTTGCGATGATTTTATTTTTATCGCCACCCAATAAGAAAGAAACACCTTCTTTTTCCCATTGATCGAGCATTTGAAGGCCTTCTTCTTCGAATACGCCATTTTGAAGGTCGATGGAGTCCATGAAATTCTTGGACATATCCATAAAGCGCTCCATTTCACCTACTTTTTGGCCTACATCTTCCGCCATCGCTTCGAGGGCCATATCGTACATGTACTTTTTGTCAGAATTACCGCTCAGGATGTTCATGGCAGAGCGAATGGCACTGTGGCTTGCCCTGATGGCCTTGTATTCCTGCTCTTTCACAACCACCTGGTCCTGAATATCTTCGAGCATAATTTCTGAGTTTTCGTACATTTTTACCAAAACACGGTACAGTACTTCCATGCGCTTGTACAGATCTTCCAACTTCATGTTAGAATCCTTCAAACGACCAGCCTTGCGGGCTTTCAACACCATAATGGATTCTTTGCCGGTTTCTTTGGCGCGGTTGGCAAGGCCCAGGTTGTTCTGGATGTCTTTTTGATTTTGTTTGATCATTTCACCCAGTTTGTACATCTGGCCTTTGAGGCTACTGATTTGGGTGTTCATCGAACCAAGGTTGTCCTTCAAGGAGTCGATGTAACTTTTAAGGATACCGATTGGGTCAATTTGCACAAAAATGCCGGTAACCCAGCGCATGATGGATTTGTACACATACCAAACCAGGTTGCGCATTTTGGGATCCAACACAATATATATAATCGCCGCTAAAGCAGCCAGCATGCCTGCGAGGTACAGGGTGTTTTCAGCCAAAATAATGAGGGTAGGCAAGGCTTGATACAGCAAAAAGCCGCCACCTAATAAAAGTGCTGCCATAAAAAGGCCGCCGGTTACACCTTCCGGACGTTCCCAGAAATTTTTGGGTTTAATTGGTTGAAGTTCTGTGCTCATAGTACGTAAGAGAATTTTCGAATTGTTGAAATGGAAATTTGAAAGCAAAGGTAAAATTTACCGTTTAAAAAGACCTGTGAAAATCGCCTGAACTGCACTTCTAAATCGGTCATTGGAGATAAACAGCACGATGAAAACGATCACAAAGATCCAAAAAAGGCTTAAAAATACTTTCAGTAACTTAAAAGCCAACCAGAGGGCAAGGATACCCGCTACAAAAAGGGCAATGGGGTTTTTCAATAGGTCATTCATAGGAACAGCATTTAGGTGAGGATCGGGATGCGGTACTACTTTAGGTACTCCTGCATTTTTTTCAAATCTGTGTCGATTTGTTGATAAACAGAGGAAAAGGTCGCTTCAAAATCGGCTTTGGTATTTTCAATTTTTATGGTGCTTTCACTTACCTCGGCTTTTATTTGCTCGGCTTGTTTGCGATGCGCCTCTATTTCTTCGGTCAGTTTTTTGATCTGTTCCGCTTTTTGCAAAATGGTTTGATCCAGGTTTTTAATGTCCTCTTCCCGGCTTCCAATCAATTTCGTGCGTTGTTGCGCATGGGCTTCGCCAAACTTACTTTGTTCTGCAATCAGCACATTCAGGTAATATTGGGCCGATTCGGTTAGTTTTACCGCCGTAACGCCCATGGTTTGTGCCATCGCGTAAGCCGATTGAAAACGGGTAGTTTCATCCATCGGCATTTTTGCCAGGTTGATGAGCGATTGGCGGAATTCAAAATAATCAAACCCCTCCGGATTATTTTTTTCGAGCGCAGCAGACAAAATTTCTACAAACTTGTTACTCACAGAACCTGTAGCACTTGCAGTGGGCGCTTGTACTTTCACCGGTGCAGTGGTGGGTGTGGTGGTTTCCTGGGTGGCCTTTGGGGTCGTTTCAGAATTACCGCCCGTGGGATCCTCCACAAGAAATACCGATTTGAATTTTTTTAAAAAATCGCTCATAACAGTTGAAATGCTTGGATGGGTCAAAAATGATGGGAAAAGCGTTGTTGTACCCAAAATCGTCGTCGACAATCCCGGAATTTCGGACAAAGTAATGGAAAACAACCGATAAATTAAATCATCCCCCTGCCGAAAAACATTTTCCAGCACTTTTAAGCGGGGCTTCCGTGAATCCGGTATTTTTGCCGACCTTTTGGTGTTTTTTGAAATTAGAACCGCTTATGATGACTTTTGAGGTGACGATTCCTGTACTCAATGAAGAGGCTACCCTGGCCCAACAAGTGCGCATCGTGCATGATTTTCTGGTAACACATTTCCCGGATGCGGGCCAATGGCGCATCATCATTGCCGATAATGGTAGCACCGATAATACCCGGCATATTGCAGCAGCATTAGAAGATGAATTTGAAGCGGTAAAATTGGTGCGCGTACCCGAAAAAGGCGTTGGCTTGGCACTTAAAACGTCCTGGACCCAAAGCAAAGCAGATATTGTAGGGTATATGGATTTGGACCTGGCTACTGATTTACAACACTTTATACAAGCCTACCACGCCCTGGCAACGGAAGGATACGACTTGGTGTACGGCACCCGTTTGCACCGAAAAGCAAAAGTGTACAACCGGACCTTGGTGCGTGAAATCACTTCCCGCGTATTCAATAGAATGCTAAAAATGTACTTAGGTACCCGCTTTTCGGATGGTATGTGTGGTTTTAAATGGCTCAAGCGTGCACAAGTGGCCCCGCTAATGGAAGGCGGTGCCGTGAGCAATGGCTGGTTTTTTAGCACCGAATTGTTGGCAATCGCCGAATGGAAAGGGCTGAAAATGTGTGCGTTACCTGTAAAATGGACCGATGATACCACGGCAAGTAAGGTAAATATCCCGAGACTGGCAAAGCAATACATTCAAGCAATGATTCAACTCAAAAAACGCAAAAAAACATGAATAATCCCTTTGAACTCGTCCTGGGGTCGGCGCAATGGGGTTGGAGCACCGACCGCAAGCAGGCTTTTGACATATTGGATTGTTGGCTCAAAACCAATCGGCGCAACATTGATGTGGCGACCAATTATCCAATCAACCGCAATCCCGCCGATTTTAGGGCAGCCGAACAGATCCTTGCGGAATATTGCCAGGCGCATGGATTGTCTGACTTGAAAATTACCGTCAAAATTGGCAGTTTGGATAATATGCGCGGACCGGAAATCAACCTGAGCCCAACGTTTATACGTATGATGGGGGAGGAGTACTTGCGCATTTTTGGCCAAAACCTGGATTGCGTTATGCTGCATTGGGATCATCGGGAAGAAGAAACGGCTATTCGAGCCAGTTTGGAGGCCCTGCACAGCCTGGAAACCGATTTTGGATTGCGGCCGGGCCTTTCGGGTATTGCGCACCCGGGTGTGTACGCGCATGCGCTGGAAGACCTGCCCATGCGTTGTGATATTCAATTGAAGCACAATGTTTTACAGTCGGATTTGGCGCGCTACCAGCCTTTATTTGAAAAAAGTCACCGGTTTTATGCTTATGGCATCAATGCAGGCGGTGTAAAACTAGATGCAAACTATTCGGAAAACAGCACTTTTGCCGTTCGAGGCGGCCAGCCGGACAAAGTAGCCGACAAATTGGCTTATCTGCGTCAACAACTTCCGGTATGGAATGTTGCTTTCGTACGCCCGCCCGTGCAAACCATGAACCATTTGGGGCTGATTTTTGCCAGCCATACGCCCATGATCGATGGCTTGGTGGTAGGGGTATCATCCGTTGCACAATTATTGGAAACACTGGATTATTACAGAAATCTGGATACGTTTGATTATTCAGATGTGTGGCTTGCGTTAAAAAACTTTTAGGTTTTGACCTGAAACAGGCTGGTTAGATTAAATTTACGTGGGATTTATACTTATACTGGAACCGATATTATATCAACTTCAACCACAAGCTGCCCTATGAAATTTACATTTTTATGTTTGTTTTTATTGATTTCCTGCCAATCTGTTTGGGCACAAAACGCCAACAAACTTAAATATTTTGGCAATGAAATGACGCTGGGATTGGGTGGCCTGGTATCCGGTGATTTCAATTCCGACGGAACCAATGAAACCGATTTTTATGTAATCAATGCCAAACTGGCGATTGCCTTGGGGCGTAAAACTGCCGTTGGATTGCGTAATTATCAAATTTGGGAGGCAACATCGGGACGAGAAACCGTCAAATTTAGCGCCTTAGGTCCTTACTTTCAATGGGATTACGTAAAAATGAAAGGAATCCGATTGTCGCTTGAAAGTGGGTACTATTTTTCAAATTATTGCACTTGCGGTAACCCGAACTATGCCACTAAAAGAGCCAATTCTAATTTTATAATGATTGGTGGGGGTGTTGAGTTCCGATTATTCAGCAATTTTTACCTGGAACTATCACTTCGAAAAGGTTTGTATTTTCCAGGAATTGAAAATGTAAAGAGCGGCGATATAGGGTTGATTGCCCATGGCGGAATAATCTACCATTTGCGTTTGCGTTAACATTATTACTTCTAATATACTATTTCCGAATCCAAGTAACCGGATTCATGCGCTCTTTTTCGTGCCACAGTTCAAAATGCAACTCCGAACTGCCCGTAATTGGATTGCTACTCACTTTGCCAACAGATTGTTTTGCACCAATACGATCTCCTTTCGACAGGCGGGTTACGCTCAAATTGGAATACACCGTATAATAATCGCCATGTTGTAAAATGACGGTGTAATCGTGTCCGGGAATAAATTGCACGCCCGCCACAAGTCCTTCCGCCACCGCCAACACATCGGCCGATTCGTCGGTGCGAATATCAATGCCGTTGTTGGTGATTTCAATATTCTTCAAAGTTGGATGCTTTTGTGGTCCATAACCGCGCGAGATAAAGCCGTTTTCGACGGGCCAGGGCAGTTTGCCGCGTTTTAAACGAAAAGCACTCGAGGAAACATCTTCCCTGGCAGTCGCGGGTGTTGCATTGACATTCGGTTTGGGTTTAACGGCGGCATTATTTTCTTTACTGGTTGATACCACCGGGGCATCAGAGGTAGTGGGTGCCGGGGGGGGCTTCGTCTTTCGGGCTTCTTCCACCCGTTTTCGGACTTCTTCTTGAATTACCTGCTCAATGGCCTGGTTCAGGTTCTCGTGGGCCCGTTGTTTTTCCTGTAAATCTTGGCGAAGTTTGGATTCGTTCTGCTCCAAACCCTTGAGCAGGTTGTTTTTATCGACCAATTCGGTGGTCAGGGTAGAGCGTTGTCCTTGCAAAAATACCAGCAGATTTTCCTTTTCGATGCGGGCTTGCTCCAGTTCCTTGATGCGTTTGGAGAGCATACTGCGGGTAAACACAATGGCTTCCGACTGTTGTTTGCGAAAGCGGTCATATTTGCGCAAAAACAACCAACGCCTGAACGCCTGGTTCAGGTTTTCGGCAGACAATATATATAGGAGTGGATTGCTGAGGGTTTTATGTCGGAATGCGTTGCGCACCATTCGGCTATATTCGGCCTGCATGCGCTCAATATCCACAGACAGGGATTGAACTACAGCACCATTGCGTTGAATACTGGCGTCGGCTTCTGTGATCTCTTGATCTACCGTTTGAATCAGGGATTCGCGGCTTTCGATTTGATTTTGGAGGGTCACAAAACGATCCAGGGTAACTTCCTTAGTTTTGGTCGTCTTTTTCAGCATTTTATCTGTCAGCTGGATATCCTTGACGATTTTCTTGCGCTTTTCTTCCAGGTCTTTCCGGTTTTGGGCGCTGGCAGCAAGGCTGAACAACAGCAAAAGGCCCAGCAACAGGGCTGGACGGCATGAAAATTTCAATCGGCAGGTATTAAAACAGGTAAAAAATCGGTGCATTGGTATATTACTTCCTTGTTGTAAGGCGATTAGGCCCGACGATGGGGTTTAAAAAATGCGTTTGTAATGCGCAGGAACTTCAAATTTGTAGGATTTGGCGGAATTTATTTCAATATCGGACATGGACGCTTTCACAGACATAGCGCCAGTTTCAGGATCTACCGTTTCAAAACTGCGCAAAACGGGGAAATAACTGTTATCTGCTAATTTTTGGTATTGTCCGAAGCCAATGGTCACCATTTTGGCATCCTTTTTTTGCACGAAAGACTCTTTTTGTAGCAAAAAACTGCCTTCTTCCATCCAATACCGGGCAATGTATTGATCGTTGTTGCCACTCAGGCGGTGCAATCCTGCTTCCAGGTCTGATTGCAGGGTAACATCTGAAAACATCCAGGCATTGGCTAAAATAGCACTTTGAATCAATTCAAACCCAGCGGGTAATTGGTATTCGTATTGCAAACTTTCCAGTCCTTTTGCCGTGTAGGTTTTTTCCAAACGGTTGAGCAAAAACACCGAATCCTTGGTAATCAATGCCCGCATGGCTTCGATGCCAAATTTTTTAACATTAAACCACACAATACTGTCACGTACCCAAATCAAATTTCCATTGGCTGACAGGTTTTGTCCATTTTGATCGACCGATAGTTGTAGGCTGGCGGATAGATTTTGCACCTTTTTAAGGTCGCGTTTAGTGAGTTTGTCTTTCAAGGTAGCAGCCGCGCGGGTGCTCGTTGCCACTTTTGGGACGCCCACTGTATTTTGTTTATTGCTGCAACCGGTTTGTTTGGCACTTAGCAAGGTAAGCACCATCAAAAAACCGCCTATTTGTTTAAAGTTCATATTCGAGGTTGAGTTTAGCGCCTTTTAGTTCGCTGGCTGCGTGTTGATCGTTGGCTGATTGTGCCACTTCAATACCCTGATTGTACGTTTGCAAGGCCAATTCGGGCGTTTGTAATGTCTCGTACAATTTTCCAAGGTGGTAATACAACCCAACATAAGCGGGATTTGTTTCTTTTACCCGTAAGTAAAACGTCAGGGCTTGATCAGGATCGTCTTTACTTTCGTATTCCTTAGCCAGCGCAAAGAGGATAAATGGATCAGATGGGGTGGATTCGTACAGTCCAAGCAGGTGTTCCAGGCGGTTGAGCATAGTTATTATAGTAGAATTTAAACGAAAGTCGAATTGTTTTGTTACGCAAAGTGAAGCTATTCTGAAAAATAAACGTCTTTGTAGTACCTTTGCGCGCCCGCAAAAATACGCGCTATTTCTGACATGGCATCTATTAAGATCACCGCCAAATAAAGCATACTTTTTCTCATGAAACTATTGGTTTGCATCAGTCAAACGCCTGACACAACGGCAAAAATTTCGTTCAACGCCGACAACACCGAATTTAACAATGCCGGTGTTCAATTTATCATGAACCCTTACGACGAGTGGTACGCACTTGTACGGGCATGTGAACTTAAAGAAGCCTTGGGCGGAACGGTTACCGTAATTAATGTTGGTCCTGCAACCAACGAAACCACCATTCGTAAAGCCTTAGCCATTGGCGCCGATGATGCGGTGCGCATTGATTCGGATCCAAAAAGTGCCGGTTTTGTGGCCAAGCAAATTGCAGAATACGCCAAAAATGCCCAATTTGACCTTATTTTCTTCGGAAAAGAAACCATCGACTACAATGGTTCGGAAGTCGGTGCGATGGTGGCGGAATATTTAGATCTTCCATTTGTTTCGTATGCAAGCAAACTGGATTTGAATGGTAACGTTGCTACGCTCGAACGCGATATTGAAGGTGGGGTAGAAGTGCTTGAAGTGGATTTGCCCATTGTGCTCAGCGCAGCAAAAGGCATGGCCGAGCAACGCATTCCAAACATGCGCGGTATCATGACGGCCCGTACAAAACCGCTCACCGAAATTCCGGCAGTTGCTTTCGATAGTTTTGAAAAAGTAAGCCATTTTACCCTTCCCCCTTCAAAGGCGGGTGTGAAACTGATCGATCCAAACGAAATGGTCGAATTAGTGCGTTTGCTCCACGAAGAAGCAAAAGTCATTTAGTTCCTGTTGTTCTCCAATTTCAATTTTAAACTTCTATTTTCAATTATATGGTACTCGTTTTTGCAGAAAGCCCCCGCGGACATTTTAAAAAATCGGCTTTTGAAGCCGTTACGTATGGTAAAAAAGTAGCCGAATTACTCGGCACCGATTGCGTTGCCCTAACCCTCGGTCCGGTGGAGGATGGCAGTGTGTTGGGCACATATGGCGCCAAGCGGGTATTTAACCTGCCTGATGCAAGCCTTGCGCATTTCGACAGTCAATTATATACCCAGGCCATTGCCGACGCTTGTAAGCAATTGGGCGCACAGGTGGTCATTTTGGGCCATACCACAACCGGTAAGTCTGTTGCTGGCCGATTGGCAGTACGTTTACAAGGCGGTTTGATTTCCGGTGCCACGGGTTTGCCCGTTTTGGAAGGTAAAAACCTGTTGGTTGAAAAAACCGTGTTTTCCGGCAAAGCAGTGGCACAATATGAATTATCCGGTGCTGTCAATGTAATTTCTTTGATGGGAAATGCCGTGAAACCAGAAGAAACTGGTGGTGCTGTCACACCCGAAGTCCTTACTGTTGCACTCAATTCGAGCAAAATACGCGTAAAAGAAGTGAAAACGCAGGAAGGCACGGTGCCTTTGCCGGAAGCAGAAATTGTAGTAAGTGCTGGACGTGGCATGAAAGATCCTGGCAATTGGGGCATTGTAGAAGATCTTGCAACCACTTTAGGTGCAACAACGGCCTGTTCGCGTCCGGTTTCCGATAGCCACTGGCGTCCGCACCATGAACATGTAGGCCAAACAGGCATTGCAATTCGTCCTAATTTGTATATTGCCATCGGAATTAGTGGCGCAATCCAGCATTTGGCAGGCGTAAACAATTCTAAAGTGATCGTAGTGATCAATAAAGACCCGGAAGCGCCGTTCTTTAAAGCGGCGGATTATGGTGTAGTAGGCGATTTGTTTGAAATTGTGCCCCGTTTGAACGAGGCCTTCAAGCAATTTAAAGCCGCTAACTAATCCGGTCAACTCAAAACCTTTTACAATGAAACGAATAGAACTGGACATAGTGGCTTTATCCCACAGTATGACGCAGTCCCATAATTATGCGGTAGTGTTAGGTGAACGGCGTGGACAACGTCGGCTGCCCATCGTAATTGGCAGTTTTGAAGCCCAGGCCATTGCAGTCGCCATGGAACGCATGGTGCCCAACCGCCCATTGACCCACGATTTGTTTAAAAGCGCCCTCGACACCTTTGATATCAAACTCAAAGAGGTGGTTATCAATAACTTATTGGACGGAATTTTTTATGCGCGTTTGATTTGTGTAAAGAATGGTGAAATTTTTGAAATAGACTCGCGCACCTCGGATGCAATTGCAATGGCGGTACGATTTGAATGCGCGATTTTTACCTACGATTTTATCTTGGAGGCAGCGGGCGTTATTTTGGAGGAGCAAGAATCTGGCGGCGGCGTTTCTACCTCTGTATCCGAACCTGATGTACAATTTGACACCGCAGCGCTGGAACATTATTCGATGGATATTTTGCAAAAACGCTTAAGTGAAGTGCTGGAAGCGGAAGAATACGAATCTGCTGCAAAAATTAGGGATGAGATCAAACGGCGGGAGCAAAAAAGTTAGGCTTTTGTTGCTGATTGTATGCACAAACCCTCACTTAATACCCGCCACTACCCAAGCATTTATACTTTCTTAGGCTTTTTATGCCTGCTTGCCTTGTTTTCCTGCACCCACGAACCAGGAAAACAAGCGCAACGCAGCGCTTTTCGATACAATCAACACAATCCGATCACCTCGCTGGATCCGGCCTTTGCACGCACACAAAATAATATTTGGGCGGTTGATTGTTTATTCAACGGATTGGTACAATTGAATGACGCGCTGGAAATTCAGCCTTGCCTTGCCACCCGCTGGGAAATCAGCGCAGATGGCTTGACGTACCGTTTTTGGTTGCGACAAGATGTTTATTTCCATGATCACCCCGTATTTCCAGATGAAAAAGGCCGTTTAATGCGCGCTGCAGATGTCGTTTTTAGTTTTGAACGCCTGTTGGATGCCCAGTGGCCCAAGCCCGGTAGTTGGATCTTTAAAGATCGGGTGACCGATTCCCTGCCTTTTGTAGCCGAAAACGATTCGGTATTTATCTTGCATTTGAAAAAGCCTTTCCAGCCGATGCTCCAAATATTGAGCATGCAATACGCTTCTATCGTACCAAAAGAGGCGCTGGATTTTTATGGCCGCGATTTTCGGCGTCACCCCATTGGAACAGGCCCGTTTCAGTTCAAAATTTGGGAAGAAAACCAGGCGTTGGTGCTGGTCAAAAACCCGCATTATTTTGAAAAAGACAGTATTGGGGTGCGTTTACCCTATTTGGATGCTGTAAAGGTTACGTTTATTGGTGACCGGAAAACAGCATTTCTTGAATTTAAAAAGGGCCGACTGGATTATTTTTGGGGCCTGGAAAGCGCGTACATCAACGAATTGCTGACACCGGAAGGCTCCTTACAGCCGCGCATGGCGGATTCTATTTATTTTTATAAAAACGCCTACCTAAATACGGAATACCTGGGCATCCGAATCGATGCAAGCAGTGCCAGTCCTTTGCAACAACGCAACATTCGACAAGCCCTGAATTATGGATTTGACCGCAATTTATTGTTGCGCACCCTCCGAAACAGCGTAGGAAAACCAGCCAATGCAGGTTTTACCCCAAGGGGATTACCTTCTTTTGACGCGATAAAAACACCTGGTTACGCGTACGATCCGAAAAAAGCAGCCGAATTGTTGCGCGCCGCCGGGTATCCCAATGGTAAAAATTTGCCCCTCATTCAATTGTACTGCAACCAGGAATACATCGATTTATGCACCTTTATTGTGCGACAATGGGAAGACCTTGGCATCAAAGTGCAGGTAGAACTACTGGAAACGGCCACCTTGCGCGAACGAATGCGCAATACCACCCTGCCTTTCTTCCGGGCCTCCTGGATTGCCGATTATCCCGATGCGGAAAGTTTTTTAACCTGCTTTTATGGAAAAAATACGGCACCACCCAATTACACCCGTTTTCAAAACAGTACCTTCGACCAACTGTATGAACAAAGTCTGTTAGAAACAAATACGGCCAAGCGATACAGGCTATATCAACAAATGGACAACATACTCCTGGAAGAAGCGCCTGTCGTCTTTTTGTTTTATGATGAAACAGCCCAGTTTGCTTATCGCAACATTCAAGGACTTTCGCGCAACAGCATTAATTTATTGTCTTTAAAACGCGTGAAAAAACAGCCAGCACTGGTAAATTGACGACCGTTTCCAAGCATACACCAATATGAACATCAAGACCCGCGACTATTTAGTTTTCCTGAGTTTCTTTCTGGGCGTATTGCTTGTGCATTGGCCTGCACGCAATGCCGGTTTTGTATCCGATTTTTTGGGCTGGCAGGAATTGTACGACAAAGGTCCATGGTGGGCTTTTATATACTCCTTTGGATACGGCGGACATCAACAGGTGTTGCAATTGATTAATTATAGCATGTATCAGGCTTTTGGTACCTATGGATTGCCCTGGTACCTGCTTTTTTGCCTTTTTCATACCCTAAATGGCTGGCTTTTGTACTTTTTATTGCTGAAAATCAGTGAGTTATGGGGAATGCCTTATGGAAAGTTTATCGCTATTTTCGGAGCATTGTTCTTTCTATTTTCACCGTATCATCCGGAGGTTACGGTGTGGCGGGTTTGTTTGCATTACATGATTTCGGGTATTTGTACCCTTGCCGCCCTTTTATGCACTATGCAGTACCTCACGCATGGGCGCACCCGTGTTTTGTGGATGGCACATGGATGGATGTTAGTTAATTTATTTTCCCTCGAACTAGCTTTGGCCATACCACTTTTGACCCACGGCTTGCTGATTGGTTGGCACTTCAGCGCAACCCGCGCAAAAAGTGCAGATGGGGAAGATTTACAAGAGGCGTACCAGACCGTTAATTGGTTGCAAGTTTTTAAATTTATGACTCTGCCGCAGATTGGTTTATATATATTCTTTTTTGTTTTTAATAAAATAACCCTGGGGCAATGGGTGGGGCATTATGGTGAAAAACGGATGCTGCAATTTGACGGCGTAAAAATGCTTTCTGCTCCCTTAAAATATGTTGTAAAGCCGATCTTTTTTGCCCGACACTGGTCGCATGGCGATAAGACGCAACTTTTCAACTGGATGAGTGCCGATTTTGTCGTTTTAGTGGGGTATGTTTTGCTCACAGCCATGGCCTTGGCAGTGGTTTTTTTGCACAACGGCTTGCCCGGACGTATTAAAGTATTGGTCGTGCTCTTATGGCTGGGTATACTGGCGGCATTTCCGGTATCCAACCTGCATTTCGAGTGGTTGTTGTACAATGAAAATGATCGTTACGGCTATATGACCGCTTTGTTTGTATTACCCATCGTGGCGATCTTGTTTTCCTGGCTGGCGCGTTGGTGGAAGTATTTTGCCGCTTGCCTGTATTTAATTTTGTCGATCCATTTAATGTCTTTAAGTATTGGCGACTGGGCAGAAATGGAGCGGATTTATCGAAAACTGCTGCGTGAATTTGTGTGGTTCGACCAAAAAGAACTGTATGTATTGTCGTTGGCGGATAATTATGAAGGAATCTGGATGTTCCGAAATTATGTCAAAGGCTCGGCCCTGGCAGACGCTTTTAAAATCACGGAACATCGCGAATTGAGCATCGATACCCATGAAATTGCCTTTTACAACATGAATTCCAGTAAAGATGGCATTACCGCTTCCATACCGGATCCAAAAGACGGGCTCATTCGGGTTCAGTTTGATCAATGGGGCAATTGGTGGTGGTTGTATGGTTTGGGCGCCAAAGATTATGAAACCAACGAATATTCAGTCGAATTTAAAGACAATTGGTACAACCTGCGCCTTAAAAATCCCAGTCCGGACGCCGTGTTTATTTATCAATCCGGCGATGGATGGAAAACCTTGTCGCGGTAAGTTTTACACAGTTGAAGTACAGTTGTGCGGAAAATTAAACGGTTTTGACGCATCTTTGCGGCTTCAAAGTTAATAAACACATCACAATTACGATCAGCATGCAAGAGGACTTATTCAAACGGCTCGTTTCACACGCGAAAGAATATGGATTTATTTACCCTTCTTCGGAGATATATGAAGGATTGAGTGGTATTTATGATTACGGTCCGATGGGCGTTGAATTGAAAAACAACATCAAAGAATATTGGTGGAAAGCCATGACCCAAATGAATGAAAACATCGTGGGCTTGGATTCTGCTATTTTTATGCACCCGAAAATCTGGAAGGCTTCCGGCCACGTGGATGCATTCAATGACCCGCTCATTGATAATAAAGACTCTAAAAAACGCTCGCGTGCGGATGTTTTGATCGAGGACGAAATCCAGAAAATGCTGGGTAAGGCCAACAAAGAGGTTGAAAAAGCCGCCAAACGCTTTGGCGATACTTTTGATGAAGCCATGTTTCGGGAAACCAACCCACGCGTACTCGAATACACCCAAAAAGCAGCCGTAATAGAAAAACGGCTGGCTGTTGCCTTTTCCAACAACGATATGGCCGATATTAAAGCCATTATTGATGAACTGGAAATCGCAGATCCCGAATCCGGCTCGCGCAACTGGACCGAAGTGCGTCAGTTTAACCTGATGTTTTCTACCCAAATGTCGAACATCGCCAGTGAAGATGGCAAATTGTACCTGCGCCCGGAAACCGCACAAGGTATTTTTGTGAATTTCCTGAATGTACAAAAAACGACCCGCCAAAAAGTGCCGTTTGGCATTGCCCAAATTGGTAAAGCATTCCGAAACGAAATTATTGCACGTCAGTTTATTTTCCGGATGCGCGAATTTGAACAAATGGAAATGCAATTTTTTGTGCGCCCTGGCACCCAGGCCGATTTTTACCAGGAGTGGAAAGCAAAACGGATGGCTTGGCATGCGCGCATAACGCCTGCCGAAAAATTACGCTTCAAAGACCACGATAACCTCGCGCACTACGCCGATGCAGCCGTCGATATTCAGTTTGAATTCCCATTCGGCTTCCGGGAATTAGAAGGCATTCACTCACGCACCGATTTCGATTTAAAGGCACACACCGAGCATTCCGGCAAAAAAATGCAGTTTTTCGACCCGGAAATCAACGAAAGTTATGTGCCTTATGTCGTTGAAACTTCTGTTGGTCTGGATCGTATGTTTTTATCCGTGTTGAGCAATGCTTTGGTGGACGAAACCGTTCCTGATGCACAAGGTGAGGACAGTACGCGTACGGTGTTGCGCATCCCAGCTGCA
>JBBAVI010000054.1:0-38082 GCA_040397785.1 Saprospiraceae bacterium | reverse complement strand
CATCAAAATTAATCATTTCCTATATGTTTACATCACAATGGGGTCACACCCGTTTGGAGCGTTAAAACGATGTTTAAAAGGGATTTCTCAAACAATGCTTACGAGCCAACTCAGGGAGCTAGAGGAGGCTGGAATTATTAGTAGAAAGATTTATGCGGAAATACCTCCGAGGGTAGAGTATAAACTTACAGAATTTGGGCTAACGCTTGGTCCTATTATTAAATCAATGGCTGATTGGGGCATTCAACACAAACTAAACAAAGAAACCTTGGATAAAGGGAAGAAAAAACATACCCAGATTTAAATGGATTTAAATTTTTCAACCCCAAAGATGCCCGCTCTTTGAGGTTGATATTCGATGTACGCCTTAACCAATCCCTTCTATAGGCGCGCCTTTCTCCAATTCCTCTACCCGCACCTTATATATATACTGCGGTGTTTTGGCATGCAGGCTTCTATAAAGCGTCAATGCCCGCATGTGATTGGGTGTAGGGTTTTCGGCAATGCGCCGCAATTCAAAATGCACGGCCGCCTCCTCGCGTTCGGTACGCGCCATAAGCAGAATTTGTTGCAACTGACGCAGCGCCTCCTGTTTATTGCCTTCATAAATCAACACCTGTGCGCGCAAAATATTGGCCCCAAAGGTCAAGTCTGCATTGCCCAAGGCAAGCGCAATATCGCGGCCTTCCTCCAGCAATTGGCGGGCCGTCGCAACTTCGCCCGTATGCATATGTACAATCCCTTTTTCCACCAAAGAATACCCCAAAACCAACCGATTGCCCATCTCGCGGGCATATTCAATGGCTTCGTTGTAATATTTGATTGATTTTTGGCTGTTTCCTTTATAAAACCAGGTATCGCCCAAGGTGTTGAGCGCTTTGGCAATGCCTTTTTTGTAATTCAACTCGCGAGAAAGCGCAAGTGCTTGTTGCAAATAATCAATAGCACTGTCAAACGTTCCAATCACCGCAAGCAAATCACCAATCAAACCGCAAGCAATGGCCGTTCCTTGTTTATCGCCCAATTCCTTGCACAATACGAGGTCACGCTCAAAATTTTGCATTGCTTTGGTGTAATCGCCTTTCTTTTCCCAAACCGAACCAATACTGCCAATGCAAATGGTCATAAACAGCTTGTTGCCCAGTTCTTCCGAAAGGGTAAGCCCTTTTTCGAGGCAAAGCAAGGCACTGTCAAGCGCACCTTTCTCTAAGTAAATGATCCCGAGGTTGGTATAAAGGGTATTCAGCCCTTGTTTGTCGTTGGCCCGCTCGGATATATCCAATTGTTCTTCCAGCCAGCGTACTCCTTCATCGTAGTGGCCCTGATTCATGTAAATCAGGCCTAAATTGGCGACAATCGCGGCGTTTTCGGCATCACGATGCACACCGCGGTTGATTTCAATGGCTTTTGCAAACCAGCTTTTGGCAGCATCATAGCTGCCTTGCCGGAAAAAGAAATTGCCTAGGTTGCCATACGTTTTGGCAATACCCACCTGATCGCTCGCCAATTCAAAGGCGGTACCTGCCACATCGAGGTGCTTTTTGGCCTCGTTGTAATTGCCTTGCAGCATCAACAATTGGCCCAGGCGGCGGTTGCTGCGCCCAATAAGATACCAGTCATTGAGCGTTTTAGCCATATCCAGGGCATCGCGATAGTCCTTTTCGCACTCTTCCCATTGGCCCACCAGCTCATGCACAGCGCCTTTGCGCAGCAGCAATTTGGTGAGTTTCTTGTTTTTCTTATCTCCTTCCCGCAAATTGACAATCAATTTGCCATAAAACTTGATGGCTTGGCGGTTCAGGAAGTTGCGTTGCGAATAACGCGCCGCTTTCTCCAGGTATTTATTCGTCTTTTTATCTACCTCCGCCTGTTCGTAATGGAAGGCAAGGTCGATAAAACGCTCTTCTGAATTCGGGTAAAGGTGCTCGATGGCTTCCGCAATCAATTGGTGCAACTCCCGCAGGCGGGTGCGCAACTGCATGTCATACGCGGCCTCGCGCAGGAGCGAGTGACGGAAAATATAGCGCAACTCGTTCATCGCATGCCAAATCTGCCATTTTTCGGCAGTTTGAATCTGCTCGCGCAACACCATATCCAGGTCGCCATTTTTACTGATAAACTCCTCTTGCCGGGCCATGACCGCCGAAAGTACGGGCAATTCAAATTCTCGGCCAATTACGGCAGCCGCTTTTACAGTTTCTTTCACCAGGCCACTCAATCGGTCGATGCGCGCCATCATGATTTCTTTCACCGAATCAGAAATTTGAATATCCTGATTTTTCAGTTGCAGCACGCCGTCGGTGGTTTTAAGCAAATTGGCCTCTTTAAAATAGTCGGCCATTTGTTCTACATAAAACGGATTGCCCTGGGTCATTCGTTGCAACAAATCAAACAAATCCGTATGCAAGCGTCCACCCAAACGGGTTTCGGCAAAAGCACGCATATCTTCCGGCGTCAAAAAATTCAGATCCACCTCACAGAATGGGATTTCCAGTTCTTCGAGCACGTTGGCTTTAAAAATAAAGGCCCGGCTGCCATCGTCTTCGTACCGGCTGGTGGCCAAAAAGAGCAGCGGATAGCCTTTTGCGCGCCGAATGAACTGCGCCAAAAACTCTTTAGACATATCGTCGTACCAGTGCGTATCCTCCAGTTCGATCACGGCTGGCTGAAACAAGGATTCGGCTACAAATAAATTCGCCATGGCGGCAAGGCCATTCTGGTAGCGACCGCGCGCATCCAATTGCTCCCACAAAGAACCCGGGTAATTAATGCCAATCATCGCCGCCAATACACTCTGGGTACGCGATATTTCCCGGCGCACCGCATCGGCCTCGCGGTGGCGGCTTTCGGTAAGGTCGTAAATGAGCTCCAAAAAATTACTTTCAAACAATTCCCGATTCCTTTCGGCGGTATTTTCCGGACTTTGATCAAAGTAGTTTTTCAGAAAATAAATAAACGGATTGAAGGGTTTGCGTAAAATTTGGTCGCTTTGGCAACTAAACCAACTCACCGACATGCTATCGCGCAAATTGCGGCGAAACTCATAACTCATCCGACTTTTACCAATACCTGCTTCACCAAATACATACGCTACCCCGGCAAATTGCCCCTGCCGCAACAAACTGGCAAAATCAGTGAGCACCGTCAATTCCGTCTGACGACCAAAATACTCCCCCGAAAAACTGGCACGTCCTGCAAGGTTTCTCCCCGTCAATAAATAAGTAGGAATCGGATGCTCAAACCCTTTATATGGGCGCTCGCCGTGGTATATAAATTTGAAATTTCGGTTGCGTTGTACATTTTCGTCCACCATCACCTCGCCCCATTTGGCCTGGGCCATGAGCCGTGCACCGAGGTTGACCCGTGCACCTACAGCGGCATATTGACAACGTTCGCTGCTCCCGATCACACCGGTAAAGGCAATGCCCGAAGTAATACCAATGCGGTAACGGGCGCCGGTGAGCAATTCCAGATCGCGCAATTCTTCCTGCACTGCCGAAATGTATTCAAGCGCGCGTTCGGTATTATTTTCAAAAGAAACGGGTGCGCCAAACAGACAAAACATCACGCCACCCTTATCGCCAAAGTCAATTTCTTTAAAATATCCGCCAAAATTCTGGCTTTGATCCAACACAGCATGCGCAAAATGGGAAAGCCCCTCGTGCGAATCAATGCCTTCAAAAGAAATAAAAACGCTCACCACATTGCGGAACTCTTCCGTCAAGCCTGCATTAAATACTTCTTTTGGCAAAAAATCGGCCATAATAACCGGATCCGGGTCGGGTATGTCCAGGTGTACCGCAGCATTGGCCCGGGTCAGGTTGTGCGAAAAGGCCTCCGGCAAGTTTTTGTCCTCAATGTCCAATCGGTGGTAACCCGCCTTAACCATTTCTGAGCGAATACCCAAAGGTTGCAAAAAGCGCAAAAAATGGTCGTCACACACGATTTCAAGGCTTCCCGCGAGCACCTGTGCCTGCGAACAACCTTCAATCGGATCGCCTTTAAAATAAAATGCTTTACGCCGGTCGCCTACAATACCCCAATCGACCAATCCCTCGGAAACCCCAATTTTGATGCCGATATGATGTTGCGAAAGGATGGAATCTTCATCTTCCCGTGCCGTCACAAAACGCCGCAGGGTAAGTTGTGCAGTATGAATGACCTTCAAGGCGATTTGCACCATGTGGGCAGTATCTGCGTTATCGGAACCAGAAGGGAAAATGGCGGTAAAACTATCGCCCGCGAAGTAGGGAATAAAACCGCCCTGCTCATACACCAGGGCCACCGTGGGCTGGAATATAAAGTTGAGGGCTACAGACAATTCTTCAGCGCCTTCAGGTCCTTTTTGCATGAGTTTTTCAGTCAGGCGGGTAAAACCGCTGAGGTCGACAAACATCGTGCAGGCTTGAAGCTGGCCTGTAAAAATACCGTGACGGTAATTTTCCTGAATGAAATGTGGCAGGAAGTGTTTCAAATCAGTATGAAAAAGTTAAGCGGGCTGCAAGTTACAACAATTTGCGGGGTAAGTCCGTAATTTACGACAGGTAATCTTCTGCAACACCGGGCCTAAAACGTACACACCCGCACTTGCATTATTATGCGAAGCGCCTAATTTTGCCCCGGGCAAACAAAGTGCTGATCCTGATGCTTTTCACTACATTTGTGCGCTTTTTTTCACTTTAACTGGAGTTGTCTTTTTTGCTGACTCCTAATTTATTTCACAAACTTCCTTTATGAAGAATATTTCTTTGATATTCAATGTGGTATTGACGGTGGCGGTTGCCATTTTGTTTTACCTGCAATTTAAAAAGCCTGCAACACCGGTGGCGGCCATTACTGCCCCTGCTTCTATTCAGAGTGCCGGGGTCAAAATCGCGTATGTGAATGCCGATACCCTCGATGCGCAATACGAATGGTTGAAAACGCAAAAAGCAGCGTTGAACCAGCGTTTGGCGAGCGCTGAAAATAGCATGCAATCCAAACAGGAGTCCTTGCAGAACGATTTTATGAAACTGCAGGAAAAGGCACAAACAGGCAACTTCCCCCGCGCAGACCTTGAAAAAGAAGCGGAACAACTGGAAGCGCGCCGCATAAAATTGGCGGAAGAAGCAGGTCGGCTCGAACGTCAACTGGGAGAAGATCAGAAAAAGGCGATCAATGATTTATATGCCAATATAGAGATAAAACTAAAAGAACTGCAAAGCCAAATCGGTTACGACTACATTTTGTCCTACACGCGTGGTGGCCAAATTTTGCTGGCCAACGACAGTTTAGATATCACCAAACAGGTTTTACAACTTTTGAATGCCAAAAAATAAGCTTGTTTTGGTTCATTTACGCCTTGCTACACCGGCCGATGCGCCCACCATACACGCCCTTGCGCACCGAATCTGGTGGGCGCACTATCCGGATATTGTAACCAATGCGCAAATTGAGTTTATGCTCGATCGCGGCTATTCCGAACCCGCTTTGGTACAACAAATGGCCGAGGGACAGCGGTTTCATCTCATTTATAGCCCCGAACAGCCCGAGCCAATCGGATACGTTTCCCTGAGTCCAAAAGGACCCGGTGCGTATTTTATCCACAAATATTATTTAGACGGGGCAATACAAGGCAAAGGTTTTGGCGCGCAAGCATTTGAACAATTGGTGGTGCTTTATCCCGATTTGCAGGAAGTACGGCTGGCCGTCAACCGAAAAAACTATAAAAGCATAAATTTTTATTTTAAAATCGGGTTTACCATCCATCATTGCATGGATGTCGACATTGGCAACGGCTTCTTTATGAATGATTTTGAAATGATCTGGAAAAAAAAGTAAGTATGTTTCAAATACCTGTTTCCTTGCGCTGGGCCGATTTGGACCCCAATTTTCATTTGCGACACTCGGTGTATTACGATTTTGGCGCTACCTGCCGCATCGAGTACCTGGCAGCACAGGGGCTTACGGTAAGTACGATGGAGCAATTGCATGTTGGTCCTATTATTTTCCGGGAAGAAGCCATTTTTAGAAAAGAAGTACGCCTGGGCGATACGCTTACGATCAACCTTGCCGTGACGAAATTGCGGAAAGATTTCAGCCGTTTTTCGTTTCGGCACGAATTGATCAAAGGAGGTGACACCTTGTGCGCCACCATGCACATTGATGGCGCCTGGCTGGATACCCAATTGCGCAAACTTACATTGCCGCCACAAATCATCGCCGATATGTTTGAATCGGCCCCAAAAGCAGCCGATTTCGCATGGATTCCGTAATTATTGATTAATTTCCAGCGCAATTCGCAGGCCTTCTTCAATGGCGCGTTTGGCGTCCAGCTCGGTGGCTTCTTTGGCGCCGCCAATTAAGTGTACGGGTATGCCAGCCTGCTGAAGCGGCGTTTGCAAGGCCCGCAACGGTTCTTGTCCGGCGCAAATAATTACATGGTCTACCGGCAACAATTGCGCTTCGCCTTTTACCGTGATATGCAAGCCGGCATCGTCTATTTTAAGGTATTGCACTTCAGGAAGCATTTTAACGCCCTGATTTTTAAGGCTGAGTCGATGCGCCCAACCGGTGGTTTTACCCAACCGATCGCCCACTTTTCCTTTCGAGCGCTGAAGTATCCAAATTTTACGGCCCGTCCCCACAGTATGCGCAAGTGCCAGTCCTCCCCGTTGTGTATAGTTAGGGTCAATTCCCCACTCCGTGCGATAATCGTCAATCGGATCGGCGCTTGAATGGCGGTGCATCAAAAAAGTAGATACATCAAAGGCAATACCACCCGCCCCAATCACCGCAACATTTTCACCAACTGGTTTTCCCTGCAACAACACGTCAATATAGGAAAGCACTTTAGGGTGCTCAATGCCTTCAATGTGGAGCCTACGCGGGGTAATACCCGTTGCCAGCACTACCGCATCAAACCGTTGTGCAAGCAGGTCTTCCGCCTGTATTTTTGTATTTAAATGAATATTTACCCCTGTTTTGGCTAATAAAACCTCAAAATAGCGCAAGGTTTCGTAAAACTCTTCTTTGCCGGGTATTTGTTTGGCCATGTTGAACTGTCCGCCAATTTGGCTGGATGCTTCAAACAGATGCACTTCAATACCCAATTGCGCCAATTCGGTCGCGCAAGACAAGCCCGCCGGACCCGCCCCCACCACGGCAACCTTTTTGCCATTGGGTGCCGGGATTGTTTCCGGTTGCGCTGGGAAAATCGTTTCCCGGCAGGCACGCGGATTCACCAGACAAGAGGCTTCTTTCCCTTTAAAAATTTGATCCAAACAAGCCTGGTTGCAGGCAATGCACGTGTTGATGGCATTGCTTTGGCCCCGAGCGGCTTTGTTCATAAAATCGGGATCGGCCAAAAACGGACGGGCCATCGACACCATATCAGCAAAGCCATCGCGCAGGATTTGTTCAGCGGTTTCGGGGGTATTGATGCGGTTGGTTGTAATGAGCGGTATGCGCAGTTTACCCATCAGGCGTTGCGTCACCCAGGCGTATGCACCCCGTGGAACCATCGTGGCGATGGTAGGGATACGGGCTTCATGCCATCCGATGCCGGTATTAATCATCGTTGCCCCAGCGGCTTCAATGGCCAAGGCAAGCGCTTCCACTTCTTCCCAGGTACTGCCTTGTTCCACCAGATCGAGCATGGAAACCCGGAAAATCACGATAAAATCAGGGCCTACTTTTTCCCGTACGGCCTGCATAATTTCAAGCGGAAAACGGATGCGGTTTTCGAAAGTACCGCCCCAATCGTCGCTGCGTTTGTTGGTGCGCGGTGCGATAAATTGATTGATCAAATACCCTTCACTGCCCATAATTTCCACACCATCGTACCCTGCTTCACGTGCCAATACGGCAGTTTGTGCAAAATCACGGATGGTAGCCCGAATCAGGCGTGGCGACATTTGAAATGGCTTGAACGGCGAAATATGTGCCCGAATTGGCGAAGGCGCGACCAGCAAAGGATGCATAGAATACCGGCCGGCATGCAGTATTTGCATACAAATTTTACCACCTTCATCCTGCACGGCGGATGTAATACGCTGATGTCGTTTGGCTTCGGCATGGGTACTGAGTTTGGCCCCAAAGGGTGCCAGCCAGCCTTGGCGATTGGGCGCAATGCCACCGGTTACAATCAGGCCAACTCCCCCCTTAGCACGGGCAGCAAAATAAGCCGAAAGCCGTTGAAAATGGTCCTTGGTTTCTTCCAAACCCGTGTGCATGGATCCCATCAACACCCGGTTCTTCAAGGTGGTGAACCCCAGATTCAACGGGGTAAAAAGATGTGGAAATTGCGGATCGTGCATAAGCGCGCAAGTGAGTGATTTTGAATCTCAAAGATTCATAAAAAAACACAAACTATCCCTTTTTCTGACTTAAAACCCAAAATTCAACTTGGATAAAATACTGCTTCCAATACAACGTCCCGAAATTAAGCCTTGCGCACTTGCCCGGCGAAACTGAACACCGCCAATAATGAGACTTTCAGCCGCTTCCTCTCCTGCCTTGGTAAGTGAACTAAAATTGCGTTCGGGCAAAATATAGGGCGCACTTGGCGGCGGATTGTAAGGCGTGTACAAAGCAGTACCCAGTTGGGTGCGGTCTGTAAATCCTATATTACCAAAAAGGTTAGACAATACAATTGGTTCTGCCCCACCCATTACGGCTGATCCGGAAATGTATTCGGGCGAGGGCGGGGTAGAGATCAGCGGTTTCCAACTTGGATTTATCGTTTCATTAATATAGGTAACCGGCCGCAACAAGTAGTATTTGTATTTCAGGTACCAAACGGCACTGAAGACATCTGCTGCGGTAAGGCCAGCAAGACAGTAGGCCTTGGCGCAATCGGCCAAGTTGCTGCTGCGTGTTTCCAACAATTGGGTGGTAATATTCATCCAGTGACCAGCGTCGCCACTCGTACGTCCGGGGCCATTTTCCCAATGATAGGCAATCCTTTTCTGCTCGTCGGTGCCTGGAATTGATTCTACTTCCTTAGCCTCCAGGTAAAACGGGCTGTTGCTCAATTCGGAATAAATGTACGGTGCATCTGCTTCACAAGCTTGCGAATTATCAATCACAAACGTGCGCAAAGTACCCCACAAGGGTTCGATTGGATTGAAATTCGGGTTGGCATTTTTATCGTAATACCATTTGTATTCATCATCGCGCTGTGGAACCGAGGGAATGATATTCCGGATGATATCGCGGCCATCACTTTTCATGCGCTGCACGATTTTTTGCCCGATGCGTTTACCCAGGTCTTTCGAATCTTCGCGGGTAGATTCGAACAAACCCTTTTCCATCATGGTACTTTCCTGCAAATCAGCCAGCGATTTAATCTGGTTGCGTTGCGTATTGGTGATATTGTCTATGGCTTCCGGCATTACTTCGCGCATTACCGCGGAGAGCACGATACCCCAGTCATATTCCTGGTTTACATCGATTACAGCCGCTTCGGAATAATCACGTATCTGGGATGCCATGCTTTTTGCTTCAGGAATACCATTATATACTGCTTCCCAAAGGCCCAAGCCCACATAAGCAAATGCGCGGGCAGCATTGGGACCAAAAAGGCTGTTTGCCTTTACCATTACGTGGGTCATATTTACCCAATCAATGGCAAGGGAGGCTGCATATTCAGTAGCCTTGCTTTTTTGCGAACGCGGCGTGGCGGGATTGAAATCTTTATCCTTACAGGCAAAGGGTGTCAGCACGAATGCAGTAAGGAGCAAGCAGAAGGAAAACAATTTTTTCATTTCGATAACGGTTCCATGTGTTAGGATAATCGAGTTTGCTCTAGAGGACGGATTTTCAGCAGAACAAACCATAGCAGCTGCTAAGAGGCGGGAACCAACAACAAACAAGGCGTGTTCATGTGTGGATTAAAGGATTAAAATACAAATATAGTGCAGTTTTGTTTAAGCACGTAGAACAAAAAAGCGGTATGTCGGTAAATTAACATTTACACAAGTGGCGCAAAAATTTAATGGGTAGATCGTGCATCATTAAGATAACTATTATTTATCCCAAACTTTAAGGATAGATTCGGCTGCCGCAAAGGGTGATACCTTCCCGGCTACAACAATTGGCTCGAGTTGCTGCAACAGGTTCTTTACCTCCGGGTGGGTATAAAACCGATGCATTAATGCTCCTTGCAGGGCCTCTTTTAACCAAAATAAGGCTTGCTGGCTTCTATTTTCATCAAAAAAGCCATTTTGTCGGGTGTGCTGCGCATAGTGCAAGATCGTTTCCCATACCTTCAAAATTCCTTCGCCGCTTTGGGCACTGCAGGGCAATACTTGCGGAATCCAGGTGCTTGTTTTGGCCGGAAATAAATGCAGGGCGTTGAGGTAATGCATCCGTGCCAGGTTGGCCAAAGGCACGCGATCACCATCGGCTTTGTTTACGACCAATATATCGGCCATTTCTACGATGCCTCTTTTGATCCCTTGCAATTCATCGCCCGCACCGGGCAGGAGCAGGAGTAAAAACAAATCGGTCATGCTGTGCACCGCTATTTCAGATTGACCCACCCCCACGGTTTCGATCAAAACGGTATCATAACCAGCAGCCTCCACCAAGAAAATGGTTTCCCGGGTTTTGCGCGCCACGCCGCCCAGCGCATCGCCCGCCGGGGAAGGCCGGATAAATGCCCGATCCTGGGCCGACAAACGCTCCATCCGCGTTTTATCGCCCAAAATGCTGCCATGCCGCAAGGAACTGGAGGGATCAATAGCCAAAACTGCCACATTATGCCCGTTTTCTACCAAATGCATGCCCAAGGCTTCAATAAATGTGCTTTTTCCGCTACCCGGAGCACCCGTGATGCCAATTCGCAGGGTCGGTGTCATCTGTTCCTGATGCGCTGCCAATTGCCCGATCACTTCCTGCGCCAAGGCAATATGTTCTATGCGGGTGCTTTCTACCAGCGTAATGGCTTGCGCTAAAAGCACCCTGTTGCCGGCAAGAATACCGGCAACAAGGGCTTCAACAGTAGGTAATATTTTGCGCATAAGGTTTCTTTGGTGGCAAATTTAGCCAAACCCCGCTACCAACGCAGCCGTAATGTCAAAAACAAATTACGTCCCGGCGCATTGATCCCGGAAGAAAAGGTCCGGTACTGCAAATCAAGCAAATTATCGACACCCGCCTGCAGGGTAAAATGCTGCCCAAAATGCACTGCTCCGCGCAAATTATACGTCTGCCAGGCTGGCATGCCCGTTGCTGGCGCATACTGCTCGTTGTCTTCTCCATTCAACAAATAATCCTTGATGTCTTTTTTACCGTTAAACAAGGTAAATGCTTCCACATTAAATCGACTAGTATGGTACCGCAATCCCAAACGACCATACACCGGCGGAATATGATCCAACGGACTGTCGCTACCGGCCTCTAATTGTACCCGGCCATTGGTGTAATTAACCGATCCATAAGCGGCCAAAGTGCTGGTTATATCCACCTCCAACTTGCTCGAAAAGCCCCAAAGCCGCGCTTCCTGTTGGTTTTGGCTTGCATATACCCTGCTTTTTATCCCGTCATACAACACGGAATCCTGCCCATTCAATTGGAAAACATCGGTTACAATTGCGTTGCGCAAAAAGGTTGCCCACAACACATTTTCCCAATGCAGCCGGTCGTTCCAGTGGCGGGTCACATTCACATCTAAACTGTAACTCCGCTCCGGTTTTAAATTCGTATTGGGCACAATCAATGTGCCATCACCTGTATCAAATACCTTGGCGAGGTCATCCACATTGGGTACCCGGTATCCACTTGCAGCATTGAAGGCCAGCCGCCAGCCACTTTGCGCCATCGGATCATAAACAACGCCAATGCTGCCAGATACAACCGGATTGGACTGCCTGGCCTCCGAAAATGGAAATTTAAAAAACGTTTGGTCCACAAATTTTGCATTTAAACTTGCAAATCCTACACGACCCCCCTCGCTAAACAACCATTTACTGCCTGCCGCAGGTGCCCAACGGTGGGTGGCAAACAAGGCCGCCGTGCTCAATTTGCTGCCGCCGTCGGGGTAACGGGTACCTCCCGACTGAATTATACCGGTGCTTATATTTTCGCGGGTAGCGGTGGAGTTCACATCATTGTATTGGCCGTCCAAACCCACATTTAAGGTATTACTGCCCCATGCTTTACGCGCCTGTACCAACAAGCCAAAAACATCCAGCTTTTCAATCCGATGCGTAATGTCGGCCTGGTTTACATTGCGGGTATGCCGACTTTCTTCAATGTTTTGGTAACTCAAACCAGCATCCAATTGATCGAACCAGCCCGCTTGCTGCAAGCTAAACTGATATGCCCCCATCAAGCGTTTTTGGGGACCATAATACCAGCTCGCCGTATTGAGTCCTGCGCCTCGGGGGTCGGTCAGCCGGTCGTAACGCGGTATATCAGAAGAAGTGCTGTATTGTATATTGAGTCCATGACTTACCTGGTCACTCGGCTTGAACAGGGATTTTTGCACCAGATCATATTGCTGGTAACCTGAAAACTTCTGTAGGTATGGATCGAAATTGCGCACCAAAGAATCGCGGCCGCCAATGCGTTCGATATAAAAATTGCGCAGCCCAAAAGCACTGTCACCGTTTATTTTTTTCCCCATTTTCAAATCATCATAATCGCTGTAAGTGAAGGAAGTGAACGAACCGAAGCGACGACCGCCCAAACTGAAGTCTACATGGCCTGTTTTTTCGTTGTTCACCGTGCCAAAACGGGTAAATACATCGCCCGTTGTTTTAAACCCACTATTGGATAACACCGGATTTTTGGTGTACAAACAAATGGCGCCGCCCAGTGCATCACTGCCGTACACATTAGAAGCGGGTCCAAACAATACCTCTACCCGATCCAAAGAACCCTGGTCGGTCGTAACCAGGTTTTGCAAATGGCCTGCCCGGTAAATGGCGTTGTTCATCCGCACCCCATCTATAACGAGTAAAACCCGATTGGCTTCAAATCCACGCAAAACAGGACTCCCACCACCCGTTTGGCTTTTTTGCACAAAGGCCAATCCGGTATTTTGAATCAAATCGGCTGTAGTTTGCGCATTGAGCTGTACAATTTTGGCACGACTTAAAATACTGATCTGCTGGGCCACGTTACCCACATTTTCTGAGGTACGGTTGGCCGAAATAACGGTTTCCCGAATTGAAACAGTTTCCCGGGTCGAATCGGTTTGTGCTTGTAAAGACTGGAAAATCCCGCTCGTACACAAGCATAGCACGATTGCCTTAAAAGCAATACGCATATAACTTTGTTTCATATTTTTTGAATGGCATACACGCACACAGCGCACAGATAGCGTACAGGACGAAAGCCTGATGCTCCATGGCACACAGCATGTATCAGTTAAAAAACAGCGTTTGAATTAAATTGGCCTGGAAAAGCCGAACGTTGCAACGTGCTGCTGTTTGGGAGGCGGGGCTGGATGGTCTAGAGACGGGATCTCCGGACGGTTAATATGTCCAATTTGCAGCAGACAAATTTCCGCTACTTTGGGCATTTCGAGCCTCGAAACAAGGGGCATGAGGTAGGTCCAACCGGCCCATTTGCTCCATAAACCCTGAAATAACGCGCCTGATTGGGGATCTTTGCTGTTAAAATAAGACCCAATCCTCTTTAAGATGGATTCTTCCGCTTGGTCGCGGTACACCACTAAGTGAACTGAATCTGCAAAAAAATGTTGAGAATGAATATCGTACAGTCGACCATCTATCCGAATTTCCTTGCGACCGACCCGCGCTGCGGCCAGTGCATTAACAGATAGTTGAATATGCTCCAGTGATTTTACGTCTTTTTCCATTTGCCACGCTGCCTGTTGTCGGGCATTGGATTGGGCCATTTGCCAAAGCAGTATCCAGCCCGCCATTTGGAATAGGAGCAAAAACTGAAGCGTGTACACCACGCCTTTTTTCCAATGACATTTTGACAGACGCAAGCGGTTACAACAATGGTTTGCGCAAAGAAATGTAATTTTATACGATTAAACACAGGCATTACGGCATACTGCTTAACATGGCCTCAGTTTTGTGCAGCAAAATGAACAGATTCCGCATTATGAAAAAAATATTATTTTGGTTATTGCCCGCCCTCAGCGTCTTCGCATGTAAATCGGCAGAAAAAGTTACGTATACACCCGATCAGTTGGTGCCTACCGAGAAAGCGCTGTTGTGGAAGATTAGCGCCAACGGCCTGAAAAAACCGTCCTATTTATATGGTACCATCCACGTGATTCCGAAAGACAAGTTTCAACTCTCCGCACCGGCCCAAGCGGCCTTGGAATCGGCACAACGCCTTGTCTTTGAAATCGATATGAAGGAAATGACCAACTTTGGCGCCCAAATGAGCATGGTTACCAAGTCGTTCATGGCGGGCGGAAAAACCCTGAAAGACCTACTTTCGCCCGAAGATTATGCCTTTGTAAAATCAAAATTGAGCACCAAAGGGCTACCAACCGGCATGTTTGAACGCCTCAAACCGATGTTTTTGAGCACGATCATGAGCAGCGACGAAGAAGGCATGGGCACTACTGCCAATATGACTTCCGTCGAAATGGAATTGTATCAACTTTCCAATAAAAAAGACTTGCTCACCGGTGGATTGGAAACGGCCAGTTACCAATTGTCCCTGTTCGACAGCATTCCGTACGGGGCCCAAGCCAAAATGCTGGTGGATGCGCTCCGCACAGAAAGCGCCAGTGCAGAAGGCGATTCCGAACTGGATCAAATGCTTAAGATGTACTACGACCAGGATATCACGGCCATGCAAAAACTCATCGGCAGCGAAGAATCAGACATGAGCAACTATGAAGAAATCCTGCTGCTCCAACGCAACCGCAACTGGATTCCCGTAATGGGCCGCTACATGCGCGAAAAACCCAGCTTTTTTGCCGTGGGCTCCGGACACCTTGGCGGACCACAAGGCGTCATCGCCCTGCTGCGCAAAAATGGTTACCGGGTAGAAGCCGTCAATTAATGGGCTTCTAACCAATTATTTCCAACCCCCATTTCTACCAAAATCGGCACCTTCAAATTGGGGATCGCGTTGGTCATTTTTTCATGAATGATGGGCTTCAGGCGTTCTAATTCGTCTTTCCGCACATCAAACACCAATTCATCGTGTACTTGCAGGATCAAGTTGGACTGAAATCCTCCCGCGCGCATGGCTTCCCGGATATTGATCATGGCTACTTTGATCAAATCGGCAGCAGTGCCCTGAATCGGCGTGTTCACCGCAATGCGTTCCGACATTGAGCGCATCATGCCATTGCGGCTGTCAATGTCGCGCAAGGTCCTCCGGCGGCCGAGCAAAGTTTCCACGTATCCATGCTCCCGCGCGAACTCCACCGTTTTATCCATGTAGTTTTTCAACCCGCTGTATTGGGCGAAATAATTGTCGATCAATACTTTAGCCTCCGCGCGCTTGATGCCCAACTGGTTGGATAAGTTGGTGGCGCCCGCGCCATAGGTGATGCTAAAATTAACGGTTTTAGCAGCCCGGCGCTGATCGGAAGTAACTTCCTCGAGCGGAACGCCGTACACCCGCGCCGCCGTAGCCGTGTGAATATCCAGTCCGCGCTGAAAGGCATCCAACATCGCTTCATCTCCACTAATTTCGGCAATCAGGCGCAATTCAATTTGCGAATAGTCGGCCGAAAGCAACACATGGTCGGCGTCGCGCGGGATAAAGGCCTTGCGCACTTCCCGACCTTCGAGGGTACGAATTGGAATGTTTTGCAAATTGGGGTTCTGGCTGCTCAAGCGCCCGGTCGCAGCGATGGTTTGGTTAAATTGAGAATGCACCCGACCTGTACGCGGATTGATCAACGCAGGCAACGCATCCACGTAGGTGCTTTTGAGTTTCATCAAGGTGCGGTGCTCCAAAATATCGGCACAAACGGGGTATTCAGCCGCCAATTCGGATAAAATTTCCTCGTCGGTGCTGTATTGGCCGCTTTTCATTTTTTTACCCGGATACGGAATCTTCATCCGATCAAACAACACCTCGCCCACCTGTTTTGGACTGGACACATTAAAGGTAAAACCCGTTGTTTCGAGCACTTTTTTCTCTAAAATGACAATTTTATCGGCCAAAACGCCCGAATAATCTTTCAAAAACACTGGGTCAATCCGTACGCCCGCATGCTCAATATCGGTCAGCACTTTTACCAGCGGTGTTTCTACCTGGTGAAAAAGTTTGACCAAATGTTGGCCGCTGTTTTCCAGTTTAGGTTCGAGGTGCAAACGCAATTGCAGGGTAATATCCGCATCTTCTGAAGCGTATTCTTTGATCAAATCGAGGGGTACATCGCGCATGGTACCTTGTTGCGCGCCTTTTTTGCCGATTAAGGTCTCAATTTTCACCGGGGCGTAATTGAGGTAGGTTTCCGACAAATAATTCATGTTGTGCCGCAAATCGGGCTCCAACAAATAGTGCGCAATCATGGTATCAAAATAAGCGCCCCGCAATTCCACATCGTAGTTGCGCAACACCAAGGCATCGTATTTCAGGTTCTGCCCTACTTTTTCGATGGTTTCGCTTTCAAACAGGGGCCGAAACTCCTCCACAATGGCCTGTGCTTCTGCACGATCGGCCGGAATGGCCACGTACCATGCTTCATGCGGTTGTAAGGCAAAGGAAAAACCCACCAAATCGGCCTGGGTAGCATCCAAAGCCGTGGTTTCAGAGTCGTAACTGACGCTTGGAAGGGCCAGCAGTTGCGCCAACAAGGCCGCGCGCCCTTCCGCGGTGTCAACTAAATGGTAGGTATGGTTTACATTCTGGATATTTTTATCGGCAATGCGGTGGGCGATACCCGATTTTTCATGAATGCCGCCTTCGATGGGTTGTGCATCGGGGTCGTTGGCAAACAAGTCGCCTTGTGCGGAATCGGTTTGCTTGGTGGTCGATTTTTTAGCGCCCGGTTCCGGTTTGGGGCTGCTTGCCTGTGGTCCGCCACCCAAGGGATGTTTTAAAATCGTATCAGCCAGCGAGCGGAATTCAAGTTCGGTAAAAATACTAAGCAGCGCCTCGCGGTCGAAGGGTTCGATTTCAAAATGTTTTTCGTCAAACGCAATCGGGACATTGATATCAATCGTGGCCAACCATTTGGAAAGCGTGGCTTTTTCGCCGTGGTTTTTTACAATTTCCTGTTGTTTGCCCTTTAGTTTATCGGCATTTGCGAGCAGGTTTTCAATATTGTCAAATTCAGCGAGCAACTTTACAGCCGTTTTTTCGCCGATGCCGGGCAAACCCGGAATATTATCCACCGAATCGCCCATTAAGCCCAGCAGGTCAATTACCTGATCTACCCGCTGAATACCCCATTTTTCACACACCTCTTTTATACCCATAATTTCCACCTCATTACCTTGTCGGCCCGGTTTGTACAGGAAAATATGCTCATCCACCAACTGGCCATAATCTTTATCGGGCGTGACCATAAATACGTCATACCCTACTTTTTCGGCCTGTTTGGCTAAGGTACCAATCACGTCATCCGCCTCATAATTGAGCACGGTGATGACCGGAATACGCATGGCCCGCACAATTTTTTCAACCCACGGAATGGCCATGGTAATATCTTCGGGTTGTGCTTCCCGGTTGGCTTTGTACAATTCGAACTCTTTATGCCGGAAAGTGCCACCAGGCGGATCAAAAACCACAGCGATATGGGTAGGCTTTTCGGTTTGCATCATATCCCACATGGTGCGCATAAACCCTTGAATGGCCGAAACATTCCAGCCTTTGGAGTTAATCAGGGGTCGGGTAATAAAGGCATAGTGGGCACGGTAAATCAGCGCGTGGCCATCGAGTAGGAACAATTTTTTCATAATCCGCTTGCAGAATTTCAGGAAAGGGTAGACGAACTGAAGTTCAAACGCGAAGGTAACGGGTAAAAATGCTTTCCGCGGCCAATTTTTACAGAAGGATTCGAAAAAAAAGACCAAATACTGTACCTTTGCGGCGCAAAATTTGTCGATCAAACCAAACGAAATTTTGTTTCGGTTGTTTGGTAGGCATTCGAACCCCCATTTTACCCCAGAATTTCTTCTTTTGATCATTCACTCACTTGCTCATTTACATTCTACATTATGGCAGTTGCAACTGAATCGCACCCAAAATTCAAAGTAAAAGATATTGCGCTTGCCGACTGGGGCCGCAAAGAAATCGAATTGGCGGAAGCCGAAATGCCAGGTTTGATGGCCTTACGCGAAGAGTTTGGCGCTTCCAAACCGCTGAAAGGCGCACGCGTGGCAGGTTGCCTGCACATGACCATCCAAACTGCGGTGCTTATCGAAACCCTTGTGGAATTGGGCGCTGAAGTATCCTGGTCTTCTTGCAATATTTTCTCTACCCAAGACCACGCCGCCGCAGCCATCGCAGCAGCCGGCATCCCCGTATATGCTTGGAAAGGAATGAATGAGGAAGAATTTGATTGGTGTATCGAGCAAACGTTGCACGCATTTACCGACGGTTTGCCTTTGAACATGATCCTCGACGATGGCGGCGACTTGACCAACATGGTGTTGGACCGCTACCCGGCGTTGGTCAATGACATCCGCGGTATTTCGGAAGAAACCACCACCGGTGTGCACCGTTTGTACGAGCGCATGGTGAAAGGCACCCTGCCTTTGCCTGCAATCAATATCAACGACTCGGTGACTAAGTCAAAATTTGACAACAAATATGGTTGCAAAGAAAGTTTGGTGGATTCTATCCGCCGCGCTACCGATATCATGATCGCCGGTAAAGTGGCCGTTGTGGCTGGTTACGGCGACGTAGGTAAAGGTTCGGCTGCTTCTTTGCGTGGCGCTGGTGCGCGCGTCATTGTGACCGAAATTGACCCAATTTGCGCTTTGCAAGCCGCAATGGACGGTTTTGAAGTGAAAAAAATGGAAAATGCGATTCCACGTGCCAACATCGTGGTAACTGCAACCGGCAACTGCGACATCGTAACGGAAAAACACTTCCGCATGATGACCGACAAAACCATCTTGTGTAACATTGGTCACTTCGACAACGAAATTGATATGGCTTGGTTGAATACCAACTACGGCCACACCAAAATCAACATCAAACCACAAGTTGATTTGTTCAAAATCGACGGCAAAGACATCATCCTGCTTGCGGAAGGCCGTTTGGTGAACCTGGGCTGCGGTACCGGTCACCCATCATTCGTAATGTCCAACTCCTTTACCAACCAGGTGTTGGCGCAATTGGAATTGTGGCAAAACGCCGCTGCCTACGAACATAAAGTGTACATGTTGCCTAAGCACCTCGACGAAAAAGTGGCGCGTTTGCACCTTGCGAAAATCGGCGTTGAACTGGAAGAACTGAATACACACCAGGCTGATTACATCGGCGTGGCGGTGGCCGGTCCGTTCAAGCCGGAATATTATCGGTATTAGTAGAGGCAAGTCACGACTTGCCCGTACGTTCCGATTAGGTTTATAAAAATGAGTCATCCCGATTTTTTCAGGATGCCTCATTTTTTTTGTGGATCTTCCGTCTATAAATGCGTTCGGCGCCGTGAAATGGTTTCACTGCGCCGAAGTTTTTAGTGCGCTAAAAAATTAACGATTAAGGCTTTATCTCACCCGTTGCTTTGCGCATTTCCAGCACTGCGACGAGCGCATCGTAAGCACTTTTCAAGTAGCTGTACTGCGTTTGTTGAAGCGCCTGTTCGGCATCTGTGACGACAGAAGCCAGCAAAACACCTTCAGAAAAACGTATTTTGTACAAATCAAGGTTTTCACGCACCAATGCCAGGTCGCGTTCGCGGGTATTGAGGGCCAAACGCGCACCCTGTAAATTATTGCGGGCCTGGTCATACTCATTGCGGTATTGCTGCGTCAAATCCGCTGTTTTTTGCGCATTTTGCAGTTGTTTGAGTTCATATTGCGGCAAGTGTTTTTTCATTTGCCAATACTCCGAAATGGGTACTGCCAGGTTGAGGCTCACATAGCCGTTTCCAAACCAGGCGTTTTTCGTTACAAAAGGAACATCATCGCTGAAATTGTTGGCGCCGACAAAAGCATTGGCAGTGAGTTTGGGCGCCGTACGTGTTTTTTCCGTGGAAATTTTAAGTCCCTGTAAGGTATTATCTAATTGTAACTGCTTGATTTCGAGGCGATTTTGCTCAATAATAGGGAAGCCGCCGTCTACCCGATCCGAAATGTTTTCGGGTTGTTGGAGCAAGGTTTTCAGGTTTTCCGACAGTTGTATTTCCGCATAACGATCGGGGTTGAGGCCCATTTGGTACAGCAGTGACTTGCGCAGCAAAGCCTGATTCAGACGCAACTGCGCGAGTTTAAGGGTGGCCGCGTTCAGGTTGATTTGGGCCTGATTCACATCCGTTTGCAGGCTTTTGCCGCCTTCTTTGCGGTTTTTTACTTCATTTAAAAAAACCTGGCTGCGCATAGAATCCTGCAAGGCAAACTGAATTTCCTCGGCGCTGATCAGTACCCCGTAATAGGCGCGGGTGACCGCCACCTGAATATCTACAGCCGTTTGGGCGCGTTGTGCTTCCAATAGCTGCGTTTGAAATGCCTGTTCCCGGATTTGGGCAGAAATAGACGGGTCGTACAGGGTTTGCGATGCGTTTAAGCCAACGGTATTTTGCCAAAGGGTACCAAAACGCACCGTCGTCGTGGCTTCAGAAGGCGCCGTTGGATTGAACGCGCCAATTGGAATTACGCTGGCAGGCAGCAACGGATTGATTTGTATATCCGCTCTGCCACTGACTTGCAGTTGTTTTTTTAGTTTAATTTCTGCAACCCTTGCCGCAGAAATTTGCGCATCAAGATCAAGGCTCTTCAAGGCCGGTTTGTTTTCCATTGCCAGTGCGACAGCCGACTGGAGGCTTAAATTTTGAACATTTTGACCCTTCAAAAGGCCGACTACACAAAAGGCCGACAGCAGGGTACTTTTTATTTTGAGCTGCATGTTGTTTAAATCATTTAATGGTCCGACATAAAAATTTACCCCCTGAATACGGCAGCAGGCTCCAATCCGGTAATACGCCGCAAGGCAAAAACAGCCCCAAAAAGGGAGATAAACAGGGTGATTCCAAAAATACCGACTACGATCTGCCACGAAAATGAAAACAACAAGCCGGATCCGCGCACCCCGATCCGAAACCCTTCAAGTAAGGCGTATGCGATGACAAAGCCCACAACGGCAAAAATAGCCGCCTGCGTAAGGATCAATCCGCGCACATAACCGTTACTGGCACCGATGGCTTTCAGGGTGCCATAATCCCGAATTCGGTCGAGGGCCGAGGAGTACATGGTAAGGCCGATGATAAAAAAACCGGAGATAATGGCAAATATCACAAGGGTGCCGGTACTGGCCCCGATGCCGCTGGTACCGAGTATATAATTGACGGTAGATTGGGAAAAGTCCGGCCGAACCCAAGCCCGAACCCCGAAAATATGCCGGTTGATATTGTCGCGTACCTGCGCTGCGGAATAGCCTGGTTTTATACCAACGATCACGGCTGAAATGTCGTACTCGTTGCCATTGCCGAAATAGCGCGCCCGTTCGATTGTCGTGTACATGGTGTTGCCGCCAAACCCGCGCAGGTTGTTGGTTACGGCCCCAATCACCGCGCGTTTGCCGTTTATTTCAAACTGAATACCTGGCTCCAGCGTGATTTCGTACACGGAAGCATCGTAAAAATCGGCGCTAACCGCAGCATTTTCCTGCAGGGTAGCGGTGTTCCCTTGCAGGATCTTTTGTGGCGTGGGGCCGGCAGCAAACGCCGGCGCTTCTGAACCGATGAGTGTAACCGGCACCGATTTTCCGTTTGAAAACGTGGCAGTTCCGCCAGCCAGCACCATGCCGTAGGCCGTGCTGACGCCTTCGATGCTGCGGATTTCCTGCACCTTGCGCACATCAAATTTGCCCAGCGAATTGGCGTCCTGCGTTTTGGAATCCACTACCCAAATATCGCCGTTGGAATTATCTACCAGCGCCGACATCAGTCCGGTCAGGAAAGAAGCGATGCCCAATTGTTGGCCGATCAGGAATGTACTGATCACAATACCGATTACAACGCCGATGCTTTTGGCTTTGTCGTATCGGATGAAACGAATGGCTACTTTAAACATAACTTTTTGGTTTACTGGACATTAATTACACATTCAACCCGGCTGTTGAGCAACAGTCCCTGGGGATCTTTGAGCAGTATTTTAACTTCACGCACCCGACGGTCTTCCTTTTCACCGGTTGTTTCGCTGAACAGCGATTTTTTGTTCAGTTGGGGTGAGGCATACACGATTTCGCCTTCCGCAATGGTTTTGTCGAGTCCGATCTGGCGGATCACGGCTTTTTGTCCGATGCGTACCCGATCAGCAAGCAACTCATCTACTTCGCAGCGCACGATGATCGGACCGGCAGGGGCCAACTCGGCAAAACTTTGTTGCGCCTGTACCGCGCTGCCCACCGTGGCATCCATACTGAGCAAGGTACCGGCTACCGGCACTTTCACGGATTTAAGCGCAAGTTCGCGTTCGGCTATGGCGATATCGCTTTTAATTTCATCGAGGCGTACCCGATTTACCTGTGCGGCACTGCGCAACCGTTCAATGGTGCTTTTTTGCAGGTCTACGTCGGCGCGGGCATTATCGAGGTTTTCGCCGGTGTCCGCATTTTTGGCGTACAGGTTTTGCACGCGGGTCAGGGTGCGTTGTAAGTTCGTCAGTTTGGTTTCCGCTTCGGCCACGGCGCGTTCGTCGTTGCGCACCTGTGCTTCCTGGGTGGCCACGCGGGTACGGGCCTGTGTGAGTTTGGCATTTGCTACAGTGCTTTCCAACGCCAATATCGTAAGGCCGGCTTTTACCTGATCGCCTTCCCGGGCGCCGATGTGTGCAACCACCCCGCCGTCGTTGGCCGCAAGTTTGATGATATCCTGTTCGGGTTCCACTTTACCGATTCCGATTACCTGTTGTACGTTGGCCGCTGCGCCCTGGTAGGCGTTGGCACGGCTGAGGGAATCTTGTGTAGCGAGGTTGTTTTTGCTGCTATCATCTTTTTTGCCGCAGGCGCATAGCAGGAGCGAAAGCAGCAGGCCGGAGCCTAAAAATGTTTTTTTCATATTGTTTATGCTTGGATACTTTACGCAGCATCGTTTTAGGCATGGCCTGTGGCCAACATCACGGACGATCGGCGTTTGTTATAAATGAGCGTTTAGTGCCCTGTTTCGTCAGCGGGCGGGTTTTCAGAAGCAATGCCGTCGTTTACATAAATGATCCGGTCGGCAAAAGGTCGGAGCCGCATGTCATGGGTCACAACCGCCAGCGCGATGCCGTGGGCTGCCAGCATTTTCAGTTCTTCCATGACGATGCCGACTGAACGTGGATCGAGCGCGGCCGTAGGTTCGTCGCACAGCATCATGGGCGGGTTGGTGACCAGGGCGCGGGCGATGGCAATACGTTGTTGCTGGCCGCCGGAAAGCATCTTGGGCAGTTGTTTGCGGCGATCGCTCATGCCTACTTTTTCGATCGCTTCCAGGGCGCGGCGCCGGGCTTCGGTGGCCGGGACGCCCTGCAGCTGGAGCGGGAGGATTACATTTTCTTCGGCTGTGAGCGGTTGGATGAGGTTGAAACTTTGGAACACAAAACCGATGTTTTGCAGGCGTAATTCGGCTAATTTATGTTCGTTGAGTTGCCCTACAGACTGGCCACCGACAAACACCTCGCCGCTGGTTGGGTAAATAACGCAGCCCAAAAGCGAGAGCAGGGTGGTTTTGCCACTGCCCGAGGGTCCGATAATAAGGGTCAGTTCGCCGCTAAGCAACTGAAAATCAGTAGGATACAAAGCGGTAATGAGTTGATCGCCGGTTTTGTATTCTTTATTTGCGCCCCGTAATTCGGCTACAACTTTTTTGTCAGAATGGTTCATTTCTAGTACAATGCTGAATGATACAAAACGCCGCCCTACAGGCAGCATTCGCAGTCATGCTGCGCGCTGGTGCTGCATGATTTAGGCCGAAGGCCAAACACAAAATAATATAGCGCGAAGCATCACGGCACAAATATAGAACGATATCGTTCTAATATGCAAATATTTTAGGACGAAAAAATTCTAAAAACAAAAAAAAGATTGTTTTCGTACAAATACAACCTTATCTTTGCACAATAGTTTTACAAAGCAAGCAGCCTTATTTCAAACCTAATGCTGCCCAAAAATCGGTCGGCAATGTATCCGTTTTATCGAACCTTAATGCAGTACTCAGAGGATTTTGAGCGGGATCACCCCGATCCGGAATCCCGCAATATGCTGCATTTTGCGACTTGGTTAAACCGTCGGCTGGCGCATGATCGAGCGCCAGACAGCAGCGCTGTTCAGTCGGAAGCAATACCTGTTCCGGGAGAAACCGTGGAGGTTAGTATCAGCAGGTTGGTGGGTTTCCTCGGACGTTATGCGCGCATTTACCTGAAAAAAGTAGTGGAAGATACCCCTTTGACCACCCCGGATGACTTCAGTTATTTGGCCGTATTATTGGACAAAGGCAGTTTGACTAAAATTGAGTTAATCGAAGAAAATATCCACGAAAAGACTTCGGGCATGGAGGTCATCAAACGTTTACTGAACAGTGGCCTGATTGAACAGAAGAACAATCCGGCAGACCGTCGAAGTAAATCCCTGTTTCTGACCGATCAGGGGCGGGGCGTTTTGTTTCAAATTTTTGATCGTCTTCGCGCAGTAGCCGAGCTGGTTGCGGGTGATTTGACAGAAGACGAAAAATGGCAATTACTGTACCTGCTTCAAAGGCTCGATCGTTTTCACAGGCCGATTTATCTGGATCGGCGCGAGGCGTCGCTGGATGATTTATTAAAGCGATAAACGATCTTTGACCCTTCAAATAAGCACCGCCTCCTCACCCCTCTACCGCGCCATCTTTTGGAAAATTCTATTTTTGGGGTTAATTTTGCAAACAAAAAAGACACATGAATACGCAGGAATTAAAATTAACGATCCACGAATTGGTCAATAAGACCGACGATCCGGAAATCCTTAAGGGCATATTCCTGCTTTTAAAGAAGTTACGTCCTGAAAACGATGATTTCATGGGCTTTGAAGCGGACGGTTCCGGAATTACGACATCTGATTTTATCCAATCTATCAAGGATGCAGATGCCGATATTGACGCTGGAAACGGCATATCCCATGCCGCAATGAAGGCTAAATACAAAGCGGCATAGACAATAACGCTGCATCCGAATAACACAAATTTTAGAAATTTACCAATAACAAATTGGTCACTTCACCTTAAGCAATTTACCCGTTTTTATAACTTCCCCATCCGCTCGAACCGCCCAATAATACAAACCAGTCGGCAAACCCTCCACCGAAAAGGTATTGCTACCCAATGACAAGTTTTGGTCTAACACCAAGTCGCCCAATTGATTATACATTTTGAGAACAAAACCCGGGAAAGACGCATTGAGGGTTACCTGAATATGCGTGCTGAACGGATTGGGCCCAACCGCAATTTGATCGGAAGCATTTTGCTGATCGGCCGTTGAAGTGCTTAAATCCACTTTATATTGATATGTAGTGGCACAACCTTCTGTATTGGTAACCGTGACCTGGTAAGTGCCTTTTGATAAGTTGGATATTTCTATGCCCGTTTGACCAGTACTCCAAAGCACTGAAAATGGCGCATTGTTACCCTGTATGGAATCTAGCGTGATAGCGCCATCGTTGTTGCCAGCCAAAGTTTCTGCTTTTATGGTTTCAAAAACCTGCATGCGAAACATCTCCTGCTCAAAAGCGCCCGCATCCGGAAGCAACTCAAGCACCCTTGGATTTCCATTTAAGTCCAGGTTGCTGATAAAAGCAGGCAACACCGATAAATCTCCGAAATTAATGCCCGGAGAGCAGCTTTTTAATGCGTAATTATCCTCCAAAGTGTCTACAAATAACGGATCTGCCAGATACGAATTATTGGGGCCGCATGTGATCGTGTCGGGCCCGCTTACGACATCCACACCGGAAATAAAGGCATTGCAATCTGCAATATCCATGAGTGAATTGGAAATATACACATTGGCTGGGCCATATTGGGTATGAAATATGGTAGAGTTATTACCCGTTTTGTTTTTATTGAAAATGCAATTGTAGAATGTATCCCGACTCTCTGAAATCCCGACTATTACAGATCCTTTTAATGCATAATTGCCATAAAAAGTGCAATTATAGAACTTATTTATCCCTCCTTTAAATTTTAGATCAAAAAAACCAATTGCACCTCCATAATATGGAGAACTATTTTTTATAAATGCACAACCAATATATTCATTATTGGTCCCGCCAACTGCGCCTGCCCTAAGAGCTCTATTATTTTGAAAATAACATCTTGAAAAAACCATATCACTCCCATATACCGCGCCTCCACCTCCTCCTGTAATTACAGTAGTGCCACCTTTATTATCTTTAAAAAGGCAATTTTCAATGTTTGTTTTCTTTGATTTTTTACACTTAAAACTAAAGGCACCAGATAAATTAGAGTTGTTGTTTAAAAAAGAACAATCGTGCAAAATGAATTCTGCTAAAGTGTCATCGCTTTCAAAGTATAAGGCACCAGTGTCATCAAATGATTCATTGTTGGTAAATGTACATTGCTGAATGGTAACAGGATACTGAGGATTTTCTCCACATTCCAGGTAAACAGCGCCACCTGCCGAGCCAAAGTTGTCTGTAGCATTGCCGTTGAATATACAATTTTTGAGGCTGATGCCGCCCCTTCCACCTTTGCTTTCCAATCGAATGGCCCCGCCTTTAAAAGCCGTGTTATTGTAAAATTTACAATCCGAAATGTCAACATAAACCGGCATCGATGGATCGGTGCTTTTCATATAGATGGCGCCTCCCAAAGTCTGGAATAAAGTTGAAAACCATCCGTCTTTAAAGGTAATGCCATTGATGCTTGTGGAGGTATCTGCAACCGGAATATAGGAAATTAAATAAGGATACATTGGGTGCGGGGCCAACACCGTTTCGTTCAAGGCAATATCGCGCGCCAACAAGGAGCTTTCAGTACCTGCAAACCCGCCATACATCTGCACGCCATTCGGAATCACGAATGGCTCCCCATCGGAAGGGGATTGTGGGGGAGGAGGTGTATAGGTGCCTTTTGCGATCCATATCTGGTCATTATACTGAGCACCCTCTAGAGCCGATTTTAAAGTTGTAAATGCATTTGACCAAGAAGTGCCATTGTTAAGCCCTGTGGCATTGATGTTTACAAAAAGGGTGTCGTTGGCCAGGGAGGTTGAAATATTAAGGAAGGATAAAAAAATGAATTTGTAGAAAGTACGCATGGGAAGAAAAATATTAATAATAGGACATGATTGAATCTGTACAAATGTATGCACCAAATGCAAAAAATATGGTCCTAAAATGGAAATGGTCAAGTTTTAACAAAATTGCACATTTTATTTTGGTTTCCCGGCGCTCAATTACTCCTTCCTCGCATTCGGCAGATTTCCCTCCCAAAGCGTAAAATGAATACATTTGCAATATTTTCAAATCTATACAAGACAACTAAAACCCGACATCCAGAAAGTAGCAAGCGTTAACCAAACCGAAATTGCACGCAATTTCACCCCCCTCACGTAACATAACCGCCGCCGAAACGTTTTATACCACACCATTTATCCATTGCCTAAAAAATATGATGTACCGGCTATTTTTCTTCCTTTCCTGCTGCTTTTGGTCCGTTGCCGCCTTTGCACAAGCGCGGCCCGATACCAGTGCGGGTCCGGTAGGCGCCTGGGCACGCATGGAGGTGAGCAATGGCGATACCATATTTGATATGTCTTTGCGGCCGGTGCGTATTTGGCAACCCCGCAAATACAAGGACCTCGACGAGCAAAACCAATACAACCGCTATAAATATGCCGCACGCAAAGTGTATCCGTACGCCTTGCAAGCTATTGCTTTATACGACGAAATTGCGAACGAAACCCAGGATATGAGTCGGCGCAAACGCAAACGCTTCATACGCCAGGAACACAAAGAATTGAAAGAGGATTTTACCGAGCAGATGAAACAACTTTCCAAAACCCAGGGGAAAGTGCTCATTAAAATGATCGAAAAAGAACTGAATAAGCCGTTTTATGAAATTGTGCGCGATACCCGGGGCGGTTTTACGGCGCTTTACTGGCACAATTTGGGCAAATTATACGGCTACGACCTCAAAGAAGGCTACAAACCCGGTGCCGAACCCATGCTGGACGAAATTTTTCTGGACTATGATTTTGGCGATCCTACCCGCTGGTATCAGTAGTCAGATCGTATTCCACAAAATACATATCGATATCGCCTTTGTTTTTGGCGGCCATTTTTCCGCGGTACGTGCATTCGAAACGGTGTTTCACCAATTGGTAAGTCGCTTCCGAGATATTGATTTTATTGACCACACCGCCTTGCTCCAAACGCGCCGCCGTATTCACCGTATCCCCCCAGATGTCGTAGGCAAATTTGTGGCTGCCCACGATGCCCGCCACCACCGGACCCGAATTGATGCCAATGCGCATTTCGAAGGCCGGTTTTCCTTCCGCCTGTTTTTGCCGCATCAATTGGTGCAAACGGCGTTGCATTTCAATGGCAGCCTGTACCATATCTACCGCATGGGTTTCGTTTATGTCCGGCAGCCCCGCCGCGCACATGTACGAATCGCCGATGGTTTTAATTTTTTCGATGCGGTAGGCTGCTGAAATTTCATCAAACATCCTAAAACACTCATCCAGTTCATGGATCAGTTCTTCGGGGGTTACCTGCTCTGCAACGGTGGTAAATCCTTTAAAATCACTGAACAACACGGATACGCTTTCATACCGCACGGGCTGTACGGTGTTGTGTAGTTTCAGTTCTTCAGCTGTTTTTTCAGGCAGGATGTTTTTGAGCAGGTTATCGGCGCGGGCGCGTTCTTTTTCGATGGTGATATTTTTGGCGGCCAATTCGCGGTTGGCTTTGGCCCGGATGCGGCTGCGGTTGAAAAGCAGGGCAACGAGGATAGCCAGGGCGAGCGCGCCGCCGATCAGGGCAATGCCGATGATGTTGGCGCGGGCGATTTTGGCGGTTTGTAATTCCAATTGATGTTGCTGTTGTTCGAGTTCGCGTTGTTTGCGGCCTTCTGAAAACACCACATCTTTGCGCTCAAAATCCTTTGCTCGGTTTTCGTCCAGGCGTTTGTACCGCAAATCATCATAAAATACCCGGTATTCAAAGGCTTTTTTATAGTCGCCCAGGGCCGCATAAATTTTTGCAAAGTCCTTATACCCTCTTTGCACAAACTTGTCATCGTGGATCGCCTGGGCAATTTCGAAGTACTTTTTGACATAGCCAAGCGCCTGCTTTATATCCCCCATACCATATAATACATCCCCAAACGTATTATAGGTTTCCATCAGTCCGGGCTGATCATCCAGTTCCGTTTGTAATTTTAATGCCTTATTCAAATAATACAGCCCCAATTCATACTTCTTCAGGTGTTTGTACGCATCGCCAAGGTTATTGTAGATGTTAGCAATACCCAACTGATCGTCCAATTCGGTGCGAATAATCAAGGCTTTCATATAATAAGGGATCGCCATGCCTGTTTTGGTCGTATCGAGTTCGTCTAATACATTGGCCAAATCGCTCAACGCATCGGCTAAATACACCTGGTCTTTTAAGGATTCGCGTACTTTCAGTGCTTTTTCATAATAATTGCGCGCTTCGTCCAACATTTCCAGTTCGAATCGGATATGTCCCAACAAGGTGTAAGCCCTTGCCTTGCCTTCTATATCTCCGGTATCTTCAACATATTGTCGGTACTGGTTTACTTGCTCGTACGCTTCCGGATAAAAACCCATATCCTGCAGGATGTTACCGAGTGCCAGATGTGCCCGGGCAATGCCGTTGGCATCCTTTAATTTTTCGCAGATAAACAGGTTTTGGCGTTGATACAAGAGCGCCTTTTCCAGTGCGCCCACCGATGCATATGCCTTTCCAATATTGCTGTTGGCGCGTGCAACACCCGCCTCATCGCCCACCGCCGAGCGCAATTGCAAGGATTGTTCGTAATACTGAATTGCTTTTTGTGTATTGCCCCGGATTTCCTCCACGTTACCCAAGCCATTCCAGGCATTGGCCTCGCCTGCTTTAAAACCTGTCTTTTGGGCCAAAGCCACGGCTTCCCAAAGTTTTTGTTCGGCTTTATCCGTTTCGATATCGAGTATATCCCAGGCCATGTCGTACAACATACTAACCCGATGTGTGTCGGGCGGGGCGGTCAATAGTAGTTGCTCCAGCGAATCGGCCAAGCGCGATTGCCCCAGAACAGGCGTAGCAAACAACAAACAACACCCGAACACGCGGATGCTGAAAAAAAAATGCTTCAAAGTGAAGTGTTCTAAATAAGTCGACAAAATAAAGCGATCAAACAAAATATTTCTTTTAATTTTAAAAAAGAACAAAAAACACGCATATTTTATACTATGCCAAATGAAAATGGTAGCCCGACACACTTTAGGTTCGCTCAAATATTCCTTCTGAAGGTAAAATTTAGGCCATTAACAAAATATTATTTGCCGGACGCCAATTTTCCGTACGTTCAGGCGAAAAAGTTGTAACTTTGCACTTTATTTCATTCGAGTCGAATTCTTTGTGCATAAAGGAGTTATCAATTCGGCTCATTATCACAATTATAAATGAGTTCATTTAAAGAACTGGGCCTCGATGATGATCTGTTAGAGGGCATTACTTCCATGGGATTTGAAACCCCAACCCCTGTCCAGGAGTTGGTTATCCCGGTAGCGCTGACGACAGATGAGGATATTATCGCCTTAGCCCAGACGGGAACTGGTAAAACCGCCGCATTTGGTTTACCACTTTTACAAAGAATTGATCCGAAGGACCATGGAGTTCACGCACTAATTTTGTGCCCTACCCGCGAACTCTGCGTCCAAGTTGCCAGTGATTTGGAAAAGTACGCAGAATTTGCACGTCAATATAAAGTGGTCGCGGTGTATGGCGGCGCAAGTATTGAAACGCAAATCCGACAAATTAAAGCAGGTGCTCAAATTATTGTGGCCACACCAGGTCGCTTAATGGACCTGTTGACCCGCAAAGCCGTTCGTTTGGATGCCGTTGAGCGCGTGGTGCTCGACGAGGCCGACGAAATGCTCAACATGGGTTTCAAAGAAGCCGTCGACTTTATCCTCGGCGCTGCCCTCAACCGCAAATCGATTTGGTTGTTTTCTGCGACCATGCCGGATGCCGTGCGTTCGATCGCCAAGGATTACATGAATAATCCGCAGGAACTGAGCACCGGCAAACGCAACCAGATTAACGAAAACATTGAGCATCAGTACTATGTGTGCCGTGCCGATGACCGTTACGCTACGCTCAAACGCGTGGTGGATGCCAATCCCGGTATTTATGGTCTGATTTTCGTGCGCACCAAGGTGGAAGCCAAAGAAGTTGCCGAACAAATGATTCGCGATGGCTATAATTCAGATGCCTTGCACGGTGATCTGGCACAAGCCGACCGCGATCGCGTGATGCAGCGCTTCCGTGAAAACAACCTGCAATTGCTCATCGCAACCGACGTTGCAGCGCGGGGTTTGGACGTTCAAAACATCAGCCACGTAATCAACTACGGCTTGCCGGACGAAATCGAAGTGTATACCCACCGCAGCGGCCGTACCGGTCGTGCAGGCAAAACGGGTATTTCGATCAGCATCGTGACGCCAAAATACGAAGAGAAAGTACTGCAAATTGAACGCAAAGCAAAGGCGACGTTTCATAAAAAAATGATCCCGACCGGCTACGAAGTGTGCGAACAGCAGTTGTTTCACATCGTAAAAGGTATTCATACACAAGAAGTTCAAAAAGAAGAAATTGCACCGTTTATGGAACGGATCATGGAGGAATTAAAAGACCTCAGCAAGGAAGATCTGATCGAACGTTTCGCCAGTGTGGAATTCAACCGCTTTTTGAAATACTACCGCAACGCGCCAGATATCAACGTGTATCCACGCGGCGACAAGCGCGGTATCCGCACCACCACACCCGGCACAGCAACCAGCGGTAACATGAACCGTTTGTTCCTGAACGTGGGTGAAATGGACGGTGTGTCGAAAAAAGACTTTATCAAGTTGTTATCGCGCTCGTTCGGCGTACCTGCTACCTCTATTGGACATATTGACCTCAACCGCTCGTACATGCACTTCGATCTGGATGGCGCTTATGTAACCGTAGTTCGTCAGGGACTGGCTGAATTTACCATCAATGGCCGCCGCCTTCGCGTGGATGACGCCGATGGCCGGAAAGAAAAGCCGCCGGGAAAAGAAGATCGCTTCTTCGATAAATTTGACAAAAAAGGGCCGCCAAGAAAAAGCGGACCTAAGAAATACTAAAAATTTCTTGCACACAGCTGCAAAGGCGCGTTGGTCTGAAAAGATGGACGCGCTTTTGCTTTTTTAATCTTTAATCTAAATGCTTCAATCCCACTTTTCCGACCACGCGCAGCATATTTGCCGTGTTTTAAACCAAGCAAAAAAATCGATTCATATTGCCATTTGCTGGTTTACCCATCCTGCCATTTTTGAAGTGTTGGAGCAACAATGCCGCAAAGGTGTTCAGGTGGTAATTGCATTAAATTACGACCAACAAAATTTTAAGTCTAAAGGCTTGGATTTTAATTATTTACAAAGTCTTGGCGCTGAAATATTCGGATATTTAGAAGATAATTTGCTACACCATAAATTTGCCATTATAGATGGTAGTGTGTTGATTGCCGGGTCTTTTAACTGGACAAAAAGCAAACAGTTGGATCATATCATCATAAGTAATGTGCCGGGCTCGGTTGAGGACTTTCGTTTAGCATTCAAAGATATCTTGGCACAATGCAAGCCGCTTATTGAACTAAAAGATATCCCACCTAAAATAAGCATTTTTAACCAACTTTTTGAGCCTGCCATAAAACACAATACAGAATTAAGAAAACGTGTCAGTTTAGGCGCCAGCATTTGGGTTGTGACCCTTAAAAAGGGTGATACACTTATTTGGCAACAATGGCAGGAAAATCAAATCCATGTTTTAAAACACCCTGAAACGCATTTTTGGCAAATTTCGCCCTTTTGGAACCGGCTTGCTTTTAAAAACTGGATGCAAAAACTTAAACCTAAAGGCGGGTTGCTTTTGAATCGCTATTGCCTTGCCGCAAAGCATGGCGATATCATTTTGGTTTTGCAATCAAAATCGGAGATCGCAATGGGCGTGGGCATTATTACGGGCGACCCAGAACAAGGTAACGAAACACAGGTTGGATATCAACGTGCCATGCAATGGGTCACCCTGCCAGTAAACACCCAAATGCTGGGCATACAAGTTACGTCCAAAGGTGATTTTAGGAAATACAAAGGTTCCGGTTTACAATTATTGGATCAACTCTACCCGCCTAAAACGCCCCAAACGTAGAAAAACAATGCACTTTTAAGGGTTGCGGATTTTGTGTATCCCGGTAAAGGTTCAACACATTGCGCAAAGCCGCCGTATCGTTGTCAAAAGAACGAATAAACAAAATGGCAGGTACATCCGGCTCAATGCTTGTATGTAAAAAACTGTTGCCCGCACCGGTAATCGTAAAGTAACTGAAAAAACCGGGGGTAAGTCCGTGGTCGGCACTCAAGCCTTTCAAGTCACGGATACATGCTTCAGCAGCATCTTTGGTGAGTTCACTGGGGTTTTCCACATAGCCCCAAATGAGCGGCTTCGCAATGGCTTGTAATTCCGAGTTTTGCAGAACAAAACCTTGCAAACCAGGCATCGACAAACTGTAATTGCCGTTTTTAACCACCAAGGTCCCTTTGTTTTCGAGGGCACTGCCCAAGGCAAGGGTAAAGGCATAGGTACCGTCAGCAAAGTTTTTAATTGGAATAAAAGCCCGGGCCTTATCGGGGGCACCCAGGCCTGTAACGGGCGTTTCCGGACCCAATATTTTTACATAAACATTTTGCTGATCATCAACGTTCACCTGTGAAAGGATTCCATAGTTGGCATAATCATAAGGTGCCATGCTTTCAACCCACAAGCCAAAGGTGGCATCTCCCAGTGCTGCGTCCCGTGTTTGAAACAGGTCGACATTAAACTCAGGCGGTACCTTATAAATAATTTCCGGGGCCTCCAAGTTTTCCTTACAGGCCGCAAATGCACTCAAAAATCCCAAAAAAACAAGTACGCGTATCGTCATAGGTTTTCATTTATGCTACAAAAACGCATTAGACCTCGATTTGCTGCCTGCGCTTGTATTTTTTATCAAATCAGCGCGTAGTTTTGCGTCTTTAAAAACTAAATCATTCGTTCCAATTAATATCCCTCCTTATGTCAAAGTCATTTTTTAGCGCCATTTGCCTGTTTTGTGCAGCAATGGCCCTGTTTTCTTGCCAAAACCAACCCGCTGCATCGGAAAACCAACGTACAGAAGAGAAACCCAAAGTGGACACGGTTCGGCCTGCACCTGCCACGAGCAATGCTACCGGCACTTTTACCTTAACATCGGGCATCGTGTATTGGGCCGGCCAAAAAGCGCTGGGCGATGGCCACAACGGCAATATTCAGGTACTCAATGGAACACTCGAATTGAGCGAAGGAAGGCTGCTTTCCGGCAATGTGGTACTCGATATGAGCACCGTATCCGTATCCGACTTGAAAGATCCTGAAGAAAAACGCGACCTGGAATCGCACCTGAAAGACGCCGATTTTTTTGAGGTAAAAAAATTCCCCAAGGCAGAATTCAAGTTTTCGGAAGTGTACCCGAGCAATAACCCCGATTTTAATGCCGTCATCGCCGGTTCACTGACCATGAAAGGTAAAACCAAATCGGTTAATATTCCCGTGATGCTCAAAATCAATGAAGACGATTTAACCGCCGAATCGGCTACTTTCCCGATTAACCGCACCGATTGGGGCGTCAATTTCCGCTCCGGCCTGCTGGGTACCGCCAAAGACAAACTGATTAATGATGTGGTTACTTTGTCTATTTCGCTCAAAGCAAAAAAAGAAAAGTAAGCAAGTAGCGGTGGCGAACAAGCCAGACCGGGTGTTCGCCACCGCACACTAAATTGTTCGTTTTCGGACAAAAACACGCATGTTTTTTATTTTAAAATATTGATTATCAAATAGTTAATTAGTTGGCATAATGTATGCCCCATCCTTTATATCCGTTTTAATTTACAATTTTTGCTATGGTTCAATACTACCTGAAACGCGCCTTGCGTGGTCTGCGCAAACAACCTGTGATTTCGGCCATCAATATTTTGGGCTTGTCCCTGGGTTTGGCCTGCTTCATGCTGTTTCTGTTGCATGTGGTCGACGAATTCAGTTTTGATCGGTTCCATCACAAATCGGATCGTTTATTTCGGGTGTACAACCATACCGCCGCTGGATTTCGCAATGAGCCCGAACATAAGGACCCGTGGTTACCCATGCCCCTTGGTCCGGCCATGCAACGCGATATGCCGGAAGTGGTGGCTTTTACCAGAATACGTGGCTGGGGGGTGTTTATTCAGGCACCCAAGGGTATTTTTGAGGAATCCACCCAATTTGTCGATCCGGCTTTCCTGCACATGTTTTCTTTTCCGATGCTTTTTGGGGATCCACTGCAGGCGCTGAATGATCCATTTCAGGTGGTTTTGACCGAAAAATTGGCCCTAAAGTTTTTTGGCGAACGCAATCCGATAGGACGTACCCTTAGCCTGAAAGTACTTGATCAATTTGAACCCTACACCGTGTCTGGCGTGCTTGCCGATCCGCCGAGCAATTCTTCCATTAGGTTGGGGATATTGCTGCCCATTGCCCGATATGCGGTGTCGGATCGCGGAAAAAAGGATGCCGACCGCTGGTCGCGTTGTTCCATGGAAACCTATGTGGAATTGATTCCAGGGGCTCATTTGAGCAGCGATACACCACGTTTGTATCAGTTTTACAACCAATACCACCCCAAAGAGGAGCCCAATGCGCGTACAAAAGGCTGGTGGTCAAAACCAGCATCGCCCTTTGGTTACGGATTACAACCTTTACGGACCATCCACAACGATGTACAGATAGAAGGTCCAACGGTCAATCCGGCATACCCACTCATTTTGCTGGGCATTGGTAGCCTCATCCTGCTGATTGCCTGCATTAATTTTACGACCCTCGCTATTGGAAGGGCCGCCAACCGGGCGCGCGAAATTGGGGTTGCCAAAGTGTTGGGCGCAAGTCGATCACAATTGGCCCTGCAATATTTGGGCGAAGCCCTGTTGATGAGTGGCTTATCGATGTTTTTGGGTTGGATCCTTGCCCTGGCCGCTTTACCCTTATTCAATCAGTTGACCGAAAAAAAACTGGTGTTTAGCTTTGCGCAGTTTCCTGAAATGTTTGTGCTTTTGCCGCTTTTAATGGTGTTCGTGGGCTTTATAGCGGGTATTTACCCCGCGATTATGCTTGCCCGTTTGGACCCCATCAAAACCATACGCAATCAATTACGCCTGGGTGGCGGAAATTGGTTGACCCGCAGTTTGCTTACCGGACAGTTCGCGCTTTCTACCGGATTGTTAATTTGCACGGTGATCATGTTGCGGCAGTTACATTTTTTACAAACACAACATCCCGGGTTCAACAAAGAAAACGTGGTGGTGGTCAATGCATTTGGGGTGCGTGATTTGACCAGCACTTTGAAACAATTTCGCGAAAAATTGAGCGTCACCCCTAAAATAACGCATATCAGCGGGGTAGAAATTGGTTTTGGCGCCAATGCAGGTTGGTCGAGCTCAGGCTTTGATTTTTACGGAAAACCGATTCAGATCTTCGAATATATCGTTGACCAGGAATATATCCCAACCCTAGAACTAGAAATCCTGACCGGACGTAATTTTGATGCACAAGTGGTTGCGGATACCCAGGTCTCGGTGATTATCAACGAAACGGCCATGCAGCTGTTTGGCTGGTCGCTTCAAAATGCCGTCGGGCAGGTGCTGGACGGCTACAACACAGAAAACCCTGCCCGCAATCCGGTGGTCATCGGGGTGGTGAAAGACTATCATTTCAGCTCCTTTCGCAAGGGGATTGAACCAATGATGCTTCAAATGTTTAGTCCGTTCCCACGCAGCAACTTTTTTGTACGCATGCAGGCGGGCGATACCAAACCCCATTTGGCGCAATTATCAGAAGCCTGGACGGCCATTGAACCTACCATACCGTTTCGGTATGCATTTCTCGATGAAGAACTTAACACCTTTTATAAAACCGAACAACGCTGGAGTGCGGTGGTCAGCCTGGCGGGTGGACTCTGCTTGTTTTTGGCCTGCCTGGGCCTGTTTGGATTAGCGGCGTTGGTCACCGCCAACCGGATCAAAGAAATCGGGATTCGCAAAGTGCTGGGTGCCAGCGTCTGGAGCATAACCGGCCAGCTCGCGCGCGATTTTTTGCGCCTGGTATTGCTGGCTGTGCTGATCGCGATGCCCCTTGGCTGGTATTGTATGCAACGCTGGTTAGGCGGATTTGAATCCCGCATCGAATTAGCGTGGTGGATGTTTGCCCTGGCAGGTTTGATCGCATTGGGCGTGGCTTTGTTTACCGTTAGTATTCAAAGTATAAAAGCAGCGATGGCAAATCCGGTACACAGTTTGAAAAATGAATAGCGGCGGAATATCCGGCAAAAATCCTTAGAGCCTGTAAAAAATATAAATTTTTACAGGCTCTTAAAAAAACGAACATCCAAAAAGCCTTCAAAATCATCGTAACTAATGGACTTATTGTTCATATTTTCGATGCAATCCGTACCGCCTCACTTTTTGGGATTTTTAACCCATGATTTGCATTAATATTAATTTTATGTAAATTAACTCCATAAGTTATTGATTATCAATCCCCCCCCATATCTTTTTAATAAAACGTGAAAGTATTGCTTGCTATTTATATTAAGTTGTATTAATTTTGTTCACGGCAATGAAAAGTAAGGTACCTCCCGCCACACTAAACCACATTGCCACTGCCCCATCATGCGTTTCTCTTACTTACTCCGTTACTGGGCGC
>JBBAVI010000053.1:0-38247 GCA_040397785.1 Saprospiraceae bacterium | reverse complement strand
AGCCGCTATGCTCTTAAAACATATGCATTACCAACAATTCGTACCACTAGGTAAACCAATCATACCTAACAACTAAAGCCCAATGCCGTTGATTTAAGATTTAAGATTACATGATTTAAGATTAAAGATGGAGTCGCTTTTTGTGAAACTTTCAGTCGCATCCTGATGATTTGCAACGAATAATGGTCACAGATTACTGTTTCGCAATGCTAAGCGTTGTACCTCCATCTAAAATCTTAAATCATGTAATCTTAAATCTTAAATCCTTATGTCAACGACATTGCACCAAAGCCCCGCCGCCGCGCGTTGGTCTTTTGACCACGCGCAACTCACGTGAGACGCTAATCGTTATAATGAATTGATTATGATATGATTAGCATCGTACGTTGTATGCACTTGGTCAAAAGACGATGGTTCTAAATCAATAAATTATTGGGCAACACAACGACCTCGCAAGCGGTCGAACATTTGTAGATAAGATATAATGTCCAAACCCGCTCACGACTTCGGAGAAGTCGCACATTTGTAGGTCAAGGATTTGTGGTAGCGCGTAAATTTTATTGGCGGGGTGACTGAAAAAGTCGCCCCGCCAATAAAATTGACGCATTTACACGGAACTAAAGGAGGCCTCAGGTTCTATGCTTAATCTGAGTTGCCTTGGGCACCTCTATGCGTTTTATAATAGACTTGCAGTATGTATGATCTTACTGATGGATAATTTGCAGGGTTTGCTGGGTTGCTCCTGTTTGTATTTTTAACAGATAAATACCGGCAGGCAACAAATGCATATCTACCATGCAGGGAAATTGCGGTGCGTTGAATTGTTGCAGCACCCTGCCCAAAGGATCCATCAACGTGAGTGTACCTGCTTGCGGCTGTTGATCGGTATGGTAAATGGTTGTAAACGCCGAAGCAGGTTGGGGTGCAGCATAAAACACTGATTTTGAAGACATTACATTACTCGTACTGCTTTGAATGCTGCTAAGTTGCACACAATAATCTTCCACCTGCCCCATTTCGTATATTTCACACGGCTCGGGTGCTGCACTGAGGTCATTTTCGTGTTTCATCATAATACGCATCCTGCTTAAGCCTGGCGTCAAATTTTGAGGTGCTGTAATCCAACCAGTTGCGGGTAAATTATGGGCGAAACCCGGATCAAAACACCGTTCGTTATCCTGAAAAACCCCATCTCCGTCAAAGTCGATATAAATCCGATAAAATTCCTTGTCGGCCGAACCTAAAAATCCGGGCGTAATGGTCACCGGATAACTCATACCTGCGGTCATTTCCAGGGCAATTTGTTGGTTTTGGCCGGTAAAATCCTGGTAAGGCAGTTCGGAAATTCCGGTTGTTGCTTGTTGCCAATTTCCAATACTGACCGATTGAATCCATTCCTGCGTTGCACTCGATGCGCCGGCGTTGCAATATTTTAAATCCAGACAAGCACCACATCCTAAAGTTTTTACATATAAAATTTCACTGAATGCGCTTTCTTTTTCCATACACCATGCCTTCCACTGAAACGCATAGGCCGTGCATGGATTTAAATCGTAGAGGGTAATTTGAGATTCGGTGACAAATAAGGTTTGCCAGCTGGTGTCTTGTCGCGCCTTGAATTGCAGTGCAATTGTATCAATTTGCTGGTCAGTATTCCAATAAAGGGTAATTTCGGTTTCTGAAAGCGCCACCGGTGTAATTAATGCAGGGGCGGTACAACACCCTCCCGTCGTAAACTTAAACACGGCCGACCATTTGCTCCAAATTGAATCGCTGCATTGCATCCGAACCGCACATTCATAAGAAGTGCAAATTTCTAACGTGTTGAATTTGTAAGTATTATCTTGCGGTTCAAACAACAACCAGGTATCTGTTTCGCTTTTTCGAAAGCGCAGTTCAAAAGGGGCAGCATCCAGCGTGCTTAGCCAGGAAATCGAAACATTTGTATTTTCCGTTAAAATAGCTTTTAGAGCAAAAGGTGCCTCGCAGGAGCTGCATTTATCCTGGTAGTATTGTAAAAGTTGGTATAAATTCAATCGGCCGTGGCTTTTTGTGATGTTTTGCAAGGCCGTGTTTGGCTGTACACTTTCCATTAGTAAGCCACGGGCGTATTTAGCGGCGGCCATCGGGTTTGACTTTGCCAGCGCGGTCAATTCGGTACAAGGTGCGGCATACAACAGCGCGATGGCACCCCCCACCTGCGGGGCTGCAAAGGAAGTTCCCTCAAAATAGCCATACCCATCGTTGATTGCAGTGGTAAAAATGCCTTGTCCGTAGGCCCCCAGGTCAATATGTTCGGGCCCCCATGCGGCATTCGGTGCCTTGTTGTCTTGTTTATTTAAACTGGTTACTGCCACCAAAAAATCGCTCGGACAGTTGGTGGGTAAATCGCCGACCACATCCACATTGACTGGAATATTGGCGGTGGCTGCCACGCTGAGTATGCCGGCCTGCCCCAAAGTGTCAAAAACACTGCACCAAATCGGCGCATCCGAAGCCTGGCCATAATTGATGCCCCAGGAGCTATTTACAGCCACCACAAAAGCCCCTTTAGTTCCATTAGTTTCATTATATAAACGCCTGGATTTCAAGACATAATCGTAGGCTTTTAAAATTTGATCTTCGGTATTATTGCCCACCACCAACATCATTTTCACCTGCCAATTGATGCCGCTTACCCCAATTTCATTGTTACCTGCTGCGCCAATAATGCCGGCAATAGGCGTTCCATGTGCGCCCCCATTGCCGATCACCGCGTCCTTTTCGAGCAGCACATTCCATCCGCGATAATCGTCAGTAAAGCCATTGAGGTCATTATCGAGCCCATCTGCTGGTATTTCGGCATGATTAACCCAAATATTGTTGGCAAGATCGGTGTGGGTTGCGGCAAAACCGCCATCAATAATGGCTACGACGATGGAGTCATTTGCTGGGGTAATGCCTCCTGTCGTAATATTCCATGCGTCGAGTGCTTCCATGTCTGCGCCGACGACACCGCCATCCATGCCTGTATTTTGATATTGCCATTGCAAGGGCAACAAAGGGTCGTTGGGCAATATATTAAGCGGCGTAATGGGAGTTCGGTCTTCCAGGATATGATTTTCCTGGATAACTCGAATACCCGCCTGATTGCGCAAGCGGCGAATATCAGCAGATGTTAAAGTTTGTTGTTGGGTGGTTTGAAACATGGCCACCTGGAAAGCATCGGAAACAAGTGTTATACGGGCAATTAACTCCGAATTATTGCGCTGAAAATCAGCCAAATAGGCATTTAAATCCATTTCAGTTTGCACTTGTATCAAGTACGATCCTTGCACGACAAGCGGGTTTTGCCCAACACTGATCGAGTCGTTTATAAAAAACCAAAATATAACAGGCAGCGCTACTCTACCAATATTCATCTAGTTGGGTATTATTTTGATTTGAGCGAACAATCTGCACAAAATGAAAGAAGGAGAAGGCGTTTAAAAACTTTGCAAAACTACCGCATTTGGTATATGCTCAAACATAAAATGAATGCGCTGGTACAATTTTGACAAAATATACTACTTTGGCAATTCTTTATTCTGAGGTTGCCCCCAAATTTATTTCTAAAACTGGCCAAAAACGCACCTGATTTAGAATTAAATTCTGAAAAAAATAATAATACCAAACATAAGACACATGCTAGCAATACTCCCAAGTACTTTTCATGCACCCCGAACCATCCGCTTTTGCCTTTTGTTGGCATGTTTAGCCCTTTTTGGTAACCGTTCCCTTGCGCAAACGCCTTGTGATTGTACCAATTGCCCGCAGTTTATGCCCGATGGCTTCACCGGTAATTTTTTCATTCAGGTACAAAATGCATCAAATCCAACCTTGGGACAAAACGGACAGGGCGTTTGCGGGGTACGTCTTACGTTTGACCATGAATACCTGGGCGATCTTCAAATTATCCTTACCTCTCCTTCCGGCCAATCCGTAACACTCATTGGCCCAATTGGTTTATTTGGACCGACGGACTTTACAACCTGGGATATTAGTTTTGTGCCTTGTGGCGACCCTGCCATGCCTGATCCGGGTTTTAACAATGCCTGGAGTAATAACCAGGCCTGGGGAATGTTTGGCGGCTATTTTGGCAGCTATTATCCAAATAATGGTTGTTTGGAAAACTTCAACTCAGGCCCGGTGAATGGGCAATGGACCCTCACCGTGGTAGATGGACAAGCAGTAGACGTGGGTAACTTTACCAACTATGAAATCATTTTTTGTGATCCAACAGGCATTGACTGTTTTTCCTGCGCGGCCAATGCCGGAAACCTGACCCAGCCTGATGTTATTGCTTGTGAAGGTTCAACCAACCTTGTGCTCAATTTACCCCCGACTTATACCCCCAACAACCCTGCACCGCCTGCGGGTGAATATGAATACACCTATATCATAAGTGGAACTGGCGGTGTTATTCAGGCCCTAGACCCTGCACCTGATTTGTCGACCTATCTACCTGGCACTTATTCAGTGTGCGGCTTGTCGTACCTGGCAACGCAAGCGGCCCTGTTGCCTACGCCCGATGGTGTACTCACGGTAACCCAATTGACCACCCAACTCAATTCTTCCCAGCCGCCGTTTTGTGGCGATGTAACCCTCAATTGTGTCAATGTAACCATTAACCCCATTCCAGAAAACATTGAGGAAGACCAAACGGTTTGTTCGCCAACTTGTACCGTATTTTACAATCAAACATATTGTCAAACAGGCACTTACGTAAGAAACCTGACCCAAAATGGTTGCCCATATACTGCCACTTTAAACCTGACCGCCAACCAGCCTAAAACGGTTTTTTTAAATGAAACAATTTGCGACGGCGGTTGCTCTGTCAACCCGACTTTCCCAACAGCTTGTAGTTCAGGTACTTATCAAGAAACTTTGCAAACCGTTGCTGGTTGCGACAGTAATGTCATTCTGAACGTAACCATTTTGCCCGTTACAGCGGTGATTGCGCCCCCTCCTACCCTCAGTTGCGGTCAAAACGCAGCGCAACTATTTGGTACAGGATCTACGACAGGTATTGGTACCAGTTATTTTTGGACGCCTAGCAATGGCGGCACGGTCACAGGGTCTCCAACCTCAATTATCACCAATATTGGCAGCGCAGGCGATTACCAACTGTTGGTTTGCCGTACGTTTATGGGCGCCACTTGCTGCGATTCTAGCAACGCAACGGTTACCATTAACAATAACCCACCTGCTGCACCCGGCCTTATTTCAGGTGGCCCTGGTGTTTGTTTTGGACAAAGTGCCACCTTCAGCATCACCGCAGTAGCCGGTGCCAGCAGTTACACCTGGACCGTTCCACCTGGTGTCGTGATCAATTCCGGCCAGAACACCAATACCATTACCGTCACCTGGAACAGCCCGAACGGCGGAAATATTTGTGTAGCCGCCAACAATGCCTGTGGCTCCAGTGCAGCAAACTGTTTGTCGATTACGGTGAATACCCTGGCAACGCCTACGCAGCCCATGGGCACCGCCATCGTATGCGCAGGTGCCACGGAAGTGTATCAGGTCCCGACAATTCCCAATGCCACTACTTATAACTGGAGCGTTACAGCCCCTTCAACCATCGTTTCTGGACAAGGTACCAATCAAATTGTAGTGACCTGGGGCAACGCCGGCAGCGCCACTGTTTGCCTGGGTACAACCAATATCTGCGGCACCACCCAGCCTGTTTGCCTCCCGGTAACCATCAATGCCATCCCTACCCCACCGGTTGTTACTGGAAACGCAACACCTTGCGCTGGGGCCAGCCAAACCTACTCGGTACTTGCCATTCCTGGCGCAAACATTTATAACTGGACCATCACCGGCGGATCCATTACAAGTGGCAATGGCACCAATACTGTCCAGGTACTTTGGTTCGATAACACCCCAAATGGCAACCTGTGTGTTTCAGCACTAAATACCTGTGGAAGTAGTACCCAAACTTGCTATGCAGTAACCATCAGTCCATCGTTGCCGCTACCTGTTATCACAGGCGATGCGCAAGTTTGTACGGGTGCAAATGGAACTTATTCGATTGCTACGATTGCAGGCGCCAGCGGATACACCTGGACGGTTCCTGCCGGGGCGGTTATTTCCGCTGGTCAAAATACCAACAGCATCACCGTCAATTGGCAAACTGCTCCCGGTGGCAATGTGTGCGTTGCAACCAACAGCGCCTGTGGTACGGGTCCGCAACAATGTTTTGCGGTAACTGTAAATACCCAACCCAATGCCAATGCAGGTGCCAATGCAACCCTGTGCGGCACCATGACTCAATTAATTGCAACTACAAGTGTGCCGGGAAGCACCGGTGCTTGGTCGACGATCAGTGGACCGGCGGGTGCCAGCTTTGCCAATGCAGCCAACGACACCACCGATGTGACCGCTGCGCAAAACGGAAGCTATTTGTTCTTATGGACCGAACAAAATGGGTTTTGTAGCGATCAAGATACGGTGAGCGTTGATTTCAACGCAAACCCAACGGCAGGACTTTTGATACCCGATTGTGATGCAACCAATCAAAATTATGCCATCAGTTTTCAAATTGTCAACGGTACGGCGCCATTCACCATACCAGGCGGTACGGTTACGGGAAACACCTTTTTGTCCAATGCCATTGTAAGCGGACAGCCTTACACCTATATAATAACAGATGCCAACGGTTGTGTTTCGCAGGCCATTACCGGAACCACCAATTGCAACTGCGCTACGAACGCCGGTCAAATGAACCTGGCACCAATAAGTACCTGCCAGGGAACAACCATTACCGTAATTCAGCAAGGCGGGCAAAATCTGGATGGAAATGACGTAGGGGCTTATGTCTTACATACCAACAGTGGACCATCCTTAGGTATCGTTTATGACCAAAACACCACGGGTGTTTTTGCCTTCCAGCCTGGTATGACTTATGGCACTACCTATTATGTATCCTATGTGGTGGGCAACAACCTGGCGGGCTTCCCCGATCCTGCCGATCCTTGTTTATCGGTGGCGCAAGGTCAACCCGTGGTATTTTATCAAAATCCTGTTCCCAACGCAGGCCTTAATCAAAATGGCTGCGGATTAGCGATCGATGTAAATGGATCTATTGGTACAGGTTCTTGGAGTGTCGTATCAACACCTGCCGGGGGCACTGCAAGTTTTGTCAATCCACAAAGTGCCGTCACAACTGTGAATGCCAATACTTTTGGCAATTATACTGTTCGCTGGACCATTAACAACAATGGATGTACCGGCTCTGATGATATGGTTCTAACTTTTCAGGAAACCCCTGCTGCAGGCACCCTGGCTGAAAGTTGTGATGGGGCCAATGAAAACTACAATGTAACCATCCCGATCAGTGGCGGACAAGCTCCTTATGTGGTAAATGGCAGCAATGTTGCTGGCAGCACCTTTGTTTCGCCATTTATTGCCAATGGAACGCCCTTTGTATTTACGATTGTAGATGCGAATGGATGTGTTTCTGCCGCAATTACGGGTAATTACAACTGCAATTGTGCCACCAATGCAGGCCAAATGGACTTGCAAACTTTAACTGCCTGTCAGGGTGACAGTGTAACCGCGCAGTTCCTGGGCGGTGCCAACCTGGATGCCAATGACACGACCTTGTTTGTGCTGCATACTGGATCGGGCACTAGTTTAGGGGCCATTGTTGCACAAAACACAAGTGGAATATTCCAGTTTTTACCAGGCATGACGTATGGATTTACGTACTATATTTCCAATGTGGCAGGTACCAAATTGAATGATGCGCTGGATCTGAACGATTTGTGTTTATCGGTCGCACAAGGGCAGCCGGTGGTATTTTATCAAAATCCTTTGGCTGTAGCGGGTTCGAATAATCAAACTTGCGGGTCGACCATCGCATTAAACGCAAGTGGTAGTGGCACCTGGGCGTACGCGAGCGGACCTGCGGGCGCGAGTGTTAATTTTGCCGATGCGCAATTGGGCACTACGAATTTAACTGTAAGTCTACCTGGTTTGTACACCTTCGATTGGAATGTAATCCTCAATGGTTGCGCTGCCAATGATCAGGTCACAATGGAATTTTATCCAGAACCAAGTTTGGGCAATTTGAACCGCACTTGCGATCCCACCAATGAAAACTACACCGTCGAATTGACTATTTCCGGGGGTACCGCCCCGATATCTGTCAATGGGGTGCAAATTGTAGATTCTGTTTTCACAAGCCTTTCCATTGTAACAGGCCAACCTTATAGCTTCCAGGCAGTGGACGCGAATGGCTGTGCCATGCCAACCGTTGCGGGTTCTTTTGTGTGTAATTGCGGCACCAACGCAGGTACCTTATCCAACCAACTCCTCGCGGTGTGTGAAGGAAGTACCGTGACTGCCCAAAACAACAATGATCAAATACTGGATGGAAACGATGTATTCGTTTATGTTTTGCACGATGGAGCGGGCGCGGCTTTGGGACAAGTATTTTCTCAAAACACCACAGGAGTCTTCCCCTTTCTGTCGGGCATGGTATATGAGAAGACCTATTATATATCGGTGGTTGCAGGGAGCGGCTTGAACGGCACGCCCAATCCGGCCGACCCTTGTTTGTCGGTAGCGGTGGGTCAGCCTGTTGTTTTCCATAAAAACCCTTCGCCGAGTGCTGGTCCCAATACCGCCATTTGTGGTCAAAATTTGACCTTGCAAGGCATCAACAGTGGTTTTGCTGGAAAATGGGAAGTGATAGCAGGTCCGGGTAGTGTGGTATTTGCCGATTCGAGCAAATCAAACTCGGCAGTTTCTACCAATATATACGGCACTTACAGCTTCCGTTGGGTAGAGGACAACAATGGCTGTATTGCAGCCGATACCTTGGAGGCCACATTTAATGAAATTCCGGCAGCCATGGCCCTCGATGAGGCTTGTAACGCCACCAATACCCAATATACGATTAGCTTTACTGCAACAGGGGGTACTGCACCTTTTTCCGTAATAGGCATACCGGGTACCTTTAACGGCCCCGATTTCACGTCCACCTTGTTGACCGACAGCAGCAGTTATAGTTTCGTACTAACCGACAACAATGGCTGTGCCACACCCGCCATCACCGGCATTAAAAACTGTAACTGCACCACCGACGCTGGAAACATCCTGACAACGGCCGCTGTTTTTTGTGCAGATGCGCCCGCCGTGGCAAGTTGGGATGGAAATTTAGTATTGGATGGTGATGACCAGATTGAATTTGTGCTGCACACCCTGCCAGGTAGCACCTTGGGAAATATCCTTGCCATCAACAGCCAGCCAAGTTTCAATTACTCCATCGGCTTACAGTATGGGGTCACCTATTATATTTCGGCAGTAGCAGGCAACTTCAACAACGGTGTCATTGATTTAAATGACCCCTGTTTGAGCGTTACCCCGGGTGCACCGGTCAAATGGAAACCCCTTCCAACGGTGAATATTACTGGTGATACGTCGATTTGTGCGGGCGCAACGGTGCCGATCAACTACAAAGGAACCGGCACCTACCCGCTCACCATGCAATATACCAGCAACCAAGGCGGTCCGAGCACCTTCACTATCAATAGTCAGCAAGCCTTGAGTTTCCTGATCACGCCAGACAGTTCCCTTACCTACACATTCCTGTCGGTAAGCGATGGCAGTGCGCCAACTTGCACCTCAACTTTAAGTCAAACCTTAGAGATACAAGTAAGCAAGCCATTGAGTGCCGGAATAGCCAACGACCCGCTGGCGCTTTGTGCCAATGAAGATTTACCCATTCAATTGGTTAATTTAATCACGGGCGCCGATTTTGGCGGTACCTGGACAGATGTTTCTACCGTGCCGGTGCAGGGCGGACAATTTAACCAAGCCACGGGAACCTTTCAAACGGGTGGGCAAATACCGGGAACCTATCGGTTTGCCTATTTTGTAGATGCCCAGGCGCCTTGTCCAGATAAATCAAGCACCGTAACGGTCGAATTACAAGCACTGCCGAATGCTGATGCTGGCGAGGACAAAACCTTGAATTGCAACCAGTCTTCGGCAACTTTAGGCGGACCGGGTACCACCTTAGGATCTGATTACAACTGGGTAAGCAATAACTTGAGTGTTGGTACAGACGCCAATTTTATTACCTCCAACCCAGGCGCCTACACCTTAATTGTAAGTACCCCTGCTGGATGTACCGCCGAAGATGTGGTTGAGGTATTGCTGGATGCCGAATTGCCTTTTGCCAAAAAAATAAGCCACCTAGATGTCCGCTGTTTTGGGGATAAAAACGGTCGTATTGTGGTAGACTCCATCGTAAGCAACTACCCGCCTGTTTTAATTAGCCTCAACAACGGGCCTTTTGGTACTGCAACTGATTTTTATCCTTTAACCGTGGGTAAATACCTGATCACCTTGCAAGACGCGAATGGCTGCGAATGGCAGTCGGATTCGATTAAAATTGGTCAGCCGCCGTTGTTGACCGCCAGTCTGGGTGCCGACTTTACCATTACGTTAGGCGACACAGCAAAAATTTTGGCCAACGTGTCGGTGCCTTTAAGCGCGGTAGATACCGTTTATTGGACCCCTTTATTGGATACTTTGAATGCCGCAACCTATTATCAAGCATTTGTTCCGTTCCTAACCAAGCAAATTACCATGCGGGTGGTGGATACCAATGGTTGCGCGGTGAGTGATCGGGTGACGGTAACCGTAAAACAGACGCAAAACGTGTACGTACCGAACATTATCAAACCCGAAAGTGACATTAACAATGTATTGACAGTTTTTGGCGGCCCGGAAGTACAAACCATAGAATCTTTGCAGATTTATGACCGTTGGGGCGAAAAAATTTACGAATCCTTTGATTTTCCGCCAAATTCGCAGTCTATCAGTTGGGATGGCAAAATAAAAGGGGTGTACGCGCCTACTGGTGTGTATGTGTATTATGCGATGGTTCGTTTTATCAACGGTGAAAAACTTTTGTTTAAAGGGGACGTAACCATTTTGCGATAAAGTCTTAAAGAATAAAGTATTACGTTATCAAGGTCTGGCAAAATCATTAGAAAACAATTCATTTCGGTTGATTTTTTTTCTGATTTTGCCATTCCTTGAAAACCCAATTAGTTAAAAAGCGTTTTAAGTTTTAATCAAAATAAAATTCTTGTTTTCTTTGCGAATCGAATTGCATCCTAATCCCACCATCCCTGCCTTCCGACCTAGTTGAACGCCCTACCTAATCGTTTTTTAAATTTGGAACGAATAAAAAATTTGAAGACCCAAACAGCGAAATGGTCGTTCGTTGCATCTTCGGAGATAAAATACCCATAAATCTGCATCAAACTATATTTGAAGCAATCCACCAGTAGTGAATATTGGTGTATTTCCTTTACCAAACAAAAAAACTACCGTCTTTCATGGGAAAAAAATTACTCCTACCGTTTTTAGTAATCGTTTCTACATGGTTACAGATTCAGGCTCAAGTTGCGCCTCCATGCGGAACCCCGCCACCACCAGGTGCTGGCTCTTGTGCTGCTGCTTGTGTGTATTGCGATTTTGATGGCTACATGGGAATCAACAATGGTGCTCCTTCCGGAGGTGCCACTGTTTGTGGCCAAATTGCGATCCACAATGACCAATGGTTTGGATTTGTGGCAGGATCGACCAGTATCTCCATTGATATCCTTACCTCCAACTGTCAAAATGGGGACGGTCTTCAAGCAGCCTTTTTTGCCAATTGTGCAGATGACGCCATCGTTTGTAACCCAGGTGGTGGAGGACAGGGCGGTCAACCGTTGAACCTTACGTTTGGGGGTTTCGTTCCGGGCCAGACCTACTTTTTAATGATTGATGGTTTTATAGCCGACGTCTGCAACTACGAAATTGACGTTGTTGACGGTTCTATAACCGCCCCACCACCGGCAGTACCATCCCAACCACAGGGCCCCACTATAGTGTGTCCGGGCGCAACGGTAACCTACACCATTCCGGATGTAGACGGTGCTGGTTATTATAACTGGACTGCACCTCCCGGTAGCAGCATCAATGGCGGCGGTCCAGCAGCCAATGTTGCTGCGCCAGATGGAACAACCATTACCGTTACTTTCGGTAATTCAGGTGGCGCTGTTTGTGTACGTGCAGGAAATGCTTGCAACCCTATTTCAGCACCTGCTTGTATCAACGTTGTAAATCAACCGATTCCACCAACAGTACTTCCAAGGGTCATTGTTTGTAACGAAGATTTGCCTTACGAATTACCTTGGGGGCCTCAAGTGAACGCAAGCGGAACTTATGCCATCACCTACGATTCTTATCAAGGTTGTGACAGTATTGTACGATTGCCCGTATTGGTAATTCCTCCAAAATTCACCAACTTGCCTGCGTTGACGGTTTGTAGCGGTGGCAGTACAACTGTTTGTGGTCAGGTTTACACCGATCCAGGCAACTACTCTGTGGTTTGTACCTCTTTTCAGGGTTGTGATAGTTTGATCAACTTTGCGATAAACGTATTGGACCCTATTGCCGATATTTTGGGTGGTGGAACGCTTTCTTGCGTAACCACTTCTATTACGCTCAATTCTGGCGCTTCAAACGGCACCAAACTTTGGCGCAACCTTACAAACAATACCATTGCAGGCAATGGAAATACCTTGGTTGTAACGGCACCCGGCACATACTCTTTAACGACTACCATTAACTCCGGTGGCGTAAGTTGCGCTAAAGCCGATACCATTGTGATCAACGGAAATACAACACCGCCTACGGTAACAGCTATTGGCGGAACCATTGGTTGTATCAGTACAACGGTTACCTTAAGCGCCACGACCAATGCAACCAATCCGGGTTACCAATGGACTGGCCCGAATGGATTTACATCTACCTTGGCCAACCCGATTGTAAGCGTAACGGGCACTTATGCACTCACGATTACCAATCCGAACGACGGCTGCTCTAATACTTCTACCGCGATCGTTAATGCCAATAACACGCCGCCAAGTGCCGCTGCAACGGGCAACACGATTACCTGCGCCAATCCTTCCGTAACGATCCTTGCAACTTCGAATGTGGGTAATGCCACCTTTGCTTGGTCCGGCCCGAACGGATTTACTTCCAACCTTGCCAATCCATCGGTGGGTGCTTCTGGCAACTATTCAGTGGTTGTTACCAACCCAACCAACAGTTGTACGGCCCTTGCGACCGCTAGTGTAACTTCCAATACTACCGTGCCTGGCGCTACCGCTTCTTCTGCGGGAACCATTAGCTGCCCAACGCCAAATGTAACACTCAATGGTAATTCGCCTACCAATGGCGTAACCTATAATTGGTCTGGTCCAAATGCATACACTGCAACGGGCCAAAACCCAAGCGCAGGTGCCGCAGGTGTGTACACAGTTTCGGTAACCTCTACGACGAACGGTTGTATCAGTACTGCAACAACAACACTTTCCGGCAATACCACACCACCAGACATCACCGCAGCCGGTGATACGATCACTTGTGGTACACCGACAATTACCTTAACCAGCGCATCTACGGCCAGCGGAACATCCTATGCATGGTCTGGACCAAATGCATTCTCTGCCAACGTTCAAAATCCGCAAGCAACCACACCAGGTACTTACCAGGTAACCGTAACTGCCAGCAACGGCTGTACCAATTCCGCAAATGCGGTGGTATTGGGCGATTTTGCTGCACCAAATGCATCGGCAACCGGCGGGGTAATTACGTGTTCTGCAAGTTCCGTCACGATTAGTGGATCTTCTTCTACCCCAAATGTGGCTTTCCTTTGGTCTGGCCCGGGTAACTTTAGTTCCAACTTACCGGTAGTTTCTGTCAATACGGTAGGTACTTATACCCTTACTTCGATCGCCACCAACGGCTGTACAGCCACTGCAACCGCTGTGGTAACGCCCGATGCAGGCATTCCAAATGCAAGCGCTACCGGTGGTACACTCAATTGTTTGACCAATACCGTAACCATTACCGGTAATTCTGTAACACCCAATGTAACGGTTGGCTGGATCGGTCCAAATGGGTTTGTTTCCGCCGCTCCTAACCCTACAGTATCTACCCCAGGTTCATATGTATTAGTTGTTACCAACAACGCCAATGCTTGTACAGCACAAGCAACAGCCGTGGTAAACCTGGATACCATTACACCAGGATCTGGTATCCTGGGTGATACCTTGACCTGTACTGTGCCCACGATTACTTTAAATGGCAATTCTACTGCCACCAATGTAACTTATGCTTGGACGGGTCCTGCCGGATTTACTCCAACTGCAGTGCAAAACCCAACCACAACGGTAGGTGGCCCATTTAATTTGGTGGTAACTGGACAAAACGGTTGTACTTCTTCGTCTTCCATTACGATTCCTGTGGATCAAACGGCACCCGTTGCAACCGCTACGACGGGCACACTTACCTGTAAGTTGCCTGCACTAAACCTGGGCGTAACCGCAACATTACCTGCAACTTACAATTGGGCAGGCCCCTTGGGCTTTAATGCACAAATTGCCAATCCTACGGTATCTATTCCCGGTAATTATACTGTTACCGTTACTGCTGCCAATGGTTGCACCGACCTCGAAACCGTTGTCCTGGCGCAAGATATTGCAGCACCAGGTGCAACTACGACCGGTGATACCATCAGTTGTGCCAAACCACAAGTGCAAATCACCGTGACCACACCGGCTGTCGGTGCCGTGATTTCATGGGGCGGACCAAGTGCATTTAATTCTACTGTAGCCAACCCATTGGTAACAGAAAACGGTTTCTATTCGGTTACTGTTACAGGTACGAATGGTTGCACCAGCATCGCCGATGCAATCGTTGAGGTTGATACAGCAACCGCACAATTACAAGCTTCCGCTGCGGAGGTGCTTACTTGCGCAACCACCAATGTAGTAATCAATGCAAACGTATTCACACTTTCTCCAGTAAATGGACTTGCCTGGAGCGGTCCAAACAACTTTAATTCGACCGTAGAAGACCCAATGGCGCCACAACCAGGTTTGTACACCTTGGTGGCAACAACTGCTAATGGTTGTACTTCTTCAACGACTGCACTGGTAGATGTGGACATTGCTACTCCGAATGCATCCGCAACAGCAGGTATTCTAACTTGTGCAATTACCAGTGTTTCGATTGATGGTGTTTCAGCAACACCGGGCGCAACCTTTGACTGGACTGGTCCGAACGGATTTACCTCGGTGAATGAAGACCCTTCTGTTACCGCAGGTGGTGTGTATAATTTGGTGGTCACTGGTCCGAATGGCTGTACACAAAATACAAGCATTAGCGTTGCTACCGATCTTGTTCAGCCTGGTGCAGTTGTTACTTCTAGCAACAACCTGGATTGCGACAATCTAGTTTCAAATCTTGAAGCAACGGCAACGGCTTCCTCCGTACAATACGATTGGGCAGGCCCGAACGGATTTGCTTCCGCCGTAAATAACCCGACTGCGAGCGAACCAGGAGCATACCAGGTTACAATTACCGGTGCAAATGGCTGTACCTCAAGTAATTCTATTACAATTACACAAGACGTAGTTGCACCAGATATTGCAGCAGCCGGTGATACGCTGGACTGTTTTTCTGGAACAGGAACGGTGGTAGGAACTTCCAACACACCCAACTTAAGTTTTTCATGGACCGGTCCGAACGGCTTTACTGCAGTTGTACAATCTCCTGCTGTGTCCGAAGATGGCACTTATAACCTGCTCGTAACTGCAGCAAATGGCTGTACCAATACGGCAACTACCATTGTAGCCAAAAATCAGGACGCGCCACAAGCAACCCTAGCCGGCGGCGGTACCCTAACTTGTAATTTGGTATCGGTAGATGTAACCAGCACAATTCAAACGCCTGGTGCTACCGGGGTTTGGACTGGACCAAATGGTTTTACCGCCACCACACCGGATATCACTGCCGACTTTGCAGGTGTTTACACCTATACTGCAACAGGCACAAATGGTTGTGTTTCGAACTTCACGCTGACCGTGTTTGAAAACATCATCCTGCCCGCAGAAGTAGTGGCAACCGGTGGCCAAATCAATTGCAACAATCCGGTGCTCACTTTGCAAGGCAATTCGATCACCTCGGGCGTAGCCTACGAATGGTCTGGACCAAATGGATTCACTTCCAACATCCAAAATCCGAATAATATCACCGCTGCTGGTAGCTATACGCTGGTTGTAACGGATCCAGTAAATGGTTGTTCGGAAACGGCTGTAGCAAACGTAACAGCCAACCAACTTACACCCACTGTTAGTGTTGCGACGGATACCATCACTTGTATCAAACCAAAAGTGGTATTCATTTCTACCGTTACTCCTGCAAACGTAACGTATGCATGGACGGGTCCAAACGGATTTACCGCAACCACAAAGAATCCGACCAATATTTCAGTACCCGGTGCTTATACTGTCGTAGTGAAAGCGGTAAGCAGTGGTTGTACCGCTACAGCAACCGTAAATGTGATTGAAAACAAAACCCCTCCTGGTGTTACAGCAGAGGGCGATACCATCACTTGCGCAGCCAATCAAGGTGTTATTACCAGTGCTTCGGCTACCAATAATGTAACATACGCCTGGGCAGGACCCGGTACATTTACATCAGCCGTGCAAAACCCAACCGTAACCCTTGTAGGTATTTACACCGTTACCGTAACGGGTAAAAATGGCTGTATTTCTGTAGACAGTGTCGTGGTTGCTCCAGATAAAAATGCGCCACAAGTAACCGTAATTGGTGGTACCAAAACTTGTACCAATCCAAGCGTTAACTTGGTCGCAAATTCAAATATCGCCGTAACCTGGCTTTGGACAGGACCAAATGGATTTACCTCTACCTTGCCAAACCCTGCTACGACCGCCCCAGGTAATTACCTGGTTATTGCTACCGCTACAAATGGTTGTTCCGTAAGTTCGGCAGTCAACGTGATCGATGACTCCCAAGGCCCTGCAACAGCAGTACCCGTTGTGCAAAAATTGACTTGTACCACTACGCAAATCACCCTGAATGTAGAAGTGCAAGGATCAGGAACCTACTCCTATAATTGGGAAGGTGGTAACATCGTATCTGGTAATAATTCTCAAACCATTATCGTTAGCCAAGCGGCTACCTATTCGGTGACGGTTACCAATAACAGCAACGGTTGTACTTCTACCAATGAAGCAGCGGTCGATGTAGATGATGACACCCCAAGTGCAGCAAGCATTGATTCAAAAGACATTGTTTGCTACGGACAAAGCAACGGATCTATTGCAGTCGGAGGCGTTACAGGTGGTTTGCCACCTTATTTGTACTCCCTCGACAACGCACCTTTCACAGCATCAAGTACCTTCACCAGCCTGCCTCCTGGCCCACATAACATCGTGATTCAAGACGCAAATGGTTGTGAATACCAGGCGTTGATTACCCTGACCGAACCAGACTCGCTGTTGGTGAACCTCGGACCGGATACCATTATCCACCTGGGCGAAACAATCGACTTGTCTGTAGGCGACGTAACAAACGATCCAGCACGCATCGAATACCTCCAGGTGAATCCTGCCAGCCTTTTCCCAGGCGGCATTGACTCAGCGATCACACTTACCCCACTTTACACCTTGCGCTACACCGTTACTGCGGTCGACACCAATGGCTGTAAAGCAACGGACACCCGTCTGGTAATTGTGAACAAAGAACGCCTGGTGTATATCCCGAACATCTTCAATCCAGATTCTGACAACAACAATCTATTCATGATTTTTGGGGTAGAACCTTACGAAGTGGAAAACATCAAATCCTTCATGGTATTTGACCGTTGGGGAAGCGCCGTACATGAGTACCGGAACTTCTTGCCAAACAACCCTGCTTCTGGCTGGGATGGAAGAGTTAAAGGAGACAAAGCAGCACCCGCCATCTTTACTTATTTCGCAGAAATCTTGTTCAAAGATGGTCTGACCGAAATCTTTAAAGGCGATGTACTGCTCGAACGCTAATCAACATCGTTTGATAAAATAAGGCAATATGAATCATCCCGAATTTTGGTGAAAACCAGAATTCGGGATTTTTTATTTATTTACCGAACAACCAGCAAAGCGGAAATATTTGGGTAAAATATGCGACCTCTAGCGAGGTCGTGCGGAAAAAATACCATTGGGCGTTGCTACAAATATTTGACCTCCAAGGAGGTCAGTGCCTTGCCTTTAAGTTTTGAGGTATCTATAAAAGGATCTGGTTTGTTTTCATTAAATCATTGGGCAACGCGACGACCTCGCTAGAGGTCGAACATTTGTAGAAAAGATACAATGTCCGAACCCGCTTACGACTTCGGAGAAGTCGAACATTTGTAGAAAAGATACAATGTCCGAACCCGCTTACGACTTCGGAGAAGTCGAACATTTGTAGAAAAGATACAATGTCCGAACCCGCTTACGACTTCGGAGAAGTCGAACATTTGTAGGTCTCAAAAAAGAAAAGAGCCATCCCGAATTTTAGTTTTCACCAAAATTCGGGATGACTCATGTTTGTTTTGAACACCTATTGTCGCTGCCAAGGAAATCCAGTAAATTTGCTAAAATTTTATCCAATATGAAAAAATTACTGTCTTTCGGGATACTTGCCGGTTTTTTGGCCATCTCTATGGCATTTATGATGCACCCATCAGCCCAGCCAACCCAAAAAGTAGTGGAGTTGAAATGGTACACCTGGGAGGAAGCCATGGAACTGAACAAAACCAACCCTAAAAAAATAATGGTAGATGTATTTACCGACTGGTGCGGATGGTGTAAAAAAATGGATAAAGCAACCTTTACAAGCCCGGAAGTAGCCGAATACCTGGCGCAAAACTTTTATCCGGTAAAACTAAACGCCGAACAACGGGGAGAGATTCAATTCAGTGGCCAACGTTTTGCTTATGTGGAAACTGGAAATGGAAAGGGCATACACACCCTCGCCTATGCACTCCTGGACGGCAAAATGTCGTACCCAACTGTCGTATATCTGAATGAAAAATATGAACGTATCATGATTTCGCCAGGCTACAAGGAACCCGATGGTATGATGCTCGAACTCAAATTCGCGCAGGAAGAACGCTATATGAAACAAAGCTTTGAAGCATACAAAAACGGAAATTAGTGCTGCGATAGCCTTAAAGTCGAAAAACTAAAAACATTAAGACACCGGGGTTCCATTTTCTACCTTACGCTCAGGTATCAACAACACGACCCCTACTTCCGTTTCTAGACCCAATACCAGTACTTCGGAAAAAAAATTGGCAATTTGCCTTGGTGGAAAATTAACAACCGCCATCACTTGTTTGCCCAAAAGCGTTTCTGGCGTGTAAATCTGCGTGATTTGCGCGCTGCTTTTTTTAATGCCCAAGGCCGGGCCGAAATCGATTTCCAATTGATAGGCTGGCTTCTTTGCCTTTTCAAAAACCGACACCGCACAAATGGTGCCTGTCCGTATATCTACTTTCAAAAAATCAGGAAAAGTGATCTGCTCCATCCAATAAAATTAAAGGTGCACTTATTAAAACACGCCCAAATATGCCTGTTTTGAAGAAATTATCAAATAAATCGAAGGCAAAAGGTTAATTTTTATCGAATTTGTATAAAAACTGAAAATACCTGACGATAATTGCACTGTGAACCCTAACCCTTCAAGTCTGAAAGCATTGATATGAATTCAAAATACCTGATAATAATTCTGTTTGCCGTGTGGAGTGCCGTCTGCTGGCGCTGGTACGTGTATGGCATCAAGGATATGCAACATCAAACTGCTGCAAGAAAAGCCCTGCCGCAAGAGCCGACCGCTGCGATTGAACCAGACACGATTGAGACGGAGACACCCATACAGCCTGTGGAGGAAACGACCGCCAAGCCCAAACCAGTTCCAGCACAAAAAAACACCAAAACCAATTTTTCACCCAATGCCATTGACAAGGTGCAACTCGAATCGGTGGACGATTATATGGTGGTGCATTTTCCGTACAATTCGGTTCGAAAGGAAGACAATGCCGCTATTAGCGACTACCTCAATAAACTAGCCCAACAACTCATTTCAAGCAAGGAAAAGGTAGTCATCACGGGTCATACCGATTTTGTGGGCGATCCGAAGTCGAACATTGAATTTGGACAAAAACGCGCCAACAGTATCCGCGATATCCTGGTCAAAAAAGGGGTCAAAAAAACACAAATCAAATGTCTTTCAATGGGCGATAAAAAGCCCGTTGCTACCAATGATACCCCACAAGGCAGGTACAAGAACCGCCGCGTGGTGATTAAAATCCAAAACTAATTTCCCCAAACCAAACATCCTTTTACAATAACGCCTTTTATAATATGTTTCAACAAGATGTAATCACTGGGCCAGGTACGGGCACTGTTACCGAACATTCATTCGAAATTTTCATTATGCTGTTCGGCGCTTTTCTACTCGGCATTTGGCTGGGCTGGATGCTCTGGAGCCGTTACAAGCAGGCAGTAGATAAACTTACCCTCGAAAATCAAAGCCTTACCGCTTCCGCAGATGCGATGCGCATTGAATTGACACAAGCCAAATCAAACCTGGCTACTGCTGAAGCAGACCGCAGCAATTATGCCGCACAGCTGGAAACGCTGCACCACAACAATGGGAATCTGCGCGATCAAATGGATGAAATAGAAGCCCAAATGGAAACCCTGGCAGCCCGCAACCGTCAACTGGAAACCGAACTCGGCCTGTCCCTCCCACTGGAAACCCGCGGCGCACATACGCCCATCCCGCTCGAAATTGAAACCCTCGATTTCTCCGGCGCAGATGTGCAAGCAGAGGAAGAAACTTTGTTGGATACCATTGAAAACGACGTTCCATTGGTTGATTCAACGGAAGCACTCATAGACCTGGAGTTGGATGCTACCATGACGACTCCTCCTGATACACATACCGGGTTCGACTTTTCGGACGAACTGGAAGAAGATCTCTTTTTTGAAGACGAGGTGGCATCTACACCAATGGTCCCTATTGTGGTGCCTTTAATCGTTTTAAACGAAGCCGTGGAGACCGAATTGGCCGGTATGGCGCCTGTAGAACCGCAGGAGTTGGTAACCGCCTTCGAAATAGATGCCGTTGCACCTGTTTTGGCGCCCGTTGCACAGCCCACCATCGAAACGTTCGACATAGACGATCGCCTGGAAAAACCCTTGGATGCATTTGTTCCTGCTGAAATTACAACTCCGGCTTCTGACCAAGTACCTTTTGCCGCTTCTGTTGCCGAAAACGATGACTTAACGGTGGTAGAAGGCATTGGACCCAAAATTCAGGAATTGCTCAACCAGTTTGGCATCCACAGCTACCATCAATTGGCCGAAACCGATGTGAATCGCTTGAAAGAAATCCTTGCTTCGGGTGGTAGCCAATTGGCTATGCATGATCCAGGTACCTGGCCCGCGCAGGCAAATTTGGCAGCAAACGATCAATGGGACAACCTGAAAGCCATTCAAGGCTTTTTGAAAGGTGGGAAAAAACCGGAATAACTAGACATATCCCATACGCGTAAGGGCGCGCTCATCATCCCGCCAATTGTCTTTTACCTTTACGGTCAGTTCCAAAAACACCTTGGTTTGGACAAACCGCTCTATGTCCATCCGGGCCTGGGTACCTAATTTCTTAATAGAATCGCCATTTCTACCCAAAATAATGGCTTTTTGTGTTTCACGCATCACAAAAATAGAGGCTTGTATGCGCGCGATGGCCACACCCGCATTCGTCGTACTATCCTGAAATGAGTCGATGCTTACCTCACAACAATACGGAATCTCGTCTGAATAGAGAAAAAAGATCTTTTCCCGAATAATTTCAGCCACAAAAAACCGCTCTGGCCGATCGGTCAATTGATCAATTGGATAGTACGGCGGATTTTCGGGCAAATACCGAATGATCATTTGCCGTACCGCATCTGCATCCAGGTTTTTTTGGGCCGAAATCGCCAAGGTATCTGTAAAATTTACCCTTTTGCGCCACCAATTGCCTGCATCATCGTGCCGTTGCGGATCTACTAAATCTGATTTATTCAAAATTAGCAAGATGGGCGCAGTGGCCTTTTTCAACACCTCAATAACGGGATTGTCATTTTCAAGTTCTTCCGTTAAATCAAAAACAAAAAGCATCAAATCCGCATCTTCTACCGTGCCTTCCACAAAACGATTCATCGCATTGTGCATTTTATAAGACGGCGACTTTACATAACCCGGTGTATCCGAAAATACGATTTGAAAATCCTCGCCCGTCAAAATGCCAATAATTCGATGCCGGGTAGTTTGCGGCTTGTGCGTAATAATGCTCATGCGCTCCCCTACCAAAGCGTTCATCAGGGTCGATTTACCCGCATTGGGCCGCCCGATAATATTCACAAAACCCGATCGAAATGCCGGTTTGGATGCTACTGTTGTTGTTTCTTCCATTGAGTCGTAAAAAACTGCAAATTACGCGCTTTTTACGGGCATTTAGAACTTTTTAACGACCGAAACCGTCTGTTTCTCGTGTTTTACCGTGCCATCCGGGTGAAAAATCTCAAAATACAAGATGTAAATGCCCGGCCGTACCCGAATTCCTTCGTCCGAATCGCCATCCCAGCGCAAACTTCCTTCGGTTCCCACCAGTTCTTGCCGCACAATCCGCTTTACCGGACTGCCATCGGCATCATAAATGGTCACGCTGGCTGCAAATCCAGTTGCGGGAACGACATACAGGATATCTAAAAAATCTTCCCGACCATCGTCGTCGGGCGATAAACGTTTGATGGGCAATTGAATTAAATCCGTATTGGTCGGAACGGTGTTCAATTGCTGACTATTCGGTAAGGTCGGCGTGCCGGGCGCCCCGGTACGAATGGGCGCTGCCGAAGTCCAGTTCGTTGCCAGGTTGGTCGGTTGATCGACTCGGATGCGTTCGAGTGCAACGCCTTCCCGGTCGCTGATACTGTACAAGGCGTTGTGCCAATCATCGGTATAATTCAAACTGTCCAACACAACGGTTTGGCCATTGTTCGACCAATACAGGGTCAAATTATCGGCATCATCGCCATAAGACGGCCCCGATAGAGACAACACTTGTTCGGGTAAAATACCGTCATAACGGCTTATAATATCATCGGGATTGGCGGTAAACACCACATAATCATCCGGAAAAACCAGGCGTTTCAATAAAATTGGTTCAATATCCGAGCCATTATTAAAGTTTGCGAGGTAAAATTTTTCCAGGCTAAATATCTTCTTGCTCACGTTCACATATTCCACATAGCGCGATCCACCCGAAAGTGGATTGCATAAAATTTCATTGGCCACCATATCTCCTACCGCGGGCGTTTCCGGCAATCCGATCCGTACTTCCGGGCCATTTGCCGGAATGCTGTTACCTGCACAATCCGTTATGAGTTGATTTACCGTTAATTTATACACCTGGCCCGCTTGCAAACTCGTCCCCAATTGCAAGGTAACAATGCGGCGGTCGGTACTGCTTTGGGTGGCAGAAAGCAAATCGAGCGTGGGTTCAAAACTGTAGCCCGCTATATTGGTGGCATTCACTTTATCCAATCCCTCTGAAAATGTGAGTAACACGGTGGTAGCACTCTCCGGAAATGCGCTCAACAGATTTGGCTGGGTCGCATCGGGTGTTAGGCTAAGCGCACCATTGACGGCACCGGGTGTTCCGCCGGGCAAAACAGGACAAGAACGCCAGTTTTCACTGCCCAAACAAGGTGCCGTTGGATTGATGCGCTCCAGCGACCAGCCACCGTTCTTTTTGCCGGCATCATCATGCCAGTTGATACTAAACCCCACCCGATCAATAATGGCACCTGCGCTCGTGCTCAAAGTTAGCACTTCACCATCGTTGGTGAGAATCGGAAACCCATTGACGATCAAGGTATTAGGATACAGCGGGCTCAAAATAGCTGCGTTTGCAGCAGTTGCCAACACCACATACGTATTGGGCAACATATTATAGGTAGGCAAAGGCTGGGCCGTGCCGCCATCATCCACGCGCAAAGTATTGAGCGCAATGGTTTTGGAAGAACGGTTGTACAATTCAATCCATTCCACCTCGGGTAAACCGGCACTGGGGGATGGATCCGCCATAATTTCATTGATCAAAATATCGAATTCCGCCGCTGCGCCCACATTGACAAAACTAAAAGGAGCCGTTTGTATCGGGGAAGCATTGCCCGCAAGGTCTTTTACGCCGGAGAGTTCCAACTTATAATTCCCACTGGCAAGGGCATTGGTCAAATTCAACTGCACCGTTTTTTGATCGGCCTGCAAACTGGCCGAAGCAGGCGCCCCTACCCCATTGTCGATGCTGTAATTTGCCGGATTTTCGGCACTCGCCTTCTCCAGGTTTTCATCAAAAATTGCGGTAAGCACGGTGGCACTACCCGCGTTTGCCGACAACAAGGTCGGTGCCTTTGTATCCGGCAAATCGGGCACAATGGAAATATTATCGAAGTAAAACAAATTTTTACGCGTCGCAGAATACAGGCAGTAAAACCCGAAAAACCGCGTCTGGCCACCTTGATAAGTCGCATCGGTAAAACTAAATTGTGGCTGTAAACTACTTCCTTGCACACCAGCCTCTAGCGTCCACAACCCCGCAGGACTGCGTTTCATATTGATCTTCACCGAAACAGGATCGGTGCCAACCAGGCCCGCAGTTCCGGTTGCTAACAAGGTACTGGTCGCCCCATCCTGCCGAAAAAAGCGCAGCGCATCGGCCGAGCCATTTTCCCCGATTTCGAGGTAATAGGCATTGGAATTGAGCAAACTAGCCTGATCCGCCATTAAATAAATACGCAAGAGATTGGAGGTGGATGGCGCAAAAGCCATGCGGAAATCGAGCGTCCAAATGGTGCTATCGGTAATATTGCCTTGCACCGCAAGAACCGAAGTGCCGGCATCCGGCGCGTTCAATTGCAACTCTCCGGCTGCATTTATGATAAAATTGGCGGTAGCGCCTTCCCAAACCGGATCGGTAGTAAAGTTGCCATCTGAAAAATTATCGATAATTTGGGCATTTAATACCGCAGCCCGGCATACAAAAACAAGGGATAAGGACAGGAATAGTGCTGTTCGGATCATCGGAATGTTGAATTGTTTAGGTAGCGGAAAGGTACGACAAATGAACATTTTACCGAATTTTGCACCATGCGATACCTTATTTTTTGTGTTACTTTTTGCTTGTTTTCCTGCCAAAACCCAGATGCGGCACCCAAACCCACATTTAACTTGGAAGTTAAAGTTGGCCCGGTGCGCCTTTTGGAGCAACCCGGTGCAAAAGGCAAGCCCTTGGCCGATTTACCTGCCCTTACTTTGGTGGCTGATTTGCACGCAACCAGCCCATTTGTAACCCCGCTTGAAGTAAATGGCCAACAGTTTCAAACGCCCTGGTGTTATGTCGAAACCCCCAACGGGCAACGCGGTTGGATCTATGCTGCAGCCCTCGCACCCAAAGACGGCGATCCGGCGGCCTGGTACGAACTCCAACTACTTACCGCCTATGTAGGCCCCAAATTGGTCGAACAACGCAAAACCTGGCTGCTTGACCTCAATCAAATACAAGCGGCTGCTCAATTTGCGCCATTTTATCAAACAACGGTTCATTTGCGCGATAGCCTGGTACAAAAACTGGCAGCCCGCATTGAACCCAATGAGGCCAATTTTCAACCCGATTTTGCCTGGTTGACCCCAGCCATGCCCGGATTCGTATTTCAATGGGTGGAAGGACAGCCCTATTTATTTATCGATTACAAATTTTGGGGCAACATCGCTCAAAAAACTGCCGATCCGAGCGACGATCAATTCATAAACTGCTGCTATCAAGCGTTTCCGAGCGACAGCATCGAATCCTTTTTCCCTTCCTGGATGATCCAAACGGGTGAAAATCAGGCATGTAGCCAATTAGGCACTGGAAAACACCTGGCCATGCTCAAAAAACTGGAGGCTTTGCACCAAAATCCAGCAGCACATGCCATCTTTGAGCCCGCAATTGCACAGTTCAAGGCCACTTTACTGCGCGATATGCTGGGTAAAAACGTGTGTTATTGGCAACCCACCGACAAAATAATCCGTGAGCTGCAAGAAATACAACAGGCGGCTTTTACCATGCTCCAACCACGGGATCTGCTTTCGATCAAAGAACGCATGCCCATGTTTCAAAACCTGGCGCTTTCCAAAATCAAGGTAAATATGCGCAATGGCGAATAATTTGAATTTAAAAACCGACATGGCTGATAAAATACTGGAAATCAAACACCTGCAAGTTGATTTTAAATCTGAAACCGGCACAAAACGCGCGGTAAATGATATTTCGCTCGAACTATCCCGCGGCGAAACCCTCGGCATTGTGGGCGAATCAGGTTCGGGTAAATCGGTGACCGCCTTGTCTGTCATGCAATTGTTGCCCAAAACAACGGCTCAAATAAAACAAGGTTCCATCCTGTACACCCCCAAAGAGGCGACCACAGCGATCGATTTATTAAAACTCCCGGAAGCCGAATTGCGGGCCTACCGCGGTGCAGAAATCGCCATGATTTTCCAGGAGCCAATGAGTTCGCTCAACCCAGTGTTTCGATGCGGGATGCAAGTCACGGAAGCCATTCAATTGCATCAAAATCAGTCGTTTTCAGAGGCAAAATCGAAAACCTTGCATCTGTTCGAACAGGTAAAACTGCCAGATCCGCTGCGCATCTTCAATGCATATCCGCACGAAATAAGCGGCGGACAAAAGCAACGGGTTATGATTGCCATGGCCATGTCGTGTTTGCCTGCCATATTGATTGCCGATGAACCGACCACCGCGCTGGATGTGACTGTTCAAAAGGCCATTTTGGATTTAATGCGCAATTTGCGGGATGAAAACGGCCTCTCCATGTTGTTTATCAGCCACGATCTTGGGGTAATTTCCGAAATATGCGATCGGGTGGCGGTGATGTACCAAGGAAATGTGGTGGAAAGTGGAACGGTACAAGAAATCATGACCCACCCAAAACATCCTTATACCAAAGGATTGTTGGCCAGCAGGCCTTCTTTGCATCAAAAAGTGCATCACTTGCCTACGGTTCAAGACTTTTTAGAAGATCATTTGGTAAAAGTAGCCCCTCGGGTAGTGACAGATCTTGAAACTGCCGAGCGACGCAAGCGTTTGTACGCGCCCGAACCACTGTTGAAAGTGGAAAACCTTTCCGTCCAATTTCCTGCGCAAAAAAACTGGTTGGGCAACCCCATTCGCTGGAAACAAGCCGTGGATCAGGTAAGTTTTGAAGTTTTCGAAGGCGAAACATTCGGTTTAGCGGGCGAATCGGGCTGCGGCAAAACCACCCTCGGGCGGGCGATTGCGCGCCTCACACCTGCACATGCAGGCAAGGTTTGGTACCGCAAGCAGGAATTGAGCGCATTGAATGAAACCGCGTTCAGGCCTTTTCGCAAAGAAATTCAGGTAATTTTTCAAGATCCTTATGCCTCGCTGAATCCCCGTATGCGCATTGGTACCGCAATCCAGGAACCGATGGAAGTGCATGGTTTACAAGCCAATAAACAGGCCAGAAAAGATAAAGTGATTGAATTACTGGAAACAGTAGGGCTGGAAGCAGGCCAATACAACCGATATCCACACGAATTTTCTGGCGGCCAGCGCCAACGCATTTGTATCGCACGGGCTTTGGCGCTCGAACCCCGGTTCATTATTTGTGATGAAATCGTTTCGGCCCTGGATGTATCCGTTCAGGCCACGGTTTTAAACCTGCTGCTCGATTTACAAAACAAATTTGGCCTCACTTATTTGTTTATCTCCCACGACCTGAGCGTCATCCATCAAATGTGCGACCGCTTGATGGTGATGGACAATGGTAAAGTGGAGGCGATCGGATTTCCAAATGAATTGTTTGCAGCGTCCGACCAACCTTTTGTGCAACGTTTAGTGGATGCAGTTCCCGGAAAAACATTCCAATACCGCTAAAAGGCATGCTCTAACCTAAAAGTTTAAAACCAAGATTAATTTTAACTGTTCTTTGCAGTACGAGTCATTTAGGATTTTTCACTCAATAGCCAATGACCGCCTTCTATTTGAACCTTCGTTTACACATCCGCATGCGCAATTTTACCTTCTTCTTGCTTTTTTTGCTTCCGCTTTTACTTATCGCTCAACAACCAAATGCCGGCCGACCAGGTGGTAATACGAATCCAGCCCAATTCAATGTTGGCCGATTTTATGGCAAAGTAGTGGATGAAACCACCGGCAAAGGGATCGGTTATGCATCCGTGCAACTTACCGGGATGAAGTTTGATTCGGTAACCCGTAAAATGAACAAAATCCTGCTTGCTGGACAGTTAACAGAAGCAAATGGCGAATTCAGCCTCGAAAGTCTGCCCATACGTGGCGATTTTACCTTAAAAATAACCTACCTCGGTTTTGCCTCCATCGAACAAACGGTGTCTTTTGGCATACCAGGCGGCCCGGGTGGTCAAGGCAAGGGAAACGGCCAAGGTGGTCGCGGCAATGGCGGCGGTGGAATGCCCAATGCCGGAGCCATCGATAAAGACCTGGGTAACATCAAGTTATCTACTTCCTCCGAACTCCTGAAAGAGGTGACCATTGAAGGCAACGCTGGGCAAATTACCCTGGCGCTCGATAAAAAAGTGTATCGGGTAGATAAAGATGGCGTGGCAGCAGGAGGTACCGCAGAAGATGCACTGAAAAATATCCCGTCGCTTAATGTGGACGTGGATGGCAACCTGACCATGCGCAACGCCGCACCGCAAATATTTGTTGATGGCCGCCCCACCAACATGTCGCTCGACCAAATCCCCTCCGATGCGATTGATAATGTGGAGATTATCACCAATCCATCCGCCAAATACGATGCTTCCGGTGGCGGCAGTGGCATTGTCAATATTGTCCTGAAAAAAGAACGCCGCATCGGTTACAACGGCAACGTGCGGGCTGGTGTGGATAGTCGGGGTAAAATAAACCTGGGAGGAGACATCAATGTGCGGGAAGGAAAAGTCAATGGGTTTATCAGCGGCAACCTCAACCAACGCAGATCCAAAAGCAGTGGCGCTACCGACCGCAACAACCTCGTGGGTACCCCGCTTACCAATGTATTTCAAGACAACCGGGCCGTTAATGATGGCTATTTTGCCATGGGCCGAGCAGGAATCGACTATTTCATCAACAACCGCAACACCCTCACCCTGAGCGGTAACTTTATGCGGGGCGATAATTCCTCGGAAGATCTACTGGATATCCAAACAGATACCTTGCGCAATGGCGAAGTACATACAGGCTATTCGAATCGGAAAGCGATCGGTTCACGCAGCCACAGCAATTTTGGGAGTCAATTATTGTATAAATTCCTTTTCCCAAAAGAAGGCAAGGAATTGACCGCCGATGTAAACCTGAATGGCAGCAAATCAAACAATCTCAATGATTTTACCACCATCTTTATTGGTCAAAATCAAAATACGGTGCAGCAACAAATCGGATCCGGATCCAATGAGTTCCTGACCATTCAATCTGATTTCGTCAATCCGTTGCGCAATGGGATGAAATTTGAAACCGGCGTGCGTGCTGCAATTCGCAATTATAGAAGTAAAAACGACAGCTACTTGTTTATCAACAGTGAATATGTGTTGGCGCCCAACTTTGCCGGAAATTATAAATACAACGACCAGGTGTATGCAGCGTACGGCACCTTCAGCAAATCCTATGTAAAATGGGGTTTTCAGGCGGGTTTGCGTGCAGAAAGCTCCACCTATACTGGCTATTTGATCGATACCGATACCAGTTTTACCAATAATTACCCGCTTAGCCTGTTTCCAAGTGTCAATTTTACCTACAAACTGAACGAGGAAGACAATGTTCAAGTGAGTTTAAGCCGCCGGATCAACCGGCCAAATTTCTTTCAACTCATTCCATTCCCGGACTTCACAGACTCGCTCCAACTTTCGCGCGGAAACCCTGCCTTGCGCCCTGAATTTACAAACTCACTCGAATTCTCCTACCAAAATATCATAAATAAAAACCATAATATCCTGGTTTCGGCCTATTTCAAACGCGCAACCGACCTTATTACCCGGTACCAAACCCGACAGTCGGACGTCATTCAAGGCCAGGAAGTGGTGGTGTCTACTTATGAAAATGCCAAGTCTAGCACCGCTTATGGCACAGAATTTACGGTTAAAAACACCTTTTTTAAAATTTTCGACCTTACCAGCAACCTCAATCTGTATAATTCAATTGTGGACGGCACCAACATTGCTGCCGATTTGAAAGCAGAGCAATTTACCTGGTTTATTAAAGAAAACCTGAATATACGCCTGCCACAAAATTTCACCATTCAACTCAATGGTTCTTATCAAAGCCGCACGGCCTTCTCATTCGAAAACAACGGCGGTGGCCGGGGTGGTCGCATGGGTGGCGGCGGTTGGGGCGGCGGTCCGAGCAGCACAGCCCAAGGGTACTCCAACCCGGTTTGGTTTTGCGATTTGAGTGTCCGGAAAGACCTTTGGAAACGCACCGCCAGCATCACGGTGAGTATGCAGGATATTTTTCGCTCTCGGATATCGGGTTCCCATACCGAATCAACGGTATTTATTCAGGATAACTGGCGCCGCCGCGACCCACAACTGGTGCGGGTCAACTTTTCCTACCGCTTCGGCAAATTTGATGTTTCCCTGTTTCGCAGAAAAAACACCCGGCAAGAATCGGAAGGAATGGATTTCTAATAAGAGCGACTACCTAAGTTTCAAAAAGCAATTACTTTTGCTTTGTAAAACTGCTCTTACGTGAATTTTATAAAACGATGGTTGCGCGCCTGGTACCGAAGTGTCCCAAAAGATGCATACGGTAAATTACTTTGGGGTAAATATCTCAGGCGACTGCTCCTCCGCTGTTGCTTATGGTTTTTTGGTATAACCATTGGGCTCACGCTTTTGTATGCCTTCCTACCCGTGCCGCTAACGCCCCTCATGCTCCAACGCAACTGGGAACAAAGTTGGGATGCCGAACGCACCCTGCGTTTAAAACACGATTGGGTGCCTTTCGATAAAATCTCCTCCCAACTACAACTCGCGGTGGTTTGTGGCGAAGACCAGGACTTTTTGGAGCACGAAGGCTTTGATTTTGAAGCAATTGAAAAAGCCTACAAGTACAACCGCAACCACAAACGCAAACGCGGCGCCAGCACCATCAGCCAACAAACGGCCAAAAATGTGTTCCTTTGGCCCAGCCGATCCTGGCTCCGAAAAGGGTTTGAAGTGTATTTTACCTTCCTCATCGAAACCATTTGGAGTAAAAAACGGATCATGACTGCCTACCTCAATTCGATCGAATTTGGCGATGGGATCTACGGTGCAGAAGCAGCCGCACAGTTTTATTTCAAAAAAAGTGCCCTCCAAATCAACCGACAGGAAGCAGCGCTCCTGGCCTCGGTATTGCCCAATCCGTTCATCTATAAAGTGGATCAGCCCTCGGGCAAAGTGCGCGAACGACAACAATGGATTCTCGGACAAATGCGCATGTGGGGTGGGAAAATTGACTACGATGACCCCAATACACCTAAAAAAGATAAGTAACACCCTGTTTCTGAATGGTTTCGCGTTATGACGAAGAAAAAAAAGCAAACTCCCCCGGCAGTACCAACGCCTGTTTCAACAGTGCCTTCGGATCCGATTCCCGATACATCCTTTTCTATATTCGACCGGCCTTGGTTACCCCTCCTCTTGCTCGCTTTGGCAGCCATTGGTGTTTTTGGCGCCTCCGTCAACAACGGTTTTGTATTTTTTGACGATGATAAAGCCATTTTGTACAACCGGGCTTTGCAAAACCCCAGTTTGGGGAAGTTTTTCAGCGGACAAAACCTCGGGATGTATGCCCCGCTTACCTGGATGGCCTATTGGCTGGGTTCTATGTTTTCTGGTCAGGATGCCTGGGGCTACCACTTTGTGGCGCTCCTGCTGCATGCTTTTAATGCCGGGATGGTGTACCAACTATTGCTGCAACTGACTAAACGTCCCTGGATTGCCTTTGCAACTGCCCTGTTGTTTGCCGTGCACCCCATGCAAACAGAAGCTGTTTGTTGGGCAGCCGCAATGAGTACCGTACTTTTTAGCAGTTTTTACCTGCTTAGCGCCTACACCTACCTCAAGTTTTCAATGCATGAAAAACCAAATTGGGCCATGTATGCTGCCTCGCTTGGTTTGTTTTTGTGCGCCTGTCTGAGCAAGTCGGCCGCCGTTACCCTACCCCTTTTGCTCTTGTTTTTTGATTTTTATAGTTTTAAAAAATTAGAAAGAAAATTTTGGCTGAGTAAAATACCGTACATCGTAATTAGTATTGCCTTTGGTTTATACACCTTTAGCACCCGGGAAGCCGAGGGCCACAACATCCAGGCTGCGTCTGAGGTATTCAGTGTGTTCGATCGTTTCTTGATGGTTTGCCAGACCCTGCTTTTTTATCCCGTCAAGTTGTTGCTGCCCATCGGTTACTCGGTAGCCTATCCTTTTGTCAAAACCGAAGGGGTTTGGGACATCACCTACCTGCTTGCACCGGTGTTGGTGGTTGGCCTGGCATCGTTAATTTGGTGGAAGTTGCGTACCCAAGCAGACTATCTGCTAGGTATTGCGCTGTATTTTTTGCCGCTTACGGTCATGCTGCCCTTTCGAACCGTGGGAAGTTTTGAATTACGGTCGGATCGGTACGTTTATATTTCCTGCATTGGCATTTTTTTCCTGTTGGCCTTGTTGGCCGAAAAACTGGAGCCTAAAATTCGGAATCTTGCCTTGGCAGGTGTGGCTTGCTTATTTAGTTTGCTGGCATTTCAACAATCGGGGGTTTGGAAAGAAGGCGTGGCCTTGTTCAAAAACTGTGTTGACAAAACACCCGAATCTGCTTTGTGCCAGTGCAACCTGGCGTATAATGAATTGCTGGCGCTCGATTTTACCAATTCTATCTTGCACTACTCCGAGGCCTTGAAATACGATCCCAATACCGTCGAAGCCTACAATGGCCGCGGACAGGCCTATATGCAAATGCGCAAATTTCCGGAAGCCCTGGAAGATTTTACCAAAGCCATTCAAGCAGGTATTTCTACCCCAAAACTGTATATGAACAAGGGGAAATGCCTGGTTATTTTGAATCGACCGCAAGAAGCCATTCCGGATCTTACCCAAAGTTTGACCTTGGAGCCCAAATCGTTTGAAACTTATTATTTCAGGGCCGTGGCAAGGGAAAAAACCGACGATATGAATGGGGCCATCGAAGACTATACCAAAGCGATTCAACTCAACCCGCAATACTTAGAAGCCCTGGTTAACCGAGGTCTCCTGAATGTAAAAACGGCACGTTACCCGGAAGCCATTGAAGACTACACCGCTGCGATTGCCATCAATCCAAATTTGGAAATGATTTGGAACAACCGTGCCTACGCCTATTTACAAAAAGGCGACCCGGGCAATGGGGTGGCCGACGCAGACAAAGCCATTTTCATCAATAAAAAATATGCGAAAGCCTATCAGACCCGTGGTTTCTTATTTCAAGCCATGGGCCTCCAGGAAAAAGCCAACAATGACTTTCAAACTGCTGCACAACTGGGCCTGAAATAAGTGCATTGCGGTTCATTTTCCAAACCCTTTGTTAACCTGGCAAAAATTGCCTGGCTTAACGCTACTTTTGCGATTTATACCATTTTCAGACACCTACATGCTTATGAAAAAGATCTTTTACCTGTTCATTTTGGTCGTTTTTGCTCAAGCGATCCACGCGCAGTCCACTTCCAAAAATTACGAATACCGCAATGCCAGCTGGTACAACGGCAAAGATTTCACCAACGGCACCTGGTATGTTGTGAATGGCACCCTGAGCAAAAAAGCACCCGCTAAAATCGATTCGGTCGTTGATTTGCTTGGAAGGTGGGTCATTCCCCCCATGGGTGATGTGTTCAGCGCAAGTGTGGCCGACAATCCGGCGGCTGCCAGCACCCTGAAGTTGTACCTGGATGAAGGCGTGTTTTACCTGCAAGTGCTCAGCAATACCCAGGAAGGCCGTGCCGCCGTGCAATCCATGGTAAATACCGCTAAAACACCCGATGTTTTGTTTGCCAACGGCGGCATTACCTGTTCCTTAGGATACCCTTTTTTGAAATATGAAGGTCCGGCGCAAGGCGTGAAAAATCCGCAACAATGGACCGCCAAATACGATATGATCAAAACGGGCAATAAAATGCTCGGCAACGGTTATTGGTTTGTTGACAATAAATCTGCCCTGGAAGCCAACTGGACCAAAATCAAGGCGCAAAAGCCAGACGTAATTTCCATTTATCTGTTGGATGCACAAAAAAATGGCGGCAAAGCGGGAAAAGGGCTCACCGAAGATATGGCCAAATTGGTGGTTAAAAAAGCACATAAATCCGATTTGCGCGTATTTGCACACGTTGAAACCGCCGAAGATGTGGCCTTGGCGATTAAATTGGGTGTAGACGGCTTGGCCAACCTTCCAGGACACAACTGGGACGGCAGCGGCGATGCCAAACAATACACCTTATCAGACGATGATCTGAAAAAACTGGCCAAAAAGAAAATCCCCGTGGCGACCCTATTCTCCCATGCGCAGGGAAATACCAATGCCGCCGTGCAGGAATTTCACCTCAAAACCATCAAACGCCTGTTTGACCAAAATGTGAACCTGGTTTTGGGTTCCGATGATCCGCAACGGACCGGCAGGGTAGAACTCAATTACTGGTTCAACCTGGGCGGACTGGGTTATGATAAATTATTGAAAGTAATGTGTGAAAACACCCCGCGTGCCATTTTCCCAAAACGCAAAATTGGCAAAATTGAGGATGGTTACGAAGCCAGCTTTATTGTCCTGAGCGACAATCCTTTGGTAAATATCCTGAAAATCCGAGCGATTTCCTTTAAGGTAAAAAATGGCAAAGTGATTAATTAATCACCGTTATACTGCCTTGAAATGACTTTTTCTGGCCGTCGAGGTATTCCAAGACGGCCAGAAAAGGATACACCCCGCTCTGCACCACCTTGCCTTTACAACGCCCATTCCAACCTTTGAGCGGGTCATTGGGCGGAAAATTTTGGCGTTCAAATACCAGGCTGCCATTTCTGCTGTACACCTGTAAACTGAGCACTTGCGCAACCCCTTCCCCCGCGAACACCGTAAAATAGGCATCGGTATTACTACTTGTACTGATCACATTCGGCAAATACACGTTTGTTTTTTCAATATGAATCGTGATCTGATCCCGCGCAATGCAGTTTTTCTGATTGGTGATTTCAATCGCAATGGTCGTGGTGTCCGACAACCGCACCTCCTGCTCCAGCATGGCCTGCTGCGCAAATAAATAAGGTGGGCGCCATTCAATCGACCGAATATCTTTAAAGGGAATATTAACGTCTGCCTTTAATTGAACCGGTATCCCCGCTTCGACACTTTGATCCGAAACGCTCAAACTTACCTTCAATTCCGCCGGCTCCGGTACAAATACATCGGTTGGGTAAATACACCCCGATGCATCCCGCACATACACGGTATAATCGCCACTCCACAGAGATTCCATCACTGGGCGGGTGCTAAAAGATTGTCCATCAAGGGAATAGTAAAAAGGTTTTTCACCGCCATATACCGTATCGATGATAATCGCGCCATTGCGCAAACCAAAACATTGCACGGGTTTGATCACCACATGAATGCTATCCACACAAATACCATAAGTAACGGCTGAATGCAAGGAAAAGTAAATAACAAAAAAACAGCAATAAAGCAGGCGTGGAGGATTCATATAGGTGTAGTAGTGGTAGACACCGCCAGCATATTGCGGGTCTTCAATTTGGAATATTTGCCAAAAGGGTTTTTACTAATGCGAAAATAGCGCTATTCTGCGTAAAAAGGCAAATATTCTTTGGCATACAATTGTTAATATTACTTATGCAAATAATTTATTCTATATTTAATATTCATTTTATGCGCTTTACAAGTTTAATTATTCAGCAATTCTCCTACACTGCTCAAAATTAGAAATGCAATAAAACACCCGAAATGATCAGCGTTACGCCCGCAATCAACCCGGCATTGTGTTCCAATGCATGCCAATCTAAGCGTTGCAAGCCCCGCAAAGCCATCCAAACCCAGATCAACATACCCCCAATGGTAATGACCCCATACAAAAGCGCCAAAAACAACACGAAACCGATGCCATATTGGCCCGCCGCCAAAAAATAGCCCTCAATTTCGAAGCACGGCGATAAAAACATCGCCAAGGCCAGGGAGGCGATTACCCCCCACCCCGTGGTCTGTTTATGCAAATGAAAATGATGGTGGTAATAATGCTGGTAAATATAAAATATTCCCAACAAGATCAATAAGCCCGGCGCAATCCAGGACATAAAAACGGACACATATTCGGAAATGGCAACACCCACCACCGCCAAGATTATCCCTGCCAACACCGTACTCAACACATGTGCCAAGCCAGCCAAAAAGGTCACCCACAACGTCTTTTGCACCGTCCACCCAGCACTCCGACTAATACCAAGCACTGGCAACCAATGGCTGGGTATCATCGCATGAAAAATACTGAGCACCAAACTGCCGATGATTAGGGTGTACATTTATTTTAATGATGAATGATGAATGATGAATGATGAGTAAGGAGTGATGAATGATGAATGATGAATGATGAATGATGAATGATGAATCTACTTTACTTCGGAGAAGTCAAGCATTTGGAGAAAAACAAATGATCCACAAAAACCTGACTTCGGAGAAGTCATGCATTTGTAGAAAACATGCATTTTAAGTCATGCAAAAACAAACGATCCATAAAAACCTGACTTCGGTGAAGTCATGCATTTGTAGAAAACATGCATTTGTAGTCATGCAAAAACAAATGATCCACAAAAACCTGACTTCGGAGAAGTCATGCATTTGTAGAAAACATGCATTTGTAGAAAACATATGATCCACATATGATCCACAAAAAACCTGACCACGTAATGGTTGAATATTTTCGTGGGGCGCGAAAATAACGGATTTTTAAGAACAGGAGGGCATCTACACAGGACAAATACAATTAAACAATTTTTTCTACTTCATAGATAGAATTAATCTTGCCGGCAAACAAGCAATAAAAATGCGGATTTTCACGCAATTTTGAAATCTCGGTGGGTCGGCCGTCATCAATGTAACTGGTTTTGAGCTTGGACTTGATGGTATAATAGGAAAACAGGTGCTCAAATTCCACCGAATCGCTAAAATATTGCCCCATTTGGGCGATCATTTTATAAGCATTGCTCGCTGGACGCCGCACACAAGTCGTGCATATCCCCGGTGCCGACGGGGTACAGGCAGGATCGGCGGCTGTTTGGCAATCAAAATGCGGCAGGTTTTGGTAAGATATTTTATGATGGGTATAGGCCACCGACGAAAGGGACAACAACCCGCTTTTTCCGTACGGCATGATCGAACCAAAAGGGCCATCCATCACCGTAAGTCCTTTATTTTCAAACGCTTTGCTGGAAACAAACGCAATTTCAGAAATCTCATGGGTCAAATCCAAATCCGCCACACCAAACAGGCGGTTCACGGCCGAACTGGCAGCATAGGTGGCATTGATCACCGTCGCACTGCTGATTTCCAATAACACCGGATCCGTTTTAGGATCTACCTTCTGGACAATGTTTATCCGCCATACATCCCCGTCGGCCACTGCTTGTGTGACACGCGCGCTCGTGTACACATGGATACCCGCATGCGCCTGTACGCGTTCCCGGTAGTGCATGCCCAGCAAAACAGGATCAAAAGTAGCCTCCACGGTGGCATACAACGCCTCCAAACGATTGAAATTGAACAAATTATGGGACTTTATGGGCGTACAGGGAATGGAGAGGTACGCACAAAATCGTTCAAACTGCCGAGGATCCGTAAAAGAACCAAACCGATCCAGGGCATAAAACTTTTCAAACTGGCTATGCACAAATGGCCGGTGCTCCTCCGTAAACCGTGCCTTATGTTCATCACTCAATGCCGCTGTTGCAATGCTCCTCGGATAATGATACCCACTGTGCAACCGCGCCTGGTTCACCACCGATGCCTTTTGAAACAGGCGTGCCTCTTTCTCAACAAGGGCTACCCGTGCGCCCTTATTTGCCAGGTACAAAGCAGCGTAACAACCAAATATGCCGCCGCCGATAACCACGAAATTGAATGATGAATGATGAATGATGAATGATGAATGATGAATGATGAATGATGAAT
>JBBAVI010000052.1:0-38845 GCA_040397785.1 Saprospiraceae bacterium | reverse complement strand
GGGCTAAAAAAACGGTTGCGGACGTCTCAAGTTTGCTGACGATTGATCACAATGTTTTGTTTAGTGAGGGTTATGGAAGCGATGGGGTACAAACCGTGCGTTTCAGTTGGCAAGGCGAACCTACACCCATCAATATACAACCCACTGCGGAGGGAAGTTTGAAAGTGTTGTGCAAGCCAAATCCTGCAACCGATTATTTTAATTTGGATTTTAATTTGAAAACGGCGGCTGAATTTCAACTCAGCATTTACGATGCTTTTGGTCGTCGGATGTATTTTAAAAACCTGAATCTGGAAGCGGGTGCGCAATCTTTAAAAATTACGGAAATCAGCCAATGGGCCGCCGGGGTGTACCACTGGGATTTGAAAGGAGATCAGAAATTACACACGGAGGGGCATGTGGTGAAGCAGTAGTGGATAGGACCCACATACCCTTGCCTTTTCCACCCCGTCAAACTGAATCACCAGCACCGTATCCATTTTCAAAACGGTACCTGTCTCCATAAATTGCTGAAAATCAAAGCATAAAGGCAGTATTTTAAATCGAAACTTGTGGTGATTCAACCCTTTTTCGGCAATTAGCGCAAATTTTTCCGGCCGTTCCAGTTCCATTAAAAACTGGGTCTTGGGACTTATTTTATGGTACAAATAATAATCCATGGCCACCAATTGCTGCAACATCTTGTCTTCCGGATAGGCTTGTACCACAAAATCAAAAAGGTTGTGGTACACTTCTTCCAGGGTGTATTTGTGGTAATCGGACCGGGTACCGAAAAAGTCACCGAGGGCCAAGAAAAAATCGAAAATACTGTATTGCGCGGTCACATACCGCAGGGTGTATTCGGCGCGTTTTTTATTCCAGTATATTTCCAGACCATGCTCAACGATTTCTATTTGCGCCAGTTGGGTTTCTGATAAATAATTGCTGCGGATAATCTGATAGGGTGGGGTGGGGTCAAATTCGTAGCCGTGCTGGGCATGCTTATACAACATGGGCGTGCCTTTCAAAAACTTCAAAAAGCCCAGTTGCAACTCCGGCGCGAATAATTTAAACACGGTTTCAAAACTGTACTTGTTGTCTTCCCAATAATCGTGCGGCAAACCCACAATTAAATCGAGGTGCATTTCCACCTTGTGTTCCAGGCTTTGAATAATACCCTTTGTTTTTTCAAAATTCTGCTTGCGGCTTACCTCCAAATTGGCCTTCTGATTGACGGTTTGAATGCCAATTTCGAAGCGAAACAGCCCTTTCGGCACATGCTCGTCAATAAATTGAATAATATCCGGGTGCAAAATATCGGCCGTAATTTCAAACTGAAACACATTGCCGGGCTTATAATTGGCCAGAATAAACTTAAAAATATCCAGCGTAAAATCCCGCTTGATGTTAAACGTGCGGTCCAAAAATTTCACTACCCGACCATGCTGCATCATGTGCAATAAGGTCGATTTGATGTGTTGATCGGGCAAATACCGCACTTTGTTATCCAAACTGGCTAAACAAAACTCGCATTTGTATGGACAGCCCCGCGATGTTTCGATGTATAATACCTTCTGCGACAATTCCACCGGGTCGTCGTCGGCATAAGGCATGATGTTTTCGTACTGTTTTAGGTCAAAATTGCCCGCCAAAGGCAAATACAATACGTCTTTTCCTAATTTTTGCACCACATTGGGAATATGCTGCACCTGCGGGTAATGCTCGATAAACGCACTAAATGGCATTTCGCCTTCGCCGGTAATGATGTAATCTACCTGATCCAGGGCAATCACATCTTCCCAATCGTAACTCACCTCCGGACCACCCAGCAATATTTTGGTGCCGGTGCCCAGCGCTTTGATCTTTTGCGCTACCGCCAGGGTTTGACTAATGTTCCAGATGTAACAACTAAACGCAACCACTTCAAACTGGCTGCAATACGCTGCGACCCCATCCTGTTGGTCTTTGATGGTAAATTCTTTCCATTCCAGGCCTTCTCGGTGCTTGTTCAACTGATACAGCAGTCGAATTGCCAGGTTGGTATGGATGTATTTAGCATTCAGGGTAGTGAGCAGTATGCGCATGGGTGGAGTGGATAACAGGAGCGCAAAGGTAGGGGTTTATTCTGATTGAATCAGTACCCTTGCGCTTGCATTTCCCAAACGAACAATATAGGTGCCCGCCGGGAAATCGGTCAAAACACGGGTATATTGGCCAAGTTGAGCGGACACATTTTCCCTCAGCATTAATTTACCCATGCAATCATACACATAAAGCGGGAGTTGGTCTGATAAGCCATCCGGGTTCCAATGCAGGTTGATAGGCGTTCCGGCGCGGGTGATGTTTGGTGCAACTTGAAAGTAAAAACTCGAAGCCTGTGCTGCCAAAGTGTTGGTTGCCAGGCAATTGGATTGAAAAACCAGGTTTACATCATTGTCCAAATTGATTTCCTGGGTTTGGGTGCTGCCATCCGCACAAGTGACAATGATCCGGTAACTACCCTTAAATCCGCGTGTCGAATAATACCCATTGTTGTTGGTAAAACCCGTGGTATCTGTCCACCATTGATGAAAAACCTGATCAATAAAAGCCGCGCCACTGGGCTTAAGCGACCAATCCTCCCGAAACAAGGGCGCGTTGCCCAACCAATGGGCGCCATCCCAAAAGCCCCACATCAAAAAGCCTTTTTGGCTCGGATGTGCAAACGTGATGGTCAAAATATCGCGCATATACTTGGCCTGGGTCGCTTGTGGCACCAAGGCATCAATATCATATTCGGTGACTTTTGATTCAAGCCCGTACGTATTATAAAATTCATCATAAATTTGTTTTACCCTTGGAATTCCAGTTGGGGAAGCGCTAAAATGGCCTTGAAACCCGATGCCTTCTACCGGAGCGCCGGCAGCTACCAATTCATCCAACCGACTTTTCCACACTTCAACTCCCTGGTTGGTGGCGTCTCCTAGTTCAATAGCCACATAGTCGTTCAAATACAACACCGAATTGGGCGCCAATGAGTCGGCTTGTTTAAAAATTTCGACATACAATTCACGTCCTGTGTTGTAACCGGGCGTGCCTGCCAAAAAGTCGGCGTATTGCACATTGGCGGTAATTTCATTGAGCACATCCCAATCGATCATTTCGGTACCAATGCCTGGATAGATTAAAATGTCGTTTATGTGTGTGCGCACCCGATTTTTCAGGTAGCTCGGGGTAGTGGATGGATTGATATCGGAAGGGCTGTAAGTCCAGTTTGGCCATGCCAAATTATGGCCACGAATGGTAATTCCTTTGTTTTTCAACCATTGCACGTCGCTTTGCAATTCGGTTTTTGTGCTGAACCATTCACCTTCCCATCCGGGCCATTTCAGGTCGTTTTCAAAAACTACTTCATTAAAACCATGCCCTTTGCCATCCAAATTGAGCAGTTTTTCCTCGTAAACAGGATTGTAATCCCAGCCACCATTAAATTTATTACTCACCACCGCGGTGCCAAATTTGAAGGCGTGTTGCAACATTTCAACCCGTACCGTCGCGCCTGCGAGTGCTTGTCCGCCCGAGGTAAGCACTTGCACATTCAAATTGGCTTTTCTAACTTGTTCAATATCAGCGGCTGCTACTGCGCGCCAGGGGGCATCAGGTTCTATGCCTGGGTAGGTATCATTGTTGAGCAAAATGGGTAATTGATCAAAATTTACCAGGTTTTTATAATTTAAACAGGCTATTCCACCGTATTCGATTACCTGATTGATATACCCCAAATGCAGGCCAAAATTGAGCAATCCTGCTGGGAAGGTGGCGCTTGATGTAAACGGCACGGCATATATTTTCCAGGTATTGCCCACTTTTATGGTTGAAATCACCTGTTTATCATAGGTGCTGGAGTGTTCTGCATATAAATTGGCCTTGGCGCCGGGCGTTTCACTCCGCATCCAGACGATCACCACACATTGGTCGCCCGGATTGATTGTGCCGATATTGGGAAAAATATCGCCTGCATCCCAGGGGTTTGAACCAGCAGTTACCGTACGACGGGTTGCGCGCGAAAAAGGCTGGTTGCCGGGGTTGAACGTGGTCGTTGTGCCGTTGTAATTGTACATTCCTGCTTGGGTCGCAATTTCGGTATTGGGCAGCGCCCATTGCTGCACGGCGGGCAAATCATATTGGTTTTGAAGGAAGGTATCCAAGTAAATGTGGTATTGGTCTTGCGCTTGCAGGCTTGTGCAAAGCAAGAGTAAACCGACGTTTATAGAGAAAAATGTAAAATTTGGATATTTCATGGTTTTATAAATTTAAAATGTCCAGTAGTGTCCGACACATCTTTTAGATTTTTTATGCTTTAGGCAAAACAACGGTCCCCATGCGGAAATTGTTTTTACCAAATAATTTTGGTTTAATCGACACAAAAAACAACTTATTCGTATCAAACGGACTACTCAGGTTGGGTACGAAAAGGGCTTCAACGTCTTGTGCTTCAAATAAGGAACTACGGGTCAGTTGGCCATCGGGTTTAAGGGTCGTCATCACCGCCACACAATCATTAAAATCGTTTACCAACTTGGGCTTTGGATTTTTCACGGGTTTGGCCATATTGTCTTCGTCTTCATTGTAAAAAAACGCGATATTATTGCCATCAACAAGGGAAACATGGGAAAGGAAATATTTCGTATTTACCCCAATTTGATATTTCGGAATGGAGGATGTGCGCTCAATTTCTCCTGCCGAATTGATGGAGAAGATGATGATGTCGTTCGAATAGTACCGCGTTGTGGTGGTGTAGGTGCGTCCGTAATAATTGGTAGAAACTGTAAAATAGTTTTCTTCTGCTACCACCACGGCACTGCCATCAGCGCGGATCAAAAAGTTGCTGAAAGTAAAAGAATTTTCCAGGCCAAAATCGCCACCCCGGTCTTTATCTGTGTTGCGTTCGCCAAATTGTTTGAGTTCGGTTATGGTAAAGGACTTCTTATTGCTGGATCGAATTTCACCATTGGACGCAATATCGAGGTAAAACATGCCTTGAATACTGCCATTTTTAGTGGTGGCGTAAAAACCGGCACATTTCAGGTTGTCCTTTTCATCGGTAGCCAGGGATGCGCCACGTATAAAGGCATCTCCCAGTTGCAAGGGAAATTCTGTTGGCTTTTCAGCGCCTTTGGCAAAATGAAACAACTTAATCTCATATGCAGCCACCGATTTACGGTCATCGTTTTTTTTGCTTTCTTTCGCCCGTTTGCCTTCGTACACTTTGGCAAGCATATCCACGCTTCCGTCATTTTTTAAGATGGTACCCAGCACTTCTACTTGTTCTTCGGTATAGGGCAGGGCTACTTTTTGAGACCAATTGACACTCAAATCCTTGTTCAATACCGAGATAAACACCTTAAAATAGGCGTCAATGCGGTCATCATCGGTTACGGCGCGAAACAAGAGTTTGGTCGAGTCTTTTGATGCATTCCAAAACACGGTGGGTCGGTCGTCGCGGCTTTCGTATTTTAGTTTAGCGACTTCAATTGCTTTGCCTTTTTTGCCCTTAAAATCAATGGGCGACAGGTTGTAGCGGATATAATCTTCGCGTTTGTTGGTTTCTGAAAAAAGCCATAGAAATTGCCCGTTAAAGTATCGGATTCCTAAAGAAGCCACTCCCTTTTTTTCGGATTCATACGTTTTGCTAAATACCAATTTGAAATTAGGGTCATATTTTTCGAGAATTACCCGCGTGATTGATCCGCTCAAATTGATACCGGTGCGGCTGTTTTCATCGTCAAAAGCAATATAATGCCCCCCGGCGTCGGAAAAAAGATGACTTTGGAAGGAATGACTTTTGGCTATTTTTAGCTCCGGGCTAATGGATACCACGGGTGCTTGGGAAAACAAGCTATTGAAAAAAACGGCAACCAACAGGAGGGTCAACGGTAACCGCGACCATCTAATTTTTATGAGCATGCGCATATGTACGTATTTTAAATTAATTAAACACCACCAATTTCCGATTCAGCACTTTTTCACCACCTTTCAGTATAACGTAATAAGTGCCACTTTTAAGGTTCAGTTTTTTCAAATTAATTTGTTCCGTGTACTTACCGTACTCATAAGGGCGGTTGATAAATTCGGAATAAACTAAACTCCCTTGTTGATCCAACACTTGCATGGTGACCAACGTACGGCGTCTTATTTTAAAAGGCACCCACACGGTTTCGGTGGCTGGGTTTGGGAAATTGGGTTCATCGACCTGAATTTCCGAGCCTGCTTCCGTGCTGCTTGCGGTTGTTATTTGGCTAACATCCACCAGGGCGGTCCAAATACTGGTTGTTGGGCCATCTTGTCGCGTCCAAATGGGCCGAACAATGTTATTGTGTGCCGTAACATTGGTATAATCGCCAAAAAACTGTCCGGTGTTGGGGGTAAAACTGGTTTCACTCACCAATGAATTGCTAAAAGTCGTGCCACCATCTTTTGAAACAGCGAGATACACATCGGTTTTGCTGCTATTCGAAGGATAGGCCCGCCGATCATAGTACACCACCCAAATATATCCGGTTGCCTGGTCGATGGTCATCCAACTCATAAACTGTTGTTTTCCAGCACCATCATTGTTCACCCTTGCCGGAGCCGTCCAGGTATTGCCTTGGTCTGTGCTTTTACTAATCCAGATATCGGTATCGTTGGAACCATTGCGTTGGTCGGACCAATTGACGTACCAATTACCGCGGTTTGGCCCGTTGCTATGGTCGCAGCCGGTAATAGGCAGGCCATTGCAGCGCCCTAAGCCTGAAATTTCATAATCCCAACCACCCGGAAAATCGCCAATTTTAAGGTCTTTTTCCAACCAGGTTTGTCCGCCATCCAGCGATCGATCCAGCATCAAACCAAGTGGACCCGCCCACGCCACAAATACTTCTCCATTGATGCCGACACAGGGTACCGCGCCTTCCGTGGTATTATCGCTGTCGATGCAATCGCCTGATACCTGATTTAAACGCTGGGCAGCAGACCAGGTGAGCCCGGCATCGGTGCTTTTTGAAAATAAAATACGCGAACTATCACTGGGCACCGAACTACCATACTTATCGAATTCGGTCCAACTAACGTATAAATGATTGGTTTTAGGGTCAACCGCGATCCAATGCTTATCCTGGGCTTTGGTGTTATTGAGTCCGGTGAAAACACCCGGCGACCAATTTTGACCTGCATCGGTCGATTTTTGAACCACAATTCGGTCGATCCAATTGCCATCGGGTGGATTGGAAAGATGCAGGAAATAAAAATCGCCGGCTGTATCAATCGCAATGACCGGATCGCCCCAAACGCCATACGGAGAACTCATTTGCGATTTTGTCCAGGTCTGACCAGTGTCTGAAGAGGTGTACACATTGTTAAGATTCGCTCCGGCCACCAACCGATTAGGGTGTTTCGGATCGATGCAAATGGATGGTTCGTTGGGATTAAAAGCACCGCTAATCTTCACATTGGGGTGTTGCGCACTCAAAGGCAGGTATGCCAGTACGGCAAAAAGCAACATGTATTTGGTCATATTCGTAATTTCTGCACAAATATGCACACTAATCAGTTGTCAAGAAAAACGAAATTCCAATTTGCTCATTTTTTCTAAAATAGCAACCCTACCACCGCTATAAACAGGTGCTTTACGCAATGGTGTTGTCTTCGTCCATCGAATCATTGAATTCGCCTTCCCATCGCGCAACCACGGCCGATGCCAGGCAATTGCCCATTAAATTTACGGCAGTACGGCCCATGTCCATGAGCGCATCCACGCCCAAAATCACCGCAATGGGCCATTCCGGGATGTTAAACTGGTTCACCGTGGCTGCCAAAATCACCAACGAAGCCCGCGGTACGCCCGCTACGCCCTTTGAAGTGAGCAATAAGGTACCCATGAGGGCCAATTGGGTTTCCCAGGAAAGGGAAATGCCCGCCGCTTGTGCACAAAAAACCGAGGCCAGGGAAAGGTAAAGGGTCGAGCCATCGAGGTTAAAACTATATCCGGTAGGCAAAACGAAGGATACGATTTTGCGCGGCACGCCAAAGTTTTCCATCGCAGTCATGGCCTTTGGAAACGCCGCTTCCGAACTGGCGGTAGCAAAAGCCAGGGAAGCCGGCTCGTAAATGGCTTTGAAAAATGGTACAATCGGAATTCTGAAAAAATACAAAACGGGGATAAAAACCAGTAATATAAAGATAATCAGTGCAATATACAAGGTGCCCAATAATTTGAGCAAATTCCAGACGACCTCAAAGCCCATTGTTCCAATGGTGTAAGCCATCGCGCCACCCACGGCAAAAGGCGCGAAATACATGATAATATTGGTGAATTTGAACATCACTTCACCCAAGGCTTCCAACCAGGACAGCATCGGCAAGCGGTATTGATCTTCTACCTGGCGCAGGGCAAATCCAAAAATCAAACTAAAAATTACAATTTGCAAAACGGCCCCGTCATAGACCATTTTAGCCACGTTTTCCGGAAAAATATGCAATACAACCTGTTTCCAGTCCTGCTTTACTTTTGAGGCAGGAGGTGTCACCTCTTTTCCACCATATTGCAACTTGTACGTGCCTTTTACCGAATCTACTATGGCGGATAAACTGGAAGCGGGCAATTCTATGGTAGCAGCCACAGCCGCCTTGTTTTGAATACCTTCTCCAGCACGGGTTAAATTGATGGCCGCTAGCCCAACAAAAAGCGCAATCGCCGTAGCACCAATAAAATACGTGAATGCTTTCGCACTCATGCGTCCAACGGATTGCGCATTGCTTTGCCCCGCAATACCTACCACCAGGGTAGAAAGTAAGAGGGGGGCAATTACGGTTTTGATCAGTTGTATAAATATTTTACTTAAAACCTCCAGATTGGCGCCCACCGCCGGAAAATCGGACCCAATGCCCATTCCGATCACCATACTGATCAATATCCAGGTGGTCAATTTGCTTTTGGTATAGCCGTAAATGCACAAAGCGCCAATTGCCCACCACCGTGCTGTCAGCAAAATGGATGGATCAATCAAAAAACCTGCATAGATGGGCAAAAGGTGCAGGGTAGCCACCACGGCTACACTGGCCATGGCAAACCAAAAGGACGTTTGTGCTTTCATTGAATTATTTTATTGAACTGGACGGATAGGGTAGGTGGTTTCGTAGCAAAATGAAGGGCAAAATACGTCAAAATTAGTAAGATGTATTTTACCGCCTTTTAAAAAAGACACAATTGGGCGCAAGGATAAACCAAAGCGCTTGCTTTTACATGTAAATTCTTCATTAAATCCGCGAAACGGGCATAAAAGGCCCTAAACAACAGGGATTTTATACTGCCCCTTGCTTTTTCGAATATTCGCCGCTACCACTTTATACTCCGGGCACATGGCCTCGGTATCCGACACCGAAGACGTAATATTGTTGATCAGCATCTCCGGAAAGTGGAAAGTCGTGCTCAAAATCCCCGGCTTGACCTCTTCGGAAATCCGCGCCTTGATGTCCACTTTTCCCCGGGCCGATTCGACACATACCAGATCGCCATCTGCGATAAAGTGCTTGGCCGCGTCTGCCGGGTTGATGAGCAGCACGTCTTCTTTCAGGATATGCACATTGCGGGTTCGGCGGGTCATGGCGCCGCAATTGTAGTGTTCCAATTCGCGGTTGGTAGTAATAATATACGGAAACTGTTTGGCATGTTGAATTAACTCCTGCGATTCTTTAAATGGCGTACCGATAAATCTGCCACGTCCGCGTTTAAATGTTTCGGTGTGCAATATTTCGGTGTCGCTGCCATCGGGCAATACGGGCCATTGTTTGCCATTATCGCCAAGTTCTTTCCATTTTACCCCGGCAAAAAACGGCACGATCTTGGAAATTTCCTGCAACAAGGTTTCTGGATCGTAATCGGCTTGCGCGTATCCCATGTGGTTCATGATGTCCACAATGATTTGTCCGTCTGTTTTTCCGGCGATGGGGTCTACTACTTTATTGACCCGTTGAATACGGCGTTCGCCATTGGTGAAGGTGCCACTTTTTTCCAAAAATGAAGCGCCCGGCAACACCACATCGGCCAATTTGGCGGTTTCGGTCATGAATAATTCTTGCACCACCAACAAATCCAGTTTTTTCAAAGCCGATAGCACATGTTGGGTATTGGGGTCTGTTTGCGCCATATCTTCCCCAATTACCCACAAGGCTTTCAAGCGGTTATCGAGTGCGGCATCATACATTTGCGGGATTTTATAGCCAATGTGCAGGGGGAGTTTTACCTGGTAAAAATCTTCATATTGCGCATGCACTTCTGGCAAGGTCAAATCGAGATACCCAGCGCCCTGATGTGGCTGACAACCCATATCGGCAGCGCCTTGCACGTTGTTTTGGCCGCGCAAAGGGTTTACGCCTACGCCACGCCGACCAATATTGCCCGTAATCATGGCCAAATCAGCAATTAACATGACGGAATAAGTTCCATAAGAATGTTCCGTTACCCCTAAGCCATGAAACGACATGGCAGATCCGGCCGATGCATATGCGATCGCAGCCGCGCGTATAAGCAGGCGATCTACCCCTGAAACGCGCTCCAGTTCATCTATATCTAAGCCCATCACCTGGGCTTTAAACTCGGCATATCCTTCGGTGCGCGATGCGATAAACTCCTGATCTTCAAGCCCTTCCGACATGATATAGTACAACATCATGTTCAAAACTGCCACGTTGGTGCCCGGGCGTAATTGCAGATGGAATTGAGCGTATCGCGCCAGTTCGGTTTTGCGTGGATCCAGTACAATCAGGGTTTTGCCCTTCATGGCCTGTTGTTTGATTTTCGCTCCGGTTACCGGATGTGCTGCGCTCGGATTAGCGCCGATCACCATCATACAATCGGTGTATTTCAGGTCGACAATAGAATTGGTGGCGGCACCCGTTCCAAAGGTGCGTTGCATGCCCAAGGCTGTGGGGGAGTGGCAAACCCGTGCACAACTGTCGATGTTGTTGGTGCCAATGACCGCGCGGATGAATTTCTGCATTAGGTAATTTTCTTCGTTGGTGCAGCGGGCAGAGGAAACACCGGCGATGTAATCTGGGCCAAATTCCTGCTTGATGGCATTTAGTTTCGTGGCTATAAAGTCATAGGCTTCTTCCCAGCTGGCAGGCTCCAGCACCCCGTTGCGTTTGATCAAGGGCGTGCGAATTCGGTCAGCATGGTTGTAAAACGAAAAGGCATAACGACCCTTCAGGCAGGTATGTCCGCCATTGGCAGCAGCCTCAAAGGGTGCCTGGATGGATTTAATGATGCCACCCGAAACGGCTATTTCCAGGTTGCAGCCTACCCCGCAATAGGTGCATACGCTGCGCACCTTGGTATCGTATTGGACTGATTTTGACTCAAATACATCGCTAATGGCCGAAGTAGGGCAAGCCTGTGCACAAGCGCCACAACTTACACAATCGGACTCTGCAAAAGTGGTATCCAAGCCTTTAATAATATGACTGTCAAAACCGCGACCAGCCATGCTCAACACAAACTGGCCTTGCACCTCATCGCATGCACGTACACAACGCGCGCAATTGATGCATTTCGATAAATCCATGGTCATATACGGATGGCTCAGGTCTTTTTTGCGGTCGAGGTGGTTTTTGCCCTCGGGATACCGCACATCGCGTACGCCTACTTGCGCGGCCACAGTTTGCAATTCGCAATTGTTATTTACCTCACAGGTCAGGCAATCGAGCGGATGGTCGGTAAGCACCAGTTCGACAATGTTTTTACGCAACTTTTTGATGCGTGGTGAATTTGGAAAGATATAAGTATCGGGCATCACCGGCGTGTGGCAGGAAGCCTGTGCTTTGGTTGGTCCGCCCGGCTGAAGTGCAACATCAACACTGCATACCCTACAAGCGCCGTACGGGTCTAAATTGGGCGCATCGCAGAGCGTTGGTACGGCATTTTTGCCATAAACCCGTTTCAAAAACGACAAAATGGTTTCACCCGCTTTGATCTCGTGGGCGATGTTGTCGATGTAGGCGAATTTAGAAACTGCAGTACTCATTTATAAATAGTTGTTAGTTGTTAGTTGTTAGTTGATAGTCACCTCGGGTGAAACACGGCCTATCAACTAAAAAACGGTTTAAGTTCTTCCTGAAAATAAAGCAACGCATTCTTTATCGGCAAAGGCAAGCCCCCGCCGAGTGCGCATAAAGAACCGGTTTCCATGGTTTCCAGCAGGTCATTCAGTAATTCGGGGTCGATTTTATAATCGCTGTTCCGGGCTTTGTGCAACAATTCGTAACCGCGGGTGGAGCCTAATCGACAAGGAAAACACTTGCCACAGCTTTCGTGGGCGGTAAACTGAAATAAGTGTTCCAAATATTCAATCATCGGAAAATCAGTGGGGATGCACACCACCGAGGCATGTCCCAACAGAAAACCCTGGCTGGCAAACGATTCAAATGCGATGTTTAAATCCGCAATTTTATGTACTGGTACCAGTCCGCCTAGCGGTCCGCCGATGTGCATCGCTTTGATGTTATGCCGAAAGCCGCCGCCTAATTCATTGAATACCAAGGATAAAGGTGTGCCCATGTCGACTTCATAGATACCCGGACAGTTGAAGTGGCCATCCAGGGAGACTAGTTTGGTGCCGGTCGACCGTCCAGCGCCGATTGCAGCAAAAGCGCTGCCGCCTTGTTCGAGGATAAACGGAATACAAGCCAGGGTTTCTACATTGTTTACGACGGTTGGCAGGTTGAACAGGCCTTGTTGGGTGGGGTAGGGCGGCCGCACCCGCACTTCCGGGCGTTGGCCTTCGATGGAGTTGAGTAAGGCCGTTTCTTCCCCGCAGATATAGGCGCCTTGCGCTCGAATTACTTTAAAATGGAAGGAAAAATCGGTGCCCAGGATATTCGAACCGATCAAATTTTGATCATGTAGGGCCTGCAGTGCTGTTTCTAAAATGGGAAATACTTCCGGATATTCACCCCGCACGTACAGCACACCCGTCTGCGCGCCGGTGACGTATCCCGCGATGATCATGCCAAGCAACACGGAATGGGGCTGTTGTTCCAGTAAATATCGATCGCTGTATGCCCCCGGATCGCCTTCATCGGCGTTGCAAACGATGAATTTATGTGCGCCAGCGCTGTTTTTACACGATTCTAATTTAAAGGCAATCGGAAATCCTGCACCGCCGCGCCCGCGCAAACCCGCAACAGTTAACTCCTGCAAAATTGCTTCCGGTGTTTGTGCGAGCGCCTTTTGCAGAGTTTGATAATAAATTTCGATGCCGGGAAAAGGGCGCATCAGCACCGGGGTGCCGTAACTGGCCGTGTGATATTGATCCGAAATTACCTTTTTGTCCGATTTTATGGCAGCAATAGCTTCCAGCGCGTCACCCGAATAATTATGATCTTTGTAAAAAAATGCTTTGTTTTCATGGCAACGGCCCAGGCAACACATTTCACCGATTTCATTTTCTTCAAAATATGCGCCAAGTGTTTGTTTTACAGCGTCTTGCGTGCCGGCCGTTAAACAGGCTGAGCCATTACAGACGTACACTTGTTTGCCTTTATTTTCGGGGCGGGTAAAATCATAAAAACTGGAAGCACCATATACATTGGCCGATCCAATCAGGAATGCTTCCGCCAGCCGGGTCAATTCAGCCGGATCGGCATGGCCGGTTGCTTCGGCACTTCGTCCCAGCAATTCAAACAAATTTTCCGCCATTCCCTTGCGGCCAGATAAAGCACTGATATTTTTTGACATACTGCGGCGTATTGTTTGCGGGTTGCGGCATGCTGCGCTGCATGCCCTATCGGGCAAATATACATTGCTTGTCTTTGCATTTTGCAATAAAGATTGGCTAAAATAGCTTTACGCCATTTATTGATTCTTACGCGTGTGTCAGCACCCGAGTAATATCCTCGTTGGCAACATCCGACTCGATCAGGCCGTCGCGCAGGCGTACGATTCGGTGGGCGTGTTGTGCAATATCTTGTTCGTGCGTGACCAAAATAATGGTGTTGCCCAATTGGTGGATGGTTTCAAACAAACCCATGATTTCGTAAGAAGTTTTGGTATCCAGGTTACCCGTCGGTTCGTCGGCCAAAATAATGGCCGGATTATTTACCAAGGCGCGGGCAACGGCCACCCTTTGGCGCTGCCCACCCGACAATTCGTTCGGTTTATGTCCGACGCGATCGCCCAGTCCAACCGACTCTAGTATCTGCCGTGCGCGATCAAGCCGTTCTTCTTTGCGAATACCTGCATAAACCAGGGGCAATGCAACGTTTTCGAGGGCCGAAAGGCGGGGCATCAGGTTGAAGGTTTGGAAAACAAACCCAATTTGTTTGTTGCGTACTTCGGCAAGTTCGCTATCATCCATGGTACTTACTTCAATGCCGTTGAGCCAGTATTCGCCGCGGGTAGGGGAGTCCAAACAGCCCACCAGGTTCATCAGGGTAGATTTTCCGCTACCAGAAGGGCCCATTAATGCTACATATTCGTTTTTTTCAATTTCGAGCGACACATTTTTCAAGGCCTCCACAACTTCGGCGCCCATTTGATAAGTTTTATTCAGGTTGCGAATGGATATCAGCATGGTAGGTGCATTTGATAAAAGATGGCCGAAATAAACGCTTTTTTTTAAACAACTAAAAAAGGATCGAAGTTTGCCCCATATTACCCGCTCAATAGGGTGATCTGTTCGTTAAACGTTCAGTAAATGTTGATAAAAAACCAAATTTTTCAAAGTATCTCAGAAAGCGAACTTATACCTTCGTGCCGATAACCGGATGCAATGCGTCGTCAGTACCCATCTAAGTCCTGCGCTTGCCCACAAATTTGCTGTACTACCAAAAACGATTATGATCAACTCAGGTTTACCCTCTAACAAGGCCATGATTAAACACGTGGCCATCGCAGGCAATATCGGCGCGGGGAAAACAACCCTATGCGAACTCCTTGCCCGCCATTTTAATTGGGATGTCCATTATGAAGACACGGAAAACAATCCCTATTTGTCTGATTTTTATATGGATATGAAACGCTGGTCGTTCAACCTCCAGGTGTTTTTCCTTTCCAGCCGTTATCAGCAAATGTTGCGCATCCAACAGGGCCACCGAACGGTGATTCAGGACCGTACGATTTACGAGGATGCATTTATTTTTGCCCCCAACCTGGCCGATATGGGCCTGATGGAACGCCGCGATTTTGAAAATTACACGACCTTATTCCAGTCGATTATCTCGCAAATCAAAGCCCCTGATTTGCTGATTTACCTGCGGTCCTCTATTCCTACCCTGGTGGAACACATCCAAATGCGTGGCCGCGATTACGAAGGGAGCATCAGCATCGATTATCTCAAACACCTCAATGAGCGCTATGAAAACTGGATTGGCGGGTACCGTGAAGGCCGTTTGCTCATTATTAATGTGGATAATTTCGACTTTCAAAATGATAAAGAAGCCTCTGCGCGGGTACTGGAAATGGTACAAGGCGAATTACATGGCTTGTTTTAATATGTTGCATTATCCTAAAAACCCAAATCACAACCCATTATTTATCAAGCAATTATCAATCTAATGGATAAGAAGATCACCCTTATTTCTGGCGCATCCCGGGGTATTGGCCGGGCAATTGGCACCCGTTTAGCCCGTGAAAATCACTTTGTTGTATTGCTGGCACGCAATGCCGAGGAAATTTCGGAACTTGAATTTGAAATAGATCAGGCAGGCGGAAAAGCACTTTCTTTTGCCGTTGATATTAGTCAGCCGGAACAGGTGCAGGCTACGATTGATCAGGTTTTGCAGGATTTTGGCCGCATCGACACCCTAATTAACAATGCTGGCATGGGTGTTTTCAAAGCCTCCGAAATGATTACGACAGAGGAATGGGATCAGGTGATGGACGTAAATGTAAAAGGCTCCTTTTTATTGACCAAAGCCGTTTTACCGACTATGAAATTGGCAGGAACCGGACATATCCTGGGTATTGCTTCGGATGTTTCTAAGCGTACTTTTGCCGAAGGCAGTTTGTATTGTGCCAGTAAATATGCACAACATGCTTATTTTGAAGCAGTTCGACGTGAAGTTCGGAAGTTAGGTATTAAAGTAAGCGTCATCTACCCCGGCTTGGTTGACACCTATTTTCACGAGGGCGATCCCGGACAGCCGCACCGCGCCAGTTACTTGCAGCCACGGGACATTGCCGATGCGGTGGCCTACATCCTCAATGCGCCTGCCCATGTGCTCATTGATGAGTTGATGCTGCATCCGATGTCGCAAGAATGGTAATTGTTCAAACCATTTATCCAAATGGACATAGAAGCATTTCGCATATATTGCCTTGAAAAAGAAGGGGTTACGGAGGATTTTCCCTTTGGGGAAAGCACCTTGGTTTTTCGGATATTGGGTAAAATATTTGCCCTCACCGGCCTGGATAGCGATCGTTTTACCGTAAACCTGAAAGCCGATCCGGACTATGCGCTGGAACTCCGTGAGCAATACCCGGAGGTTCAACCAGGTTTTCATATGAATAAAAAACACTGGAATACGGTAGACTTTGACGGCAGCCTGGATGATAAAATGTTGCGGAATTTAGTAGACCATTCGTATGCACAAACTGCTAAAACGCTGAAGAAAAGCGAAAAAGAACAGTTATCTTTGTTCAAAGACAACAAAAATGGGGACTGATGGCCTTCCAAATCCACTGATTGATCAATACCAACGCGTGCATGATTATCTTCGGATATCCCTCACGGATAAGTGCAATTTCCGATGTTTGTATTGCATGCCCGATGAAAACATGCAATTCTGGCCCCAGGAAAAACTGATGCAAACGGAGGAAATTATCGCGATTGCACGGCTTTTTGTTTCCCTGGGTGTACGTAAAATCAGGCTGACGGGCGGCGAGCCGCTGGTGCGCAAGGATGCTCCGGCCATCATCACAGCACTTGCTCAATTACCCATTGAATTGACCATGACCACCAACGGCGTACTCCTGGATCAATGCATGGACGTGCTGGTTGCGGCGGGTGTACGCTCCTTGAATGTGAGTTTGGATACCCTGGATCGAGAAAAATTTGCTGTTTTAACCCGGCGTGATCAATTTGAACGTGTTTGGCAAAACATTCAATTGTTGCTGCAGGCGGGTTTGCACACCAAAATAAACGTGGTGCTGTTGCGTGGGGTTAATGATGCGGAAATCCTTGATTTTGTGGAACTTACCCGCCATTTACCCTTGCATATTCGATTTATTGAATTCATGCCTTTTGTGCAAAATGCCTGGAATGAAAACAAAGTGGTGCCGTTTCAAGAAATCTTGGAACGGATTACCAATCAATTTGAAATTGAAAAACTAAGCGACGCACCCAATGATACCGCGAAGAAATTCCGGGTGGCAGGATTTGCAGGTACGTTTGCGGTAATCACCACGGTTTCCGACCTGTTTTGTGCGGGTTGCAACCGGATGCGCCTAACGGCAGATGGCAAAATGAAAAACTGCTTGTTTTCCAATACAGAAACAGATTTGTTGACCCCATACAGGCAAAAAGAAGATATTACTCCCCTGATATTTCAAAGTGTGTGGGACAAACGACCTACCCGAGGCACCTTTGATGACACGGTGATGCTGACCGATCGAAGCATGATTTCAATTGGTGGATAGGACTTTAAGCACTGCGTCCATTCCCTGCCGATTTTGATAGTTTCTGACCGGCTTCATCCAGCAGTAAGGGATGGTGTAAAAATACAATCTGTTGAAAATCAGTTGCTCCCAAGCATTGGGCAAGGTATTGTTGCGCCCGGGTAGAATCCAGCAAATCGGCCCCACGGATCACATGGGTAATCCGAAAATGCAAATCATCCACGACGCTCGCTAATTGATAAGCGGGGATGCCATCGCGGCGGCGCACGATAAAATCAGGCAATGGAAAATCTGGCGGAGTTTTGATCCGCCAACTTACATCAGGGGCATCCAACGATCGTCCTTGATCGCGCAGGTTGGGCGGGTAACGGCCACCTAAGGCTGCCAGTTCGGTGCGGGATAAGCCACAGGCAAACAAATGTCCACCGGCCCGCAACTGCTCCAAGGCTGCATGGTACAAGGGTAAGCGCAATCGTTGCGACCAATTTTGCTCAAAATCGATGGGGTTACGCGGACCTTCGTCGGGCACAATACCCAGTCCTTGGATGGTATCAAATATATCTTGAAGGTATTCCGGGCGTTTGCGCGCCTGGTCGAGATCGTCGATGCGTAACAACAGCCGTCCTTGCGGATGCGCACGCGCTAACTGTGCATTCCACCGAAAATTCAATTGATTGCCCGCATGCAAAAAACCGGAAGGTGTAGGCGCCAGGCGCAAACGCGGCGGTTCCGCCAATTGTGCCACGATCGCCTGAAATTCGGCCTCAAAATGCGCAAAATCCAACACTTTTATTTTTGAGCGGCTTTTTGTGTTTCCTTATTTTGCTTTTCAAACTGCTGAAAAACTTCTTCGGGTGACTTGCCGAGTAGTTTCAAGCAGTTTTGTGCGTCATCAGCAAAATCAGGATCATTCGGGTAGCGCTGGAGGAATAACTCGTACGCCGTTTTTGCCTTATCCAGGTTTTTCAGCAAATTTTCCTGCACAAAACCGGTCATAAATAAGGCCATGGGCGCTTTTGCTTGTTGGGGCATTTTTTCAGCTACTGTTTGATACAATGCAAGGGCCTTTTCTCCGTTGGAAAGGGAAACCGCCAAACCGGCAGCCTTCACCAGAACTTCGGCTGCTTGGTTGGGATCCTTGGCTTGTAAGGTTTCGGCATATTGTTCGGAAAGCGCTATGAATTCCTGCGCCTTGCTCAAATCTTTGATTTCACCGCTCGGCGCCATCATGAGCGAATCGAGTGCTTTGAGTTGATCAGGTACCGAAACGGTTTTCTTTCCCGGGCCTGCACAAGCAGTGATGCCCAAAAACAACAAAAAAAAGACCGTATAAATAATGGTATTGGATTTCATGGTCAAAGGTAAAATTGTACGGAAAGGTTAGTTTGCCTTTCTAGGTGGACATATTATTTTAAAACAGGCACGAAATTACAACATTTACCTTGTATCCGAAAAAGATGCCTCCAGGATCTTTCCGCTTTGTTTTCCATAACAAAATAACAAATCCAGCACCGATAAATCAGGCAAAAAACCGCTTCTTTCCATAAAAACCTGCGCATACGGGGCTGGCTGAAACCAGGCTGCTGAAGTAGGTTGTTTAGGGGACAATTGGTTGCGATAATCATGGGGTGCCGCGCAGGACGGCATTTCAAATGTTTCGGTAAATTGAAGGCTTCCTTGGAAGTTTATTTTTTGTAGAACAAATTCAAGGAGTAAAAGGTTGAAATCGAACAAAAAAGCATGGTTTTTTTGATAAAAAGGGGCCAAACCATCGGCATAATGCTCAAAATAAGGCGCGTTTCCGTATGCCGCCAGTATGCTGCGCCAATGCAGTCTTTGCCAAGGGGTATCATAAGCAATGCGCACCTCCCGGATGGCTGTTTGCTGGTGTTTGCCTTTAAACAAAGGAATACTCAGGCGCTGAACACCGTTTGGTCCAGCAATATGGCATCGGTTGCGGTACGATCCTTTTTGAAAATGCTCGCAAGCCTCTATTTTCAGTTGCGGGGTATTCCACAACAAGCACATCCACGATACGGGGGGTAAATATCCTAGTTCAAGCAAGTTCTATGTAATTGATTTTGAGTCCTTTACTACTATCGGGCCGAATTTTGAAACGCTCATCGGGACGAAAGCCGAGCACCCAAATAATTGCGCCGTCACCATTTACCAAAATCCAGGTTTTATCCTTATCAAAACGCGTATGTTTCTGATTGGTAAAAAAATCCTGTAATTTCTGGTGTTTTCCGTCCATGCCTAGCGGTTGAAATACATCGCCTGGTTGCCAATGCCGCAAAGTTAAGGGAAATTGTAGTTTGGCTGCATCCACCAGCACCGCAACTTTGCCATCGGGGAATTCGGCAGGTAAATCGACTGGAATCATGAATAACTGGCTGCGATCGGGTAAGCGCACCATTAAATCATCGGCCTGCAGGGTTATTTCTTCGGTTTTATCGGCTGTTTCGTCGGTAGCCAGGAGCAATACACCGCGGTCGACCAACAATTTACAGCCCGTTTTACTTTGCCATTCCATCCCGATGGAGTTCAGGTTGTCGGCCATTTGGCGGGTTTGTATGGCATCAAACCCATAGGATTTGAGCCAATCATGCAAAAAAGCAGCAGGGGCTGGCAACTCGGCTAGCCGCGCGGTTTCTACCCGCATCGGGTTTTCTCCTAAAAATTGTTGGGTAAAATATTTCAAATTGGCACGTGTTGCCTGCAAACGGGCCAAATTACGGGTACCAATGGCTAAAAATGCCGGACGCAATCGTTCAAATTGCGGCATAATATGGTGTCGGATGAAATTTCGGTCGTAATGGTCATCGGCGTTACTTTGGTCTTCACGCCAAGCGAGCGCCCGCGCCTGTGCGAAGGCCTCCAATTCGGCTCGGGTGGCAAACAACAGGGGCCGAATGTGTAGGTTTTGTTTTATCGGCATACCCACCAAGCCATCCAAACCTGTTCCACGGCTGAATTGTAACAACACCGTTTCTAAAGCGTCATTCAAATGATGGGCAGTCGCAATCATATCAAAACCTTCGGCCATGCGCAATTGCTCAAACCAATTGTAACGCAAGGTGCGCGCAGCCATTTGAATCGAATCTCCCGTTTGGGTCGTATGTAAACGGGTGTCGAAGCGCTGCACCCAACAAGGAATCCCATTTTGTGCACACCATTGCGCTACAAAAGCCATATCAGCCTCCGATTCGGCACCACGCAATTGAAAATTACAATGGGCAACGCCAAAAGAATATCCAGCGTCTATCAGCAATTGCCCCAACACCATCGAATCGAGTCCGCCACTCAACGCAAGTAAAATGCGCTGTTCGGGCAAAACCAAATTATTTTGCGCGATAAAATCAACAAATCGAACACTTAAGTCCATATTACGGTTAAAATAGGGTTAAAGATGCGATACATGTTTCAAATCTGAAAGATGATTAACCATTTTTGTCTCAAAAAGCAATGTTATGTCCAAAATCAAATTACTCTTTTTAACTTTTTTCCTGGCCGCCCAACTGCTGCAGGCCCAACAATCGGGCGTAATTCAAGGTATCGTACTCGATGAAAACGGGGTTGCGCTTCCTTTCGCCACGGTGTATATCAAAAATACCAGCAATGGTACTGCAACCAATGCAAAAGGCAATTTTAAACTAAATGTGCCGTATGGTCAGGCCGATTTGATGGTGCAATACATTGGTTATAAACAAAATACCCAGCGTGTAGAGGTAAGCGCCCGGACACTGAATTTGAACATTCAAATGGAGCCCAGCGACCTGCAATTGGGTGAAGTGGTCATTACGGGTGAAGATCCAGCGTATGCCATCATGCGTGCAGCCATCGCCAAACGCAGCTATTATCGCGACAAAGTGCGCGATTACAGTGTGGATGTTTATATTAAAGGATTTTATAAAATGATGGATGCCCCCAAAAAAATTATGGGCAAAGATGTCGGGAACATGGGGGGAATCCTGGACTCCAACCGCACGGGCATCATTTACCTGGCCGAATCCGTATCAAAAGTGTACGAACAGAAAAATCCGTCCAAGAAAAAGGAAGTAATGATTTCCAGCAAGGTGAGTGGTGCGGAAGGCGCTTACAGCATGAACCGTGCAACCCTCACCGATTTCGATTTGTACAACGAACGCATCAACATCAACCGAGACATTCTTTCTCCTTTGGCTGATAATGCGTTTAATTATTATATTTTTAAATATATTGGAGAATACACGGACAACAATGGGTTTAAAATCGAAAAAATACAATTGCGCCCAAAACGCGAATACGATCCGGCTTTTTCGGGGTATTTGTATATTGTAGACCAATATTGGAACCTGGCTGGGGCTGATTTAGCGCTTACGGGCAATGCGATCAAACAACCCATTTTGGATACGATGCGTTTTCGACAAGAATTTGCCTTGCTCGAAAAACCGGATACCTGGCGCCTACTTTCACAAGTCACCAATTTTAAATTTGGCTTGCTTGGCTTCAAAATTGGCGGTTTTTACAACAGTGTGTTTTCAAATTACAACTTGACCGACACCTTTGGTCAAAAGTTTTTCAACCGAGAAACCTTTAAAATTGAGCCGATTGCCAACCAACGCGACACCTTGTACTGGAGCCAAACCCGCCCGGTACCGCTCACCTTGGAAGAAACACGAGATTATACCCGAAAAGACAGCATTTACCGCGTCCAGTCGGCCAAACCGTATCTTGACAGTGTTGACCGGGTAAAAAATCGCTTTGAATTGGGCGATTTATTGACAGGGTACAGTTGGGACAATACCTATAAAAAAACCAACCTTCGTTTTCCGGGCTTGTCGGAATGGATTCAATTTAACGCGGTACAAGGCTTGGCTTTTTATTTTAAGCCTAGTTATACCCGAACGGATGAAAAAACAGGAAAATCGCTCAAGATAAGCGGTGATTTAAATTTTGGTGCGTCCGAACAACGGTTTCGTGCCTCGTTTCGTTTGGAGCGCAAATTTGAGAGTATCCGCAACAGCACCCTTGAATTGAGTGGCGGGGTTCTTCCCAATCAATTCAACAGTGGTTTGCCCATTGGCGCCGGATTGAACGGCCTTTATTCGCTGTATGGCAAACTCAATTACATGAAATTGTATGAAAAAACATTTGGTCGGGCGGCCTGGTCACAACGCATTGGTTCGGGCATCCTGTTAAAAGTAGGCGCTGAATGGAACGAACGAAAAGCCCTGGTGAACAATACCAACTATTCACTCCGCAAAAAAGAGCGGACGTATGCGCCCAATGATCCACTTCCAAGTACCCGTACGGATGGTTTTTTTGATCGCCATCAGGCATTTTTGCTCGATGTTGAAGCGCGTTTTCGTATTGGAGAAACGTACAATACCTTCCCTGATCACCGGGAATACTTCGCGTCCGAATGGCCGGATCTTTTTGTACGATACAAGAAAGCCATTGCCGGTATTGCAGGCAGCGACGTTGATTATGATTTAATATCGGGTGAAATCCGCAAAACCGGCCTGTCCTTAGGATTGGCAGGGTACACCGACCTATGTTTGGATGCGGGTGTTTTTCTGCGTTCTAAACGCGTAGAATTTATTGATTACCAACATTTTAATGGCAACCAAACTTGGTTTGGCGGCAGTGATTTTCTGCACAGCTTTTTTATGTTGCCCTATTACAACTTCAGTACCCAGGATGCGTATGCAACCTTACATGTACAACACCACCTGCAAGGTTTTTTATTAGATAAAATACCGGGCATCCGTCGACTCAACTGGAAAGAAGTATTCGGCGTCAACGTGTTGTGGACGCGCCAGGATGCCATTTTAAGGGATCAAGTGCAAAATTTGCCTTATTGGGAGGTGAATTTTGGTTTTGAAAACATCGGCTACAAATTTGTGCGGCCATTCCGGATTGATGTGATCAATAGTTTTCAAGGTTCCCAACACAGCAAAATTGGCTTGGTGCTGAGTGTTAGTCTTTAATTTCCGACTCTGCCTGCAACACGTTGGAAAATTCGTCTAACAAAGCAAAGTCCTTTTCCGCCGCTACGGGCTTGGAAAGGTCAAAACTGTGTCCGTCAAATGCCGTGAGTACCCGTTTCATTTGCTCCAGGTGTTGGAGGCGGATGGCGGGTGCGGGTGTGCTGGCGGCAACTTTTGCCTCCAAGTCTTGGGTTTGTTTGCGCAATAAATCCTGCACTTTTTGTTCGGTCGCTACCAAATCATTGAAATTACCTGTCTGATAGGCATTTTTCAATTTGGTTATTTGTTTTTTGAAATAAACCGCGGGTGCCGATTTATCGTCCACCGGTTTAATGCGCGCAGGGGGTGTTTTCAGGTCAGATTGCGGTGGTGCCGGATAGCCATCGGCTTTTTTGCCGGTTTCTGATTGAGCTTGTGCCAATTGCAGGCAGGTAAACAGGCAAACTGTTGCTAAAAGAATATTTTTCATAGTATGTGCATTTAAGCAGGTCAAAAATGCGGCTTTCTGGTAAGATGAAACAGAAAAATAAACAATTTAACAGCAAAAACTTATTTAAAGCGTTCAAAAATACCTTTTCGATCCGTTTTCCAGGCTTCTGTGGTCAATTCAAACATGGCATGGTCGCCTTTTGAATTGCCATAAGCAATAATATGCAGGTAATTTTCCAATGCAAAAGCCGCACGGATGCGATTGGCTTTTTCATCATAATTGCAATTAGGCGTTGCATATTGGCCCGTAAAGCGATCATTTTTAAATTCCAAGCGGGTACAAATCAGTTCAATTTGTTCGGAATCACAAAAGGGCTTCAACCAAACATCAAAGGAAGCAGACACTACCGCGACCCGACAACCCGCATCACGGTAGGCGCGCAACCAACTCAGAACGGTGGGGTTGAGCAAGGAAATGCGTTGGGACGGAATAAACGCTTGACCCATAGTTTCCATTTCAGACCTGGTTTTTCCTTTAAAATAGGTGCTCATCAATTGTTGCTTAGCAACGCCATTGCCCCATTTGTTAAAGACAAGCAGGTAGAAAAAACGCAGCAAGACCACAGGCAAGCCAATGAAAAACCGCATATAACCCAGGGAAAAGGAAAGGTAGCGCCCTAATGAATCCGAATTGGTCAGGGTGCCATCGAAATCAAAAAGGACCAGTGTTTTTGCCGGTTCATCAGGCAATTGGATTGCGATCGGGTGTAAGGTGTTGTTATTCATGATTAGTTCGTACCACCAAAAAATGAGGGGTTTCCGCAATGATATTGCCTTTTTCTAAAACTTTCTGCGCAAATTTCATTTCAGGGTCGATTTGAATGCGCTGTAATTGCGCTTTTTGAACGAAAAACAAAAAATTATTTTTATTTAAAATAGTATCTATCAAAGGATTGTCGCCACCGCTCTCGCGCAATACGACCCAATCGAGGGGTAACACAGGAATTGTATTGGTCAAATAATTTGCCAAGGTAAAATGCGGCAAGGTTTTAAAATGCGGACCATGCTGTGTGGCCAATTGCTGAAGGTCGCGGTACAAGTCGGCATGTGCGGCCGAGGTGTAAATGCCTTGTAGTTTTGGAAAAATGGTACCCAAGTGCACCTGCGCGTCCGATCGTTTACCATCATTATACAAAAAGGTGTAGGCAAAACCAAATACACCCACCAACAAAGCAAAGTAAACGGGCTGCAGCCAGGATTGCCACGCGCCACGCCAACGCAGGGGCAAAACAAACTTTTGTCCAAACACACTGGCCATATCCATCCAGGCATATACCCAGGGAACGGCACATAAAATAGGCAAACTGTACCCCCAACTTAAGCCTGCACACCAACTTACCCCCAGTAAGGCTGTAAAACGCAAGGTTTGTGCGCTGCTCCAATGTCCCCAATACCAGGCCCAGACACCCCAAAGCACAGCACCATCAAATAGCAAGCGGGATTGTGCAAAGGGTAGGGTAAATGTTTGGTTTTTCCAGGTTACCAATCCATAACTGAGGGGGAGTAGTAACAAAAACACAATTCCTAAAGTTAACAAAATCAATGCTTTGTAATCAGGGCTCCATATTTTTGCAAACCAACCTTTTTGGACTATGTACAGGAGCGCCAGCACGCACGCAAAAGGCAAAATCAGCAACAAATTAATATCAAAATAGTCGAATATACCATGTTGAACCGCCTGTCCTGATTCGGAAGCGCCGCCAGTTAGGTTCAAATAATTGCTTAATACGCCTTGTTTGTATAAATATCCGAAAAAAGCAGCCGCCGCCCCAATTATGCCTGTTATGCCGATTAAAAACTTTCGCACGGAAAAAAGGCACCCCAACACAATTGGCCATAATATTAGCAGGGGGTAAAATGACTGCTTGCACAAACTGGCTGCAACGATGCAACAAGCCCCTGCCAGTACAAACCCTGTCTTTTTATTTGCCCGCAGCGCCGCTCCTAAAAACCAAAAACCTAATACCCCGCATAAAATACCGTCCACGGTGTGCCAGGCAGCGGCCGGATAACAATGTACCGACACGACATACCCCATGGCGGCCAAGACCCATTTTTGTTCGTTTTTTATCAAAATGGCCGCTGCGAAATACGTGTACAGCGCCACTTTTGCGTAAAACATGCAGCGTTCGGCCAATATCGCCCAGTTTTCAGGGAAAATGTGCAGTTCTAATACCCGCAGCCAGATGCTCATGGGCGGGCGTACGTACGTAATATCTTGGTATAGGGTTTTGCCGCTTAAGACTTGCCAGGCAAGGCCTGTAATAAAACCGCCGTCCGATTCATTGATGCCCCAAGGCGCATAACACACCATATAGAATAAAGGCAGCAACAAAAACACCCATTTCCAGCGTCGGTACTGCAACATCATTGGGTAATTCTGGATTTAAGCAGGGAACAAAATTTGGCTTCTCCAAAGGCGTTGGGGTCTATCCGACCCATTTTGGGGGCCGACAATGCATCTTTGGTGAGGTATATTTTACCGCCATGTTCCCAAACGATTTCATCTAAAATGGGCACCAAACGTGCGATGGTGCTGGTACGCGGAAAATCGAGCGCCAACGAATATCCTTCAATGGGAAAGGAGTGAATGGCTTCTTTGGGACGCGCACCATGGCGTTTGAGTACCGATAAAAACGGTGTATCGGGGCTATTGCGGACCCGGTGCAGCAAGGTTGCCATCCCGGCCTCGGCATTTTCCTTGGGCAAACAAAACTGATATTGAATAAATCCACGCCGCCCATAAAAGCGATTCCAGTTTTGTACCCGGTCCAATGGATAAAAATACTGGTCAAGCGAAACCTGGTGTTCCGGCTTACCCGCTTTTGCATTGTACATAGCGTTGTGGAGGCGAATTGACCATGGATTTAACACCCAGGAGGGTGCAAAAAATGGAATATTGGAACTCGGTTTTACTTCAAAGGCGAGCGGTTTTTGACGATCTGGATCTTCCAGGTGGTTGGCAAAAAACACGGCCCCGCGTCCAAAACGGGCACCTCCTGCCGTACCATCTACCCAGGCGGCGGCGTACGACCAGGCCTCGTATTCTTCAAAAGCTTCAAATAAGCCGGTCAAATGTTGTGCACGCACATTCAGTTGCCGCATATCAGTCGATTGAATCCGCATTAATTGAAAACGGGCGCTCAAAATGATCCCCGTCCACCCCATACCACCGCAGGTTTGCCAAAATAAATCGGCATTTTGGGTAGGGGTGCAAGTAATGATTTGGCCGTCGCCTTGCAACAGTTGGAAAGAAAGTAACCAATTAGAAAAGCACCCTTTTACCGGATGGTTTTTACCATGCACATCGCTGGCAATGGCGCCACCCACGGTAATGGATTTGATACCGGGGGTAACGTGAAAAAACCAACCCGCAGGCACGATAAGTGGCAATAAATCGGAGAGCAATTTGCCTGCCTCACATTCAATAATCCCATTGGCAGCATCAAAATGCAAGAGTTGGTGCAAATTGAGCATCGAAACAACATGGGCACCCAAGGCCGCATCGCCATAACACTTTCCATTGCCGCGTGCAATCAATTGATCCTGCCGCACCACGTATTCCTGCAATTCTTCCTGGGTTTCCGGGGTGCTTAGGGTGGCATTCGTCACGGGAAAATTGGCCCAATTGGCCAATTTGGTGTGTTTAATGTGTATCATGGGCAAGTGAATCGCGTAAAATTGCTTCCAATCGACCAGGGCCGACCAATATCTGGCGGGCCAGGGCGGTATCGGTGATGGCAAAAAAATTGCCTTTATTTTGGCTCGAATGTACAAAATAGGTAGCCGAAAATGCTGCTTGCGCCGGATAATTTCGCAACACTTCAGGCAAGTCTGGCCGTTGCAACTGGTAAAAATACAATCGTACGGTATCTTTCGACTGGTAAAAATCAAAATTTGCGACCTGTGCGTCGGGATGTGCCACCGGATCAAAATGATCGGCGTAAGGGGCCGTGTTTAAACCGTCCAGGCATTTTAGCCATTGAACAAAAAGGTCTTGCGTCACCGTTACGCCGTGGGTATTTGCCCAAAGCCCTGTTGAATCATTGTGTTCGAGTGTTAAAGCAGGCAAATCGGGCCATTTGAGTTGGCAGGCTTGTATCTGATCGATGCGCCAATGCCAGATACCGGGTGTCCGAAAGGCGTTCAAATTGGTTTGAAAAGGACTGCGTAAATCACCTTTTACCAAAAAACGGCCTACATGCTGGTCAATTTGCACAAACGTTGCAGGTGCGCCCTGGTACGTGATCACCCGGCCAACGCCGATTTGGACCACCTTCTGTTCCGTGGTGCGCAGTTGTAGGACCAACGCTGTCCCTGGTTGCAAACCACTGGTATCCAACTCCTGATCCGTAATAGTACGAATAGATTCCATGGCAAACAAGGGCTGCACCAATGGAAAAATCAGGCTGTCGGGTACCAGCAGGGTGCGCTCATTTTGGGTGCCAACCCACCCTTGTTCGGTTTTTTTGAACTCCAGAACGTTACTTCCAGGGGCCGAAATGGAAACCCAATCGAGGCTACCCCGGTCAATCCGAATCAAATTGGTTTGGAAAAAATGTGCATACGGCAAGGGTACATACCGACGCAACAAGCCAGCAACCAGCACAAGCATAAAAAGCAGAACGAGGTGCTTATTTTTCACAATTTTGGGTTTTGCCAAATAAGGGTCAAAGAAAAGCGGTTTTTGCAGGAATCTACAATATACCTTTGCGTACTTTTTTCAGGGACTTATGGATATTGCAACATCTACCAAAATTACAATCACTGGCGATTTGGGCAGTGGGAAAAGCGCGACTTCCGCGATTTTGTGCGAAAGAACCGGATTTCAGTATATTTCAACCGGCCGTATTCAACGCCAGTTGGCAGCCGATATGGGAATGGATACCCTGGAAATGAACCGTTTAGCGGACACAGACCCTCGGATCGACGAACAAATTGACAGTGTATTTATCTCCCTGGGCACCGATCCGCACGGGTATGTGGTGGATAGCCGAATGGCCTGGTTTTTCTTACCTAATGCTTTTAAGGTGTATTTGCAAACCCCTGTGGAAATCGCGGCCGACCGGATTTTGAAAGACCCGACCCGAAACAGCGAGAATTACAAAAGCAGGGAAGAAGCCATTGAAAAAATTCAGGCACGCAAACTCAGCGAAAATGCCCGTTTTTTAGTCAAATATAAGGCCGATAGCACCAATTTGAATAATTTTAATTTGGTGATTGATACGAGCAAGCGGAGTATTGTGGAGGTGGCAGAGGCTATTTTGTTGGGGGTTGCGTATTGGGAGAAGGGGGGGATGTTTCCTCGGTATATATGATTTGTCTTGCTCTGAATACAATTAGTTACATCCAAATGGTTCTATAACCATATCTGGATCGTTAACTCTATATATTCTTCGTGATGGAACGATCATGAAATCTTCATTTCTTCGGAAAACATATTTAAAGATTACATCTCGATCTGCTATTGCTCTTTTTATTTTAGACCTATATGTTTCTTCATTATTAGTGTTTTTAGTTTTTTTGTAAAATAATATAATTTTTTTATTAAAAAGACTCGTTTTTTCAATTGTGATGCTCGGAAAAATGCTATCGCATACATATCTGTCAAGAAGAAGCCCAACATCTTGTTCAATAGAACTATGATATCCATAGACAAGATAGCATTCTATTCTCGGTTGTTCATCCATTTTTTCAAAACGTTCGATTCTAACATCGGATATGTTTGGCATGGAGCACCCATGTGCAAGAGAAACAAAACCAATAAAGTAGAACAATGTATTTTTACCAGATGGTATCATGTTAAAGGGATGTTTGATTTTGAGAAATATTTAAGGACTTCTATCAACCGTATCAGGTCAAAAATCCGAGGTGGGAGCGTCTGATAATTGTTAGACTTTAATAATTTTTCATAAATGCTAAAGTACTCAGCGATATCCATATTAATTTCTCCTCCCATCATATCTGTGACATGGTTAAGAAACAAAAAATTAATCGCGCGTTCAGAAACCACTAAATATCGTTTTTCGGACCATGTTCCAAAGTCATCAAGAAGCGGTGTTCCGTGCACACGTATATGCCAATAGTTGCCTGGGCGTGCTTTGGGGTAGTTTTCTTCCCAATTAGACCCGGTATGGATGCTCTTTACCTCTTCAAATGTCAATCCTGAAAAGGGTAGAGGATGTGCAGATAAAAGGTATTTAAGCCGTTCAGTACAAAAAATCTCTGGAGGACTAGTAAATAAATCATCAAGCGGCCACCAATCAAAAATTAACCCAATGTCCTCGGCTTGTATATTTGAAGTACCTGCATTTTTTACCTTAGTGTCCTCATCAAAATCACAACAGGCATTTAACAAGACAAAAAAGAACTTCATTTTAACAAGATTTTGTTTAAAACGGGGGAAAAGCGTCTGCGGGCTTAGAAAAGCATCGGTTTTAACCTTAAAACGGACACCCCGCGCAAGGCACCACTTTTACCCCTTTCTGGGGTTTGGAAATCAATTCCCCGTTTTTCCCAAGAATTCGAAATTCGGTGCGGCGGTTGAGTTGGTGCTCCTGTTCGGTACAGTTGACTTCATTGCCACATTGATTGACCAGTTGGGTTTCGCCGTAACCGTGGGCGACCAACCGTTTTTTAGGCACCCCTTTTTCTTCCAGCCAGGCAACGACCGCATCGGCGCGGGATTGACTCAGTTGCAGGTTGTAGGCATCGGAGCCGCGGGCGTCGGTATGTGCCGCTATTTCGATGTTCATTTCCGGATTGGTCAGCAACATATGGAGGAGGCGACTCAATTCTTGTTTGGAGGCCTCGCTTACTGCAACTTGATCAAAATCGTAGTATAAATTGATCAAAAAGCCCGATCCGCTGCGAGCCCAGGTGTTCTTGGCGGGCAAACTGGGGCTGCCATCATCGTACAAAATGCCATTTTTAACTTCCATGCCTTCCCCCATTACATAATTGGCCGGGGTTCCATCCGGGAGTTCGTACAAGCCACTTGCCGGATTAAACCGTGGACTGCCATCGGTGCTGGCGGTTATTTTACCATCCTGATAAGGCTCCAGGTTGATATTTACCCGAAAAATATGGTTGGCCCGTAAATCTTTGGTGGTAAATGGCGCCGATTCTGCCGCAATGTATCCATCATGCACCGACCGAAGTCGATAGGTACACGCTTTGTCCAGTTTAAATTTAAAACGGCCATTGTCGTTGGTGAGCACCGCTTCCGGAATGGGTTTGCCACAATCATTGAGCAGCATCACACTTGCGGCGTCGGCGGGTAAGCCATCGGTCATGTCAAAAACAATGCCTTGCACGGTAAAATTATACTGTTTTTGAACGGCAATTTCGATGCGGGGCACATTGCCCAGGGTGCTGTCGTTGGTGCAAATTTGTTGGGTGCTGGTTTCAAACCCTTTTTTAGTCACCGAAAAATCATCGCAATCGGCGTTCCGCATATCAAAAGTTACCTTGCCGTCTTTGCCTGTGGTGATGGAAAGTCCCGATTTGCTGCTGGAAATGACCACGCCTTGCAGCGGATTTTTAGTGGAGGCATCGTACGCGTACACTTCCACCGGGGTCGCGTGTTTTTGAAATCCGTAAATATCATCACGGCCAACGCCGCCTTCGCGATCGGAGGTGAAAAAGCCCCAACTCAAATCTCGTCCAAACGTAATGGCAAAATCGTCGTGGTTCGAATTGACAGGCGCGCCCAAATTAATGGGCAGGTTCCATGCATCCTGTCCGCCGGTCGTACTGGAGTAGTAAATATCTTGTCCGCCCAGGCCAATATGCCCATTTGAAGCAAAATACAAACGGTTATCGGAGGCCATAAAGGGAAATATTTCGTTGCCCTCCGTATTGATAATAGAACCCAGGTTGATTGCCGCCCCCCATTTTCCATTGTCCAGGTTGCTCACGTATAAATCCATACCGCCATAGCCACCGGGCCGGTTGCTTGCAAAAAACAGGCGGTTTCCATCGGCGCTCACAGAGGGGAATGCCGTATGAAATTCATCGGAATTAAACGGCATGCTTTCAATCAGGTTCCATTCGCCGGTAGCCGGGTCTTTTTTGGCGGCGTAAATTTTTAGTTTCACCAAGCCTTCTTCGCTGTGGCCGGTTTTGCCATCCAGGTAATTGTTGCGGGTAAAATAGATGGTTTGATGGTCGGGGGCGATGGCCACGGCCGCTTCATTGTATTTGGTATTGATCTCTTTTGAAAACTTTGTCGGTTCGGTGTAATTAAAATCACCGGGTTGTGCACCCGCCCTTTTATATTGGAGTGCATACAAATCAGAAAACGGGTTGCCCGTCCACATACTGGTACGTTTGATGATCGTTCCACGGTCGCGGTCGCTGGCAAAAATAATTTGATCGGCGATGAGGGACGGACTAAAATCATCCAAATTTGAATTAAAAGGCAATGGGTTGACGACATAAATATCGCGGTTTCGGGTTTTCAAGGACGCTTCCACTTCGCAGGATTTGAGCAAAAACTGGCCGCGGGCATCGTCGGGATTTTCCTTGAGGTATTGTTGCAGCCAGGGTTTGGCCAAACTATTTTTACCATTTGCTTGTAGCATCATGGCATAAGATAGTTTGTAAATCGGTTTGGGGTTGGGGAGATGTACCACTTGTTCGTACCAATACTCGGCATTTTCGGTGTCGTTTATTTTGCGGTAACATTCGGCGAGGTTGATTTTCGCTTCTGCAACATCTTCATTTTGAAGGGTTTGCTGGTACAAGAGGATGGCGGTCATATAGTCCAACTCGCGCATCGCATCGCCTGCACGGCGCAAATTGATGGATTGGGCGGATGCTTGCCAGGCAAACATCAGGGTGCAGCAAAGAAATAAACCGAGAATACGTGTCATGATTGGTTGGTCAGGTTTGTTTTAAAAATAGCGCGGGGAGGCTACTTTATTAATTTTAACATCAAATTCGTAGCCCAGCATGATCTCCACGGATCCTGCGCTGGCTTTTCTAATTTTACTCAACAAAATATCGTACGTAGCGCCCATGCGCAGGCCGTTGCGAAAATACCAGGCAGCCCGAATATCCACCGATTCGGCAGATTTGTATTGCTTCGAAAAAGCACTGCGAAAAGCCAGGCCAAGCCAAAGCGTTTCCTGCATAAAAACGGAGGCATCTAGATCGACGGTAGCTGGTGCAGCGATGCGTTGTTTGGCATCGTTGCGGAGGTAACTACTTCCCAAACCGGCCGTTTTGACCATCGCGCTTGGCCGAAAAACCATCGCACTGCTGCCGATGGGGAATACGGCACCGAGTGTGCCATAAAAATGCCGATACGTGCTGCCAAATACCGGACTTTGATCGTTTTTTACCTTATTTAAATCGTATTCCATCAATTTTGGGCAGCCTAAGCCGACATAAAATTTTTTGCTGAATAAATAAGCGCCCGCTCCAAAATTGGGTTTCCAAAAAGTGAAATTTTGTTGATAAACCTGATCCGAAGTTTGCTCCAGGTTGATACCCGTCCAATTGGTGTGCCAATTGGTAAAGCCACCTTGTATGCCGATGGAAAGTTTCAGGTTGTAGCCAACTTGAAATTGATACGCATAGGCTGCAAACAGATCATAAACTTCCGTGTTTCCAATTTTATCGCGTTGAAGGCTAAATCCGGCACCAATATTTTCGCTGCGCAAGGGAGAATGCACCCCTAAAGCCTGGGTGACCGGCGCACCATCAAAGCCAATCCACTGTTGTCGGTGGATGATGTTGGCGGTTAAATGTCCGTTGGAGCCAACACAAGCCGGGTTAAACAAGGTTTTGTTAAACATGTACTGGGTGTACATGGGCTCTTGTTGTGCCGATAAGGACATGGTAAATGCAATTAAAGCCGCAATGAGTAGTGTTCGTTTCATAAAAAATCGTTTTTGAGCCGGGATTAAAAAAAAATAATAGCGAAATGCTTGCCAAAAAAATTACATGATTGCCACATTGCTACATTGTTATGTACTTGCAGGCCTTTAAACTTCCATCATGTATGGTTTAGACAGAAAGCGCTGGGTTTTGGCCGGGCATGCGCATTTAAAGTTTTTGTAAAGCATCCCATTTCAGCATTTATCTTTGCGCTTTTGCTGTTCAAGTCATTTGTTATGCACCAACATTTTTCGCTTTTGCCCTTTAATACCTTTGGAATTGAAGTCCACGCACAATATTACGAACGGATTGAACAAGTCGCGGATTTGCAAAAGGTTTTAAAAATGGGTATCCAACCCGTAATGATTTTGGGTGGCGGCAGTAATTTGCTGCTTACACAAGACATTCAAGGGCTAGTGGTACACAACACCATTCAGGGCATTGATGTCGTGCGAGAGTTTAACAACAAAGTATGGGTAAAAGTTGGGGGCGGCGTGGATTGGCATGCATTTGTGCAGTGGGCCGTAAAAAACGGTTTTGGGGGTGTCGAAAACCTTAGCCTTATTCCGGGTACCGTGGGTGCGTCGCCGGTTCAAAACATTGGCGCGTATGGGGTAGAAATCAAGGATGTTTTTGTTCAACTGGAGGCGGTAGCGCTCGAAACGGGCAAAATTTGTCGATTCAATAAAGCGCAATGCCAATTTGGCTACCGCGATAGTTATTTTAAAAAGGAAGGGAAAGGCAAATTTTGTATCACCTCGGTTACGTTTTCCCTCACGCAACATCGGCATCGCCTACAATTGAGTTACGGCGATATTACCCGCACCCTGGCGCAACAGCAGGTTGAAAATCCCGGCATCGCCGAGATCAGTGCTGCCATTATTCAAATTCGGCGTTCCAAGTTGCCGGACCCTGCTCAGATTGGCAATTGTGGTAGTTTTTTTAAAAATCCGGAAGTGGATCGGAGCGTGTTGGAGGCTATTCAGACCAATTATCCCAACGTGGTTTCGTTTGATTTGCCCGATGGGCGGGTGAAAATACCGGCAGGCTGGCTGATCGAACAGTGCGGATGGAAAGGCAAGCGGGTGGGAAATACGGGGGCCTATGAAAAGCAGGCCTTGGTGTTGGTCAATTACGGGGGCGCTACCGGGGCGGAAGTAAAAGCGCTGGCTTTTGCGATTATTGATTCCGTGTGGGCCCGGTTTGGGGTGCGGTTGGATGCGGAGGTGAATATTTTGTAGGAATTTATGGCATTACCTCAATTCCTTGATCAAATCTATCATCTGAAGCCTCCTACAAATGTTCGGTAAAATGCATAAAAAATCCCGAATTTTGGATTCCACCAAAATTCGGGATGACGTATGTTACACACTACCACAAATCCTTGATAAAACGAAGAGAAGACCAAGGCACGCACAAGGTAAATCCTACTTCAAACTCTCCAAAAACGCTTCGGTGCTAGAGGCATCGTCGCCGCTTTTCTTTGCGAGTTCGATGGCGCGTTGGGCGTATTTTTTGGCTTCTTTTTTATCGCCCAATTCGCCGAAAAGCACTGCTACCGTGTCGGTATTGGCGTATTGTTCCTCGAGTTCAACCGATTTTTTGGCCCATTTGAGGGCGTTTTTCAGGTGTTTCGGGTCGTCCGAGATTTCGTGGAAAGCCCAGGCGAAACTGTTGAGTTCGTCGGCGCTGCTGGAAGGGAATTTTTGCATCAATTCCGTAACCGCGTTGAGGAAACCATCGGTGTCATTGTTTTGGGCAGCCCAGCTTACATGAAATTTGGCGATGAAGAAATTGACATTACCGCTGGTATACGTAGCGCGGATCAGTTTATCCATATCGGCCATCGCCAAGCCTTCGTTGTTGACGTGGTAGCGCACATAGATGTCCTGAATTTTTGCGAACAGCATTTCTTCGCCCAGTTCTTTCAGCAGCGTATCATAATCTTTCATCAATTGTTTGAAATAGCTTGCTTTTGGGTCATTTCCAAAACGCAAGGCCAGTTCGATGTTTTCGGCGTTACTGAAGTCGGTTTGTTTTTTAAGGTATTCATTTGCGACGGTGGCAGCGCGGTCGTCGCCTGCCGCTTCGAGGGTATTAATAAGGGACAGCACCAATTCGGGTTTGAGGGTGCCTGCTTCGTAGCGTTTTATCATCGCGCCCATTTGGGTTTCCGGGTTAGCGGCCGTCTTTCCCAGTTCGAGCAACTGTTCGGGTGTCATATAACCCACACCGCGGTGTACCAATTCACCTTTCCCATTGATAAACAGCAAGGTAGGGTAGGCTTGAACGCCATATTTTTGGGCTAATTCGGGGCCTTCGCCGAGTTCCATGTCAATTTTGGCGGCGATGAAGTTTTTATTAAAATATTTACCTACGGTAGCATCCGTAAAGGTATTGCGGGTCAGCATTTTGCAGGGACCACACCAGGAGGCGTAGGCGTCCAGAAAGATCAGTTTGCCGGATTTTTCTGCTTTGGCCAGCGTTTCGGCCCATGGATCGTGTTGAAATTCAATACCTTGCGCAAAAATGGTATTGCTTAAAGCAACACAAAGCAGCAGTACGATAGTTTTAAATGATTGCATTGGGAAATAGTTTGTTAAGAAAATATAGTTCGGCAAATATATCGGGTAATTTTAAGATTTATTGCTTGAAAAGCTGGTTCGTTTAAAAAAACACTCTAAGTCAATTTTAAAAAACGGTTTAAAACGCCCCCAATGTTGTTTTGTTGATGCATCGTAGCCAAAAGACACCCAAAAAAAGCGCAGCTGTTACGCAGAAAAATCTGAGTAACAGCTGCGAAAACAAATCAGTAAAGCATCTGCTCGAAAATAGTTCTTTAATAAGCTATCGCGCTACCACCAATTTCCGTACCGCCTTCCCTTCTTTACTCGCCAAGGTAACGGTGTACATGCCGTTTGCGCAGGCACTTAAGTCCAGGTCCAACATGCCCATGCCGTCCCACTCCTTTCGGAGGATCAGTTTTCCTTGCAATTCATTGATTAACAGCATATAAGTAGATTGCTTTCCTTCCTGTACACGCACACGCACACGATCTGCCGTAGGGTTGGGGAAAACCTCCCATTCGACCTGCAACGCTTTGTCTGAAAACAAACCCACCAGCGGCGAGCCGGTGTATTGAAACATGCGGGTAGGGTGGGCGAACTGTTGACTTTCACCGCCCCAGCCGGTGCTGGCATCGAGGAAATTCAGGGTGTATATAAATTCCCCGTTGCTGATTTGCTGCCATGTTTCGCCTCTATCCGGACTGATCCATGTTTCGAAATCGCCCGTTAAGAGGCTATTTTTGGCCGTAGTCAGCATGATATAAGAACTGTTGGGAATATAACAGGCCCCGAAAACACCGGTTTTAGGTCCGAGTGGGGAGATGTCGAGTTTTTTCCATGTTTTGCCGCCATCGGCGGTGACGATGATGGGGGAGGTGCTGAAATCTAGGGTGCTGAAACCGTATAGGACAATGCCATTTAGGGTATCTGAAAAACTGACACCTTCCAGATTGTTCAGGATGGTTTGATACACTTCCCAATGGTAGCCACGGTCGGCACTTTTGAGGAGGCGACCGTAATTTGTTGTAAACCAAAGGTAATCTCCCATGGTTTGGCCCGCGGTGGAAAATTCATTTGATAGGGCATCTGGAATTTGGTTGCCAGGCAGTTCAACCCAAAGATTACCACCATTTTGAGTGTGGTAAACGGTGAATTCATCAATGTATGCGTCTCCGGTTACAACTCCTTGGTTATCATCATAGAATTTCAAAATATTTATATAATTGTCACTCAAATTAGGTGGAGGTGTAACATCAATCCAGGTTTGTCCATTGTCAGTACTTTTAATTACTTTAGACTTTGAATAAAAGTCGGTTACGCCTCCAACATAGATTGTGTTTTTAGAAGGAACTGTTATGTCAGTAGGCAAAGCATCCTCGCCAAAATAAAAATGGTTCGTTTGCCAATTGTTACCGCCATTAACAGTTTTTAAAAAGTAAAGACTGTCTGTTTTAGGAACACCAAGTACCTTATCTTTTATCAACATTTTGTATCCAACCGCATATATATATTCTTCGTCATAGGTTAGGATTTGAGTAACAGCGAATGTGTCATTTAGGTTAGGTTCAAAATTTAACCACTGCCCTTTTAGGTTGGTTAAACCAACTAAAATAGACACAAAAATCAACATGGGCATTTTCGTACTCACTTTTTTAAGTTTTTGTTTACTTCTTCAGTAATTTCATTAAATCTACCACAGATTGCCCCAGGTTTTCACAGATTGTTGATTTACAGCCAATTAAAATATGTGAAAACCCGTACCAATCCGTGGTGAATAATAACTTACCGCGCCACCACCAATTTCCGCACAGCCTTTCCTTCCGCACTCGCAAGCGTAAGTATGTACGTGCCATTCGCACAGGCGCTTAAGTGCAGGTCCAACCTGCCCACACCGTCCCAATCTTTTCGGAGGATCAATTTTCCTTGTAAGTCATTGACCAACAATAAGTAAGATGCAGGTTTATCTTCTTGTATACGCACTTGCACATGATCAGCCGTAGGGTTGGGGAAAACATCCCATTCGACTTGCAATGCTTTGTCGGAAAACAAACCCACCAGCGGCGACCCGGTGTATTGAAACATCCGGGTAGGGTGGGCTAACTGTTGACCTTCCCCGCCCCATCCGGTTTCGGCATCTAAAAAATTCAGGGTGTAAATAAATTCTCCGCTGCTGATTTGCTGCCAGGTTTCGCCTCTGTCTGGACTGATCCAGGTAGCAAAATCGCCCGTTAGCAGGCTGTTTTTGGCTGTGGTCAGCATGATGTATGAACTGTTGGGGATGTAACTGGCCCCGAAAATACCGGTTTTGGGTCCGAGTGGGG
>JBBAVI010000051.1:0-39208 GCA_040397785.1 Saprospiraceae bacterium | reverse complement strand
AATAAAAATCAAAAAAAACTCCGTGTAACTCCATACCTCCGAGCTTCTCCGTGGAACTCCCCTCTCCGCGCAACTCCGTACCTCCGAGCTCCTCCGTGGAACCCCTTTTTACCCTACGCGCGCTCCAAAACTCGAACCCGAGTATCCACCCAAACATACAACAAATCCGTAATTAAATTAATCACCACAAATACAGTAGCCGTAAACAACACACAGCCCAATACCACGGGCAAATCAAAATTCAAGAGCGCCTGAATGGTCAAATCCCCCAGGCCTTTAAAACTAAATACGTTTTCTACAAAAAAAGCACCCGTCAACAAGGCCGCAAACCAGGAAGAAACCGCCGATACCAACGGATTGAGCGCATTGCGCAACGCATGTTTGTACACCACCCGATAAAAAGGAAGTCCTTTTGCCAAGGCCGTTCGCACATAATCCTGCGATAAAACATCCAGCATGGCACTGCGGGTGAGTTGGGTAATGAGCGTCACCGGGCGCATCCCTAAAGCCAAGGCTGGCAGGATCAAGTTTTTCCATTCCGTATGCCAGTCGCCAAAATCATCCAGCACAAAAATACCGCCTTGAACGTTGAGCCCGGTTACACTTCCAAAAGCATACCCAAACAACAAGGCCAACAACATGGCAGCCACATAAGAAGGCAAGGAATACCCCAATACCGTCAACATGGAAACACCACTATCCCAAAAGGAACGCGGACGCAAGGCCGCAAATATCCCCAAGGGTATACCGAGCAACAAGGCAAATAGCAGCGCCGAAACAGCCAACAAAGCGGTAGCCGGGATGGCCGAAGCAAGCATGGCCGATACAGGCCGACCAGTCTGGTAGGATTCGCGCAAATACGGCCATTTTAAAATGAAATAACGGTTGCCGCCCACCGGAAACAAGCGCACATATTGATAAGGCGCCTTGTAGGTAACATCCAACATCGAAAGCGGCGCAACATCCGATAAATAATGCAACAACTGTACAGAAAGCGGCTGATCTAAACCCAATTCGGCCGTTTTGGCTTTAACGGTGGCTACATCGGCGCGTTGGCCAAAGGTAAGTTGGGCCGGATCGACCGGCGCGAGGTATATAATGCTGCTAATAATAACCACCACCAGGATGATCACCAGGATACCATAAGCAAGGCGGCCTAAGATGTATCGGAGCATCGGAAAATTTAAATTACAGTGATCAAAACGTCCTGTTGTTCAATCAAAAAGCCCAAAGGTGCAAGATCCAGGCCTTGTTCATGTGCAAAAGCAATAAAATCATCGGTATGGGCAGGATCTACCGCCACGAGCAAGCCACCAGAGGTTTGTGGATCGGCCAAAATATGCCGACGATTGCCTTCCGCACCTGCTATGTTATGGCCATAACTATCCCAATTGCGGTTGGTGCCGCCCGGAACACAGTTCAAATCGAGATAATGCTGTAAAATGGCCGCATCAATGGTGGGCACTTTGTCAAATTCAACGACGGCACTAGCAGCACTGGCTGCACACATTTCCGATAAATGGCCCAATAAGCCAAAACCCGTAACATCGGTCATGGCTTGAATATAAGGCAAGCCGCCCAGCAAAGCACCAATTTTATTAAGTTGTTTCATACTATCGGGCGCAATGGTCACATGCGCTGGTTCCAATACGCCTTTCTTTTGTGCCGTGGTCAGGATACCTACGCCCAAGGGTTTGGTCAGGAACAATTTTGCACCGGGCTGGGCTCCGCCATTGCGCTTTAAGTGGGCAATAGGCAAGCGCCCCGTAACCGCCAACCCAAAAATGGGCTCCGGACTGTCGATGCTATGTCCACCCGCCAACGGGATACCTGCCTCTGCACAAGCCTTGCGCGCACCTTCAATGACTTGATTTGCAACTGAAGCAGGCAACGTGTTGATCGGCCAACCCAGGATCGCGATCGCCAACATCGGTGTGCCACCCATGGCATAAATATCACTGATGGCATTGACCGATGCGATACGACCAAAATCTTCAGCATCGTCTACAATCGGCATGAAAAAATCGGTGGTGCTTACGATAGCGGTACCATCGCCCAGGTCAAATACCGCAGCATCATCGCGGGTATCATTTCCTACAAGCAAGTTTGGAAAAGAAAAAGGGAGGGCATGGTGCGATTGAAGGATATCATCGAGCACACTGGGGGCAATTTTACAGCCACAGCCAGCGCCATGCGAGTATTGGGTTAATCGAATGGGTTCCATGTATAAAAATCAAAAAACAACTTGAGCAAACTGCTGGTTTTCAATACAATGCGCTTGAAAACCAGCAGCAGCGCAAACTTGTTTAAAACTGAAAAGTAGCACTCAAACTTGGAATAATCGGCAACTGATTTACCCGATTATACCGCACCCGGTCGAAATAGAAAATATTCGGACGGTCATATACATTGGTACAGGAAGCCGTCACTTCCATTTTGATGCGTTTGCCAAATTCAAACATCCGTTTTACCGACAAATCGAGGCGGTGGTAATAAGGCAATCGACCGCCATTGCGCGTATCCGAGTAAATAATGCCCAAATCCGCATTGCCGGTGGTTATATCGTCGCCTACCCCGCCCAAAGGATAATTGGTGTAAAAACCCTGGGTTTGGGTGAATGGGAAGCCCGAACCTAAGTTCCAACGCGCGCCAATTTCGATGGGGTGCTTCAAATCGCCCAACTGGTAAGTAGCAACGATGTTCATATTGTGGCGCCGGTCGAACACGGGCGGATAAACCTGTTGACCATCATCGCGGGTAACTTTACCCAAGGAATAAGACAACCATACATACGAGCGTTTGCCTTCGTATTTCAAGGTAACGTCTACCCCGCGGGCATCGCCGGTTTCTACAAAATAGTTTTTATCGGCCAATTGCTCCTTGAAACGATTAAGCGCAATGAGTTGGATGAATTTTTTGTAATATCCCTCTATGTTTAAGTCAATATTATCGGCCAGATCGAACTCGAAACCAAATACCCCGTGCAAGGCTTTTTGCAGTTTATTGTCGGTAAATTCGTTTGTAGAACCTTTTTTGAAAATACTTTCATCCGGGCCCGACAGAAACCCAACAAACAGGTTTACCACATCGCGCTCGTTGATGGTAGAAAGCAGGTTTTGCGAATACAAGCCCCCGGCGGTTTTTACCCGGATATTATCGGTCAGGTTGTATTTCATACCCAAGCGCGGCTCATACGAGATGTCGCTGAGCGACTGATAATATTGAATACGGAAGCCAGGTTCGATCACCAAGCCGCCCCATTTGTATTTGCCTTTCAAAAAACCAGCGATTTCGGTGGTGTTTTGGTTCTGGTCGATGGTGATGCCCTTAAAGTTGGTAAATTGGAATTTGGTTTCAAAGCCCGTCAATTCCAGGCCATACCGAAACTCCGAATTGCGGCCAAAATTGGTGAAGGTCAGGCCACCATAGTACCCCGAAATGCCACTGCTGCGGGGTTTGCGGTCTGATTCATCAATGCGAGAGTCATAATTCGAGAACGTAAATTTACCGTCGATGATCGTGCTGGAATTGGTCGGAATCAAGGTAAAATCCAAACCACCTCCGCTGCTGCTCCATCCGAATTCAGTGATCGGAAACTTCACATTATCGGTATAATTGAAGCCGAAAAAGTTAATTTTACTGCCATTGCCCGTCATTAAAGAAATTTTACCGTACAAATCCTGGTAATCAAATGGAATGCCGGTGGTATCGTTCACATAAGGGTACAGTTTGCTGTCTACCTGGTTAATCAAGGCTTTTTTGCCGGTCAGGATAAATGAAATGCTGCTTCCTCCATCTCCTTTTAAAGGAATAATAGGGCCTTCAATAAGGGCTTTCGCCTGAAAAGGACTGGCGGAAACCAATCCCGACAGGCGCTTGCGGTTTCCTTCGCGGGTTTTTACATCCACCACAGCCGAGATACGGCCACCATAATCGGCATTAAATCCGCCCGTCAGTACGTCCACATTACGGATGATTTCTGTTTCAAACACTGAAAAGAAACCAATGCTGTGGAACGGATTGTAAATGGTCATACCGTCGAGCAAAATACGGTTTTGAACCGGAGAGCCGCCCCGAATATACAATTGACCACCTTGGTCGCCGGTAAAAATTACGCCCGGCAGTACGGTAAGGTATTGTGCAATATCGGGCTGCCCACCCGCAGAAGGCAAGGATCGGATTTGTTTGGGCGTAACCGAGAGTTTGGAAATCTGCACCTCCGATTTAGCTTGCGCTTTTTTACCACTCACCACAACTTCGCCCAGTTTATTGCCACTTTCTGACAAATAAATGCTTTGGTAAGCAATCTCATTTTTCTTAATCGTCACCGAAATGATCGTGCTGTCGTATCCCAAATACGAAACAACCAGTTTTTGGCTGCCTTCCGGAATGTTGGGTATGGTAAAAAAACCATTGATATCGGTGGTGGTTCCTCGGTTCTGACCTTGTACTTGCACGGTTGCAAAACTCACAGGCTGGGCCGTCTCTTTGTCGAACACATTTCCCCGTACTGCGCCAAATTGGGCCATTGCAAAAAACGGCAGCAGTCCCAAACAAAAAATTGTAATCGTATGTCTCATGTATTTTTATTTATCGCGGCAAAGATAGCGCTGTCGGCTTATTAAATGGCATCGAAAAAGATTGTGTGTGACATTCTGTATTTTTTGAGAATTTTGCACCAACATTTTAGCGCCACCATGTTGCGAATACGCACGAATGCTTGCTGTTTTGCCGAAAAGCAATATACCTGCCTGGTTTTATTCCAAACCTTCCTGGGTATCCCCTGTCAGCTGGAAGTAGCAGCAGGACTAAACCAGCACATCCTCCAACTACCGAACGGAGCGGAAACACACATGCCAGATACTTTCCTGGCATTCCAATCAGGTACACCAATCAGTACCCTAGCGCAAAACTGCTGGTTGCCAGATCCATATAATATAGGTGTGCTATTGCCAGTCATCGGCGGAACAGACCAATTCGAGGTCACCGGAAATCGCATCTATTGTGGCTTGGATGTGCTGGCTTCCTCGTTTTTTATGCTGAGTCGTTGGGAAGAGCACCTTTCGGCGGTGCGCGACCAACACGGACGGTTTCCGGCCCAGGCAAGTTTAGCCTACCAAATGGGATTTTTACACCGCCCCATCGTAAATGAATACTTGGAGTTAGTGTGGAACATGTTATTACAGCTCGGTTACCAGGGCGAACGCAAAAAACGGCAGTATAGCATCCTGGTTTCGCATGATGTAGACCATCCTTTGTTGTGGTGGAAACAAACTGATCGCCTCCGTACCCTGGCAGGCAGCCTGTTGAAACGCGGCAATGTGCGGGAAGCAAGGTTTTGGCTCCAACACTTCCAAAAAGATCCGTTCGATACCTTTGATTGGTTGATGACCCACAGCGAACAGGCCGGACTGGTTGCGCATTTCAATTTTATGGGCGAACGATCGAGCAATTCCGATTGTTATTATCCGCTGCAACATCCGTTTGTACAAAACCTGATCAAACAGATTGAAGCACGTGGACATGTGATCGGTTTTCACCCATCGTACGAATCGTTGGAATCGCCCGACAAGTTTCAGCAGGAATTGTCTTCGTTGCAAGCCTGTGTACAGCAAAAAATTAATACAGGCAGACAGCATTATTTGCGCTTCCAAACACCCGAAACCTGGGCACGCTGGGACCGTGCGGGCATGCAGTGGGATAGTTCCATGGGTTATCCGGAAATGCCCGGATTTCGCTGCGGGGTGTGCTATAGTTTCCCGGTTTTTGATATTATACAGCGCAAGACCCTGCAATTATGGGAAAAACCGCTGATTGCCATGGAGGTCAGTTTGGGGCTTTACCAAAATTTATCGCCCGAAACCGCGCGTACACAATTATTTCAATTGCGCAAAGCGGTTGCCCAATATGACGGAGAATTTGTTTTTCTTTGGCATAATTCTTCCCTGAACGATTACTTTTGGCAGTCCTGGCAACCAATTTACCTGGATTTGTTACAACAACCTTAATTTAACCGGTTTAATACGCTTCTTATGCTTCAAAATGTACCTTTTCTATGCCTTGTTGCCGCCTTGCTTTGCCTGCGCATGCCCGCAGGTGCGCAATCAAGCGGTGTACCTTTAGGATCGCCCAGCTACCATATCCTGGATCGTTTAATGATCAAAAGTGGCATCTCTGGCGATATTCGGCCTGAAATAAAGTCGATTGTACGTAAAGATGTCGCACTTTTTGCCTTGGCGGTGGATACGAGCCAAACCCGTTTAACCAAACTCGACCGCAGCGACCTTGCCTATTTACTCAACGACAACAACGAATGGGCGCCCGATACAAACCGGTTGTTGTGTAAAAACAAACGGAACCTGCTGCGGTACTTTTATGCCAGTCCGGCCAATTTTTTTGAGGTAAATACGCCCGATTTTAAATTAAGGGTCAACCCAATGCTCAACCTCAGCGGCGGACTGCAGCAAGACGATAGCGGCGTATTGTTTGAAAATCAGCGCGGCCTTGAAATACGCGGTGAAGTAGACCATAAATTGTTCTTTTACACTAATTTAGTGGAAAGTCAGGCCCGTTATCCCGATTATGTCAACGATTGGGTAACACAATACCGCTCCTTACCAGGCGCCGGTTTTTATAAAAGTTATAAACCGCGTATTGGTACCATTCAAAATGGCTACGATTTCAATGTCGCCACGGCCTATTTGTCGTACCAAATGTCCAAACACGTGGGTATTCAATTGGGGCACGGACGGCATTTTATTGGCAGTGGTTACCGCTCGCTTTTATTATCGGATGTGGGCAATCCGGCGTTCTATTTGAAATTAAATACCCGGGTGTGGAAATTTCAATACCAGAATATTTTCATGGAACTCACGCCCAATATCCGCGAAAAGGGCGGCATAGGCGATCTGCGCTTGCCCAAAAAATACGCGGCGATGCACTACCTGAGTTTTCAAATTAATTCCCGCATGCATGTGGGTTTGTTTGAAACCGTGGTGTTCAACCGCAGCCGCCAGTTTGAATTACAATACCTCAATCCGGTCATCTTTTACCGCACCGTGGAGGGCATGATTGGCAGTCCAGACAATGTGATGCTTGGTTTGGATGGCCATTGGAACATGTTTAAACGGGTACAATTTTATGGACAATTTTTACTCGACGAGTTTTTGGCCAAAGCCTTGTTTAACCCGGCAGAACAGGGCTGGTGGGGCAATAAATTTGGCATACAAGCAGGCGTAAAGTGCTTAGATGTATTAGGTGTTGATCATTTGGATTTGCAAGTAGAATGGAATCGCGTACGCCCCTTTACCTATTCGCATTTTGATTCGCTCAACAGCTACTCACATTATAATCAGCCACTTGCACATCCGTTGTGGTCCAATTTTAATGAATTTGTAAGTATTCTGAAATACCAGCCTAGCCGGAAAATATTCATTCAAGGCCGCTGGATCCATGCGAATCGGGGCGATAATACGAATAAACAAAACTGGGGCTCCAATCCCTTGTTGGGGTACAATACCCGGGTGCAGGATTATGGCAATGAAGTAGGCCAAGGCATCGGTGCCAGCATAGATATCTGGGCGCTGGATGCATCATGGATGTTTTATCATAATATATTTGTGGATTTGGGTGTATTATTGCGGCGCAAAAACAGTGAAAACAACACGCTCGACCAAAATACCAATGTAGTTAAATTGGGTTTGCGCATGAATATTTGGAATCAAAACCGCGATTTTTAATGGAATATTACGTACATCCTACCGCTATTGTCGACGAAGGTTGCCAAATTGGGGCAGGCAGCAAAATCTGGCATTTTTGCCACCTCATGCCGGGCAGTACCATTGGCGCGCGCTGTATTTTGGGCCAAAATGTGTTTGTTGCCACCGGGGTAAACCTGGGAAACGGGGTAAAAGTGCAAAATAACGTTTCCCTCTACACGGGCATTCGGTGTGAGGATGATGTGTTCCTAGGCCCGTCGGCCGTATTTACCAATGTCATCAATCCACGCAGCTTTTTGGAGCGCAAAACGGAATACCGCGACACCCTGCTCAAACGGGGCTGCAGTATTGGGGCCAACGCAACCATTATTTGTGGCGTAACCTTAGGCGCCTATTGCCTGATCGGAGCAGGTGCGGTGGTGACCAAAAGTGTGCCCGATTACGCCCTGGTAGTGGGCAATCCGGCCCGACAAATGGGTTGGGTGAGCAAATATGGCCATCGCTTGCAGTTTGACGCAGCGGGTCGGGCCAATTGTCCTGAAAGCGGTGCGATCTATCAACTTGAAGCAGGAACGGTAAGCGAAATAAACTAATGGCAACTCCCATACAAAATCCAACCAACCAACTCCACGAAACCGAGCCGCGTTGGTTTGCGGTACACACCCGCTCCAAAAGTGAAAAGTTTGTGCAACGCATGTTGAGCAAAAAAGGCATTCACGCCTGGTTGCCCATCCAAAAACTGATGCGGAAATACACCAGAAGCACCCGCATGGTGGAAAAGCCCTTGATCAATTGCTATATTTTTGTGAAAATTGTGAAAGCAGAGTACGTGCCCGTGCTGGAAACAGAAAATGTGGCTGGCTTTGTAAAATTTGCAAAAGACTTGTTTGCGATTCCTGAAGCGGAAATAGAAATATTGCGCCGCATTACGCTCGAAACAGACTTGGAAGTAGAAGCCGTACCCGGAAAATTTACAGAAGGCGATACCGTAGAAATCAGCGCCGGCAACCTATTGGGGATGCGCGGCCGCATTGTAAAAGTAGAAGGGAAACGCAAAATGCAGGTAGAACTTTCCCAATTAGGATACACCCTTTTAATCAGCGTCGACATCGCATTCCTGGAGAATACGACCCGCCCGGTAGAGTAGTCTTGTTTTTTTCAATCAAATGTTCTCAGACATCTATGAAAATCATCCCATTTCTATTGTGCTTTTCAGTTTTTGCCCCACTTTTTGGACAAAATGCAACCCTAAAAGGCAAAGTAACCGATGCATCCAGTAAAGAAGCCCTTTTTGGCGTAACCGTTAAAGCGGGTATTACCGGCGGTGCAACCGACCTAGAAGGCAATTACAGCCTCGAATTGCCCGCAGGCAGTTACGAAATCAGCTGGTCCATTACGGGCTACGAAACCCGAAAACAATCGGTGCGCCTCTTCTCCGGACAAAACAATGTGCAGGATATTGCCCTCAGCAGCGCCGATAACCTGCTCGAACAAGTGACCGTCACTTCCGGCAAATTTGAAAAACCCCTCGGCCAGGTTACCGTTTCCCTCGATGTACTCAAACCCCGCCTCATCGAAAACACCAACAGTACCTCGGTCGATAAAGTACTGACCAAAGTGCCTGGTGTGAGCATCCTCGACGGACAAGCCAGTATTCGCAGCGGCGCCGGATTTTCTTATGGTGCAGGCACCCGGGTGTTGATCCTGGTAGACGACATCCCGGCCTTGCAAGTAGATGCCGGTTTCCCGAACTGGGAAGATTTCCCCATCGAAAACATTGCCCAGGTGGAAGTGCTGAAAGGCGCTGCTTCTGCCCTGTTTGGATCTTCTGCCATGAATGGCATTATTAATATCCGCACGGGGTTTGCAAAAGACAAACCCGAAACAGAAGTAGCCGTTTTCGGTAAAACCTGGGATACGCCACGCACCAAATCGGCAAAATGGTGGGGCTCCGACACCTCCGGTATACAACAACCCGTAGAAACAGGGATGAGTTTTGTACACCGCCGCAAATTCGGCAAACTCGATATGGTCGTGGGCGCTTATGCCCTGTACCGCGATAATTACAACAAAGACTCCTACAGCCGGTATGGCCGAATTACCCCCAATTTTAGATATCGCGTAAATGACCGCCTCACCATCGGCCTCAATTCCAACTTCAACCTGGGTCGGAGTGGCAGTTTCTTTATTTGGGGCGGCGACTCTACCCTATCCCTCCAGGCAGGCCTCAATTCTGCCTCGTTCTCTAAAGGACGCCTGCGCTATACCATTGATCCTTCGGTGCAATATTTCGACCGCTCCGGCAATCGCCATAAGTTCTTGGGCCGTTTTTACTCTATTGACAATAAAAACAGCGGCAACCAAAGCAACGGCAGCCAAATGGTGTATGGCGAATACCAGTTCCAGCGCCAAATGAGCAGCATTGGATTAATCGCAACCGCCGGGGTGGTGGGTATTCGTACTAAAGTAAATGCCGAATTATATAACGGCCGATATGCTTCGGAAAACCTGGCAGGCTACTTCCAACTCGACTATAGCGGCATCCAACGCCTAAATCTTTCGGCCGGGGTGCGTTATGAACAGAATAAAATCTTTAGTCCAGAGGTAATCCGTTTGGCCGATAACACCTTTGATACCATTCCGAATGGCCGTTCTTCCGAATCCAAGCCGGTATTTCGCGTGGGCGCCAATTATCAACTCGGAAAAGCCACCTATTTGCGTGCTTCCTGGGGGCAAGCCTACCGTTACCCGACCATTGCCGAAAAATTCATCACCACCAAGTTTAGCTCTTTTGCAGGTGTTGGTCCAAATCCCGACCTGATTTCCGAAACCGGCTGGTCTACCGAAATTGGCATCAAACAAGGCATGAAATTGGGTTCCTGGTACGGTTATGTGGATGTAGCGGCTTTTTGGCAAGAATATCAGCAAATGATGGAGTTCGTTTTTTCCAGCTTTAGTTTGGATGGCGCGGTGTTTCAATCTAAAAACCAGGGCGATACCCGTATCCGAGGCCTCGAAATTTCGGTGCTGGGACAAGGTAAATTGGGTCCGGGACAATTGTTTTTATTGGCCGGTTACACCAAAACTGACCCGCGTTACAAAATCTTCAGCCAGGATCAAAATTCGTTTTGGGGTAGTTCTGATACCACCCGCAATGTGTTAAAATATCGTTTCCGCGATTCCTTTAAAGTCGATGCAGAATATGTCTTAAACGGATTTGGATTGGGCGTTTCGGCGCAGTACAATAGTTTCATGGAATCCATCGACTTGTTGTTCCAGGAAACCTTGCCCGGGGTGAAAAATTTCCGCAACAAAAACAACAGCGGTTATACCTTGCTCGATGTACGCCTTTCTTACAAAATTTCAAAACAATTGAAAATCAGTGCATTGTGTAATAATCTGTTGAACCTCGAATATACATCGCGTCCGGCCCTAATGGAATCGCCCCGCAATTTCACACTTCGGCTCGACTGGAAAATATAACCCTATGATAAAACAGATATCTGGCATTTTGGGCTTTTTTGCCCTTTTCCTGGTCGCTTGTGGAACAGGCGCGGCTGACCAGGTTAAAAACACGGCAGGCCTTGTGCAGGGGCCACACTTTGAATTTGCTAAGGGGCCCATTGTGAAAGATTACAAAGCAGCGGGCAGTTGGTGTGATGCGCATTTCCCGGAGGCCCCGCCCCTCACGGGCGATCCGGTAAATGCCCAATTGCGCCGAGTAGGAATTGGTCCGGGCGTGTACAAAGCCGTCGTACATTTTGGCAATATCGCCAGTTCATTTATGCTGCGCGTCTCGCCCAATCAGACCCTTGAATTGTACACCAGCAACCATTTCCCTTATTGTTTGTCTGAACACAGCAACTTCAAACTGCAAGCCGACGGTCGGTCGTTTGAATACGACAACCACCAACACATCCACTACACCGTGGAGTTAGAATCATCCGATCAAGGAATGTCTATTGCTTTCTTGTACGGGCCTGGCGATAACTTCGGTTTCACGGTTTATAAATGCGAAGATTGCATGTAATAAAAGGGTAAAAAAGGTTAAATTACATGCCTTTAACATCTAGTTGATTTAATATCGCAAAAAATCACATTTTCTTTGCCCCTCTGAACCTTGTTTAATCAACATCGCATGACAAAATTGCTTTACATTTCAGCGCTGATGCTCTTCCTGTGTGCAGCCTGTAACCTAAACAATGCCCAAAAGCGCCCTGAGGCAAACACGGCAAATTTGCCCAAATCGGGCCCTGCAGAGGATGAACTACTGGAAACGCTACAAGGAAAGTGGCTAAGTGACCAAGATTCGACCTATGTAATTGAGTTCATTGGCAACAAAATGCGTCATTTGAATGCCAATCAACTTACGATGGAAGTGGACGTTGAAATTAACGGCGCGTGTGATCAAGCGCCTTGTGTAAGTGAACATCCGGGTACCGAAACCGATGGATGGTGTTTTACAGAAAAAGAAAAAGACGGCACCGTGCAATGTAATGTGGTAACCTCTTGCAATAAAAATATCCTGCATTACCTCCCGGTAGGCAACACGGGCCGCGGCTTGTATTTCAAACGTTTGTAAAAAAAATTAAACAAAACACAGAAAAGCCTGCTTGCTGCATACTTGCAGCGCAGGCTTTTTTAATTTTGCGGGTTCTAAACGAGGTCGCATCGAATGGCACCCCGTCAAACAATTCAACATTTAGCAGCAACAGCATGTTTACAATAAATATTTACCTGCGTTTTGCCCTGATCCTTGGTGGTATCTTGGGTGGTCTTGCCCTTTCAATTGCCTATGGCTTTTGGTATGGTTTCCCGTTCATCCTGGTTGGCGTCGTGCTGCTGATCGGTTATATGTTGCTTGGCACCATTATGTCGACCAACCAGTTAATTGGCCAACAACAACTGGATGCGGCTGAAGCACGCTTAAAATTGACCTTTTTCCCGGGCACTTTGCTGATGGGTTACAAAGGCGTGTATTTTATGACCAAAGGCGCCATTGAGATGCAACGCAAGGATTTTGTCTCGGCCGAAAACTGGATGAAAAAATCGCTTCTCGCTGGTTTGCCCTCCGATAATGAAAAGGGCGCCGCCATGCTACAACTGGTCATGATTGCAGCCTCTAAAAACAACCGGCAATCAGCCATCAATCAATTTGCCGACTTGAAAAAACTCAACATCACCGAACCGATGTTGAAAGAGCAAATCAAGGAAGTGGACAAACAAATGAAGCAATTGGCACAATCGCCCATGAATCAAAGCACGATGGGTATGATGGGTGGCAAAGGTTTCCGACCTGGTGGAAAACGGCGCACCCCTAAAATGCGCTAATGCGATTGCGCCTTTAACAAAGCACAAGGATAAAAATCCATGCGCTCGGCTGCTCGATTCCAAGGACTTACCTGGAGCAGGTATAATCCTGCCAAATCAGATACTCCTTCGCATTGGCACAAATGGCGGCCAAGTGCCCAAAATACCTGTTTACTGGGGTGCAACGGGGTTTTTAACGCATCGTTCGACCAATCATCGAGCAATAAATACTGCTGTTCATTAAACGCCATTTTCGTCCAAACGGCCTGCAAATCAGCACGGGGTGCCGTGCCTTTCGGATTGTAAAAAGTGGCCTCCGCCTGGGTATTACTATATAGTTTCCAGGAAAAAGCATCCGGCCATGCCCCTAGCAGGTTTAGTGCCGGCCCCAAACTTATTACCCCTATAAAAATGCGAAAAAAAGGCTGTTTGGGCAAAACAAACGGCTGCTTAGACGCGAATAGCACCCAAACCATAGCCGCCATCGCCAAATTCCAGGGTAAAACGACCAGGTTCCAATTCAAGCCAAGCGGACTTAAAATAAGGCAAATGCTGAGATGAAACAGCACCACCACCACGCGGGTAAACGGCCGGGTACGGTGCCAACTCAAACCCAGCATAAAACAGGTCTCCCCTATCGCAAGGGCATATCCCAGCACAGGTAACTTCCCCAAAGGCGTCAACCAGGAAAACGCACTAAAAAACCACGGTAAATTATCCACCGCAAAATACGGGGTGATCTTATAGATTCCACCCCATCCATATACCCCCAGCAAGACAATTTGCAAACCCGCATACGGCACACGGTCGGTCGAAAGCGCCGAAAAATGGAACGCAATCAAGATCAGGCAGTAAAACCAAACCCAAGGCTGGGCCGTATTCAAATCAAGCACAAATGCCACGAATAATAAGGCCGCCATCCATAAAAAAAGGCCTTTTTGCGCCGGAAACAGCAACAAAAAGACCCCTGATATACCTATAGTAATCGAAATCACGGTCAGAAAAAAAGGCAGTTGCCCCACCCAGGCAAACAAGGGAACCATGGGCAAACCCAAACGGCCAAACGGAATCCACAATGGCCAGGAAAAAGCCATACCCGTCAGCAAGCCTAAAACAAGCAACCAAAGCACCCGAATCCCAATTGTTTCCGACACCTTACAGTCCTTGTTCTACCAAATAGCGCTCTGCATCCAAAGCAGCCATACAACCTGTACCTGCCGCAGTAACCGCCTGACGATACATTTTATCTTGCGCATCCCCGGAAGCAAATACGCCTTCAATATTGGTAAAGGTCGTACCCGGCTTGGTTTGAATATACCCACTTTCATCCAGGTTGAGCCAGCCTTTAAAAATATCGGTATTGGGGTTGTGGCCAATGGCTACAAAAAACGCCGAAGTAGGCAATTCGCTAACCTCCTTGGTTACATTGTTGATGATGCGTACACCTGTTACTTCCTCTTCGCCCAATACTTCCTCGGCTTCGGTATTCCAATGCACGATCAAATTCGGGGTATTCATCACACGTTGCTGCATGATTTTGGAAGCCCGCATTTCACCACGACGTACCAACAAGTGCACTTTACTGCAAATTTTGGCCAAATAAGTACTCTCTTCCGCCGCCGTATCGCCACCACCCACAATAACCACCTCTTTTTTGCGGAAGAAAAAACCATCACATACCGCACAGGCAGAAACCCCGCGGTTTTGCAAACGATCTTCACCCGGAATACCCAGCCATTTGGCACTGGCCCCTGTTGCAATAATGATCGCAGGCGATTCAATTTCTTCCCCCGATTCCGACCATGCTTTATGCACCGGACCGGTAAAATCAACTTTCGCAATCATTTCTTGCCGAATTACCGTATCGAAACGCAAGGCCTGCCGACGAAAATCTTCCATCATTTCTGGTCCATTCCGGCCTTCCGGGTAACCAGGATAGTTATCTACGTCATTCGTAATCATAAGCTGACCACCTTGTTGGGGCCCAGTGTAAAGCAACGGGTTCAAACCGGCGCGCGCAGCATAAATCGCCGCTGAATATCCGGCGGGGCCGGAGCCGATGATAAGACATTTTACTTTTTCCATAATCACACAAAGATACGATGCACCTGCACCATTTTAGGTTTCTATAATCATTTTTAGAGGTAATTGTTCAAAGGAAGACAATCTGAAAGGTTCCTTATATTTTTCCTGAACAATTGTGATATTTGCATTGGAATTAAAACCAGCCACCACCACAACATGCAACAATTCCCTGCTGCTTATATTATTGACGGCCTCCGCACCCCTGTGGGTAATTTTGGCGGTGTCCTAGCCCCCATCCGTACCGATGATTTGGCAGCCCACGTGTTACGCAGCCTCCTGGAGCGGCACCCAACCCTTGATCCTGCCCAAATCGATGATGTGATCCTGGGTTGCGCCAATCAGGCCGGTGAAGACAACCGCAATGTTGCCCGCATGGCGGCACTATTGGCCGGACTGCCTTATTCGGTGCCCGGCGAAACGGTCAATCGCTTGTGCGCCAGCGGTATGGCTGCGGTAATACATGCCAAACGTGCTATTCAAAGTGGCGATGGGCATTTATTCCTGGCGGGCGGTGTAGAAGGCATGACCCGTTCACCTTATGTATTGAGCAAATCTGCCAAGCCATTTGGTACCGATGCGCAAATGTATGATTCCAGCTTTGGTTGGCGCTTTATCAATCCTGTTTTACAGGCCCAATACGGCACCGATGCCATGGGAATGACTGCCGAAAACCTGGTGGAGTTATATAATATTTCACGGGAAGACCAGGATAAATTTGCCGTTTGGAGCCAGCAAAAAGCGGCGATTGCGCAAAACGATGGTATTTTTGAAGGAGAAATTGCACCAGTACAAGTACCCCAGGGAAAATCCGATACCCGTACCGTCGCACAAGACGAATTTATAAAACCCGCCACCTCCATGGAAGGCCTGGCGCGTTTGAAACCGGCCTTTAAAAAGGATGGTTCGGTAACCGCAGGCAACGCATCTGGCTTGAATGATGGCGCTGCGGCATTGCTGATCGCTTCCGAATCGGCTGTACAAACACATGGCTTTCAACCAATTGCGCGCATCCTAAGCAGTGCCGTAGTGGGTGTTGAACCCCGCATTATGGGCATCGGCCCGGTAAAAGCCAGTCAATTGGCCCTCGAAAAAGCAGGCTTAAGTCTTTCCGACATTGGCCTCATCGAATTGAATGAAGCATTTGCGGCACAGGTCTTGGCTTGTACCCGTCAATTGGGATTGGCCGATAACGACCCGCGCATCAACCCGAATGGTGGCGCCATTGCTTTAGGACATCCGTTGGGCATGTCGGGCGCACGTATTTTGTTGAGTGCCGCACGCACCATGCAGCGCACCAACGTGCAATATGCTTTATGTGCCATGTGTATCGGGGTAGGACAAGGGTATGCAGTGGTGCTGGAACGGGTGTAAAACGCTTTTTTGAACTTATGTTCTTGTTACACAAGCCTTCTAAAATATAAAACCATAAAGCAAAAGTGCCTAGCGCATTGCGGTAGAATCTTGCACTGTTACCGGAACTTCCACAGGTATAGCAGCGCGGCGCAAGTGCAATTCAAAAGGCATACCCCGCAATTCAATACCCAATACTAAAATAGAATCGTTGATTTGGTCAATGTGGTATTCCAGTACCTTGTTGCTCTTTTGCTGAATCACATTTTTACTAAACTCAAAATCGGTCATCACCTCTGGCCCCACGGGTAAATTAGTGACCATTTTGTTCATTTCCGTAAAGGTAAAATATACGCCATCCAGGGTTTCGGTTTGTTTTTGGTTGCGAAAAGCTTTTAAAATCGTCCAATGACCATTTAACAATACACGATTTTGCGCACTCGAATCGGGCGTACAAGCAATATAAGCCAGTGTAATCAAGCCTACAGCAAACATGCCTATGGCATTACGGACAGACATCATTTCATTATTTTAAATCAACAAAACCAAAACCCAGGTGTGGATATTCTCCAAACCCTGCATAATAACAAAACTCCATAAGGGGAATCGGCACACTAACCTCAAACTCATAAACAAAACCCCGCAACTGGTTAATTGCGTCGGGATTGGGTTTCAAGTGGATCAGCCGCGATTTAGCCTGCCCAATCAAACGATACTGCATGGGAAATGCGGGATCCAGTAATTTCAGGGCCGCCAGCGATTTAAATTGGTTGGCAGCCTTAAAACGACGTACGGCATGATGAAAGAAACTGATGTCGTACATTTCACTATCCGGCAACAAATAAGGATTGGTCGTTTTAATCTCTTCAATCGTGGTGATCGAAATCGGAGAAACCGACTTAAATTGCATGGTGTCCTTAAAATTAGGCTTCTGCATAATTTGCCAGTGCTTTACTTCAAACTGTGCAGGCTTGCCTTCCAGCGTACCCAACGTGAGGGGCAACTGGCGGAACAAGTGAATCACTTGCTGCTCATACGAAGGGTCGAGGTACAAAGAAATATTGAGCTTGACCTGATTTCCAAGCAGCTTAAACTCTTGTTTCACCTGATCCATTTCATATGGATAAATAGCAAGAGAACTAAAAGTGAACAACTTAAAATTGCGCGAACTAAGGTCATACCCTAATTGCTGGACATGGGCAGAAAGCTCAGCGCCCGCTTTGGACAAAACGGCGAATACCCAATTCGAAATTTCGGACTGGTAGTTGATGGGTATTATGGTGCCTTTCTGACAGGAGAGGCTAAATTGAATTCGCATAGCGTAGAAATATGATTAAAAGACAGATTAAAGCTTAAGCAATAGTGCTTCTGGTCTTTTTCGCGGCGAAAATTACACAAAAGTTTGTTTTAACAACAAATAAATTTAACTTTATATTGTTTTTACATCATTGACCCGGCTTTGCTTCTAAAAATGGAAAGTAAGGGTACCTTTGCATCTGGAAAACTGTATTTGGTGAATGGCACCTATACAGGTTTTTTATAATTGATTCATGCAAATAGACCGAATTGTTTTAAAATCAGGTAGAGACCTGGCATTGCGACGTTTTCACCCCTGGGTTTTCTCTGGAGCGATCGCAAGAGTGGAAGGAAGCCCCCAAGATGGAGATCCGGTGGCTGTTTACGACAAACAGAATCAGTTCCTCGGAATTGGTCATTTTCACCACGGAAGTATTACGGTGCGGGTATTAAGTTTTGAACCCGCCGACCTGGAGCAGCCCGAATTCTGGGTTGAAAAAATCCAGCGCGCGTTGCAGGCACGCCATACCGCTGGCCTGGTCCCAAACCCGCACACCAATTGTTTCCGCTTAATTCATGGTGAAGGCGACGGGCTGTCTGGCCTTATTATAGACGTGTATGGCGACACAGCCGTCGTGCAATGCCATAGTATTGGCATGCACCGCCAACGCGCCCTCATTGCCAGCGCACTCATGCGCCTGCAAGGCCTGTCTTTGCAAGCCGTGTACGACAAAAGCAAGGAAACCCTGCCACCCCAGTACGCCGAACTCCAAACCAATGGCTACCTCATCGGTGCCGGTAGCCTGGAAAGCGTGGTGGTACACGAAAACGATGTGCAGTTTAAAATAGATTGGGTAAGTGGGCAAAAAACCGGCTTTTTCCTCGATCAGCGCGATAACCGCCAACTGCTTCAACAATACGTGCACGGAAAATCGGTCTTGAATGCATTTTGTTACACCGGCGGCTTTTCTGCCTACGCCCTTAAAGCAGGTGCAGCCTCTGTAGATTCGGTGGATATTTCCGGCAAAGCCATGGAAATTACCGAAGAAAATGCACGCTTAAACCTACCCTACCCTGGCGTACACACGCCCTACACGGAAGATGTCCTCCGCTTTCTTAAAAATGAAGGTCCGCAATACGAGGTCATGGTGATAGATCCACCCGCTTATGCCAAAAGTCTGGAAAAACGACACAACGCTATTCAAGGCTACAAACGCCTCAATGAAGCCGCTATTCGCCGACTGGCACCCGGTGGTATTCTGTTTACCTTCTCTTGTTCCCAAGTCGTTGACAGAGAACTTTTTTATCATACGATTGTTTCCGCTGCATTGGAGGTTGGTCGGCATGCTCGGGTGTTACACCACCTTACGCAAGGAGCCGATCATCCGGTGAGTTTATTTCACCCGGAAGGCGCTTATTTGAAAGGCCTTGTCCTTTATATTGATTAGACTTTTCAAAATAACACATCCAATGCAAAAACGATTCCTTTTATTATCCTTCGTGTTGCTGTGTCTGTTTGCCTGCAAACAAACCGAACAAAATGTAATGTGCCACGACCCGAAAGCCGCGTTTGCTGAATTCGGAAAAGATGCTGCATTCCAGTCCATGCACCCCGCCCCAGAAGAGCAACCCTTCAAATTAATGGGCAAAATGGTGCGCTTTGCCGTAGCCGGTCAGGATAGCGCAAATGCCTACCTTGCAAAAGCGCCCAAAAAAACCAACAAGTACATCTTGCTTTATCATGAATGGTGGGGACTGAATGACTACATCAAAAACGAAGCAGATTATTGGGCAAAAACCCTCAAGGTGCACGTTTTGGCAGTTGATTTATACGATGGGAAATTAGCCAAAACACCCGAAGAAGCAGGCAAACTGATGGGCGAATGCAAGCCAGAACGCGCAAATTCCATTATCCTGGCTTCCGCCGCCTTCACAGGCAATAAAGCCGACTTCCGTACCATGGGTTGGTGCTTTGGCGGTGGCTGGTCCTTGAAAGCCGCTTTGTTGCTTAAAGAAAAAACCAAAGCCTGTGTGATGTATTATGGCATGCCGGAAGAAAACATCGATGTGCTGAAAACACTTGCCAGCAATGTGATTTTCGTACACGCCAGCAAAGACCGTTGGATCAACGACGAAGTGGTGCAAAAGTTTGAAACCAACATGAAAACAGCGGGCAAAGGCCTACAAGTGTACCGCTATGATGCGGACCACGCTTTTGCCAATCCTAGCAACCCTAAATACAATGAAGTAGCTGCAAAGGCCGCACGCATGGTTGTGAACGATTACCTGAAAAAATACTAGACTTGTGAAAAAGGGGGATGTTTGTCATAAAATTACTTAATTTTAGGCAAAATTATTTGCAACGCTTGCAGCAAACATCCCCCCTTTTGGTAATAAACAGGATTGTATATGAATTATAGACCCGGTGGAAATTATGGAACAGACTCGACCGGCCCTTTAATGGGAAGCCGCCAAGTTGTATTGGTTATTTTAATTGTTGTTGCTGGCCTGGTCATTTACCGAACCTTATTCAGCGGCGGCGCCGGCTTATTTAACGACCCAAAACAAGTACGCCTTACCTATATGCCCAGCGATTTTCAACCCAACCTCAATGAAGAGGCTACCTTGCAAATCCTGTCCAACCCGGAAAAATACCACAAAGAATTCGACGATCTGGTATTTAATTTCAATGTTTCGCTACTTTACCATGTGGCTAACCGAATGAACCTGCCCGATAGCCTCAAACGGAGCCTGGAACCCGCATATCAGACACACCACGATTATCTTAAATCATTGTATTACAAGGACTTTATTGCGCTGAAAGACACCGCAGGTACCTTGTATGAAACCTGGTACAACGACAATTCCAACCAGGCCGTGCAGCTGTTCAATGAAGTAGCGGGCAAATACACTTGTTTCTTTGTTACCCAAATTATGGCTACCCTGCTCAAAGCCAATGGTGGCCGACTCATGGCCAATGGCAAAGAAGTAGATTCGCCCTGCGCCATTGCCTTGCGCGAAGGATTGCAACCCATGGTAGCACGCCTGCAAAAAAAAGCAGAAATTATTGATTTTAGTTCCTCCCGCGGCTTGTTAAAAGAAAAAGTACGGCAAGGCATCGCCGAATTGGCAACTTACGAACTACGCAGTAAAATGGGTCTGGATAAAACCCTGCAATATAAAATTTTCGGCATTTCCATTTCGGAAACTGATATTCGAGTAGAAGCCATCAGCGTGATCAAGGCAGGTTTCAAACTCGATCAATTTTTTGATGTTACGTTTAGCCCAAAAAAAGGGACTGTATTTATCACCCTCCCACCACCAACCATCTTGTCACATGAGGTGTATCCGCGCATCGACAAACTGGATGTCGGTTTTTTGGCAGGCATCAGCGGAGAGGAAATGAACAGTAATTTCAATGAATTGCGCCGCCAATTCCGACAAGAAGCCATTGAACAAGAAAAAGTACTGGATAAAGCCAAATCAAGGGCCGATTCAGTGATGCACCTCATCATGGGCCCGGTCGTCAAATCCATCAACCGCAAATACAAATTGCAAGTCCGGTTTCAGGACGGCTCCGTAGAACCAGCAGCGCCCGCCAATAACAATTCCGGTCGCCAGGATCCAAGGCCCCAAAACCCAATACCGCCGGTGGAACCTGCCAAAAAACCTAGAAATCAGGTGTTTATTCCGCAATAAAGCACCCTTTTGCCTTAACTGCTATAAGACTTGATCAAGGTTATCAAAGTTGTAAATATCATGCTCCAACCGAGTACCCGCTTCTATTTCTGATACCGGATGAATGATACCATCTTTCAAATCATACACCCAACCATGTAAATGAGGCGCTTTCCGCTGCCCCCAGGCGCGTTGTACAATGGAGGTTTTAGCCAAATTCAATACCTGTTCCTCAATATTCAGTTCAATCAAGCGGTTCAATTTCGGTTCTTCCTCATGAATGGAATCAATTTCAGCCTGGTGAAAACGATAAACATCTTTGATGCTGCGCAACCATTTATTGATAATACCGTAAGAATGCTGGGTTAATGCCGCTTTTACGCCGCCACAACCGTAATGGCCACACACAATAATATGGTTTACCTCCAATACCTCCACCGCATATTGCAACACGCTCAATAAGTTGAGGTCGGTGTGTACCACCATATTGGCAATGTTACGATGAATAAAAATCTCCCCGGGCTTGGTTTGGGTGATATCATTGGGTGGAACACGGCTGTCAGAACAACCGATCCATAAAATCTCCGGACGCTGAACATGCAACAGCCGATCAAAAAAACCTGGGTCTTCTTGCACCATTTCGGCAGCCCAGGCCTTGTTTTCTAGTAAAAGTTTTTCGTAAAGCTTCATACAACCTGATTTAAATTTAAATGTTTTTGAATGAGTTGTCCTTCGGTTATTTTTACCTCTACCCGGATGTCGCGAAATTGCGCTGAACTGATAAAGTCATTGATTATTTCTGCATTATCCAAATCTACAAATCCGATTCGGGATAAATCAAGCAATACTTTGCATCCATTGGGCAAACCGGCAAATACTTTTCGCAGTTCGTATTTGTGGATGAAAGATAGGTCTTTTTTAAATCGAATTAGGTGGTTATTATTATCATCGACCATCACCGTGAGCGCCGATTTATAATTTTCGCGCATCACAAAGAAGGTCCCTACCACCAAACCGATCGCAATCCCGATTAATAAATCGGTCAGCAAAATAGCAAATATCGTAACAACAAACGGAATTAAATGTGTCCAGCCTTTTTTATATTCTTCCAAAAATATTTTCGGCTTGGTGAGTTTAAAACCGACTGAAATCAAAATTGCTGCTAGAGCCGACAAAGGAATATAATTGAGCAAATGGGGGATAAAAGCAGCGCAAGTAAACAGAATAACCCCATGTAAAAAGGTGGAAGCTTGTGTACGTGCGCCTGAAGCTACATTGGCCGAACTGCGTACAATCACCGAAGTAATGGGCATACCTCCGATCAAACCACTCACCATGTTACCGATTCCCTGCATCCGCAATTCATGCTCGGTGGGTGTAATGCGCTTAAATGGGTCCAACTTGTCAATCGCCTCGATACTTAATAAGGTCTCGATACTCGCCACCAAAGCCAACGTAATCGCAACGGTCCAAATGGCAGGATTACCGATTTGAGACCAATCTGGAAAACGAAACTGCCCCAAAAAGGCGCTTGCATTTTCAGCCACCGGAATTTTCACCAGGTGTTCTGGTTCAATCGCCAACAAAGGCACATAACTTGCGAAAAGCAAGTTGGCCAATACCCCAAACATCACCACAAATAAAGGACCTGGCAATAATTTCAAAATGGCATTCTGGCGCAAGGTCGTATGATCCCACCACCATAAAAAGGCGATGGAGACCGATGCAATTAACAAAGCACCGAGTGTTATGTGCTCATTGAACAGGTGCCAAAGTTCGGATATGGTGTTTTCGCCATCATTCTGGTTAAAAGAAAAGTCTCCCTCGTAATCCTTATCATACCCAACAGCGTGCGGTATTTGCTTCAAAATCAGGATAACCCCAATCGCCGCAAGCATGCCTTTAATCACCGACGACGGAATAAAGTCGCCGATAACACCCGCGCCCGTCAGTCCAAGCAACAACTGAAACATCCCTGCAAGCACCACGGCTAATAAAAAGGCTTCTAAAGTGGGTAATGTTTGGACCGCATTTAACACAATGACTGTCAAACCGGCAGCCGGCCCACTCACACTGAGCGGGGACTTGCTCAAAACGCCAAGCACAATGCCACCCACGGCACCTGCAATAATGCCCGAAAATAATGGAACACCCGAAGCAAGTGCGACACCCAAACAAAGCGGCAAGGCTACCAGAAATACAACGATAGCAGCAGGCACATCATACCGTAGATTGGCAGAAGGCTTTAGATTTTCCATGAATATGATACTATTTTAAAAAAAGATGTCAACTCAACCACACAACAACAAAAGAATGCAATATTAGGCCATTTTTAGCAAAAAAATGGTTTTAGAAAGTAACACTAAGCTAAATTATTGTTTTATAAGAAAACTGTATCGTGCACGATTGATTAGCAGCACGATGAATATTGACTCTCCCTGGATTTATGAGGAAAATGATGCACTTATTTTCCCCCAACCAGCGGCGCAGCACGATCCAATAATTGGACCGCCTTGTCAATCGCCGGATCATCATCATTGTACACCGAGAATAAACCAATATCCTGAAACAGGCTTTTGGCAATACGGGCTTTCAAACTTAAACACAATGCCGATTTACTTTTTAAAAGGTCCTTGTTTTTGAGTTCAGGCTTTTGCTGGGCTGCATACACCAGAAACTGGGCAAAAAAGGCATCGGAAATTTTATATTGTCGCAAAAAAGCAGGCAAATCCGTCGGAAAATTGGTTTTGGGCTGCCCTTCCATCCACCGGGCAATAAATTCCGTAGTCAGTTGACGCGCACCATAAAAAGACGGATTCGCAAAACTGGTATCGATCGGAATAAATACATCCGGCGAAATTCCACCGCCGCTGTATACAATGCGCCCTTGTCCGGTATAAAACTGGGTGCTATCCATCGGCTTAAACTTGCTGCCATCGCTCAATTCGCCAGTTTCCATGCGGTGCACAGCATCCTTTTCGTAATCCTGTTTGTCTTTATATGCTTTTTGAATAGATCGGCCACTGGGGGTAAAATACCGGGAAATGGTAAGCCTTAAGGCACCACCGTCCGACAAGGGGTATTGTTCTTGCACCAATCCTTTTCCAAAAGAACGGCGCCCTATCACCCAGCCGCGGTCGTGATCCTGAATCGCACCAGCAACAATTTCACTTGCTGAGGCAGAACCTTCATCGATCAACACCGCAATTTGTTGAATATTAAAACGCACCCGTCCATTGCTTTTGTATTCGCGGCGCGATTCGGTGCGACCTTCTGTGTACACCAACAATTTGCCACTTGGAAAAAATTGACTCAACAGTTCGGTTGCCTCGTTCAGGTAACCGCCCGGATTGCCACGCAAATCGAGCACCAGGTTTTGCATACCTTTTTCTTCGGCTAGCGGCCGAATTGCTTCCATAAACTCAGTATAGGTTTTGGAACTAAACCGATTGATTTTTACATAGCCATTGTGCGCATCAAGCATGTAAGCCACTTCGACACTTTTCACCGGAATGACATCCCGTACGATGTTAAAAAAACGCAAACCGGCTTCTTTACCCCGTTGAATTCCAATTTTTACAGTAGAACCTTTTTTGCCGCGTAATTTCTTGTAAATCTGGCCATTATCCATCTTAATCCCCGCAATGGTGGTATCATTGATCGAAATGATCCGGTCACCCGCCAGGATACCCGCCGATTCCGAAGGGCCACCCGAAAGCGGAGTCACTACCTGCATGGTATCCTGTACCATCATAAATTCAATGCCAATCCCTTCAAAGCCACCGCTCATATCATCTTCCACAGCCTGTAATTCATCCGGTGTGATGTAGACCGAATGTGGATCCAGGTGTTTGAGCATTTCGTCGATGGCCGAGGTTTTGATCGCGTCCATTTGCACCGAATCAACATATCGGGATGCAATATAACGCATCACTTCTTCAATCGCACCAGCCTGAGCTCCAGCGGCACTGTTGGGCAAAAAACGTGCAAAACCATCGCGGTGGGGCATTTTTTGACCAATAAACATACCCACAGCAAGGGTAAGTGCAAATAACAAAGGAAGGCGAATCTGCAATTTTGTATTATTATTTTCTGTCATGAACAATGAATTGATCGTTTATTGCCTGAATCGGACGCAAAGAAAGGCTAAGGGCACAAATTTTACACTTTGTTTAAAAAAATTAAACTTTCACTTAAAAGTATTCAAAGAAAGTGTACGTTCTTTGCACCTGAATTAATCAGCCATCGTGCTTTCCCGGGCACAATTTAATCATACCTTCGGATCTTATGCATGAACATCCTGATATTGACGACCTCGATAAACAAATCCTTGCCAAGTTAATCGAAGACGGCAAGCTCCCGTATACGGATATTGCCAAACAACTTTTTGTTTCCAGCGGCACCATCCACGTCCGAATGAAAAAGATGGAACAACTGGGCATCGTAATGGGTTCAAGCATTATGATTGATTACCACAAACTAGGATACCACATCAGTGCATTTCTGGGTATTTACCTCGATAGAAGCGCAATGTACGATACCGTAGCCAGTCAACTCGCCGAAGTGCCCGAAGTTGTAGAAGTAAACTACACCACCGGACTATACAGCATGTTTGTGAAAATTGTGTGCAAAGATACAAATCACTTGCGGGTCGTATTGCATGATAAAATTGAGAAAATTGACGGCATTCAGCGCCTCGAAACATTTATCTCGCTCGAGCAGAGCATTCACCGCCCCGTAAATTTTCTGGCTGCCTCCGAATAAATGCTTAGTTATACACTAAGCGCCGCCTGAATGGCAGCATCTATTGTCATGCTGAGCGCTGATTGTCAATGATTTAGGCCGAAGGCCATGCACAAAACGATACAGCGCAAAGTATAAATCCGCCTGCGATGACGATTTTATCCAAATTTGGCATTTTTTTCATAAACTTGCTTGTATTTATCCTGCTTTTAAGCACCAACAGGCTTTGCGCACAAAATAATCCGGTATACCAAGGCTATCGGCTCGCCTTAATGAACCTAGAAATCAGGCAACAAACCGTTACGGGTATTTCGATTCGCTGCGATGTGGCCAATACCGGCCGCCTCCCACTCGATTTTAACCGGAATAAACCCGCTCCAACTGCCCTGCTCCTCGAATATGATACGGTTGCCCTGCCCCTGGTACTCCGCGGACGCACCATGTGGCTCGACAGCATCATCCGGCATCAAAAAGTAAAACTCAGTCCAGGCAACATTCAAACCGGTCTGCGGTTCCAAATTCCGGCCCAGCTCATCGATACAAACACCGACACCACAGATTTGCTCGTCGGAGCTTGCCCCGATCTGATACTCGATTCCATTTATCTGGTAAAATATACCACCAAGTCTATGGTCTTGCACTACATCCTCCGCAATCAGGGATCGGCCACCGCCAAATTATTCGGCAATGGAAGCGATAAAAAAGACCGAATGTCGCTGAATGTCTATTTTGTAAGTGGAGTGCGTCTCACGCGTGGCGCTATCTTTGCCGGAACCATACAAATACAAGAAAGCCCCGAAATCCCCAATGGCCTACTGGCACCCGGACAATTTTTACAAGGTGAAATAACCTTGAGTTTGAAAAATCGCACCAAATTTTCGCCCAACCTGGTGCTCGAATTGGATCCTTTTCAAACAATCCCCGAATGTAGACGGGTAAACAATACGAAAACTTTGATTGTGGAGTATTAGACTTGTTGCGTGCACAAACTTGCACAAACTTGCGCTAACTTATCGTACCACCCACCCAAATCACCCTTCGGATTGCACAAACTGGCTGGTGAAAATATTAACAGGCTCAAACGGAGGAAGGCTATTCGGCATAAAAATTTACGAGGCGCACCATCAAATCATTTAAAAACTCCACTTGAAAAGGACCAACCGTTGCTTCCAGATGGTCATTCCCAATACCGCTATCATCGGTGATAAAGACATAGGTGCCGTTGGTGCTGACGGCAAAATACCGCATCAAAAACTCGGTTTCTTTGTCAATACCGCTGGCTACGATTGGAATAATTTTGACGCCTTTTTCTTGTGCTTTTATAATAGACTGCTGCAAACTGCTTATAACCCCCTGTTCATGGTGTGGCGGTGCGTCCAATACCAGAAATAAAATTCGGGTCCGTGCATTCGAGGCCCATTGCAAGCCATTCAGCGCCTCCTCCAGCGCACTGTGTACCGCCTCTGGAAAATCGCCGCCACCGCCTGCTTCCTGGTTTTTTACAAAATTGGTGGTTGTATTATAATTATTGGAAAATGCCGACAGGCGGGTCAGGTAATCATCGCCCGCATCCCGGTAAAACACAGATCCCGTTTCCAAGGCCGACGATGGATGTGCATTGCCCACCTGTTGCAACACGTCTGCCAATTCGGCCTTTAAATAATTGATCTCGTCGCCCATCGAACCGGTAGCATCTACCACAAAGGCCACCTGAATTTTGCTTGGCGCAAGGGCTGTAAACGGCAGACTCACCTGATTGATGCCCTGTTTGTAGAAACTGGGATTGGTAAGAATTACTTGGCCCTGATTTACATCTAATATAAAGGTGTGTGCATTTGGATTGTTGATATTATCGAACAAACCTGCAAAGATCTCGGCCCGTCCATGGTTGTCGGTGCGTACGGAAGTAACCGGAATGCCATCCATTTTGAGCGCAACCGGTACATCGACGGCAGGCTGGCCCAGTACATCGGTTACCTGTACCGATAATCGATGGTTCACATAAAAATCCCAATAGTCCGGAAATTTTAAAAAATCAGGGAAGGTTTGTATGGAATCCCAAAAAACCCAATGACTTAAATCATGCCATTCGCCGGCCGTAAGCACACCCGATGGGATTTGGGTTTGCGAACTATCTCCACCACTGGAAGCATCAAACAAACCCGTGGAGGAAAAATCCGCTTTTAAATCTTCCGAACTGCTGTCTAACGCGCCTTTTGAACAGGCCTGGATGATCAAAATCAAACCCAGTCCTACAAGTAATAATCGTTGCTTTTTCATGTTGAGTTTTTTTAAATATTATTTGATTGCTTTTAAACGGAGATCCGCGCTGGAAAACCAATTTATCCAAACACTGTTTTACTTTTGCGCGCCCCAAAAAGGCAGATTCATTCTAAACAAGCAAAAATGGCCATCATACCTATTAATTTGAAAGACGGCTCGGTCGTCAACCAACAGGAACGTATCATTGGAATCGACCTGGGCACCACCAACAGTTTGGTCGCCTATATTAAAGACGGTCAGCCGGTTTGTGTGCGGGGCGGTGATGGCAAAAGTGCTTTGGTGCCTTCCGTTTTACACTTTACGCAGGAAGGTGCGGTGCTGGTTGGGGAGGAAGCCCGAAATAAATTAATCACGGACCCTGCAAACACCATTTATTCGGTCAAACGCCTCATGGGCAAATCCTACCGCGATGTGCAGGCCATTGAGTCGCACTTAGGGTATCAGGTGATTGATGATGATACCGATGCCTTGGTAAAAATCAGGGTGAAGGATACCTTTTACACCCCGGTGGAACTCAGTGCCCATATTTTACGCGCCCTCAAAACCCGGGTGGAAACCGAACTACAGGCCACTATCTCCAAAGCAGTGATTACCGTGCCTGCCTATTTCAATGACAACCAGCGCCAAGCCACACGCGATGCGGGTAAATTGGCGGGTTTAGATGTGTTGCGTATTGTCAATGAACCTACTGCGGCGGCACTGGCTTATGGCTTAGATAAAAATCAAACTGAAAAAATTGCGGTGTACGACCTCGGCGGCGGCACCTTTGATATTTCGATCCTGCACATTCAGGACGGGATATTTGAAGTATTGGCAACCAATGGCGATACCTTCTTGGGCGGCGACGACCTGGATCAAGCATTGGTAAGGCATTTTTTAGGTTTATTAAAAATTGAAGCGCAAACGTTAACCGAAGATAAAAATACAGGCCAGGAAATTCGATTAGCAGCGGAAGAGGCCAAAAAAGCACTTTCGGCGAGCGACGAATGGTCCGGGCAATTGCTGGGACAGTCTATAACGGTAACACGGTCCGAATTTGAGGCACTGATCCAGGATTTGGTTCAGCGCACCTTGGTTTGTTGTCAAAATGCGTTGCAAGATGCCCAATTGAGCACCGCCGCCATCGATAAAATCGTCATGGTGGGTGGCAGCACCCGGGTTCCGCTGGTACAAGCGCAGGTGGCCGCCTTTTTTGGCAAACCCGTTTACAACTCAATCGATCCGGATGAAGTTGTGGCCTTGGGTGCGGCGATTCAAGCGGATGTACTGGCTGGCAATCAAAAAGATGTGTTGTTGTTGGATATCACGCCTTTATCGCTGGGCATCGAAACCGTGGGCGGCTTGATGGATGTGATCATTCCCCGCAATTCCAAAGTACCGAGCAAAGCCGGGCGCCAATACACGACCAGTGTGGACGGACAAAAAAACCTGAAAATTGCCGTGTACCAGGGCGAACGCGATTTGGTGGCCAGCAACCGAAAACTGGGTGAATTTGTGTTGCGCGATATTCCGCCGATGCCCGCTGGTTTGCCCAAAATCGACATCCAGTTTATCCTCAATGCCGATGGTATTTTGACCGTAAAAGCAAGTGAATTGCGTTCTGGACTGGCACAATCGATAGAAATTACCCCCACCTACGGCATTAGCGAAGAAGATATGGCACGTATGTTGCTCGACAGCATCGCGCATGCACAGGAGGACGTGCGTATGCGGGGCATCCTCGAAGCCCGCAATGAGGCAAACAACTTGCTGCTGGCTGGCGAAAAATTCCTGCAACAAAACGATCAAATCCTCGAGGAGGAAGAAAAAGCAAATACAAAAGTTTTGTTAACTGCCCTGCGCGAAGCCACCAAAACGGAGGATAAAGACGTTATCCACACCGCCATCGAAGCGCTCAATGACTACACCATGCCGCTTGCACACCGCGCCATGGACGAAACCATTCGAACCGCGATGACTGGCAAAGGCATTTCAACCACAAACTATTGATATGAAATACGTTATACTTCCGGCATTGTGCCTGTTTATTCTACTTTCTGCTTGCCGCGCCCAGCAGGCGACCACCCTTACGCCTGCTCCAAAAACAACCGAAACAGCCCCGGCATTTGTCACCTGGGACAGCAAATTAATTGAATTGGGCAAAGTAAAAAAAGGGGAAAAACGCGACCTCTTTTTTACCTTCACGAATACTTCCGGGGCGGATGCGCAGATAGATCTGGTGGATGCATGTACCTGTACCACAACGGATTACCCGCGCGGCATCATTCCGCCCGGCGGCAAAGCGCGGATTGATGCGACCTTCGACAGCACTGAAAAAGAAGCCTCGGAAACCATTGACGTCAATGTGGTTTTTAAACAAAACGATGCGGCCGGGAATTCACGGTTGGAAACGGTAAGGTATTCTTTTGAGTTGGTGGAGTGAGTTTTCGTCCTCCCAAAAAATAATGGTTGTAGACTGAACAATCCTGCATTTAGCCAGTTTAGGGTCCGAATTTGGCGATTAGTCAAGAATGCAAAAATTTACCTGTTTTTTGCAGCAAAAAACACATTGAGAACATATACTTTATACAACCTAATGGTAGATTTCGACAATCTATCGGGGTATTGTTCTATTTAAATATGATGACTATGAAAAACATTTTTTATATAATCCTAATTTCATTTACAGCGCAGCCATTGTTAAGCCAATCCCAAAGAGACAAAAACTGGATCCTTGGTTATGACTTACCCATACATGGTGAGCCAGTTTCAGAGATATATGGTGGCATGCAGATCACTTTTGATAAGGATTCTCCAAATATAAATACGTTCAATATATACACACTTGGCGTTCCCGGCTGTGCAAATTCCGAAGCAGGAAACCTTCAGTTTTATACATCGGGCTGTTCAATATATGATAAAAATCATGAAATTATGGAAAATGGGGATGATATTATAATAGGCGGAACAAATGCAATAAATAGATGTATAAATGACAAAGCAATCCTAAACTTACAAAGTAGCACCGTTATTTTGCCCATCCCCAATCATCCTGATAGATATCTGAATTTTCAACTTCGCTTAAATCAGCCTACAGACACTACTGTTGTATTGGATAAGTACTTTTATGCAACGGTGGATATGGCTGCCAACAATGGGCTTGGAAAAGTCATTGCCAAACATCAAATTGCCCTCGAAGATAGTTTACACGATGCTGTTGCAGCAGTACGGCATGGCAATGGCCGCGATTGGTGGGTGGTAATTCCGCGCGGTACCGAGCGGCAGTTTTGGGAATTGCGCATTACCCCGTTTGGTGTTGCCGCAGAAAAAATCCTGCGGACTTTGCCACCCCAAGATAAGTTCAATTTAGTTTACGAAGAGTTAGAACCTCCTTTCCGAAAGGTACCCTTGGATGAATACATGCTGGAGCAATGGGCCGGGCAGGCTATTTTTTCACCGGATGGCACCAAATATGCCCGTATGGTTATGGGAAACGGGGTAGAAATATTCGATTTCGATCGCTGTACCGGGGAAATGCGCCTGCTCCGAGCAATTCCAATGCCGCCTGATTCCAATTACATAAGGGTTGGCCGACCTATTCAAGGCTGTGGATTGGCATTTTCACCCAATAGCCGTTATTTGTATTTCAGCAATAATCTGGCACTTTTCCAACTTGACGCCTGTATTGAATGCATTCAAGATGCACCCTATCAAGAAATTGCTTATTATGATGGATATTTATCCGATGGAATGTTATCTACTGATTTTTACCAAATGCGCAATGGCCCCGATGGAAAAATTTATATGCATCCCACCAATGGAACAAAAGCAATGCATATTATTGAGTCCCCAAATCGCGCAGGAAAAGCCTGTGATTTCCGACAACATGCATTGCCGCTTCCCAAGTGGAGTTATCTGGTCGGTAATTATTTTCCCAATTTTAATTTATATGATGTAGCAGATAGTCCATGCGATTCTTTAGGGATTGATGATCCTAATCCTGTTACGCCGCCGCTTACATTCGATGAATTTAAAATCTATCCGAATCCAGCCAATACGGCAGTTAATATTTTCATTCCGCAATGTGAAGGCGCAAAAATAGAAATCTGGAACATTTCCGGGCAGTTGGTTCAGGAAAATTTATCCATTACAGGAGCGGAAATATTCACCTTGCCTACCCAAGACTGGGCCGCAGGCGTTTACATTATTGCCGCCTATCTTGGAAAAAAAGAACCTGAAATACGAAAACTCATCGTAACGCATTGATTTTCAACCCTACTTAAACGTTATTGCTTTCACCGGCGAAACCCGCGCAATTACCATCGAAGGCAGCAGTAAAAACAACAAGGTAAGCAACAAGGTACCGATGTTTATCCCAACCACCGAAAGCCATTCAATACGAATCGGGGCATAAGACAGGTAATAATCGGCTTCTTTCATGGTGATGAAATGAAACTTGTCTTGCAAAAAACAAAAGCCCAAACCGATTAAATTGCCCCAAAATATACCCAAGGACATGATAACGGCGGCATAATACAGGAAGATTTGCCGGATTTTGCGGTTGTGTTCGCCCATAGCTTTGAGCAGGCCGATCATTTGGGTGCGTTCGAGCACGAGTACCAGCAAGGCGGTAATCATGTTCACGATGGCGACGGCCAGCATGAGGCTGAGCACAACAATTTCGTTGGAGTCCTGCAATTGTAACCATTCAAAAATAGCCGGGAATTTTTCCTGGATGCTTACGCTCAACAAAGAAGGCGGCAATACTTCCTGATAAATATATTGGTTGTATAAATTTAAATCGCGCAAATCGTCTAACCAGACTTCAAAACCCGCCACTTCATCGGGTTGCCAGCCTAATAATTGCTGTACCTGCCGAATATCACACAGGGCAAATTTGCGGTCGTACTCCTCCAAGCCGGTTTTATAAATGCCCGATACCTGAAAAAGGCGTTTCAATTGGTCCTGCCCTTTTACGAAATGCACAATAAATTTATCGCCTACGTTTACTTTGAGTCGGTCGGCGGTTTGTCGGCTGATGATGATGTCGCGGGAGGGTGTCGAATCGGGCATACTGATGATGCTGCCTTCCTGTAAATAAGGTTTTAAATGCTCCCAGGCAAAATCCTTTCCGATTCCCTTTAGGAGAATGCCTTCCATGGCCGTTTTGGTGCGAATAATGCCCGGCTTATGGGCAAAAACCTGAATATGCTCTACCCCGCCATGGGAACGCACCAATTGTTCTGTACCCGTTTCAACCCCGAGTACGGTTTTGGTGGTGGTATATTCGATGTGGGTAATGGTATCTAAGGATGGATAAAAATCCTGGCCTATCCGAATGGGCTTTGGCTCAAAAGAAAGCGAATAAGCGGTATCCGAAATGTGAATATGGCCCCAAAACTCAAATATTTTCCGACTGATTTCGTGTTTAAAGCCTGAAATCAACGCCGTAGCCGAAATCATCACTGCTACGCTAAGGGCAACAGCGGCGATGGCAATCCGGATAATCAATCGGGAAAAACTTTTTTCTCCGGAAAAAGCGAGTCGGCGGGCGATAAAAAACGGAAGATTCACAGTTGCGGGGGTTAATCTCTTAAAAACTCCAGTTCCAGGTGCCGGTCCAATTTGGCGATAGAAGATGGTTCGTGTGGTTCTTTATCGTCTTGTCGGTACTTTACCACATAGTCTACTGCGCCGAGGATTTCGCTGCTCACGCCGCCAAAGGTAGCGGGACAGGGTTGGCCGTCTTTGCAGGCAATGGTGCTGACCAAAGGTTTTCCGAATTTTTGAAGGAGGGTTTGACAAAACTCATCTTGCGCGATTCGGATGGCCGCAGTATGGTCTGCCGCTTTAGCGCCCGGTGCCAGGCCTACTGTTTTTTCATACACAATCGTAAGCGGGCGGGTATGGTAAGAAAGCAGCGTTTCGAGCCGTGGATGTATTTTGGGTGCATATTGGCGCAGCATCTCAAAGCCGGAAACCAGCACGACATATGCTTTTTTAGGCATTTCGCCTTTTAGTGCAGCAATACGGGCAACCGCTGCTTCGTTGGTAGCATCACAACCAATTGCCCACACCGTATCGGTAGGGTAACAAATGATCGATCCGGCCTCTAATAGGCGGACGATTTCAGAAATGTCATCACGTAGCAGGAACATACCCAATAAACGGCTAAAAGTTAGTGTTTAGTGCCTAATTTTGGCGAAGCAAATGTGCGTGTTTTAACTGGAATCGGCATTACTCAATATCTGGAAAACGAAAAATATTATGACACTAGGAAAACGCTTAATATGGATTGTGTTGTTTATCAGCACCTTACATCCTCTTTTGCTAGAGGCTAAACATATCATTGGCGGTACCATTTCTTACGAATGCTTGGGTGAAAGCTCCCCGGGCTTCCGACGATATCGTTTTACCATGAAGGTTTACCGCGATTGTCTGGGTGGTGGCGCTGCATTTGACGACCCGGCCGAATTCGCGATTTACCGGGGCAACAGTGCATCCAGTCTGCGGCAAGAAAATTTTAAGGCCAGTTTATCCTTGTTTACAGCCCTAATTCCCGACACCCCGCAGTGTATACAGCGCTTACCCAATGTGTGTGTGGAAGAAGCAACGTATGTGTTTGAACGCGTTTTAGCCGTTTCGGCAACTGAAAGTTATTTTGTGGTGTACCAACGTTGTTGTCGCAATGAAACAATCCGAAACCTGATCAATCCAGGGGATATTGGCGCTACTTTTATGATTGAATTGACGCCGGCCGCACAGCAGGCTTGTAATAATAGTCCGACGTTTGTCGATTTTCCGCCCATTGTTATTTGCAACAATGTGCCTTTACAGTTTGACCACTCGGCCATTGATAAGGACGGCGATTTATTGGTGTATAGTTTTTGTCCGCCGCTGGTGGGTGGTGGCAATATCCTGCAAGCACCGGGCGTATTTACCTGCGATGGTGCCGTCCCTACCCCACCCTGTGGCCCGCCGTTCGAAAATGCCCCTTTTGTGATTCCGACCTATTTGCCTACCAGTCCAATGGGGGGCAATCCTAAAATATCCATCAACACCAACAACGGGGCAATTACGGGTACGCCCAACCAACTAGGACAATATGTAGTGGCGGTGTGTGTAAAAGAATTTAGAAATGGCGTGTTGTTGTCTACCAGTCAGCGCGAATTCCAATTCAATGTAGCCGATTGCAGTCCTTCCGTTTTAGCGATTATTGATACGGCTGTTTTGTCAAAAGGGGTGTATGAAATCAATTCATGTGGCAGCCTGGTGGTCAATTTGTTTAATAAAAGTTACCAGCGATCCAATATTTCCAAGTTTATTTGGGATTTTCAATCCAATGGGTTTTCTTTTAGAGATTCGATCAATTGGGATGTGGTGACCATCACGTTTCCGGATACAGGGCGGTATGAGGGCCGTTTGTTGCTCAATCCGGGGGAGGAATGTGGCGATACAGCCAATTTAAGGGTGAATATTTACCCGCCGATTTATGCCGATTTCTTGTACGATTATGATACCTGCGTGGCGGGTCCCATCAATTTTCGCGATTCCTCCAGTGGTATAGGCATTATTGAAAGTTGGAACTGGGATTTTGGCGAGCCCGGTGGCACTGCGACCGAACTCAACCCGGTGTACCAATATTTGACGCCTGGCACGCGCCCTGTTTCCCTCACGGTAGTGGATCGAAACAATTGCAGGGATACCAAAACGGTGCCCATTGGTTGGTATCCGGCGCCACCTTATATTATTTTGCAGCCCGATAGTTACCTGGGATGCATTCCCGGAACAATTGCTTTCACGAACTTATCTACCCCCATCGATTCCACGTACCACATTGTTTGGGATTTTGGCGATGGCAATGGGGTAGAAAACGTAATTAGTCCAGCGCACACCTATAATGTTCAGGGTGTATATGATGTAAGTGTTGCCATTACCTCGCCCATTGGATGTTCTATTGATACGGTATTTAAACGTTTGATTCGGGTGCAGCCATCGCCCACCGCTGCGTTTACCTGCGAACCGGATACCTTGTTGACCAACCTCAACAACATCGTACAATTTATTGATCAATCGGTGGATGCGAACCGCTGGAACTGGACTTTTGGCAATTTTGGTACCACCACCGAACAAAATCCCTTGTTTACCTTTCAGGATACCGGCATGATTAAGGTCCGCCTGGTAGTTACCCACCCGGAAGGATGTAAGGACTCGATTTCAAAAATACTCGATATTCGGCCAGAAATACGCTGGTTTATGCCCAATGCCTTCACGCCGAATAATGATGGAAAAAACGAGGGTTTTTTAGGGAAAGGCTTTTTGCTGGGTGTTACCAATTTTAGCATGACCGTTTGGAACCGCTGGGGGGAACAGGTTTTTGAAACCAAAGACCCCGAGGAAGCCTGGAATGGCCGCGTACGCAATACCGGCGCCATGTCGCCCGCAGGCGTGTACGTGTACCTGGTTACCTTCAATGGGCCCCGCGGAGAGCCTAATGTGTTTAAAGGGTATGCAACCCTGGTCAAATAGCACCTTACCTTAACAGCGTGACATTGCCCTTTCGAATCGATTCTTCCCCATTGATGCAACGCACTTTGAGGTAGTAGCCGTATGTTTCTACGGGTTGTGGCTTGCCTTTATAGGTTCCATCCCATTGATCGTCCAGTGAAAATGCTTCAAACATTTTTTCACCCCAACGATTGTAAATTACCCAGTAAACCTCGGTCACAATTTTGCTTTCCAGTTTTAGGAAATCATTTTCGGCATCACCATTGGGGGTAAAAGCAGACGGGAAAAACACAAAAGGTGGCTCACAAAACGGGGTAATAACCGGTACCAAAACGCTGCCTTGCACCAAACAACCTGTTGATAAGGAGAGCATTACCGTGTACAAGGTTGTATCTTGGGGATATCCAATCGGGTTAAATATCATGGCATTCGAGAGCCCGGCCGCTGGCATCCATTTATACTGGTAGGTACTGGCGTCGGGTGCGATTACGAACAATTGAACCGGATCACCGGCATATACGGCAGGCGGGATGGCCAAAACCGACAAGCTGCTTGGGTTGATTACTTTAACTTTAATTGACTTCTCCAGTATACAAGGGCCATTTCCAGATACGGTTACGGTATAGGTTGTGGTGGCATTGGGCGCTGCCAGGGGATTGTAACTTGTGTCGCTCGATAAAAAATCGGAGGGTGTCCAGGTGTATTGATAGGCTGGATCGGCATCCGGAAACAATTGAATGGTATCTCCCAAGCAAATTAATATACTGTCTTGTAAAAAATTGATGGGCGGAAAGGGTGCAACAAAGGGGTATTCCCTAGTGGCCACACATCCATTGCCCGAGGTCGCCTCCAGGGTAAGGGCATAATCGCCGTAATCATCGACCAAAAACTGCGGATTTTGCAAGTTGCTCTTGTAGACGGCACCGTCTGGCCCAACCAGGGTCCATTTCCAACTGTCAATACCGAACATTGGATCCGAACTTTGGTCTTGTACGGCCACCAAAATACCATTTTCATCACAATCTGGAAAAGTAAGGTCCAGGTTGGCGCTCGCGTACGTACGCGTGACATGAATGGTTTGCACCACGGTATCTGTACAGGGTTCGCCAGGCTGTGCCACCAACATCACCGTGTACCAACCTGTATCTGGGTACATATGTAGTGGTGCATTTAGCATAGAAACCTGATTGGTATCACCTAGTAAATCAAAATACCATTTGAATTTGCTTGCCGAAAAACTCTCATTTTTAAACCGCAATGAAAGCGTGTCACACAGTGCTTCCGGGGCAAAAAATGCAGCCAAGGGTTTGCCACAATCGGCTACGTTGTATTGAAAATCGCGGCGGGTAGTGGAGATCAATTGTTCATCCCGGTATTCATCCACACATACCCCTACCACAAAATTGCCGATAATATTGGGAACGCCTGTTAAGAAGCCGGTTTGTGGCTGGATGGTGAGGGGCTGTCCCCCCAACATATTTTGCAAATTATAAGGATTTAACCAGGAAACAGGCGGGTACGGCCCGGCAAAAGGCGGTTGGGGCACCGGAAAATCGGGATTGGCTCCTGTGAGTGGCGTGCATAATCGGTACACCAGCGAATCGCCATCTGCATCCGAGGCGCTATGGTCAAAATCGATGGGCTCATTGACGCAAATGGCCACGGGAGGCCAATAATTGAACACCGCTCCGGCATTGCAATCCGACAGTGCCGATTCGGAAACTTCCACGGTAAAGGAAGCGCCCGTATCGAGCGGCTCAATGATGTTGCGAATCAGGTTATTTCTGCAACAACGTTGGTACACAATACGATAGCCCCCGGCCAAATAAGGTAAATTTACAATTTTTTTATAAACAGAACGGTGCACACACACATCCGGCGGGGCAATCAGGCAGGGATTACTGAGTTGAATCGGCAAGGTATCATTGGTCATACTGTCGAGCGATACCAAAAAGGATTGTCGCCGATTCCAATTGGCATCAAACACCCCGATAGAAGCCGGATTGTCGAACCACGGAACCCCGGTGTAGCAATCGCGGTAAACCGTCAGGGTCAATTCGTACTGGTTGTTCCCCAAACAACGATAGGTTAATTCCCCGCCAACAATATGGGTCGCTTTTAAGCCCGTGGCACCGCAGAGGCAAAAAAGGATCGCAAAAACAAGCCGTTGAAACATACAGGATTATGATTTTAATGGTAAGGTAAAATAAACCGTGCGAAGTTCTGTAAAAAACCGCGTTCCGTTTATCAACGTAAAT
>JBBAVI010000050.1:24351-39785 GCA_040397785.1 Saprospiraceae bacterium | reverse complement strand
GGCGTTGCTATAAATATTTGACCTCCAAGGAGGTCAGTGCCTTGCCTTTGAGATTTCGGGTATCTTTTTAAGGAGATTGTTTTAAATCAATAAATCATTGGGCAACGCCACGACCTCGCGAGAGGTCGAACATTTGTAGAAAAGATACAATGTCCGAACCCGCTCACGACTTCGGAGAAGTCGCACATTTGTAGGTCTAAAAAAAGAAAAGAGCCATCCCGGATTTTAGTTTTCACCAAAATTCGGGATGACTCATGTTATAGACTCGTTGCGGTGGGAAGTAAAAAGTCCTATGCTTAAAAAGCCTTTTAATCCTTCTTTTTAGGCATTTTTTTAGGCTTTCCTACAATGTCTTTATCTTTTCTGGCATCCAGAATCGGTTCTGGCCGAGGCGCTTCTTTCATTTGATCGTGAAAAACCTGCGAAACAAACTTCCAGGCCCCTTTTTCCAATTTTAAACCATCATAACTACCATCCGTCACGTAGGCAATTCCCCGGCCATGCGGACTAGGTATGGCAATTAAATGATCAAACAGGACCATTTTATATTGTTCATCCCAGTTTACCTTAATCGAACCATCCGCAGCATATTCAAAGAAAAGGCGTTGTTCGGCGGGTATTTTAGCCGGTTGTCTTTGAAAAACCGGTGCACCAAATACTGGATTGCCGTTTTTATCAAAAGAAAGTACATCAATCACTTTCCGACGCGAAAAGAAATCAGGTACATCAAACCCAAAAAGCAGGTATTTTTTGCCTTCTTTAGTATCAAATTGCCGCAAGTTGTAGTATAAAGTACCAAACCAACGTTCCGGTGCCAACTGATCATAAGTAGGCGGCGGTTCCATTTCTGCGCTCCGATCAATGAGCGGGAATAACTTTAGTGCCGACTGATTCATTTGAATCGCGCCGTAGTAGCGGTAAGTCGAATCATTCACATACAATTGCCAGGAAAAAATCCGGAAACTACTGTCGGGCGGCGTAAGGATAGAAATGCTTTGCAACCGATCGAAGCGGTACTTAAAGGAGTTTTCAATTTTAAGGCTTTGTACCAATTGTTTGATCAGCACTTTACAAGCTGCAAAACGTTCTTTTTCAATGGAGTCATTCACCACCGCATAGGCCAATAATGCCAGGGTATCTTCGGCTGCTTTGAGCTGAAGCGCAGCTTCCGACGAAAGGGTTCCGGCAGGCTTTGATTTAGGTTGGGCCAGCAAAAGCGCGGTAGAAAAAAAGAATAACAGGAAAAAAGATCGATGCAGGATGGCCTTCATAGTTTGTTTTTTATCAGATTGAAGCGAGGAAGGAAACGCAAAGTCTGGTAAAAAATTGCCCCAAGGAGGGCAGCCTCATAGTTTATAAGGCTAAGTTAAAACGGCCAATTTTTCAAGCAACCATTCGTGGTTAACAATATTTGCTTTTTCCTGGTTTATTTCCTCCATGAGTTCGGTAACCGCGGCTTTATCAGTAGGTGCCAAATTAGTTAGTCGACGGGTATATTTAATTAGGTTGAGGTATATTTTGCGGGTTTGTTGGGGTATATTTTTATGCCGGTTAAGAAACACCCGAAATGATTCGAGCAACGAATCGAGCGTATCAAACTCTGCTAACTCATAATAAGTAATGGTGAGCATGGCTTTTGAAATCAGGTTGTATCCAATGTCTTTATATTCAATATTGCGTAAAGTTGCCAATACTTTGTCGTATTTTTTCTGGTATCGATACACCCTTGCCAGGTTGAACGTGTAGGTATTAATGCGGGTTTCGGCGGGCAAATACTGTTTGTGCGCTTCAATAAATGCCTCCGCCCATTCCAATTTGCCCAAGCGCAAGGCAACTCCTACTACATTGTTGAGCCGCCAGGGTGCCAGTTCCCCTTTTATGATAAATACCTCTTTGTTGATCGCATCGTCAAATACATCAAAATACTCCTGCAAAAATACGCGATTGCCCTTGTTGAGCTGGCCCGTGCAGTAATGCAGCGCAGAATCAAACAGCTCAATTGCTTCCTGCTGCGGCATATTCCGTCCATGAGTATCCAATAAATGACGCAGTTTATAGTAAAACTCCACCTTTTCCGGCTCAAACAAGGTAAGAAATGAATAATAATAAACGGCCAATTCGGGAGCCGACTCTACCGGATAAACCTGCAAATGCGCCACAATTTCCTCAATGAAATCAAGCGCATACTGGTGGGTTCCGGTTTTCTGCTGACTCAATACGGCGCTGTACAGTTTGAGTTTTTCGATCCAATAAAACAAATCCAGGTTGCGGGAAATTTCTTCCAGGTTGGCCCGAACATCCAGTTTTACATCAAAATCCATCATTTGATAATACTGCCGCTCAATTGCATAGGCCTTATAGTAATAATCGACGGTGCGGTATACCTGCTTTTCAAGTGATGCGCGCGCCTGCCGCAATACACTCGAAAAGAGGGGCTCAACGCGGTGTTTTACCACATAATCGAGTGTCAACATGGCCTGCTCTTCTTCTGAAGCAAACAAGGTTTCGGTGGCCAAAAATGCCTCAATTAACTTTAACAAATCAGAACAATACTTCCGAAAGCCAACATCATCAAATGCCTTACGCCCAAATAACTGCTTCCAAACCGCCACTTTGTCAAAGCCTGCCGATTCATCCGCAATGGCATCCAGCAATCGTTCGCACAACTGTAACAAGGTTTTACTTTGATTAAATCCTGGCGCAGCCAGCATCCGTAAGAGCCGTTTACGCACCGGAACATCCAAACAGGCAAGCGTTTGGAACACCTTGTTGGTGTGCAGGGTCTTTTCGTGGATGTTGCTTTTTGACTTCATGTGTTGAACCTGATGCAATTAGAGGATGGCGGGTTGCCAGGGACTCATTAATTGTTAAAAAAATTACATGCGAAATTATTTTATAGTGTTATATTTTGTCTATTTTTGATGGTCTTTTGAATACGCAACCATGAAATTACCTTTAACCAGGCGAAAAGTCCAATATTTGGCCTTAGTGGCCGTGCTATTATTGTCCGCAGGATCACGCTTAATGGGTCAAACAAGCGGCAGTGCTTATTTTCCGCTGGTTACCGCTCGGAATGTCGCCGTTTACGATACCCTTTCCGGCGTAAATATGAGCGTACTCAAAATAAGTCCACAGGCAAAACACGGTGCTGTTCAAATAAACATCTTGAGTGCCGGCGGCAATGGACTGCCTTACAAATACCAAATACGATACACTCCCAAAAATGGCTTCACCGGCCTGGATACCTTTACCCTCGAAATAAATTACATCGGAAGTTATCCTTTTCTGGTGTACCGCGCCTATCAGGTTTCGGTTTATCCGTCCATGATTAAATCAAAAACGGACTATACTTTTACTCCAGTGGATCAGCCGGTTACCATCGATGTGCTGGCCAACGACCAAAGCAACAACAGCCCACTGAACTTGAACAGTATCCCACTGGTCAATCATGGTACTGCCAGCATCAGCAATAAAAAAATCATCTTTACCCCCGCAGTTGGGTACACTGGCCGTGCGCACCTGCATTATGTTGTATGCGATTCCAGCAATTATTGCAAAACAGAGCAGGTCATCATCGGCGTTCATCCCAACCAGGTTCTCCCAAATGATACCCTTCTTTTAACCATCAAAAAAGGAAAATCACTTAAAATACCCATGACAGTCAATGGGTACAAGGTTTTTCTGGCACCTTCCAACGGGATCTTATCTATTTCAGGCGGACAAGTACTATATTATCAGCCCAATCCATTGTTTTCGGGCAATGACCAATTTACCCTGGTCAACACCACTTGGGGCCTGCCTTTTTATAAAACCATTGGGGTTCAAGTGCTCAATATGCCCACACCGAATGTTATGGCCGTGACCGACCTGGTTTACACGCCGGTCGGAACGCCTATTACTTTTAACGTACGCTCCAACGATATCGGCAATTTAATGGTAAAAGGCTGGACGGTTCCTGCCAATTTGCCGGGTACTATTTCAGGAACCTCCGGCACAGGTACCGTTACATTTACCCCAAAACCCAATTTCAGCGGGGTTGCTACTTTTTATTACAAAATCGGGAATATGAATGTGCCCGATCTCGAAATCGCCCCCGTGCATATCGTAGTTGGAAATCAGGCCCCGCGATACCCGGCCTATCATTTTACCACCCCTATTGGTACCCCATTTGTTTTAAATTATAAAATTCCGTTCACAGCCTTCACTTTTGAAGTCGTAGAAGCACCAAAACACGGAAAATGCACCTTTTTGCCAGGATATACCAGCCAAATAATCAACGGGCAATCGGTTGCAGGGTATAATTTGCTGATCTATACGCCGGTCGAAAACTTTGAAGGCACGGATGATTTTGAATTAAAATACTGTGTAAGCGCCAACGGACAATGCAGCATGGAAAAAATAACGATGATGGTGACGGAGGTTAACGCCACGGAGCCTCCTTATTGTTTGCAAAACTGCGTGTGGACGGGCGATTTGAACGTGGATGGCATGGTCAACAACCGCGACTTACTAGAGTTGGGAAATGCGCTTGGATGTCCCGGTTTTTACCGTCCTAACGCCCAATTAGAGTGGTACGGACAATTTGGCACCAACTGGAGCAATCCTTTTACCGGCATCACCGATTTAAAATATGTGGATAGCGATGGCGATGGCCAAATTTCGGTAACAGATACAGCAGCCATACACGCCTTTTACGGACAAACCCATCAGTTTACGCCCAACACGACCAGCATTGGCAAAGGCATACCCTTTTCCTTAAAACTCCTTACCCCCAACCCAAGTATTGGCGATTTGGTCAGGGTAGCAGTATCTATTGGCAATCCCAGTTTTCCGGTGGTGGACTTATACGGATTTACCTTCGACATTCAACTTGCCACGAATATTATTGATTCGGCCTTAAACCTTCAATATTTACCTGATACCTGGATTAATTATACCAGTCCATCCATTTGGATGACCCAAAAAGCCGGACCGGGCAGGCTGGAAACAGCTTTCACGCGCACCAACGGTCAAGCGGTTTCAGGCAGTGGTGTGGTAGCGGAACTTGATTTTATCATTATTGATATTGTACACGGTGGTAAACCTGGGGTTGAAATGGCTGAAATCACCTTGCAGATCCCTCAATTAATGGGTGCTAGTGGCGAACGCAGCGCTTGCGAGGAAACCACCTTGCAAATTCCTTTGCGGGATGCCCGCAGCCAACCGCAGCCAACCACAGCCACCAACGAAAATTTGATCGTGTACCCCTCCCCGGCATCCAATAACTTGAACGTCCATTTAAACGGGGAAGCATTTATAGAACAATTGCGCTTATACGATTTTATGGGTAAAATGGTGTACCAATCGGCTCAAGGCAAATGGGATACACGTCAAATTTTGGTTGCGCATTTGCCTTCTGGAATGTACCTTTTGAAAGCGCAAACCAATTGCGGAATTTTGAGCAAAAAAGTCCAACTCCAACATTAGACTACTTAACAGGGCCCAAACCTGCATTCCGAACGCCGAATAAGGTATTTTTTCTCAATATGGGGTACGTACATCCACTGGAATGCTTGGATAGGAATCTTTTGTTCCCTTATCTTTGCAGACGTTTATTTTGCCTGTTTTTCACCCTGCTTTGGCAGGAACCCTAATTCTCATTATATATGAAAGTAGCAGTGGTCGGGGCTACCGGTTTGGTAGGCGCCAAAATGCTTCAAGTGCTGGAAGAGCGTAATTTTCCAATTACCCAGTTGTATCCAGTTGCTTCAGAGCGCTCGGTGGGTAAAACCATCAAGTTTAAAGGGAAGCGTTATAAAATTATAAGCATCGATGCGGCCATAGGTAAAAAACCGGACATCGCTATTTTTTCGGCAGGCGGCAGTGTTTCCAAAGAGTGGGCACCCAAATTTGCCGATGTAAAAACCGTCGTGATCGACAACAGCAGCGCTTGGCGCATGGACCCGGAAAAAAAACTGATCGTCCCAGAGGTAAATGCGGATGTTTTGACAAAAAATGATCTGATTATTGCCAATCCCAACTGTTCGACCATTCAGATGGTGGTTGCATTGAAGCCCTTGCACGATCGTTACAAAATCAAACGGGTGGTGGTAAGTACGTATCAATCGGTAACCGGCACAGGGGTAAAAGCGGTAGAGCAATTGATGAACGAACGGAAAGGCAAAACCGGAACCCGCGCTTATACCTACCAAATAGACCTGAATTTGATTCCTCAAATTGATGTATTCACCGAAAACGGGTACACCAAAGAGGAGATGAAAATGGTGAATGAAACCCGTAAAATTATGGGGGATGACACCATCCGACTTACGGCTACTACGGTACGCGTGCCGGTCATTGGCGGACATTCAGAAGCGGTAAATGTAGAATTTGAACACGATTTTGACCTGGCGGAAGTACGTCAATTGCTCGAAAACGCACCAGGTATTGTAGTGGTAGATGATCCTGAACATGCAGGATATCCGATGCCTTTGATGGCCCACGATAAAGATGACGTATTCGTTGGACGCTTGCGCCGTGATGAAAGTCAGGAAAATACCCTGAATATGTGGATCGTTTCAGATAATTTGCGCAAAGGTGCAGCCACCAATGCGGTACAAATTGCAGAATACCTTTTAGCACAAGGAATTTTAAAACTGAAAGTCAAAAAAACCGTAGCAAGCAGCTAACTTTGCAGCGCAACGGACTAAAACACACAGTTTATTTTGAATGCACTTGAATATCGTCAATCGTAAAGCAGTTTCACATGAAGAACAAGATAGTTATTTGGGGAACCAACGCACAGGAAGAGAAGGTACTGATTGCACTGGAGCTCCAGGCAGACACCAATAAGGTGCTGCTACACACCTTTCCGGAAGCAATTGCCTCCGAAGAGTTTGCCAACAAAATGATGTCAGAATGGCGCAATAGTACCACCGTTGAATTCCCTGAGGGCCATAGCACGCTCGAACGCGAACTTTCTGTAACAGAGAGTTTGTTGCCTGAAGACCTGAAGGTTGAACGCGGTGATATTATCCAACGTGCACAAACCGAATGGCATTTTGCGGTGCTTTCCTCCAAACTTCATGCTGCTTACCAACAGGAACTGGCTGAATTCAAGGAGAAAATACAGGCATTGAGCAATTATGATGCAAAAATGTGGGATGGCTTGAAAGCTTTTTGGGATAAGGTGCAAGGCCAATCGCGCGAACGCAATCTTTTCCGCGAACATGCCGATACCTTGCGTGATAACATCAATGTGCTGTTTGAAGACCTGAAAAAATTGCGTGCACGTGTAAATGAAGAATTTACACATGCCTCTCAAAAGGTTTTTGAAGACTTCGGTAAAGCCCTTGATGATATTGAAGCGCGCATCGCTGCTGGTGGTGCTAAATTAAACAGTGTGTTTGAAGACCTCAAACAAATGCAACGCCGCTACCGGGATGCTAAAATGAGCAACGAACACCGCAATAAACTGTGGGATCGTCTCGACGGAGCATTTAAAGCGGCCAAAGAACGCAAATTCGGGAAAGAAGCCAACGAAGGCTCTATCACGGATCGCCACGAACGCCGACTAGGTGGTTTGGATGATGCGATCAAGCGGATGGAAGATAGCATACGCCGCGACGAAGAAGAACTGGCTTTCCAACGCAAAAAAGTAAACGCGACAGAAGGTCAACTCGAAGCCCAAATCCGGATGGCCAAAATTAAAATGGTGGAAGAACGCCTTATTTCCAAACACGAAAAAATGGCTGAAATGACGCGCACCAAAGCGGATGTCGAAAAACAATCGAACATTGCAAAGGAAAAAGAAAACAAACGCGCTGAAAAAGAAGCCGAAAAACAAAAAATCGAACAAGCCAAAGAACAAGTGAAATCGGAAATTGCGGCCGGGATTCGTACCAAAACACCGAAAATAGAACCAGAAAAAGAAGACGATTCCTTATTTGAAGCAGCAACAACGGTGATCGGAGATGTATTGCTGGACGCTTTGGATACCGCAAGAGCCGTTGCATCTGTTGCCGTGGAAAAGGCCCAAGAAGTACTCGATCAAGTGATTGATAAAATGGAAGATGTAGCAGAGGCGATGAGCAAAAAAGTAGAAACGCCCGCTGAGACGCCTACTGAAATGCCTGTAGAAACACCTGCTGAAACACCTTCTGAAGCCGTCGTAGAGACGCCCACTGAGGCGCCCGCTGAAACGCCAGCAGAAGTAGTGGTAGAGACGCCTGCTGAAACGCCTGCTGAAACACCTGCTGAAATGCCGGCTGAAGAATCAACCGTTGCTACAGCAGAAACACCCACAACGCCTGAACTTGAAGTTGCCCCGCCTGCAGAAGAAGACGCTGATAAGAAGGCCGATGCTTAACCTGCAGTTCGGATAAAATAACGTACAAACAAACGTCATCCCGAATTTTGGTGAGAACCAGAATTCGGGATTTTTTATGCATTTTACCGAACACCCAGCAAAGCGGAAACATTTGGGTAAGATATTCGACCTCTAGCGAGGTCGTGCGGAAAAAATACCATTTGGCGTTGCTACAAATATTTGACCTCCAAGCCTTTGAGATTCCAGGAAATGGTTTTAAATCAATAAATCATTGGGCAACGCGACGACCTCGTGAGCGGTCGAACATTTGTAGAAAAGATACAATGTCCGAACCCACTCACGACTTTGGAGAAGTCGAACATTTGTAGGTCAAACATTTGTAGGTCAAGCATTTGTAGGTTATCCCAAATATTCAACAAAAAAAGCCTCCGATTCAAACAAACGTTCAAATCAGAGGCTGTATGTTATTCAAAAGCGCAAAAAACGCGCAAAAACCTTACAACTTATTTCACAACTACTTTTCCTGCGGCAGCTACTGGTTTTGCAGCAGTTACGGTTGCTTTACCAGAAATGATATCTTCACGGGTCAAGTCAATTACAAACGCAGAGGCAATAAACACGGAGGAATATGTACCGAAGAACATACCCACCAACATACCAAATGCGAACCCTTTAATGGCGCTACCGCCAAACAGGAACAGCAAGAGTACCACCAAGAATACAGTACCGGAAGTGATCAAAGTACGGCTCAAGGTTGTATTGATCGCCATGTTAAATACTTCTTCCTTTTTACGACCTGCCAACGTATTGATAAACTCACGAATACGGTCGTATACAATAACCGTGTCATTCACCGAGAAACCAATTACCGTCAGGATACAAGCAATGATCGCCTGATCGATCTCCAAAGAGAACGGCACCAAACCATGCAACAAGGAGAAGAATCCAAGCGTAATCAATACGTCGTGGAACAAAGACAATACCGCGCCCAGCGAGAATTGCCAACGGCGGAAACGAATCAACAAGAACAAGAAGATCAGCGAAAGTGCCCAGAAGCCTGCCAGGAAGGACGACGAACGAATGTCATCCGCAACGGTTGCGCCTACCTGACTGGAAGAGGTAATATGCGTGCCTGTTCCGTCGGTTTTCTTGAAGTTTTCCAAATCGGTGTTGATACCGGCATTTTTAATACCCTCATGTAATTTGGCAACTACACGATCGGTCACATCACTTCCTTGCTCGTTGATCAAGTAAGAAGTGGTAATGTTGTATGTATTTTGAGTACTTACGGCTTTGATCACCGGATTGCCTTCTAACGAAGCAGACAATGGACCGCGCAATGCTTCCAATTCAATGGCTTGTTCAAACTGAACATTAAAGGAATAACCACCCTTAAAGTCGACGCCCAACTCGAAACCACGCGTAAAGAACGAACCAATACCGACCAAAATCAATGCGGCAGAGAACAAGTAAGCATAGCGGCGTTTGCCCATCCAATCATAATGGAAGCCTACCAACCAGTTTTCAGACCATTTACGGCTGTAGTTAATTTCCCAGCCTTTTTCCATCCACCAGTCGGTCAACATACGACCTACCAATACAGCAGTGAACAAAGAACTCAGGATACCTACCAACAGTACCGTACCGAAACCTTTGATTGGTCCCAAACCGAAGTACATCAATACTAGGGCAGTCAGCAACATCGTTACGTTTGCGTCGATGATGGCGGTTACTGCGCGGGAGAAACCTTCTGAAACCGCTTTTGCCATACCCATCCCATTTCGAAGTTCCTCTCGAATCCGTTCGTAAATGATTACGTTCGCATCAATGGCCGTTGCCAGGGTCAATACGATACCTGCAATACCAGGCAGGGTCAATACCGTACCCATCGAAGCCAAGGTACCAATGATAAAGAAGATATTTGCCAGCAAGGCAATTACGCTGATCAAACCACCTTTGTTGTAATAGGCGATCATAAATCCACACAACAGCAACACCGAAAGGACCATCGTCAACAAAGAACGATTGATGTTTTCGGCGCCTAAAGATGGACCAACCTGGCTTTCTTGTACAATATGGGTACCTGCAGGCAATTTACCTACCTGCAGGATGCTCGAAAGGTCTTTCGCTTCATCCAGGCTGAAATCGCCTGTAATTTGTGAACTACCCCCTTCAATTGCGCCATTTACGCTGGGTGCGCTAACCACCTCGTCATCTAGGAGGATCGCGATTTCGCGACGACCACCTTCATACGCCTTGCGGGTCATGTCGGCCCAGGTTTTGGCACCGTCGTTGTTCATGCTCAGGCTTACGGTAATCTGGCCGCTTTGCGGATCGGGTTGTTCGCTGGCATTGGTTACAACAGAACCATCGAGCGGCGCTTTATCGTCGATGCCTTTTTTCTTAATGGCATACAACATGTATTTACCAACTGCCGTGCTGGCGTTGCCTTTGTCTTCAATGCCTTTTTGCGCCCATTTGAATTGCAAATCGGCAGGGAACATCGATGCGATTTCAGGACGGGTCAACATCGCGATCACCGCATCTTTTTTGTTTTTATCCGCATAGCCGATAATCGGTGATTGGGCTTGGCCACTCAATTCCAGGTTTTTGCGCAATGGACCCGCTTCCTGGTTTTGTGCTTCTGCCTTGCGCTCGGAAATCACCATCTCTTTTGCCTTAGTAGTATCCGGCAAACCATCTGCTCCTTTTGGATAGGCATAAATAGTGTCCTTCACCATGTTGGCCTGGCTGGTTGAATCGCCTGAATCCAGCACCATCAATTTCTGATCTGCTGCAAGCAATTGATTACCAATGCCTTCATCCCCGAAACGATAGGTATTCCAGAACTCCAATTTTGCAGAGCTGGTCAACAATGCACGTGCACGCTGCGGGTTATCGATACCTGGAAGTTCAACCAGGATCAAGTCGCGGCTGGCATCCAAACTTACATTGGGCTGCACAACACCCAATTTGTCGATCCGTTGCTTCAAACGCTTGTAGGTTTCACCTACCGTTTGGTTGGCCAGATCGCGCAAAGTGCGCAACACATCTGCGTTCGGCGAATCAAAATTGATTTTGCCCTTCAACGATTCATTGCGACCAAAAACCGATGCAAGCGGCTTTCCACCACTCACCTCGTTCCAGGATTGTGCGAAAAGCGAAATATAATCGGCTTGCTGCGTTTTTTGCAATTCACCTGCTTTGTTCAAAGCCTGATCAATCAAAGGATCAGCATTGCCCAAAGACAAACTTTTGATAAAATCGCGCAAATCCACCTGGAGCAACACGCTCATGCCGCCTTTCAGGTCAAGACCCATGGCCAGCTGACTTTTTTTCAAGTCCGCATAGGTGAATTTTTTGATCAACGGAATTGAAAAAACCGTTTCACTGGACAATGAGTCCAGATAACCGCTGTAATACGTCCGCCAGGCCACATTTGGGTTCCGGGACACCATATCAGTGGCATACCGCCGTGCCTTGCTCTCCACATTATTGGTTGGTACAATCAGCAAAAACTGGTACAAACACACTAAAGTTAGCGCGATGAGGAAAAATCTTACTACGCCTTTACTTTGCATACCTCGTTACGAATGAGTGATAAAGAAATTTTTAAGTGTTTGAGTATCCGTGCGTTAGCATTTTCTTTTAACTTGCCTTAATTGAGTAAAAGCAAAAAAAGCGCGCTTACGCAACAGAACCCTGTTGGTAAAAAGCGCGCAAATATAGATAGAAAGCCTGAAACAAAAGGTTTTTTCTAAAACTCGAAAATAAATCCAATCGTGGGAAGCGCCGGTGTAGCAGCTGGCGGCAGCAAATAAGGGATTGCATTGGCCCCATCTAACCGAATCGGCTGACCATCTGTCGTGGCAAAATCCGAGTTATCGTCCTTCCTTTTAAAGGTGTAACTGGGCAAACTCGGATTGGCGCGGCCCAACAAATTGGTCACATCCAAATACAAATCAAAAGTTGTTTTTTTGAAATTCCACTTTTTGTCTATCCGGATATCCACTTGACTGAAATTGGGGAGGTTTTCTGAATTGAGTCGGGTATAATCCAGCGTACCTTTTCCGATGTTCAAATAAGTTTGCTGGCTGGCTGTTTCATTGAAAGGTGTATAAGGTGATCCACCTTGAAAACGCCATTTTAAACCTAATTCGTAGTTTTTTCGGAATTTTTTACCCAAAGTAAGGGCCAACAAATGCCTGTTATCCCAGGAAGAAGGGACCAACTTGCCATCCACCCCTGCAAAACGGGAATAAAAATAGGTGTAAGAACCTACAAAAAAGAAGTTGCGCCACAGTTTTTGCTGCACGAACAATTCAAGTCCATAAGCTTCACCTTTACCACCTCCGCGTACAGGCTCATTGCCCACAATGCCAAACCCACCACCCTGGTTGGCAAATGAAATCCCGTCCCTGGTTGTAATCAAATAATTATGGTACTGTTTGAAAAACCCTTCTACCGTGATGCGCAAGGTCGGGGTGGGCACGTATTCGAGTCCGGCAACATAGTGATCATTATAGGTGTAAGGCACATTTTTATTCACCAGCGTATTATTTTCATCGCGGTAACCCAGCACGGTGTACGGCGCAATTTTGTAATACCGGCCTGTACTTGCATTGAATTTCCATTTTTCGGTCAATGTGACAGACAAACTTACGCGCGGACTGAGGGTATTGGCCAAATTGGTGCCGTCCGATGTAAACGTATTCCCATCGGCCCGAATACCTGCCGATAAAGCGATGCGATTGTTGAAAAAAGAGCGGTTGGCCTGGGCAAACAAACCAAACTTAAAAAAGTCGATGGCCGAATTAAAGCGCAAATTGACCGCATTTTGCACAATGTTCCCCAGCGAGTCTTTTATTTCAGGTTGAATGTTCGTGAAGGTCTTGTTGTTATATTTGACATATTGCAAGCCAGCCCCAGCCGAAATGCGCCAATTACCTAAGTATTTGTTAAAATCAAATCGGAGTTTGTTTTCAATTTCCTGGCTGTTTACGCCCAGGGTTCTTTTGTTTTCATCGCGTTGTTGCCCGTCGTAATTTTCTCGAAATTGGTCCAACTGATTGTCAAGCATGTTGCGGCTGAAGGTCAGGTTCCAGAAACCGTTCTCGATCAAGCGTTTAAGGGTAAAACCCTGGGTGTAGCTCCATTGTTGGTTGCGCGGATTGGAACTGAAAAGATAAATATTTTCGGCCGTGGCTTCTTTGGGCAGGGCAAATTCAAAATTATCGATGGCACCCACGCCCAGTACTGTCAAACTGGTTTTTGCATTGAACTTGTGGGTAACTTTATATTGAAAATCCCAATAATCGGGGCGAATAGGCAAATTTATCAATTCAAACAACAGCGAAAGGTAAGAACGGCGTGCAGAAGCCAGGAAGGTCGTTTTTTTACTTAGAGGACCTTCTGTTGTAATGGCTGCCTCTGTACCGCTCAAACGAAAATTGCCCTGAAAACGCTCTGGGTTGCCATCGCGTTGGCGCAATTGCAACACCGCCGATAACGGGTTGTCGTAACGTGCATTGAAGGCACTGGTAGACAAGGTAGCATCTTCAATAAACGACACATTCAGAATGCCTTGTGGTCCGCCGGTAGCGCCTTGCGTGGAAAAGTGGTTGATAACCGGAATTTCTACCCCATCGAGGTAAAACACATTTTCACCCGGTCCGCCGCCGCGAACGAGCAAATCGTTTCGGAAAGCCCCGCTTGCGGCCGTCCCCCCTACCCCGGGCAGCGTAGCAATCACCTGAGAGATGTCGAAATTGCCCCCTGGGTTGGCTTTAATTTCCTGTGCGCTGAGGTTTTGAATGGAAAGCGGCGTTTCGGCAGAAGCGATGCGCACCGATTTGTTTTCGGAAATGGTCACTTCGCCTAAACTTTTCGCATCGGTTTCGAGTTCAAAGTTGACAAAATTGGCATTTCCCGTGGTAATTACGATATTATACCGTGTTTGGGTGACATATCCGAGGTAAGAAACCGTTACATTGTACGTTTTGGGCGGAATGCCTGCCACTTTAAATTTGCCCTCCACATCGGTGGTCGTGCCGAGTTGGGTGTCTACCAAACGAATGGTAGCGCCAATAATGGCCTCCTGGGTAATTTTGTCTGTTACAGAACCCACCAAAATACCCGTACTTTGGGCGGTGGCAATTTGAAAATTACCCAGTAACAACCCCATGAAAAGCCAGGATTTGAGCAAGCAAGCAGTGCGATTTAAGTGCATTTTAGGTATGTTTTTATGCTTAAAGTTTTAATTTAGTATAAAAACATTCTTTTTAAAAAACTGTTTACATTTGACACAACTTTTTTTTCATGAAATATCAATTGTTGCAAACGTTACTTCCGCTTTTGGAGGAATATGAAAAAACCAATAACAAAGTGGATGATGTACAGCACTTTGCGGTTTGGCTTACGCGTCAGCAAGCAAATCTTGTGGAAACCGAGGAATCGGCAATACCGATCATCACCGGTGAGTCCCCAGAAGTAATCATAGGAAGGCTGTTGTTCTTTATGAACCGTTATGCCCGTATTTATACCCGAAAAGCCTTAGAGGGCACCATATTGGGCAGCATGGACGAGTTTGTCTATTTGGCAGCGCTACATACTTTTGGTTCCATGACCAAATCGGAATTGATTTACCGCAATCGACAAGAAAAACCGACGGGTATGGATATTATTAAACGTTTGTTGGCGCTGGGCTTAATTCGTCAGCAAGATGATTTGGAAGATCGGCGCAGCAAACAAATTGCCATTTCCGAGCAGGGCTTGGAGGTTTTATTGCCTTTATATGGCCGTATGGGCCTGGTTTCGCATATTGTATCGGGCAATTTGACCAAATCAGAGCGCATCACCTTGGTACAATTGTTAGAGAAATTGGAAGTGTTTCACCAGGTTATGCAGGCAAAAACAAAAAATGAGTCGTTTGAAGGGATGTTGAAGGTTGCGGTAGGGCTGTAGCTGCGAGGCTTGCCCTCGCCACCTCCAACAACCGAGACCGAGGCGAAGCCAAGGTCGAGCAAACCCGAGGCGAAGCCGAGCAAAACCCATAGCGAGGCGAAGCCGAGTAAACCCATAGCGAGGCGAAGCCGAGTAAACCCATAGCGAGGCGAAGCCGAGTAAA
>JBBAVI010000050.1:0-24112 GCA_040397785.1 Saprospiraceae bacterium | reverse complement strand
GGCGAAGCCGAGTAAAACCCAAAGCGAGGCGAAGCCGAGTAAAACCCAAAGCGAGGCGAAGCCGAGTAAAACCCAAAGCGAGACGAAGCCGAGTAAAACCCAAAGCGAGGCGAAGCCGAGCAATCCCAACCCTCGCCCTTATTCGTTGTACTTTCCTAAATGGCTGTTTTACTGGGCCGTCTTTTAAAAAACCTGCCGGTTTTTTGGGGGCGGCGGCGTTTTGGGCGGGGGCGAGCCCCGCCCCTACGGACCGTTACCCCCGGATAACTTTCCCACGTTTCACCCATCCACGTCCACGCACCTCATAAAAATAAACCCCATTCGCCAAATCGGCAACCGACAAACGATGCACATCCCCAATGCCCCAGCGTTGTTGCCGCACCATACGCCCTTGTTGATCAAACAACTGTACGTCAAGCACTTGGGAAGGAAAATCTTTCAGGTCAAAATATACATCTGAACGAGATGGATTGGGATACACCCGTAAATTAGTCGCAGATACGGGCGTCTTACTCCCCACCGATGGCGGCGAAAAATGGGCTGAAAACATACCAATACCATGCGTGGCCGCCACCACCAACCCATCCGACGGACGAACATCCACAAAAGGAACCACAGAACTGCCAATTAAATCAGGCGATTCCTGGGTCCAAACCGTACCTGGCAAGCCCGTTCCGTGTTGCAACAGCGTATCCGCACTGTACAAACCCACACTCGTACCGCAAAAATACTTGCGCGAACCATCCGGGAACGGCAAAATAGAAATCCAGCGAATAGAAGGACCCGCACCGGAACCGGCTGTGTTGGCTTCCAGGTTTCCAGCAACTTTAATCCAGTTTTGTCCGCCAGAAAGGCTTCGCCAAATACTATATATATTATAATTGGAGTACACCAAAATAACATCATCCGCATTATCGGGATCCACCGCAATAGAGGAAATGTATCCATTGGACAGACTTACAGGCGATTGTAGTTTCACAATAGTGGGTGTTCCGGTATGCGCATTGTCAATCCGGCTAAACACATTCGCAGAAGAACCTAAATAAACCCGGTGTGCCGGATTGTTATTAGAAACCGCCAAACAACTATATGATCCGCCAGTGGATGGCAAAAGTTCGTTAAATTTATTCCAGCCCGTCGCAATACTATCCCAAACACCATTTAAAGGCAGCACATTCAAATCATCCTGACGGTAAAATGCTTTCCCGGCGGGCAAATACAAGATTTTTTGATCCGTTGGGTCAAGGCTCAGCGGATTGATAAACTGATAATCCGACTTAAGCGGTCCGATTGGATCAATACGCGAAAAAGCGGTCACCTGGCCCGCAGCATCAATGGCGCACTTGGCCACCCTGCCTTGTTGAATCGACAAAATATAATACGGTTTGCCATCCGGGATGGCCCCAAAAGCGCCATCGCCATTCACCGTTTGATTCCAGGGCGCCAGCGGATCAATGCTGTTGACGATAAAATTGCCGTTGTCCTGTAATCCACCAATCAACGTGGGATCATTGGCAGTGCCCTTGTCCAAAATGGCGGTATAAAATTGCGTTGTTTGATATCCCCGATTCAGCGACGACCAAGATACAGAAGCCGCGTTGCTATTTTCAGTACGGTGTATCCCGCCATCGCTGGCAGAAATCATCACCACCGGGTTAGAAGGCAAAAACAGAAAATCGTGTTGATCCGGGTGGTGGTTGTCATAAATTTCAAAAAATGGCAGATAAGTGCCCGGCTTATAACCACCCAGTTGTACCGTATTATTGGGCGTAGTAAACCCGTCCGTAGAACGGTAAATATTCGTACCGCCGATAAATACATGATTGGTGCCAGGCTGCACTTTTACTACCAGGTCATATCCACCCTGACAGGCAAAACGATCGAATTCAGTGCCGGTATTGGGCAAATTAGCGGATAAATCCTGCCAAACACCATTCGCGCCCGTACCATCGCCGCCGAGGTAAGTATATTTCCACAAACTGCTCCAATCGTCGCTATCGATATAGTTGTTATAATGCCCAGAACCAGGGGTATTTCCAAGAAAGTACAATTCGTTTTCATTATTCGGATTAATCCCGATGACAAAACGGTTGTAAGTATCCGGGAAAGCTACTGTAGGCGAAATATTCACCCAGGAAGTGCCATTGACACTGCGCCAAATGCCCTTTTGCGGGCCATCGCTGCTTAAGGTAGCGTACAAAACGCCGGTAGCGGTCGTAGCAACATCCGTGTAATAAGAATAGTTGCTGGTATTGCCGCCGCGCACCGCTGTCCAGCTGCTGCCCCCATTTGCGCTGCGGTATATGGCGCCCAATGTGGCCATGTACACCACATTCAACGAATCGGTTACGCCGGTAATGGTGCGCCATCCGCTTTGGTAAAACGTGGAAAAGGTTTGAGGATTACCCCCTGCGGTAGAAGAAAGTGGCAGCCAAGTATTTCCGTTATCGATACTTTTAAACATGCCATCCCCCAGGTAAAAGGATTCACCGCCCGACGCAGAAGTGCCATAAATTTCGCCCGACAAATAGTACCAAATATTGGTTTTGCCCGGACGTGTATCCTGCACAATGCTCACACAGCCCGGATGTGCATTAAGCGGCGTTTTGCGCGTCCAGCTTTGGCCGCCGTCTTCACTGAGCCAAACGCCGCCGGAAACGCCACCCGCCAAAATTCTGTTTTCATTGGTAACGTCTATCGCTAAGGCCCGGGTGCGCCCGCCCAGGTTCCAGGGGCCGCGGCTTACCCAGGGGCCATTTGAGCGATCAGAAACAGCGCGGGGCAAACCCGCTGCAAACCATTGTTCCTGAAAAGAAATGCCCTCTGGAATAAGGCCCGTGGCAGGGTCGGCGAGCATTTGTTGTTCCCAGGCTTTGCGCAGGGCTGGATTTTCTTCGTTTTCGCCGCCAGGCATTTTCGCTTCAGAAGCAGCCCAATTTTTACTAAAAAGGACAAATGCTGCGATACAAAGTATGGAACCAAGCACTAATCCGGCATAAAGCAGGGTAATTTTTTTCATAATTGTTCATTTTGGCCGACAAGTTAAACCAGCAACTTAGATTTGTCCAAACAAAAAATAAGAACATGTTGAGATACGCCCTATTTTTTTTGGGACTTACTGTTTTCGGACAAATAGCACAAGCCCAAAGCAACTGTACTGGCAACGGACGTTTTGTCGACACGGTGTTTTCCTGCGTGCAGGTGCAAAAGGACATTCAATATGGCACAGGGGTTTTCGATTGGAGTTGGGGCAATTTGCTCTGCTTAAACCTGAACGCCCCACCCTATCAAACCCAATTGCCCTTGCGATTAGATTGGTACGAACCCTGCGGCGACACCCTGGCCATTCGTCCGCTGGTGATTGCTATCCACGGGGGCGCCTGGGCGCAGGGCGATAAGAACGACTTGGCTGCGCTTTGCACCGATTTGGCCAAACGCGGATATGTGGTGGCCAGCATCAATTATCGCCTTTCGCTTCCTTCCAATTTATTATGCTGGGACCTTGATGTAGATTCGGTGCGGATGATGCGGGCCGTATTTCGGGCCATTCAGGATGCGAAGGCCAGTGTGCGGTATTTTCGGGCGAATGCGACCACTTATCGCATTGATACTTGCAATATTTTCACCCTGGGCGTGAGTGCAGGCGGTTTTACGGCCTTGGGTGTGGCCTATTTAAACCAGGAAAGCGAGCGCATGGGCGCCTGCGGGTTACAAACCCAGTACGACGCCTGGTTTGGCAACTGGATTTGTCCGGATATGGGCAGTATAGAAGGCAAGGGTGGCAATCCATGGTTTTCGTCCAGCGTACGCGCTGTAATCAACCTGAGTGGCGGCCTCTTTGATTTGAACTGGATCGATGGCCCGGCAGACCCACCTTTATTGACCTTTCACGGCACTGCCGATGATGTGGTGCCTTATGGATATGGCTGCGTAGTACAAAATGCGATTAATTTAAATATATACCACAAGTGTATTCATGAAAGTTCGGCGAATGTGCTGCAAGATTTTGCAGAAAGCCGCGGTGTGGATGCGCAATTAATCACTTTTCCGGGCGGCGGACATGGATACACGGCTGCTGAAATAGCGACCATACAACAGGAAATCCCGCCTTTCCTGTGCGCGCGCATGAAGGGCACGGTAGCGGCGTATGCGCCTACAGAACCCGTCAGAACTGTGTTTCCTAACCCGGTTTCGGATGTTTTACAAATCGTGGGGTTTCAAACGGGTGATCGGGTACAATTATTTGATTTACAAGGGCGTATGGTGCTTTCGGGCAATACGGGTATGGTTGATTGCAGGGGTTTGGGGGCAGGGATATATGTTTGGCGGGTGGGGATTTGGGGTGGGAAAGTGGTGAAGTATTGAGTAAAAAATATTTTGCCCTTCAACCTTTCAACTAAACAACTGTTATCACAACATTAAACATCACAACATCTAAATAAAATGTCCATCCAAATCATACCCATCCAACATCAAGGCAAAGGCGCTTTCAACGGCGGCGAAATCGTGGAAAACAAACCCATTGGTTTCCCGCAAGATCAAGCCTCCATCGGCCCTTACTCCAATTTGTTCTATTGGGCCCATGCGCGTGCGGTGAAAGACAGCACCATTGGGCTGCATCCACACCAGGGATTTGAAATTTGCTCTTTTGTCCTGAAAGGCGAAATTCGGCATTATGATACCAAAATGAAAGAATGGCGTCCACTGCAAGCGGGTGATGTGCAAATTATCCGCGCAGGAAACGGCATCAGCCACTCGGAATGGATGGGCAAAGATGCCGAGATGTTTCAAATCTGGTTCGACCCAAATTTGCAGAAAACCATTGCTCAACCTGCCAGTTATGATGATTATAAAGCCACAGATTTTCCGGTAAATACACAAAACGGCACGCAAATTACCACCCTGGCAGGTGCTGGCAGCCCATTTCAAATGGATACGCCTGGTGTTACCGTACAGCGTATACAATTGGATAACAGCAGTGTACACTTGCCAACAAGCACAGATAAAATAAATTCCCTGTATGTATTGGAGGGCACACCCACGATCAATGGCCAGCAGGTTCAACAGTTCGATTTTGTGCTGGCAAAAGACCTGGATCAAGTACAAATCACCGCTTCCGAGGGTACGGCTTCGTTGTTTATTATCTCCTCACCCGCAAACCTGGATTATAAATCCTACGCCGAATTGCGGGCCCTGTAATCCAACCAAAGAATTAGTTACCTGTCTTAACAATTAATTCCCCAATCCTTCGTTAAGGACGCATTAGTTAATTATCTTATCTTTTACCCATACGAATCATGCGTTTTCTACTGTTTTTAAGCCTTTGGGCCTGTTTTTCTGCCTCCTTACTGGCGCAAACCGATGCGACAAAACCACCCAAACCACCCAAACCGAAAAACCTGGTGGTGAATCCAAGTTTTGAAATCCCGAAAGATTCCACCCAGCAACTGGATCTTTCCAACCCGATCGACAAATTGAAGGGATGGGATAGTCCGAATAAATCGGAGCCCAAGGCGTTTACCAGTGTGAAAAAATTGGATAAGTACTATGTGTATGACCCGTATGGTGCTTCCTGGGACTTTGCCGCCCGCAGTGGCAAAAATGTTTCAGCCGTAAATGTGCGCGGCGGGACGGTCGAAAACCCCAAACGCGAATACATTCAAGGCACCCTGCGCGAACCGCTGGTGGTGGGTAAAAAATACTACTTCGGCTTTTGGGTGCATTACCATTGCGAAGGCGCCAACAACATCGGCATCGCGTTTTTGCCCGAAAAGGCGAAAGTGGATAACAGCGGATTGTTGCCTTTTCAACCCGCTTCCTACCAGGTGAAAGTAACCAATTATGATAAAAAAACTACCTGGACGCTGGTGCGCGACTCTTTTATTGCCTACAAACCTTACCAGTTTTTTGTCATCGGCAATTTTTTCCCGGACAGCTTGACCAAGGTGCAGGCGCGCCAATACAACCACTATTTTGCCTTTTTGGACGATATTATGGTCCTGGAGGCCGAAAATCAGACTTTTACAAAACCGGTTGACGAGAAAAAAGAAATTCAAAAATGGGTGGGTAATACCGTAACGGCTAAAAATACCAACCAGGCAATTGTCCTGGAAAGTGTTTATTTCGACTACAACAAATCGGTGCTTTTACCCGAATCGTTTCCTTCTTTGAACGAACTAGTAGATCAGATGAAAGCTGTTCCGACCCTTCAAATTAAAGTAAAGGGCCACACCAGTACGGAAGGCGATGTTGCGTATAACCTGAAATTATCGCGCAACCGGGCCAAGGCCGTGCGCGCCTACCTGATCGAAAAAGGGATTGAAGAAGCCCGCATTAGTTCGGAAGGATACGGGGAAACCCAACCCATTGGCCCCAATGATTCGGAAGAAGCACGCGCCAAAAACCGACGGGTGGAATTTGAAATTGTGGCGAAATAAAACGGTGAACGTTTTTTAAAAGTTGCAGGGCGGGTTGTATCATAAAGGTACAGCCCGCCCTGCCCTATTCTACAACCAGGCGACCCGCCAACACCAACCCGGAAACGCGATCCAGCAGACGGTAAAAACAAACGCCGCGCAGCTGCAAAGCCGTTGCCGGGATGACCATGGGCAAGGTGCCCTTTTGCTGGTGCAGCAAACTACCCGCAGCACTCCATATTTCCAGCTCAAATGCCTGTTCGGGCAACGTATTCCCTTGCAACAAAGCGGGCTTACCCACCCCTACCGGATTCGGCCAAACCTGTATGGATGCCATTTTTTCAGGAAATGCGCTCAATTGGGGCTTCCAGGCTACTCCATTGGAAAAATAGGCCAGCGTAGGCGTAGGCCGCTCCTCCAACTGCATATAATCGGATAAATGTCCGCCCTTTTTTGCCCGAAAAACACCACGCAGCAACTGGTTGGAACCGCTGCTTTTGCCATCCGGCATAGTTTCACTGGCAAAACGAATCAAGCCTGCTTTGGTTGCAAGCTGATCGGCAGAAAGCCCATTCAAAAGTGGCGTAACTTCCAGTAATTCAAGCGCTTCGGTATCGTATGCCAGGGTAAATTGCAAGGCCGCCAAGGGGTCAAAATCGCCTTGCAGGATAAACGTTACCTGGGTGTCGGGCGATAATGGCGCATCCTGAAAGTACAAAGGCCAAATACCCGCGCCCCGTGTATCCGAAGCAGCATCCGCAGAGGCCGTTACATTGTTATTTACATCCCCTGTTTTGATACCGATCATTTCCAGCCCTTGCACCGATTGAGTTTGCAAATCAAGCTCCTTCTTTTCGGGAAATTGTGTTTGAAAAGGGTTAAATACATTGGGAAATACATAATCTGCTGGTACAAACCGCCAGGATTGGTTATTGCCAAAAGTAGAATCAATGCCCAAAATCAGCTTTCGAATGGTAATGATGTCAAAATTGGTGATGGAATTCGATTTGTTGGCATCGGCCGCAATCATTTTATAAGGCGAACCCAATTGCTCAATGTTGAGGATATGCTTTGAAATCAGCACCAAATCGAAAGTACTCACCCCGTTCAAGGGATTATCATTGCGTTGTGGTTGCAGGGTATATTGCGCGCAAGCAGCCTGATTTTCGATTAAAAAAACACCCGAAGTATCGGTCTGCACCAAAGGCTGTTCGGCAACTTGTACCTGCCCTACCCCATCGCCCAATTCGGTTTTGATGGTCCCGCCTACACTAATGGTGGACGATTGGCCTTGCTGAAAAACGGAGTCGAGGGGAAAAGTGTACAAACCACGGGCAAAAGTGCCTGCCATCAATTCATTTCGGACCGGATTGTGTTCAATATCAAAAACGGGAATAAATGGCAAATTACTGCCCAAACGCAGCCATTTCACACCGCCGTTCAAGGTATAATACACCCCGGCATCGGTGGCCGCAAACAATACCTGGTCGTTTTGCCCCGGCATAATCCAAAAATCATTGACCGGCAACGTGGGCAAATCGCCCGAAATATCCACCCAGCTTTGTCCATTATCGTCAGAACGATGGATGTGTGGAATGGATTCGTTGTCGCGAAAACCGGAATGGGTCACAAAAATACGGTCTGCCAACACCGGCGAACCGTACACCGAGGTTACATATCGATTGGGCAGTCCAGCCGTGATATTTACCCAAGCACCAGCGGGATCTTTGCGCCAAACATTGCCATCCGAAGTGCCTGCAATCAACTTTCTGGCCACAAGCGGCGATTCATTTAAGGCGGAAATGGTGTGAAAACGGTCTCCATAAATCACGCCATCGGTCAAATCGCCCGAAATGGGCGTCCAGTCCTCCCCTACCGATTCATACACCCGAAAGGTGGCCGAATACCGTTTGGGGGCTTCGAAATTGCTCATAAAAAACGGCGCATCCCAGTTTACCCGGTCGCTGGTGCCCAAGGCCTGGTTGTAATTTTCCCAGCTCTGCCCCCCATCGGTTGTTTTTTGGATGCCGCCATATTGTATTTCCACCCAAAACGTATTGGGATCAGTCGGGTCGAACACGCAATTAAAGCCATCGGCGGTGAAAAGCGTCTGCCAGTTGTTCAACGCCATGCCGTTGCCCTTTTGAATTCCATTATCCTGTGAACCGATGTAAAAAGTATTGGGCGTGTGGGGGTTAAAGTCGGTGTGATAAATCTGGGTGGTTGGCAGGTTTTGACATTTTTCATAAAACGACTGCCCCGGTGGGCTGCGATATACCCCGCCGTCATTGGCCCAATACCGCCTGCCAGAGGGCAATTGCACCCAATCGTGGCTATCGGCATGACCGCCTGCTGCATTTTGCCAGGTACCACTGGCCGGAACCCGCCGCCAAAGCAATACCCCTAAAAAATAAACTTCCTCGTCGTTGGTCGGATTAAGCCTGATTTTGCCAAAATACCAGCCAAAATCGCTGTATGCGTTGTTTAGGGGCGCAATGTTGATGGTGGTCCAGGTTGCACCGCCATTAGTGGTACGGTACAATCCGCCGGGACGCGAAAAAGTGTCTACATACACGACGAATAATTTGTCGGGGTTGGTGGCAGACATGGCAAGGCCGGTGCGTCCCAGAACGTTGGTAGGTAACCCGCCCCCCAATTGCACCCAGTTTTGACCGCCATCAATGCTTTTATATACTTTGGCGTTGGGTCCATATACGACCGATTCCTGGTTGTTGCGAATGCGATCCCAAAACGAGGCGTACAATATTTGCGGGTTACTGGGATTGATCACCAGATCGCTGGCTCCCGCCTGATTGCTGACAAACAGTACTTTTTGCCAGTTTTGGCCCCCATCGACGCTTTTATAAATGCCGCGATGGACATCCCGCACATGGGGGTTGCCCATTGCGGCGGCGTATAAAACTTGGGTATTTTGCGGATTGACCACAATTTTTGAAATAATACCCGCGTCCCGCAGTCCGAGGTATTGCCAATTTTCGCCGCCATTGGTGCTTTTATATACCCCATCACCGTTAAATACGATGGCAGGAATATTTACATCGCCTGTACCGGCATATACGATTTCGGGATTCACCGGGTCATAAGTAATATCGCCAATAGACAATTCGGGTTGGTCATCAAAAACCGGACGCCAGTTGGTGCCGCCATCGGTTGTTTTAAAAATACCACCTCCGGCAAATCCAGCCAGCACCGTTAATTCATCATTGGGTTTTACGGCCAGGGCATTTACGCGGCCCGCTACATTGGCAGGTCCTTGCAGGGTCCAGGCGCTGGGGTTGCCGCCACATCCGCCAGGATCGCGTTCGCTGGCAATTTGTGTATTCATTCGGGTTAAAGTCATCGTTTTTTTCCAACCTTTCCAGTCAAAATCACGGTCGGGAAAGGCGCGTTGAATAGAAAACTGGTCGTAGGGTGCACATTTTTGTTGTAAGGTTTTGGAAGGAAGTGCCTGATAAACCTGGCATGCGCCCAGCAAAAACAAACCAATAAAAGGTAAAATCAGTTGTCGGATTTTTTTCATAAGAAATGGATTATCAAGCATTTGTTTAATCACAGGTAGTTCAATCGCGGGATTTATGCTGCAAGATAACCTGTTAAAACAGGAAAGTAAAAATCGTACCAAATACAGCGCTTACCTTTGTTCTTCAATTTTTTCTGGTATGTTGTATTTGGTACTTTCGGTGTGTTGTTCTGTTTTATTGGGTTTTGCGTTTAAATTATTTCCGCGATTTGGGGTCGATCATTTTCAGGCGATTGTCTTCAATTATTGTACGTGTATTATCTGCGGTTGGATTCATTTAGGGCGTTTTCCTGTTGCAGCAGAGGGTTTATCGGCCCCTTGGCTCCCGTTTGCCTTGCTTTTGGGCTTTGTATTTATTAGTGGTTTCAACAGCGCTGCGCTTACAGTTCAGTATTTTGGGGTTACGATCAGCCAAGTTATGCAAAAAATGTCTATCCTGATTACCGTTCCGTTTGCAATTTTAGTATACCACGAATCGTCGGGTACAAGCAAAATACTTGGTATTCTGGTGGCCTTGGTGGCGATTGTTTTAGTGAACTGGCCATCCAGCGCACCCAAAAATGGACAAGCGGATGTTGCACCGAGGAGCAGTTACTTTCTGATCCTGATACCCTTGATTACCTGGCTGCTGGCGGGTGTCATCGAAGTGGTATTGTTGCATGTGCAGCAGCAACGCATGATTGATCCGCAAAGTCCGGCTTTTATCACCACCGTATTTGGAATGGCTGCGCTGATCGGCCTGTGTATTTCGGTAGCAGGTTGGCGCACCCGGCGTATTCAATTTGCATGGCGCAATGTGCTGGGCGGCATCATCCTCGGTATTCCCAATTATGGCAGCATGTTGTTTATGATCATGGCGCTGGGATCGGGGCTGGAAGGCTCTTTTGTATTTCCTGCCATGAATGTTAGTATCATTTTGCTCACAACCATTGGGGCAGTTGCGTTGTTTCAGGAAAAACTGGGCCGTTTGAATTGGCTCGGAATCATTTTTGCCCTGGTGGCAATTGCTTTAATTTCGATTTAAAGCACACATTGTCAATTTAAAACACATTAAAGCGAACATATGGAACAACAGGTAGAACCCCAACAGGATGAATTCCTCTTTCATCCGAGCAATGTGATGTTGAACATTCTCTTGTTCGGTTTGAGTGTGCTTTTTTTGGCCTTAACGATTTCCTACGTGTACACGCGGGTAACTATGGGCGTGCCGCCGGTACAAATTCCGATGTTGTTTATTGTCAACACCGTGATTTTATTGGGCAGCAGTTATACCATGATGCGCGCCAAGAAATGCTATATGTACGATAACACGGAGGGCTATATTGTTAATTTAAAATACACCATTTGGCTGTCTTTCTTGTTTATGCTGATGCAGACCGTTGCGTGGGTTTGGTTATTTCAAAATAATATTGCGCTCAACACCTCTACAACGGCTGCTTACTTATATGTTATTTCGTTTGTGCACCTGTTGCACGTGGTTGCAGGTTTACCTTATCTGTTTCTTTTTTACTACACCGCCAAAAAACGCATGGTCGACCCAGTCACCGTTTTGGTGTATTTTTCGGACCCGGGAAAACGCCTGAAATTGCGCTTACTCACGGTGTATTGGCATTTTTTGGATGGCTTGTGGATTTACCTGGTGCTGTTTTTCGCCATCAATTATTTTATTTAGGCTAGGCGTTATACAGCTCCACCATGCCCCTCGCTGAATCGGCAATCCGGCTTTTTAAAAAGCGCGGACCAAGCACCTTGATGTGTGCGCCAAAGCCCAAAATTTCGCGCTCCAACTCAAAATTGGGCACTACCACGATTTTTACAATTGTTTTTCCATTTTCAGAATGCATGATTTGCTGACTCGCGTGAAACGGTTTGGTCAGCACATAAGGCACTGTTTCGGCATCAAATTCTAGTAAAACGGGTACTGTTTTGGCATTTTCGGACTTGGTTACGCCGATCACATCCTCAAAATAGTGATCAAAATCTACACTGGGATGCTCCACAAATGGCTCTAAACGCAAGCTGTCCAAGCCCTGAATACGATCGAGTGCCAAATTGAGCAGCGTTTTATGTCCTTTTGCTTTGCACATCAAAAACCAGCGGTTCCGGTATTCTTTAAGCAAATAGGGGTAATAAATGCCTTCCCGAACTTGACGCGATTTAAAGGATTGATAATCAATGCGCAAGGTCTGTTTTGCAAGAATGGCTTTAAACAAGGGATCAATCCATTCCAGGCCTTTTAACATTGGATTGCTTTCCATGTGCACCACACTTTGTCCGGCAGTGCGGTTGCGGTTGAGGTCGTTTTCCAGGCGCGCGATGATTTCCCGCATTTCCCCAAAATGGCTAAATCCGCTGAGTTGCCTTAAAATACCCACCACCTCGTTCATTTTTTCCAAATCTGCTGCCCCCAGCGGTGATTCTGTGATGCGAAACTTCGGATCTTCGTACGTGTAGTACTTTTTATCCACCACCACAATCGGCGCATTGTACAAGCGCTCGCTGCGCATCGTCTGGATGTCGAGCTGGATGGTGCGTTTGCTGACCCCTTCCGAAATGCCTTCGTATTCGTATAAGGTATCCGAAACCTTTTCTATGAGATTCTCCAGGGTCCATTTGCGAAAGCGGTTGCTCAGGCAGGCATCAATGGTTTTGTAGCGGATGAGGGCGAGTTTGTTGAGTGCCATATTTAAATCCAGGGAACTTATGCCGCCCAAAGCCAGTTAATAGACTTGTTGCGGAGGGACGTTGAAAGAAAAATTTAAAAAAACTTTTACTGCGCAAATGTACTGCGCACATGGGTATGCACCTTTGTTTTATCAAAAGGAAATAACATGAAAAACAACTTATCCGGGCAGGTAAACTACCCAACTGGACATTTTTTAAAAAACAAATATCGGCGGTGCGCCCTGGCATACCGTTTTTGATAAAGAACAAGGTTATGAAAACCGGCTTGCCCCTGTTGCGCGTTTCTGTATGGCGCCATTGTATTGTCCCACCGTTGGTAACAATATCCAGGCGAAGGAATTCGGGCCTTGACCAACGGATGTGTTGCAGGTTCGACCCCTGTCTTTCCAACTATAAACTGGAAAGTAGCTCAAATGGAAGAGCAATTCGCTACGCAGCCTCAACCGCTGCACTGGACTGTTAACCCAGCTTTTTATGTACGAAGAAGGGTCCTTCTCAAATTCCCCACCGAGGCATCGCTGGCTGTGACAGGCTATGGCGACCAGTAGTGTTGTTGCGCCACTGCACAACTCCAATTGAAGAAGACCCGTGCACGGCATTGTCTGGCACAAATCGGATACGATTGGCGTCCTGCACGCCGCCCGAGAACATTCCGTTACCTGGCTATTGGCCTGCCCGCGGTGCCTTTTTTATTGAATTAAACCAACCATAAATATTAACAACATGAAACGCATCAACATTCCAGCCAACCATGTCGGTTTGATGATCCAGGAAGGCCAAGTGCGTCGGGTTATGACCGCGGGCAAATACTGGATTTTTCCCTGGGAAATTTACTATTTGTACAACATGGGTGTAAAGTTTTTACCCATCGAACCACTCACGATTTTTCAACAAAACGAACAATTGGCGTCTTTGCTGCATATTGTGGATATTGCCGACCACGAACTAGGCATCGTGTACAAGGATGGCAACTACTACGAATTGCTGAAACCAGGCCGGTATGCGTACTGGAAAGGCGCCGCCCTGTTCACTTTTGTAAAAGCGGATTTGCGCAGCTGCGAAATGGTGGACATTGATCCTGCCTTGTTGGAAAAAGGCGTATTGACCCCTTTTGTGCGCATGTACACGCTAAGCACCTTCGAAAAAGGCCTTTTGCTGATAAACGGCGTGGTAATTCGTCCACTTTCTGCCGGCAACCACTATTTCTGGAAAAACAACGACGTCATTTCGGTCATGAAAGCCGATACCCGTCAGTTGAGCACCGATATTAACGGCCAGGAGGTACTTACCCGTGATAAGGCGCAATTGCGTATCAACTTCACCGTGCAATACCGCATCGTGGATTTGCAAAAAGCTTTGTTGGAAAACAACGAATGCGAACGTCAGTTGTATTTGCAAATGCAATTGATTCTCCGCGAATTAGTTGGGAAAAGCACCTTCGATGAATTGATGGAAAACAAGGATTCCATCGCTGCAGAAGCCCACGCAAAAGCAGTGGAAAGTGCCGAAAAACTGGGCATCACCGTCACCAGCCTCGGATTGAAAGACATCATCCTGCCGGGTGATATCAAAGACATCATGAACCAGGTATTGGTCGCCGAAAAACGCGCCCAGGCCAACGTGATCATGCGTCGAGAAGAAACCGCTTCCACCCGAAGCTTGTTGAATACGGCCAAACTCATGGAAGACAACGCCATGTTGTTCAAACTGAAAGAGATGGAATACGTGGAAAAAATTGCCGAAAAAATCCACACCATCACCCTTTCCGGCGGTAGCCAGGTCGTGGATCAGTTGAAGCAATTGTTTGTAAAATAAATGACTACATATAATTTATCCCGAATTTAGATGAGAATCTAAATTCGGGATTTTTATGTATTATACAACCAACCTATTGCACCACCACTTTCAAGGCCATAACCCCAACTTCCGTTTCCAACATCAATTGATAGAATCCTTTGGGCAACTGCAAACCTTCAAAAGATACCGTGTTTTCTCCTTGTTTTAAGGTCGTTTTATGCACTTTTACCAAGCGTCCCTGGGCATCCAGCAGGCGCAATTGGGCATCACCTAAAGTCCGGTTCAGTTGCAACAGCACCTTAAAGTCGCCAGAAGTTGGATTGGGTAAAATGTTTACGTTCAATACATTCGACAAATCGGTGGATGATAGAACCGTCAGTACATTCGTTATTTTTTCAACTGATTTACAAGCATTGGTGGAGGTCAATTTTACCTGGTAACTACCCGGCTCCGTATATGTGTGCAGGGGATTAGCCAAGGTACTGGTTGTTCCGTCGCCAAAATCCCATGTATAGGTGCTTGCATTTTGACTGGTATTGTTAAAAATTACAGTTAAATCAGCCACCTGGGTTGTAAAATTGGCCGTCGGGAAATTGCGCACCTGAATCGCTTGTTTTACGGTATCACTTCCAAATGGGTTGGCTGCGATCATGCGCACCGTTTTGGTGCCCGGCGTTACATACCAAACCGAATGTGGGCCAGGCCCGGTTGCGGTGCTTGGTTGAGCTTGTGCGCCAAAACTCCAGCTCAAGTTGGTGGTGGCTAAATCCTGGTTTACCGCTTGATAAATCAGGGTATCCAGCCGACAAATGGTATCCTTACTTGCCTGGAATTCGGCGACGGGCGTTGTTGCAATAAAATTCAACAACCGAACATTATCAAGGTACATGTTATTGCCAAAGTTATTTAAAGCACTAAAGCGCAACAACAAGCTTTTACCGGTATAGGCATTCAAATCGACTGCTTCAGGGCGCCATTCCGCTGCACTGGTAGGCGTAAAACTGTTTGTAGTGCTTGATCTGGTCGCTAATTCAGCACCCGATTTTTCCCACAAAACAACCGGTGGGGCACCCAAATCGCAGTTTTCAAAAATTTCAACCCGCAATGATTCGCTCGAAAGTTCATCATACTGGGCATAAGCAAGGTCAAAAAACAAGGTTGGGTTGGCAATATTGCTCAAATCGAGCGGAATCAGGTAAATATAATCTTGCGCACCGGGTACAGGATAATCATAACAGGCCAATTTGAACGCCCTGGTATTGGTACCACCTGTCCCAACGATATTTCCCCGCTGTAATTGCCAGCCGATTTGTTCATCCGGATTCACGACCGTCCAACCGGCAGGCAAATTGGGACTATTTTCAAAACTTTGACCAAAAGGAGCCTGCGCCGCTTGGGAAACCACCGGCAATACCCGCTGAATGGTATCGTTAAAATGCGCATTGTCTTCCGGATACGTCAACCAAACCTTCATGTCCAGACGCCCGTTGAAACCTATATAATAAGGTGTAGCAAATACAAAATCAATGGAATCGGCCACGGGTATTTCGGGCACCAATTCGCTGAGAGCAGGCTGATTATCTACCTGATAATGCGCTATGGCCCCTAAAACCGGGTTTAGTCCCTCATTTTTAATACGGACCGCAATCGACAAATCTCCACCGCCACATTGAAGGATGGCATCCACCGCAGGAGAAAGTAATTTCCGCAATGCCACATCGTTGTTTTGTGGGCAGTTTTTAAGATCGCCCGGCCAACGCACCGCCCTGGCCCTACGCCCTGTCAGACCTGTTGAGTCGGCAGTGCGGATAGAAAGCCATTGCGCGGCGCCCCCATTTTGAATTGGAAATGTAAAAGGTGTGCTGTTGGCATGGCCTACAATCTCCATATAGCGCTGCCCCAACCGGTACACATCATATTCAAGGCTATCCACAGCGGTCCAACTAACAGACATTGAATCGGGGCATACTTTTTCCACCTTTATATTACCCGGAACGGGTGCAATCGTGCATGGAACATCCGTTGTGTCGCTTTTATTACCCCGCTGTATCAGGATTCTAACTTGTCCACTGACCGTATTTTGGGGTATTTCCCAATCGTAATGTCGACGTTCGCTGCTTACCGTAGCCATGGGCTTCCAACTTTGTCCATTATTCAGGGAATATTGTAGGGTAAATTCGCCATCATTCCCCAAGGCATCCCAGTGAATACGTTCGATTTCGCCCTGACCGGTTACAAAACCTTCTCCCCCGTTGGGATAGGTGATTTTTAGTTCGTCTTTTAAATATGTCCACACCAGATAATAAGATTGCGGACCAAACACCACGCCGTTGCCTTGTACCTGCACGGTATAATTGCCCGCCTGCGGCAAATTGATGCTTACCTGTTCCACATTATTTAGGGAATCGATTCCTTTGGTGGCAGGTGTATTCAAAGCAGTAGCATTAGGGGTCGGATTCAGACGCCAAGGCAACAAAACCGTGCCATCGGGGGCAATTACCTTCAAATTGAGGTCATTCACCAAGGCTTTTGCCGCATTGGGCGCAGCAGCCGGATCGGTCCATACGAGCATAATACGTGCCTGGCGGACTTGTTCGGGCAGGTTCAAGGTTTGATTGTTGGTCGCACCTAGGGAAATGGACGCGTTCAAATAGTTTTTTTGTTCGAGCAATCGGTAGGCTGCCCCCACATTGATCTGCCCCCAACCTGTACGAAAATCGGGTCCTACATTGCCAATGTCATTGGCCGTATTCAAAATGGCGGCTTTCAGCAAAGCCGATACGGGTTCCTGGCCATTGTTCAACGACTTGAACGCCTGGGTCAATTGTGCCAAGCCTCCTGCCACGGCGGGCGCAGAAAAGGAGGTGCCCGTTGCATTGCTGTAGGTTTGGAAAGGCTGGGTCATGTACACATCGGTACCATGTGCACTGATGTCTGGTTTGATACGACCATCATAGGCTGGCCCACGGCTGGAAGAGTTATTGAGGGATCCATCTGCCAATAAATTGGCAACGGCGAAGGCGTTTTTGGCCATTTTGTGGCCGCCTGTAATGTTGCCCCAAGTAGCACCTGCACCATAATTACAGTTGGCAGTACCATTGTTGCCTGCCGAAAACACGTGGCTCAGTTTGGGTTGATTGACCATTTGTTGATCCACGGTTTGCGAACCCAAGGTGTAGCCCAGGTTGCAACCGTCCGAATACGAGGTATTGGTAATCGGAACACCTGCATTCAGCATTTGCAGCAATTTTTCATCCTGAAAGGAATTTGCATATTCCGCAACGAATAAATCGGCCCCGGTTGCCATGCCACGGCTGCGTGGGTCAATATTGCCTGCGCCACCCAAAGCCCCCAAAACCCAATCGCCATGGGTGCCTAAATTGGACGTAGACAGATCGGTTAATCGGCCACGAAAATCTTCATGCGGCCCAACCTTACCATCGTCGCGCACCAATGCACTTACTCCAGCCCCATTAAAATGCAAACCCGACGCGTGATCTGCATCCAAAATATTACTACGGTGCAAAGCACGATTGCGGGTATCTTCCTGCTCACTAGGCGGTGCAATCAATTCCAAATATTGAATAAAGGGCAAGGCGGCCACGGAAAGCAGCTCTGAAATAGGCGCTTGTACCTCCAAATATCCATTCATTACGCCTTTTGCAGTCACGTTTAAGCCCGCTGCGAGGCAAAGTCGGGCACCATTTTCAATGCCAACATGCGGATATACCTGCACATTGAGCGTTGCCCGATCACCGTTTACGGCCCAGGTACCCAAAGGACGTTCGAGCAATTGCGGGGCCATTTTCCAATTGGTAACGGGCGCCATCACACTCCATACTGGCAGTGTTGCCAATAGCTTAAAATCAAAGCCCTCTGGCAAACTAACGAGGTAAGTCGTGGCCGGATAATAGGCCAAAAACTGAAGCCCTTGGCCTTCTACCAGGGTGCGTTCCTGGTCGCTCAACAATCGATCAAATTGAATATACCGCACAAATCGGCCCGCAAATAGCTCCGAAGCCTGTATTTCAGGTGGGCTTTGCAATAAGGACGCAAAATTGGCCGGAAAAGTAGCCGAACCAGATGCAAACTGGACGGATCTGGAAGTTTGAGCAAAACCAAAAGCACTCAAACCAATAAAGCACAACAAAAAGTAGATTTGTTTCATCGAAAATCAAATTAAAACGGTAAGATTCAGCTTTTTAAGCACATGTAATGTCGGCTTTCAGCAAATGCCAAAATAGCACCCTTGAAAAAAAATTCAGTGGATTCTGTTGACAAAAACACGAATAGGTTTATTTTTGTATCCGAAAGGCGAACGAAACACCTGTTTTATACGGCCTAATCCAATATGCTCAAACTTGTAAATCAACCAATTAAATTCGCTTTTGCCATGAAAACCTGGGAAAAAAGCAAGAAAGACAAAGTCCGTCAGGACGATCGTTTCAGCGACAACCAAGGCACATCCAAAAAGAAAAAATTGAAGCCCACTGAAAAAACAAAGTACCGTGTGCGGGAATTTGAAGAACACGAAGAATAGGCTTGCGATCATTATGCGCACCAGCCGCTTCAGGAAAAAACAGGCTCAAGCCGTTCCGTTCATTCGGAGCGGCTTGTTTTTTGCCCCTACTTCCGATTAAATTCGCCGCTTGCGCGCTCACCTTTCATAGGCTTGTTGCGGTGGGAACCCTTACCTTTACGCCTGCTCTACCTATTTTGTCCTCGACAATTTAAACACCTATGCACTTAAAATACGAATACAAGCATTTTGAAAAAATCCCCGTTAAAATCTGGAAAGATGCCGCCGAAGGTTCCGAACATGTAGCCCGCTCCATCGCATTGGCAATCCGACAAAAACAACAGGATGGTGAAAAAATTGTGCTCGGATTGGCCACAGGCAGCAGCCCGATCAAAGTGTACGAAGCATTGGTGCGCATGCATCGGGAAGAAGGCCTGAGTTTTAAAAATGTCATCACCTTCAACCTCGACGAGTACTACCCGCTCGCCAAGTCGGTACCACAAAGTTACTGGCGCTTTATGCACGATTACCTCTTCGACCATATTGATATTCCCAAAGAAAATATCCATATCCCCGATGGCGCGGTGCCGATGGACGATATGGCCGATTACTGTGCGTCGTACGAGAAACAGATAGACATGGCAGGTGGCATTGATATCCAATTGCTAGGCATCGGCCGTACCGGACATATCGGATTCAACGAGCCCGGTGCCTGGGAACATTCCATGACCCGCATGGTGCGCCTCGACCACCTGACCCGCCGCGACGCCATTAAAGATTTTGTGCAGGAAGATGCAGTTCCTTATCGGGCCATAACCATGGGTGTGGGCAGTATTTTTAAAGCCCGCACCGTGTATCTGATGGCCTGGGGCGAACACAAGGCAACGGTACTGCGCGATGCCGTGGAAGGACCTATTTCTACCAGTTTACCGGCTTCTTTCCTCCAAAACCACCCGAATGTGCGGGTAATGATCGATCAATCGGCATCCGAAATGCTCACGCGCGTGCGCACACCCTGGCTCTCAGGATCTTGCAACTGGACGGAAGACCTCATCTGCAAAGCGGTAGTTTGGCTCTCGCAACAAAGCAACAAGCCCATCCTGAAACTCACCGATGAAGATTACAATGAGCACGGACTGAGCGAGTTAATCATGGAAGAGGCCAATAGTTACGAACTGAACATCCGCATTTTCAACCGATTACAACATACCATCAGCGGCTGGCCGGGCGGAAAACCGCATGCCGACGACAGCAACCGCCCCGAACGCGCCGAACCCGCCCAAAAAAGGGTCATTATCTTCAGCCCACACCCCGATGATGACGTGATCTCCATGGGCGCTACCTTTATGCGCCTGGTCGACCAAGGCCATCATGTACATGTGGCTTACCAAACTTCCGGCAACATTGCGGTGCATGATTACGATGCCTTGCGTTATGCCGAGCTTATGGCCGAATATGGCAAAACCCAGGGCACCGATACCAGCCATTACGATGAAGTAATTGCTTTTTTAACCAGCAAAAACCCGACCGATACGGACACCGAAGCAGTCCGCAAAATCAAAGGACTCATTCGACGCGGAGAAGCAAGGGGTGGAGCGCGGTATTGCGGGTTGGAGGACGACCATATTCATTTCCTGGATATGCCTTTTTATGAAACGGGCAAAACCCGCAAAAAACCACTCGGAGTAGCCGATATCCAGATCATTCAAGACCTTTTGGAAACCATTCAGCCCCATCAAGTGTATGCAGCGGGCGATTTAGCCGATCCGCATGGCACACACCGGGTTTGTCTGGATGGTATTTTTGAAGCATTCCGAAATTTGAAAGACCGCCCCTGGATGGAAAATTGCTGGTTGTGGCTGTACCGCGGCGCCTGGCACGAATGGGCCATCGATGAAATTGAAATGGCCGTGCCGTTTAGTCCACCGCAATTGCGCAAAAAACGACAAGCCATCTTTATGCACCAAAGTCAAAAAGACCGGCCGCCCTTTCCCGGCGATGATAACCGGGAGTTTTGGCAACGCGCGGAAGACCGCAACCGCGAAACCGCACGTTTGTACCGGGCTTTGGGCCTGGCTGAATATGAAGCCATGGAAGCATTTGTACGCTGGAAGTTTTAGACAGCCTTAGCTTTTTCAAGCAATGAGTCAATCAAATGGGTTTGTGGGTTGAGTGATTGTGCTTTAATGAAATTTTCATTTGCTTGAGTCGGGTCGCCTTGATCCAGCAAAGCAATGCCCAAATTGCGGTACACATATGACTCTTCCGGATCGATTCGTTTTGCGCGTTCCAAATCGTCCAAACCTGCGGCAATTTGGCCTGTTTTGAAAGCGGCAAGCCCCCGATTGGCCAGCAGGTAGGCGTTTTCAGGATCTTTTTGAAATAATTGATCGAACATAGTGTGCGCAATATCATAACGTTCCATCACGAGATGGGTGAAAGCACGGTTGGTAAGAGCCAGGGAATGATCCATTTGCAGCGCCACCGCTTTCTCAAAATAGGCCAGGGCATTTTCATATTGCAACAAATAAGCGAAAATCAAACCAGCATTGTTGTAATCGTTGACATCCATGCCACCTTCCTTTTCAAGGCCGGTAAAGGAAGTAGCGGCCTTTTCAAAATGTTTTCCTTCAGTAAAAACGCTCGCGGCATAGCGGTATCAATCGGATTTATTTTTAGCCTTCGGAATCGCCGCAAGCAATAAATCACCCGCCCGTTCATAATCTTTTTGGTTGGTTGCAATTTCAACCTCCTCAAATTTTGAGTTTAAGCGCTTGTTATTGAGCAGGTTACGCAAAAGTTGACCGTCGTTATAGGTGATTCCGTCATCGGCCATTAAGATCGGCCGCTTGCTTGGGATTAGGGAGCGGAGAGCATCTGTCAAGCTGATGAAACTCATCAAACCAGCAAAAACACGGATCCAGTTCGGGATCATGGCGCTATATGCTAATATACCAAAAACGACGGCACATAAAATGGTCACCACTGGCCCCATCACGGTGTACCAAATTTGACCATTTAAGGTAAAATTTTTGGATTCAGGCACGCATAGTCCACGATCCCAGGCCATATTTTTTTTGAGATAGCATTCAAGCAAGCCAAATTTCAGGTGTATCGTATCCTTGCGCTCGCCAAAGGAACCGACGTACACATTTACCTTTTCCTTGGACAAGTATATGGCCATGAGCGCATGCCCCAATTCGTGTAACAAAACAATCAATCCCCGTACCCAAAAGATTAATAGGAAAAATAGCAAGAAATATAGGAATCCAAAATCCATTTTATGAAGCCTTTTAAATTAAAATTAGCGTTTTCAGCCGCTGTAAATGGACTGAAAACGCTAACGAAAGGGATATAACGCAGATTTTTTCTCCTAAGTTCCTATCTAAACCAATCGCTTTATATTTAAAAATTTCAATATAACTACCCCTTCAAAACCCCGGCCGGAATCAACTGTTTTGGCACACCCGGTCCCTGGTAATACGTATCCAGCCAACCGCCGCCGCCGCCGTTGAACCATTCTACCCGAATTTCGTGGGTACCTGAGGTCAAATCTATTTTCCCGGCTTTTTCGGTTACGCCGTGGTCGCCGTCATTGTCTACCACTTTTTTACCATCAATATACAAGGCGCTTCCATCGTCAGAACGGGTAAAAAAGGTGTATTTCCCGGCACTTTCGATGCTTAAATCGCATTCAAACACCACCACAACATCCTCGTTCCTCGGCAATTTCAAGCCATCGGAAGTAAGTTCGTAGCATTTGCCACTGGCTTCTACTTTCAAATCGCGCACATTGGGCAAGTTTTTGAGTTCGCTGCCATAATAACAACGATAAGCCACCTGCGGCAAAACGCCTTTGGGCAAAAAACGATAATACGCATCGGCAATTTCACTCACTAATTGCCCATCGCGAAACACCCCGCAACGCGCCACGGTGTTTTGTCCGAGCACGACTTCCTTTTTAAAAAGTTCAGCATTGATCGTCGGATAGGTTCCATCGAGGGTAAAACGCAATTCGCCGCTTCCTGCCGGATTTAGGATATTCAACGATGCAGGCGCAAAAAACAAGCCCCCAGCCCGCCGATTCTGAAAAGCAGACGGTTTAAAATCCGGTTTTTCCACGTAAGTAATCACCGGATAATTGTTGGCTGGCACGGCATATCCTTCAAAGGCGCATTGCACCGCGCGACCAATCCAGGCATACGGTTGCTGAATGCCAAACGCAAATGCCAGGGTAGCTGCATTATCGTATTGGTACACGGGGATTGGAATCTGAAACCCCTTTTTCACACCTTTCCCCCATAAAATAAATGGAATTTCCATTTCCGCCAGGGTCAGTCCGCCATGTCCCAAGCCAATTCCGCCATGATCGGCCGAAACCACCACCAGGGTTTCATCCGCGATGCCGGCGGCTTTAACGGCGGCTAAAATTTGCCCAATCAAACTGTCGGCCTTTGCAACCGAGGTATAATACGCCGGGCTACCGTGGCCCGATTCATGCCCGGCATGGTCTACATGATCCAAATGGATAAAGCAGAATGTGGGTTTTTCCTTCAAAATATACGCGGCGGCAATCCGGGCTGTTTCATTTTCATTGGCTGTGCAGGTATCGTAATTTACCGCACTTTTTTCAAACAAACGGCCAAAGCCACGCCATTGATAAATTGCAGCAGTCTTAGCATTCGGCTTTTGATCGTGCAAAATGCCAAAAATGGTTGGGAAAATTGCGTCTTTCCCATGCACCACCGGAGGCAGGATGAAATTATCGCGCTCGTAGTCGTTGCTGTGAATGCCATGTTGTTCTACATCCGCGCCCATAATCATCGATGCCCAGTTAGAACTCGAACTGCTGGGGGTTACACTGCGGGCTTGTAAGGTAAAAGCCCCTTCCTTCATCATTTGATCCATGACGGGTGTTGCTGCTTTACGTATTCCGTCTGGACTCATGCCATCTACGCCCACCACAATTACATGGCGCACGGGCGATTGAAGCGGCTGGGAAAAGGCAGGACAAACAAAAAAGAGGCAAAAAAGCACACTAAAATTGCGTAAAATCATCAGTTTTAAGATTTGGGAGGTGATACCATGGGAGGTGACATCTCGGGGAGGTGACACCTCGGGGAGGTGACACCTCGGGGAGATGACACCTCGGGG
>JBBAVI010000049.1:0-40401 GCA_040397785.1 Saprospiraceae bacterium | reverse complement strand
AATGTGTTTTGCCACGAATAACAATTACTTTTAGGGGTAGTGCGATCACTTGTTCGATCAAACGATGTTCGAGGAGGGTACGTTGTGGTTCTGGGCCGGATAGTACGATCGCTATATCGTATTCAATTTCCTGATGAAAATACTGCATGCGCGAGAGCATACCCAGGTATTGTATGGAGGGGTGCGGAGGCGTTCCGTGTGCGAGTGCTCCGGACAAACCGGGTGGTGTTTCCAGATCGGGCACCCAGATGGTTTCAAATTTTCGGAGTGCCTGGCCTAGTACCAGATTTGCCATCCATTGAAGGAATTTATTGGGAACGCGCAAGTTTAATTGGTGGGTGAGTAGCACATTCCGTGTAACCTTGGTAAAGCAGCCGTATCGATTGTCGGAAATAATGCCAGTAATCTTTAATTTTTGAACGAGTCTTTGTGTCTCCCATTGTTCGGCGCGAATTGCAAAAAGTATACGCGGTAGATTTTTGCCGATATTGATGACCATATTACCGGTTCCATATCGGATGCGGTAAGAGGGTAGGGTAAATGCAGATAAGTGGGGGAATTCGGCCTTCAATAATTCGAGTGCGGCACCATCGGAAGCTAAAAAAACTTGTGCCCCCATTTTTTCGAGGTCATGAATTATTGGGATACAACGTGTTACATGTCCCAATCCCCAATTGAGTGGAGCGACCAATATTCTAGGTTGCGCCGGTGGATCGGTTGTGGTATCCGGTATTTCGACACGCATTTGTTAAATTTTATGTTATTTGGTACTTTTAAGGTATATTCGCGTTTGTAAAATTATAAAATATTTTCAAGCCATGAAAAAAATTAACTGGATTCGCGTTGTTTTCTTTTTGTTGATGGTTGGTATGGTCGTATTGGAAGGTTGCAGCCTTTTCAAGCCAAAATGTGATTGTCCACATTTTTAGTCCGTAAACATCTTGATATTAGGAAGGTGCTTTTGGCTCAGAGGCCAAGGGCTTTCTTCCTATCCATTCTATTAAATGGTTTAGTTTTTAGTTGGCTTGTTTAGCCTTATCACTTCTTCTTTTTAGCAACATTCGGTTTATCGCTGTTTAAAAAGCATCCTACTGCCGCCCGAAACATGGTTCGAGTAAAGCTAAGGTTATGTACAGGTCTGTGAAAATAGTTAAGCGCAAAGTCTAGAAAGATGTTTTTACCCTTCGTTCCAATAAGGAACCCTATTTCTGGTTGAAAAGAGGGATTGTTTGATTCAAGCAGCCTTGCGTCACTTGAAAAGGTGTAATTTAATGATACGTCGGCTTGGTAAAAGTTGAGGTAATTAAAACGAAGTGCCGTACCGATGTAAAAGTTTGTACTTGTGTATATGAAGGAACCTTGTAAAAATAGGCGGTTAAATTTGGTGTCGTAATCCAGTCGATCATTTTGTTGGCAAGCGATTCTACCCAATCCTCCGCCAATCAACGCGCTCATTTGTAGTTTTTCGGTATTTTCATAAGCGCCCAATCCGACTTCCAGCTGTCTATTATACTTGTATCGGTAATTTAAAAAGTTGGGATTTTTGGTAGCACCCCAAAAGTTACCGGTTACGATTATTTTTTTCCAAGGATTATATGCAGTTTGGATCGAAAATCCATTCACTCGATTTCCAAAACCGTAACCGCCAGAGATGGTTCCTTTGATATTTTCCTGAATAAGGGGGAAGTGAATACCATTAGAACAATAATTTGTTTGAGCGCGTAGAGCCTGTGTGTTACAGAAAAGTACATAGGCAAGGCATACGATTAGTAGGGAATGATTGCGTGGGTTCATGAGCGCTATTGTTAGGTGGTATTTTGTTGGTGATAAAAGTACAAAGTGATTGTTATTACCTTCTATTTTTGTGGAGATTTATCTAAAATTTTAAAAAAAACGCCCGAACGGCTGGTGGACAGCATTCGGGCGTTTCCATACTTTAGGTATGAAATGCGATTGTAGGCATTATTGTTTGAACGGATCGGAGAAGCGTGTATCTGCGCTTGCCTGAAAATCTGTCAGGGTATTCAAAAATGCGATCAACTGCGTTTTTTTGGCGCCATCTAGGAAATTCTTTTTAGGAGCGCCGCTACTCTTCAAAGACGTGTGCAGGTTGACATGTGGTTTAATGCCTGTGTTGTAGTGATCAACCACGTCTTCGAGTGTTTTCAAGCTACCGTCATGCATATATGGGGCCGAAACGGCAATATTGCGGAGTGTAGGGACTTTGAACGTTCCTTTTTGGCTTGCAATGTTCGATAAGCCACCTACACCTTGGTCGGTATAAACCTGGTATAAGCCGTTGTTGGCATAAGTTAATGGTGGTCGGCCCATGTTATGGCTATGGCAGCTAGCGCAGTGTTGAATAAACAAGGCTTTTCCGGCATTTTCGGTTGCAGTAAAGCCACCAAAAGTGTTCGAGTATTGTGCAGCGGAGTATACACTCGCTTTGGACGCTTCAACATCAAATTTGCTGCTGTAGGATCCCATTGCATTTACAAAATTGGCAATGCTTTCGAGTACGCGATCAGAAGTTACATTATTATCACCGTATGCTTTTTCAAACAAAGGTTGATAGTAATCCTGGTTGAGCACGGCATCGGTTACTTCGCTCATGTGCAGGTCCATCTCGATTGGATTGGTTAAAGAACCCATGCTTTGTTCTTTTGCGGTGGCGGCGCGATTATCCCAAAAGAAAGGGATCGCACTTGAGCCATTGATGTCGGTACCGTAATAAGCAGCAAAACTGGCAACCGAATACAATGCGATAGCGTTGCGTTCGCCTACCTGGTTATTGACACCGAGGCTGAACTGGCGGTCGTCGCCAAATCCCAAATTTTGTTTGTGGCAAGAGCCACAGGAAATGGTTCCGTCTTTAGAAAGTTTTTTGTCGTAGAATAGCACACGACCTAAAATTGCTTTGTCGCGTTCTACCTGATTAGGTGCGAGGCCAGCATTGCGTAAGTGTGAGGGTAGTTCGATGGTATAATCATCTGGAATTTCTGGCAGGTTCAGCGTTTTGGCAAGTACCGCTGTTTGTTCTGGCGAGTAATAGAAAAAGTTAAAGTCCGGTTTGGAATTACAGGCCGTGATAATTACCAACACAAAAAACAGGGCGTAAGGAGAAAACGTTTTTTTCATGGAAGTTTCATTGAAGATGTTGATGAATGGATATTTTAGAATTTAGGTTTAAATGTACCATCTTTTTTCGTGTCAGAAAAGTGTAAAATTCCGTTTTGCCAGGAATTAACAAAAGTATAACGGCCAGATTGATTCAAGCGTTGGGTGGTTCGGTCTTTTTTTAAAAAAATTATTCCAATACGGTGAATGTTGTGCGTCGGTTGGTTTGGTGTTCGGATTCGGTACAGCGTGCGCAGGCGCAATTGGCGGCGGGTTGTGCTTCGCCAAAGCCGCGTGCTGTTAGTCGATCTTCATTGATGCCTTTGGTGATCAGGTATTCTACGGCGCTTTGCGCGCGTCGTTGTGAAAGTTCCTGGTTATAACCATCATTGCCCCTGCAATCTGTATGGCTTCCCAATTGGATTCGGATACCTGGGTTTTGAAGCAATACATCGGCCAGTTTATTCAGGGTGGGTTCGGCATCGGGGCGGATATCCCATTTTTCGTAATCGTAGTAGATATTTTCGAGTATGATCTCTGTATTTTTAAATATTTTATCTAAAACAATTTCTAATTCAAAGGTTTGAATAGGGTTAGCGGGGTCTTTTGCGATGCCTTTTGTGGAGAATTTAGCGCTATTTACAAGGTAGTTTGGCAGGTTAGCGGAGAATGCATAATCTGTTTGTTCGGCCAGTTCAATTTGCACGGGGCCTTCTTCGGGGGTGGTAAATGTTTGTTTTTTATTGGCGGCCATCATCACCAACTTAGCATTTTTTAAAGGTTTTCGGCCTAGCATTTTGGTATTGGGGTTGTTGGGGTCGGAAAATATTTTTTCCAGGACAAATACATCCAGCAGGATTTTATGCACTGCCGGACCGGTTTTCAGGGTATCAATTATTTTGGGTGGTTTTGGTGGCGGGATTTTTTGTTGAAATCGGTAAATATCGTCGGCCCCTTTTCCGCCTGGTCGGTTGGATGTGAAAAAACCTTCTTGAACCAAATCGCCAATTTTATACGAATTTTTGGGGTCTTTTTGGTTTTTTGGTATGGAGACAAACCCAAAATCATCGGCACCGCTGTTAATCGGTGCTTTCAGATTGTGGGGTGGCGCCCAAGCATTGCGATCCACCTTAAAGGTTTTGAAAATATCGAGGCCTCCCATACCTTGTAATCCATCGGAAGCAAAGTAGAGGGTATCCTGTTCAATGGAAGGAAAAACCTCATTTTCAGGGGTGTTTATATTTCTGCTGAGCAGTCGAGGTTCATCCCAGCCCGTTTCTGATTTTGAATTTCGGGTGATTGTATACAGGTCGTATGCGCCCCAGCCTTCCGGGTCATTGCAGGAGAAGTAGAGCGTATTTCCATCGGTCGATAAGGCAGGATGGAGGTAATTGATTTTTTCTTTTTGATAGGGTAGTGGAACAGGTGGAGTCCATCCCCCATCGGGATTTTTTTCAGCGGTAAAAATTTTACAAAAAGCATCATCGCCTTTGTATGCTTCGAGTGCGCGCACAAAGAAAATTTGTGTACCGGATCGGTTAAAACAGGCTACCCCTTCATTTCTTGTTGTATTTAACTGTGTATCAAAAAATTGTGGACTTGCCTCGTCTTGTCCGACGATCAGCAAGTCCATAAATTTATTACCGGTCCAGGCGTAATTCTTATCCTCTTTACCGATTGCGCGGTCACTGGTAAAAACAATGCGCCCGTCGGAGTACAACACTGGTGCAAAATCATTTTGTCCGCTGTTAAAAGGAGCCGATTCGATGGTCCATCCATTTTCGGGGGCTTGTTTTAGCCAATCTTCTGCCACGGTACATGCAGTGATTTCCTTTCGGAATTCATAGGGACTACCGATTTCGATGCCCAGATCTTTGAAAGCTTCTTTTGCGGCGGCGTATTGTTCCAGTTTTTTTAGTGTCCGTGCCCAGGCTTTAAGGGCGTCGGGGCCATAATTGTTATCGTATGCCAATTTGAAATAGGACAATGCCTTGTCGTCCAACCCTTTAGCGCGGTAGGATGCCCCCAATAAATAGGCCAGGGTACCCTTTTCTGTGCGGGTCGTTGCTCTGTTCAGCTCGCCTTGCAACAGTGGAATTGCGTCACTGTAGCGTTTGCGTTCGTATGCTGTTCGGCCATCTTTAATTTTGATGGTATAGGAGCAGGCTATTTGCCCTGCGAGCCCCCAAAAAGTGAGCAGCAAGAGCAACATAGATTGGAGGGGCAAAGTTTTTGTTTTCATAGCAGCATAAAATTACTTCAAAATAGCCAGTTTTGCAACCGCGCGCACCCCGTCTTTGGTTTGGACCATGAGGTGGTACATCCCGGATTGGAGTTGGCTGGTAGCAAGTTCTATGGTCGTTTGTTGTGGTGTGACCGATTGCGATATTAGCAGTTGGCCCAGATCATTCCAAACACTCAATTGTGCTGCTTGTTGTTCGACTTGTGCAGGAAGGCGTATGGTTACCAACTCTTTTGCAGGATTGGGTGCAATCCACAATGTTTGGAGGCTTGGGCTAATTGTCGCTACCGTGCAATCAAAATTGGGGTCGTAGTTGATGGTGCTGGCATAATAAGCGGTACAAAGTGTGCCGAGGTCGGTTACTTGCACGCCGTAGGTACCGTCGGTTGTTGCGCAATAACGAACATCGGTGGCTCCATCGATTGGTTGCGCGTTATTGAACCATTGTAATTGGTAACTGGCGGGCAAGTTGAAGGTATCTTCGATTGACAGCAAGTTGTTGTAGTTGTAGTATAAAGGTGTGGCGGGTGCAGTATTTATGGTAATTAGCAGGCTATCAGAAGTTGCTACGCATGCATTATCGTTTTTAACAGCCACTTGATAGTACCCTGAAATGGTTGGGGTAAGGCTGGAATCAATTTGACCTTCCAATGCTTCGCCATCGAGTAGCCATTGATAATTGGGCGCGGTGCCAGCAAGTAGGCGTAATTGGATTTGATCATTGCTGCAGCGGACCTCACCGTTGGGTGCACTTACGAAAGGCGCGGAAGGCACTTCAAAAATCTGCACCGTATCGATCGCAAAGATGGTATCGATCGGGTGAATAATTTTGAGCACTACTTTGAAGCCTGCTGCAATAATGGTGTCATTGCTCAGGATATTGAATGAAATATTGCCGCAAGGATCATCCCCCCCTTTTACACCGGAGTCTTCATCCCATGTTTCGAGCGTATAATTGCCGGCACCAATGGGCAGATTCAGTTGAAAAGTATAAGGCAGGGGCGTGTTATTGATATCCGGGGAAGAGTCAAACAACAACGTTCCATCTGGTTTTTTTACTAGAAGATACAAGTCGGGTGAGCCAATGCCAACTTGATCGACACAATCAACTTTTAACACCGTGGCACTTTGCAGGATAAATCCGGTCGTATCAATAATTGCTTGGTAGGAAACGGGGTAGGTTCCGGGTGTATTATACAGGTGTGGAGGTGGGTTTTCGCCTACAAAACTAGTGCTATCGCCAAAATTCCAGCGGTAGGTAAAGCCTGGTTTATTATTGGATGGGATATTATTGACGAAAGTTGTTTTGGTATTGCCACAGCCTGTAAAATTGGTCATCGAGAATCCTTCGGTAATGCTCACTTTAGGGGCGATATATAATCGGAGGGGGAATTCTGCTTCTTGTGTAATGAAGAAGACCGAGACTTTAATTTTCACCATTAAAATAAAGGAATCGGCCTCTTGCGGGATGCCACAAAGTTTGATACATCCATCTGGTTGGGTGTTGGGGTCGAACGTCCATGCATTGGGTTGCCAGGCCAGTCCTTGCGGTAATCCGGAGAGTCCGAGGATTTCGATTTTAGAAATGGGCAATCCAGCGGGCGTTGTGGTATCAATGGCTGCTACGGGCGTAGTTGTTTTGGGCATCCGGAAGGAGTAGTCCTTATTATAAGGTACGCCTTGTTGTCCATCGGGAAATGCGGGCAAATAAATGGTATCGGCAGGTAAGCCTGGGGGTACCGTTATAAGGCAACCGGGGCAACCGGATTGGGCATTTGCAAAAGTGTAGGTAAGCAGGAATGGGAGCATTAAGCGTAACATGGGTCTCATACACATCGGTAAAAAAGGAAAGGTGAACAATAATGTTGCGGAAGAAGGCGGCAGCGCGGATCATAAAAAGCTTGGGAAAGGCAACAACTATTCATAGAGACCTATATAGAAAGGATTAAAAAAAGCATTCCGGATTGGTTTTGCGGCCAATCCGGAATGTAGGTATTGATAAAACCTATTTAGAAACCACCATTTTTCCGGTAGTTTGGCCGGTTTTGTTGCCTAGGACGAAGTAGTAGGCGCCATTAGCCAATTGAGCGGCATTGAATGTAAACTGGTTGTATCCTTCGGCCAGTTGCACCGTTTGAGATGCTACATTTTGGCCGAGCAGGTTAAACACATTGAACTGGAATTCGCCATTTTGGTCGGATTCGACATGGAAAACCGTTTGATCGGCGAAAGGGTTTGGTGCATTTTTAACCGAAGTGAATGGGCTATTTACTTCAGATGCTGCACTTACACAACCTGCGGCGGTTTGCAGGATCAGGTAGTAATTGCCAGGAGCAATCGGGCCTGGGAAAGTAATATCGAGTGGTCCGAAAGTAGTATTTACTTTTGCTTTGATAGAAAGGTCGAGCGTGTCCGGTGCTTGTGCCGGGTTGGAAGGTGTTCCTTTGATGAGTACACAGCCGAGGGTATTTGCATTAAACACGCAGTTAGGCGGATCGCAAGAGTAAGTCAATCCAGTAGGAAGGCCTGTGACTGCACCGGTTGTAGCGAGGCTTGCGCTGGTAATCGCAAGGGAAATACCTTGAAAAACGAAGGTAGGAGGCACTTTAATCGTAATAGATTGCGTGTAAGGTTGGCCGATACATGCTACTTTAAGCAGGTATTTAGGGTTGGCTGCGGTGTACGGAGCGGGAGATACAAAGAGCGTGTCGTTCATCAGGAGTGAGGAATCGCGCATGCATTGTTGGGCGGAAGATTGTAATGAAAGGGTAAACAGGATCGCAAGGATCAGCAGTACTGATTTTCTCATAATCAGATTGGTGTGTGTGTTTAGTTAAAAATCGGATTGGTTTCAAATGTTGAACCGTAATGAAGGCACTAAGTTCTAACTTTTTTTGGTTACGGGCAGCAAATTAGGCAAGAATGTATAAAAAATAAGCGATTAAAGATAGGGTATGCTATTGCGGGCAAAACAAACGGGGAACCAACATTAATGTTGATTCCCCGTTTCAATACCCATAAAGGAGTAAGAAATATCCTTATGCGTTTACCGTGCGTAAAATTGCTTTAAACGTTGCAGGGTGGTTGAGTGCAAGGTCGGCAAGTGCTTTACGGTTGAGTGTAATTCCTTTTTGATCCAGTGCATGGATAAAACGGCTGTAGTTCATACCTTCTGCGCGGGTTGCTGCATTGATACGTGCAATCCAAAGGCGACGGTAGATGCGTTTTTTGTACTTGCGATCCCGGAAAGCGTAAAGCCAACCTTTTTCGAGGGTGTTTTTCGCTACGGTGTAGACTTTGGAGCGGGCGCCGAAGTAACCGCGTGCGGCTAACATAATTTTTTTCCGACGGGCGCGGCTGGCCGGGTTGTTGGTTGCTCTAGGCATAAAAAGACTTTTTAGTACAGTGCCGGGATTTGGAGTTAAGGGATTGGTTACCCGATGCTTCAAATACTTTTACCAGCACTCTCGTTAAAAAATGGGAGTGAAGGCTGCCCATTGTGGGGGCAGCGGGCGCAATTACATGGCCAAAAGGCGTTCGATACGAGCATGCTCGGTTTTATCGACAATTACACCGCCACGCAGGTGGCGTTTTGCTTTTGTCGATTTCTTACGCATTAAATGGCGCATACGTGCGCGGTTACGTTTAACTTTACCTGTACCAGTCACTTTGAATCGCTTCTTTGCGCTGGAGTGGGTTTTCATTTTCGGCATGACACAAATCGTACTAGTTGAAAAATGGAGCGTAAAGATAATACGCCAGATGGAACAATAACGATTGTTGCATCATTTTTTTTAAAAAAATGAAAAGCGGAAAAGTGCTTAAAATTTATTTTTTGCCTCCTTTTTTAGGGGAAAGGATTACCATCATACGTTTGCCTTCCAATTTTGGCAATTGTTCGGCAACGCCCAGTTCTTCGAGTTCTTTCATAAAGCGCAGCAACAGTAGTTCGCCGCGGTCTTTGAACACGATTGCACGTCCTTTAAATTGAACATAAGCTTTTACCTTATTTCCTTCGGCGAGGAAATTTTTGGCATGCCGAAGTTTGAAATCAAAGTCATGTTCGCCGGTTTCTGGTCCGAAACGAATTTCTTTCAATTCTACTTTAGCGGCATTTGCTTTCAGTTCTTTTTCCTTTTTTTTCTTTTGGTAAAGGAACTTATTGTAGTCGGTGATTCTGCAAACGGGCGGTTCGGCATTGGGTGAAATTTCCACCAGATCGAGGCCCATTTCTTCTGCCCATTTTTGGGCTTTGGAGGTTGGGTAGATCGATGCTTCCACCAGTTGGCCTACTGCTTCTGAAATTTCTTCCAGATTATCGCCTACCAGCCGGACTTCGGGCACTCTGATGAATTCATTGATGCGATGCTCAGGAGCAACGACTCCTCGATTGAAGGGGCGGCCGCCGCCGCCGGGACGCGCACCGGGTGGTTTATTGCCAGGAGGTTTGGGTCGGAAAGGTTTAAAAGCCAATTAAAAATTTGTTTTGGTAAAAAAATGAAGCACATGTTGGTTTTCCATATGCTAATTGATAAAATGAACCACAAAAATAACCTTGTTTTATGTTATCTTTGTTGCAATGGCAGAAAATATTTTCAAAGTGCCATTTGCAGGTCTTTCAGGTGGGTATGTACGGTATGCAAATTTGTGTATTTAGGCATATAAGCGTGTATCTTTGTGCGCTTTACCCTTACTTATTTGCCATTCCATGTTTGTAGATGTTGTTTTACCCCTTGCATTGCCCAAACCAACTTATACCTATGCCGTTCCGGATGGATTGGCAGAAATGGTACAATCGGGGGTAAGGGTAGAAGTTCAGTTTGGGAAGAACAAGATTTATAGTGGAATTGTTGTGCGGGCGCATTTTGAGCAGCCTGCTTATAACACCAAACCCATTTTATCGGTACTGGATTCGGTGATCGTAGTTACCCAGGAGCAATTGGCGCTTTGGCAATGGCTATCCAGTTACTATTGCTGCACCTTGGGGGAGGTGATGTTGGCCGCCTTGCCTGCGCATCTTAAGTTGAACAGTGAAACGATGTTGGTATTTAATCCGGCATATGGGGAGGATTTTAGTGATTTGGACAGTGATGGGTATCTGTTGGCTGAGGCCTTATTATTACAGGAATCCTTTTCGCTGGACACGGTGCGCAAAATTTTGAATAAAAAAACCGTTTTTCCTACGGTTCAGCAATTGTTGGCCAAAGGCGTATTGTTTTTGCGGGAGGATTTACAAGATAAGTTCAAGGCACGAAAACAAGTTGCCGTGCGGTTAGCTGCGCCGTACCGAACGGATCAAGCGGCCTTGCGCAGTGTTTTTGAGCAGGTAGATAAATTGGAGCGTCAACTTGAGTTGTTGATGTCTTATATGCATTTGTCGAAACAAACGCCTAGTGTATTAAAAAGCGCGTTGCTTCAAAAAGCGGATGTTAGTGATTCGACCTTGCGTACGATGGTCAAAAAAGGCGTATTTGAGTTGTATGATTTGGAAGTTTCGCGGATTGCTGGTTATGAGGATGATTTATTGGAGGCGGGTGGATTATCGGGGGCGCAAACAGCGGCATATCAGGCTATTAATGCGCAGTTTGATGAGAAAAAAGTGGTTTTGTTGCATGGCGTGACGGGTAGTGGCAAAACGCGGGTATATATTGAGTTGATGCGGGATGTGATAAAAAAAGGTGGGCAGGTGTTGTATTTATTGCCCGAAATAGGCCTTACGACGCAGTTGATCAGTCGATTACAGAAGGTAATGGGTGATGATATATCGGTGTACCATTCAAAAATTGGGTATAATGAGCGGGTTGAATTGTGGCGGAGTGCGTTTTTAGGGAAATCGGTGTTGATGGGCGCACGATCCGCCTTGTTTTTGCCTTTTAAAAAACTGGACCTTATTATAGTGGATGAGGAGCACGATCCTTCCTTCAAGCAAAATGATCCGGCCCCGCGTTACCATGCGCGGGATACGGCGGTGTATTTGGCAGGGTTGTATCAAGCCAAAGTGTTGTTGGGTACCGCTACCCCGTCGCTTGAAAGTTATTATAATGTGCAGCAGGGTAAATATGGTTTGGTCAATTTGACGGAGCGTTTTGGGGGGCTGGCGATGCCTGAGATTCAGCCCATTGATTTGAAAGTGCAGCAAAAGACCAAACAAATGGAGGGTGTTTTTTCAAAACCGCTGTTAGATGCGTTGAAACAGTCGATTGAACAAGGGGAGCAGGTGATTTTATTTCAAAACCGGCGTGGGTATGCGCCGATTATGGAATGCCAGGTATGTGGTTGGAATGCAACTTGCAAGGATTGTGATGTTAGTTTGACGTATCATAAGTTTTCGAATAGTTTGCGATGCCATTATTGTGGGTATCGTATTGAGCCACAGGTTGTTTGTCCGGCGTGTGGGAGTGGGAAGATTGGGATGTTAGGATTTGGAACGGAAAAAATCGAGGATGACCTAAAGGTTTTTTTGCCGACGGTACGCATTGGACGTTTGGATATGGATACTGCCAGCACCAAAAACAATTTGACCACCATTTTGACGGATTTTGAAGAAAAGCGTTTGGATATTCTGGTTGGTACACAAATGGTTACCAAGGGGCTTGATTTTGATAATGTTGGTTTAGTGGGCGTGATTGGTGCCGACCAGTTGGTTCGTTTTCCTGATTTTAGGGCAGGGGAGCGGGCCTACCAGTTATTGACTCAAGTGGCGGGCAGGTCGGGGCGGCATCGGAAAAAGGGATTGGTGATGGTGCAGGCGTATAATCCGGGGCATCCGGTCATAAAAGAGGTTGCGGCCAACGATTTTGAGGGATTTATGGCGCGGGAGTTGCGGGAGCGTGCCGATTTTTTTTATCCGCCGTATTCCAGGTTAATTTCCTTGCGGGTACGCCACAAAGATGAGCGGGTTGCAGCGGCTGCCGCAGATTATTTGGGTAAAATTTTGCGGGTCAAGTTGGGGAAACGGGTTTTAGGTCCAGTTGTGCCTCAAATTGCGCGTATTCGCACTTATTATTATCAGGATATTTTGTTAAAGCTGGAAAAATCGGCTCAATTGATTCAGGATACCAAGATGATGATTCAATATAATACCGCCCTTATGCAGGGGGTATCCGGTTTCAGCCAGGTGCAGGTAATTGTGGATGTTGATCCGGCATAGTCCTTATATCAACAGGGCTGTTATGAAGCCCACAAAAGGGCCTAGCATGCTTGGATGATCTGATAAAATAGGCTAAAACGTACTAAAGAGTAGCGCTATAATCAAGAAAACGGCCAGAATTGCGCCTATTGTTAAGGCTATTACCACCAAGCAGGTTTTTCCAGAGGTATTGTGTTTTTCACGTTTCGCACTTTTATTGGATGCATAAAATACCTTTGCTTCAGACATCAGGGCCATGTATATGTGCTCGTCATCGCCGCATATTTTGTAGTAATAAGAGAGCAAATCTTTCGATACGACTTGGATTTGAATTTCGCGCCCATCTTTAAAAACCATTCGATCGCAAACTATTTGGACTTGCGTATCTTTGTCGACTTGGACCGGGATTTTGTCAAATGCTACTGGTTTGACCAACAAAGAATCGATGGTGTTTTGTGTTTTATATTTTTTCAGTTGGGCGATTTGAGACCAGGGGATGGTGAAATTTTCCTGGGTAGCATCATCGCATTTTGTAAATAGAATGAACTCCGTGCTAGCGTCTTTAATATGAACGATAAATATTTTTCCGTCGGCGGTAATCAATGTATCGCATTCGTTGTTGTTGGTGCTGCGTGTGAGGTCGAAGGCCATTGCCTGGTTTGCCATTAACAGCATTGCGATTAGGAACAGGAATTTATTAAACATGGCAGATTTTTTGTTGGTTATAGGTTTGGAAATGAAGTAACATGTTTTGAATAGAAAAACGACATTATGATCTTATTCTGTCGTTTTTTCGTTACAAATATCTTTCAATAAAGGTGGATTCACATCTTTTTATCCTTGAAAAATTAAAAAAAATGAAAACTGCCCTATCTGTTATCTTTTTAATCTGTTGTTTTTCGGGTTTTGTTCCGCTAAATGGACAGAACGCACGTATTCAGCAATTAGAACAGGAAATTGCCCAAAGTTCGGGGGCGGAAAAACTCGAGAAGTCAATTGCCTTGGTAGATGTCTTGTTGGCAGCGAATGAATTTGGCAAGGCGCAGGCATTGGCAGAGGAAACGGGGGCGGCCGCACGGAAGTTACAGATGACGGAATTGAGTGCCATTGCCTTGAATCGTGAGGGCATTGCCTTGATGTCGATTGGTAAAAAAGGTTTTTTGGGCAGGGATCGTGCTGCACCTAAATTTATAAAAAGTAATGAACTTTTGCGCGCTAGTGGCAACAAAGCCTTACAGCTAGACAATCTTCAGCGGTTGCGCATGCTTGCGGAGCGTAGGGGGCGCACGGAAGAGCTGGCGCAGATTGATGCGCAAATTTCGCGTATTCAGACGGGTTCGAGTACCACGCCATTGCCTAATACGGTGGTGGCCCCCAATGCAACAACGAACATTCCAACGCCCTCATCGGTTGGTGCGCCGCTTTCCTCCAACCGAGCGGAGGAGGAGCGCTTGTTGAAAGAAAGCCAGGCTTTACAGTCTTTATTGGCGCAACGAGAGGCCGATATTAGTGCTATGACGGACGAGCAGATGAAAACCGAGTTAATGCTGATGCAAAAAAACCAGGTGTTGGATTCGATGATGTATCGTTCACGTTTGGATGCTCTGGAGGTTTCGAACTGGAACCTGGCGTTGCGGGAGGCCGAAAGCAATCGGAAATTCAATTATGCGGTTATGGGGGTGTTGTTGTTGTTGGCGGCTGGCGCGAGTTGGAGTTATGTACGGGCACGGCAAAATGCAGCGGTTTTACAGGAGAAAAATATCATCATTCGGGAGGAGCAACAACGCTCGGAAAACCTGTTGTTGAATATATTGCCTAGCTTGGTGGCCGATGAGTTGAAAGCGAAAGGGCGTACGAATGCCCGGTATTTTGAAGATGTGAGTGTATTATTTGCGGACTTTGTGGGTTTTAGTAAAATCGCAGAAGTGCTTAGTCCACAACAACTTGTGAATGAATTGGATACTTGTTTTCAGGCATTTGACGATATCATCCAAAAGTATGGACTTGAGAAGATCAAGACCATTGGCGATGCGTACATGTGTGCGGGCGGGTTACCCGATGGCGGTGGCAGCATGTTGCGCAATATGGTTTTGGCCGCAAAAGAGATGCAAATGTGGTTGTTTGAATGGAATGCCACGCGGGATAAATTGGGACAGCCTCGGTTTGATGCGCGCATTGGCATACACCGCGGACCGGTTGTAGCGGGCGTGGTGGGTTCGAAAAAATTTGCATTTGACATTTGGGGTGATACTGTAAATATTGCAGCGCGGGTAGAACAGGCGGGAGAAGGTGGCAAGATCAATATTTCGGGGGAAGCTTTCTTGTTGGTAAAAGAATATTTTCCTTGTCAGTATCGCGGCAAAATTGCTGTGAAGAACAAGGGTGAAATTGACATGTATTATGTGGAGAACTAAGGGGATTCTAATATTTATCTAATCCGATCTTAAGGGCAGGTAAGGTTTAAATACGGAGGTTTGCAGTACCATTCCTTCATGTTTAAATCCTTCTGAATATGCAAAACTTTACAAAATCCTGCTTGCTTATTTTTTCAATGATACTCGTTGCGCTTCATGTTGATGCGCAGGGTTGTGTTGCAATTCGTCAGATGGGCGGTTGTTCGGGCGCTTCCGGTTCTATGTTATTGGGTAAACATCAATTACAATTAGGAACAAATTACCGTTATTTTCGCTCATACAAGCATTATAGATCCGATACGGAACAAAAAGAGCGGGTTGAAAAACACACCGAGGTGATTAACTTGTCCCACTCCGTTGACTTTAACCTGACTTACGGTATCACCGATCGTTTGAGTGCAACCCTGATTCTTCCGTTTAACTTCAATGATCGCTCTTCTTTGTATGAGCATGATCGCGTAAATCGTTATCGCACACAATCGGGTGGTTTGGCAGACATTCGTTTGAGTGCTGGATATTGGTTGTTAGATCCGAAAACGCACCACAATGGTAATTTAAATATCGGACTAGGGGTAAAGGCGCCTTCGGGCAATTACCAGGTAAAAGATGATTTTCATATAAATACGGATGGCACCATTCAGGAAAAGTTTGTAGATCAAAGCATCCAATTAGGTGATGGCGGCTGGGGTGTTTCTTTGGAGGCACAAGGCTACTGGCAGTTAAACTCAAAATTGGGCATGTATGGAAATGCGTTTTACTTAGCCAATCCACGCGAAACCAATGGTGTTACATCTGGTCGGAAATTGCCAGCACCCGATAATACGCCCTATGATATGAGCGTGCCTGATCAATTTTTAGTGCGTTTTGGCGCCAGTTATGCTGTTTTTCATGGAGTTCAGGCTACCCTCGGATTGCGTTATGAAGGCGTTACGGTAAATGACCTGATCGGTGGAAGCAATGGTTTCCGTCGCCCAGGTATTGTAGTTGCGGCTGAACCGGGTTTGTCGTGGTTTTTCAACAATATTGGCATCAATGTATCGGTTCCGATGGCTTTGTACCGTAAGCGTTCTCAAAGTTATACCGATCAATTGAGCGAACAAATTACGGGTAAACAAACGAATGGTGACGCTGCCTTTGCCGATTACAGCATCAATGCAGGTTTTGTTTACCGTTTTGGGGCTAAAAAGCAGGTTGCGGTACCCTTGGCACCGGTTTTTAAAGATGTTAAAAATTAAACAGTAGCACGGTTGCTTGTTTTACGGGCGCTAGAATAAACTTTGAGGTGTTATTTGCACCTTACTTTAAAATCCTGCTGATCGCGTCACGATTCTTTGATGCTATCAGCAGGATTTTATTTTTAAATTTGGTAAATTAAGGTAGGGTATTAAACCTTCAATACGTTATAGTGATCAAAGCGTCGTTCTTTTACATTGATTTAAAACGATTTGCTATGCAGTTTAAATTTTCTACGGTTTTAGTTTCCTGTTTTTTGCTGATTACCAGTGTGTTGGCCAGTCAAAACTTGTATTTTCCACCTAAAACGGGCACTGCCTGGGAAACCGAGTCTCCTACGAACCTTGGTTTTTGTCCAGATCGGATTGATAGTTTGTATCAATTTTTGGAAGAGCATAATACCAAGTCTTTTGTGCTGTTAAAGGATGGTAAAATCGTGTTGGAAAAGTATTTTGGCACCTTTAAACAGGATTCCTTTTGGTATTGGGCTTCGGCTGGCAAGTCGCTTTCCGGTTTTTTGGTAGGTATGGCGCAGGAGGAGGGCATTTTGGATATTCAACAGCCAACCAGCACTTATTTAGGCACAGGTTGGACCAAATGTCCGCCTGCAAAAGAAGCGCTTATTACGGTACGGCACCAAATTGCCATGACAACTGGGTTGGATGACAACATTCCCCCCACGCCGAATGTGCCGGAGCCGGATAATTGCACCACTCCTGCCTGTTTGGTGTACAAAGCCGATGCAGGGACGCGGTGGGCATATCACAATGCGCCTTATCATTTGGTACATGATGTATTGGAGGCGGCGAGCGGGAAAACCTTGCAACAGTATACCAAGCAAAGCGTGTTGGATCGGACGGGGATGAAGGGATTTTGGCTGGATCATGTGCAATACGGTCGGGCGCGTGATATGGCGCGGTTTGGATTGTTGATGTTGGCCCAGGGACGTTGGGGAACGGACACCTTGTTGCATGATGCCGCGTATTTTTATGATATGGTGCATCCTTCGCAGGCTTTGAACAAGAGTTATGGGTATTTGTGGTGGTTGAATGGGCAGCCAAGTTTCATGTTGCCCAGTGTGCAATTGGTGTTACCGGGCAGTTTGTTTCCGAATGCGCCTGCCGATTTGTATGCAGCTTTAGGAAAAAACGATCAGAAGATCCATGTAGTGCCATCTAAGGGTTGGGTAGTTGTTCGGCAGGGAAATGATGGTGGTTATAATGGGCCAGGCGGCGGTCAAGTACCCATTTATTTTGATGTGGATATGTGGAAATACCTCAATTTGCTGGAATGCGCGCCAACCGCCACGGTTGAATCGGTGCAGGAAGGCCTGCAAGTTTGGCCAAATCCGGCTACGCAAAGTTGGCATATTACGGCCAAGGCGCCGATTGAACAAGTTGCTTTGTATGATTTGCAAGGTCGAAATTTGCAATATTTGCAGGGCAATGGCAGTCTGAATATGGAAATATCTGCGGCCAATTTGCCTGCAGGATTGTATTGCATCCAAATCTTTACAGGCAGCTATCTTTGTACCATAAAGGTAATCAAGGACTAAGATTATCGGTTTTAGGCATACGAGGTACGCCAATTTGCTTCGTAATCATAGCACAAGTATGCCTAAATCCTTTTTATACGTTTTTTTAATTTGGTTGGTTGCCACCTCACTGGAGGCCCAACAATTTGCTGTTTCCGGGTATGTGTACGACCATGCAACGGGCGAAACGCTCATCGGCGTACGCGTACAAGATAGTCTTTCTGGTAAAAGTACGGTGACCAATACGTACGGTTTTTACACGATCACCCTGCCATCGGGGGCTTGTAAATTGCGTTTTACCTATCTTGGATTTGCGAATTTAACCAAACCGCTGCGTTTGGGCGGCAATGTTAGTTTGAGTGTACGATTGGGGGAAGATGAAAACTTGCTTCAGCAGGTCGTTATTTCGGCTTCGGGCTCGCGGGCGCAGGAGCATGTAAAAACCACCGAAATGGGCAAGTTGAGTGTTCCGATGGAGTTGTTAAAACGCACCCCCGTGTTATTTGGTGAAAATGACCTCATTAAGGCCATTCAATTGATGCCGGGGGTAAAGCGCGGTGGGGAAGGGACCGTTGGTATGTTTGTGCGCGGTGGTGGCAGCGATGAAAACCTCATTCTGCTGGATGAAGCGCCCGTGTACAATGTGGGGCATGCGTTGGGTTTTTTGTCGGTATTCAATACCAATGCCATCAAACATGTTGAATTGTACAAGGGGGCATTTCCGGCACAATATGGCGGGCGGTTGTCGTCTATTTTGGATGTTCGGATGCGGGAAGGGAATGATCAGCGCTTGCATGCGCAGGGTAGCATTGGCAATATTGCGTCTAATTTGAGTATAGAAGGGCCGATTGTCAAAGAAAAAGGCAGTTTTATCATTTCTGGCCGCCGGAGTTATTTGGATCGGTTGGTGGATTGGCTAACGCCGAGCAAGTTTCCCTATTATTTTTATGATTTGAACGCCAAATTGAACTACAAAACCTCCGAGCAGGATCGATTTTTCTTATCGAGTTATTTTGGGCGGGATGTTTTGGCGGCCAATGCGGTGGATTCCAGTGGTTTGAATACGGGCATTGACACCCGTATTGGCAATTACACCATTTCGGCTCGATGGAACCATATTTATCCGGGGCAAAAAATATTTCACAATGTGACCCTGGTTCGGTCGCAGTTTCGGTACAACATTGCGGGGGAGGCTTTTGGCAACAATATTCTAATTCGCAGTGCGATCGATGATTATGCGGCCAAGGCTGATTTTGATTATCGGCCTTCCTCGCGCACCACGATTAAAATGGGTGCGGCGCTAACCCACCATATTTTTCGTCCGAATTTGATTTCTGTTCAAGGGGATATATCCGATTTTTTGAAAGCGCGCAAAAGCAAAGCGATCCTGAATCAGGAATTTGCGGCGTATGTAGGAGTAGATAACATCGTGAATCCGCGTTGGCGCATCAATTTTGGCCTGCGTTTAAGTGGTTCTACGGTAGAACGGGTGTTTTACGGCGGTTATGAGCCTCGACTTTCGGCGCGTTATCAATTGAACGAACGGCATTCGCTTAAGATCGGTTATGCGCGCATGACCCAGTATTTGCATTTGGTGGCCAGTTCTTCCCTCGCTTTACCAACCGATTTGTGGTATCCGGTGACGAAAAATGTACGACCAGGCGCCAGCGACCAGTGGAGTGTAGGTTGGTTTACTTATTTTGGGAAAAACGAGGCGGTACAGGTTTCGGTGGAGTTGTATTCCAAAAAATTGTACAACATGATTGAATACCGGGAAGGTGCGCGTTTGTTGTTGAATGATAATTACGAAGCAGAATTGGTTCGGGGTACTGGGGATGCTTCCGGTATTGAGTGGATGCTGCAAAAAAACAGCGGTCGTTGGAGCGGCTGGATAGGATATACGTTGTCGTGGGCCACACGTTTGTTTCCCGATTTGAATGGCGGTATGCCGTTTTATGCGCGTTATGATCGGCGGCACGATTTTTCCATTGTAGCGAATCGCGATTTTACCAAACGTTTTGGTTTTTCTTTTGCCTGGGTGTATTCCAGTGGCAGTCCTTTTACGCCGATTGTCTCCAAATATGTGATGCCGTTTCCGAACTATTCCGGGGTCGATTTGCTGGCCGTTTATCCTTTGCGCAATTCCTATCGTTTGAATGCATCGCACCGGTTGGACATTGATTTTATGCTAAAAGGGCGCAAGCGCAGGCATTGGCAAGGGGAATGGCATTTTGGCGCTTATAATTTTTATAACCGCACTCAGCCCAACCGGGTGAGTATCGTATTTGATGAAAAAACGGGAAAGGAAAAGTACCAGGAACGCGGTTTGTTTGGTGTGATTGGTTCGTTGTCTTATAATTTTAAGTTTTAAAACATGAAAACACCTTCGTTTGGGCCTTTTTTTATCTTGTTAGCCTTCCTTTCCTTGCATACGGCGTGTAATTTGTCTCCCGAACCTTTAGACATTGCGATTGAGGAGCCGCCCCAGCGCTTGGTTATATCCTCCTATTGGATACCGCCACAGGGGGCAATTTTTACCTTTACCCGCACTTTTTCGGCGTTGTTGGGTGAAGACAGCATAGATTTGAATGATGCCTATATTATAGACCGGGTGTTGATAGACAGTGCCTTAGGGATCATTCGGTACGGTGGCACGGTGGATACCTTGTTTAAGATAGGACCAGGGGTGTATGGATCTTTGAATACCACCCAATTTTTAGCAACAGATTATGTGCTGGAACTCACCGATTTTAAAACGCAACAAACCGTACGTGCAGTAACCCGTTTTTTGCCTAAAATACTTTTGGATACCGTATATCCGGTGCAACGTATTTTGCCTAATCTAGGCGACACGCTATTTACCTTTAACTTTCAATTTACAGATATTACGGGTGTTGAAAATTATTATCTCGCTACTTATACAAATATTAATACTTTGGCGGAGAATTTCGCGTTAGGGGGTGGGTTGTTCAATTTCAATCAAATACAATTTAACGTATTTTCGGATAAGAACAATGGTGATGGGATGCCGATCCAGTATCAACCTGATTTTGGCGGCAGTGCAGGCGATACGCTGGTGGTGTCGTTGTCCAATATTTCGAAGGGATATTATGAGTTTTTGGCGGCATACAAACGAAGTGGAAACTTGTTGAGCCAATTGACTGGAGAGCCTGTTAATTTGCCCACCAATGTGGAAGGAGGGTATGGATATTTTGCCCTAATTCGGCCCAGTGCGCGGACGGTGATTCTGCAATGAGTGTTCGTGTATTATAAAATATTTGGAAGCAGTGCAGCAATCTATTTAATCCCCGCACCTTTACCCTATTAAAGCAATTTAACACGTTCCTAACACATCGTTCACCCAGTCAACTTTTTGCCCAATTATGCTTAAACCAATCGTTTACCCGCTTCTTTTTATTGCTGCGCTGTTTTTAGGCAGTTGCGCCAATCAAGTTCGTAATGCTGCCCTACAAAATAATGCACTCGAAAAATATGTTGTAGCACCGCCCAGTTCCCAACTGGATGTGCCTTTTATCGCCAAAACAGTAGCAGGCGACCAGGCGAGCAAGATCACGTTTGCTTCTGGCTCCAGCATCGATATTCCCGCCGGTATTTTTGTAGATGAAAACAACCAGCCTGTTACCAAACCTGTTGATTTGCTTTTCCGCGAATTTCATACCGCAGGCGATATTATTGCTTCCGGTATTCCCATGAAAGTACGCACTGAGGAAGGCACCGAGGAATACATGCAAACAGCGGGTATGTTCGAACTCAAAGGTTTTTGCGAAGGCAAAGAAGTGAAAATCGCCGCCGGAAAAACGTTAAATGTAAATTTAGTATCCAATGTTGACGGCGATTTCCCGTTCTGGTATTTTAATCCGGATTCAGGCAATTGGGAACTAGAAAGCCAGGTTTCTACGGCAGTACCTAACCCGAATTTCATGTCTGCGCCCGTTCTGGATATGGGGGAAGGTACGGCGGTCCCACCTGCCAAACCCATCGAATTTGACCCCAGCAAACCAGCGCTCAATTTTGACATCAATGTAAAGAAACTGCCGGAATTGGCCAATTTGGGCCGCATCATTTGGCAATATGCCGGAACAGATGCCAAAAAAGACCCGGCAAACCACGAATGGGTGTTCCGTCATAATTGGGACGATGCTATCATTGAACCTACCATTACGCCCAATGTGTACCACCTCACCCTGGTGAGCCGCGATTCGGGTGAATACATGATTCCTGTTTGCCCCAATAAGGCAGGTAAAGACCTCGAACGCGCCAAAGCCCAATATACCCAGTTGATGGCAGAATATGAAAAAGGGGTAGTAATGTTAAAAAACCGCGAACAAACGATGACATTTCAAGGTGCCTTTATACGGAGTTTGCAGGTTTCTGGTTTCGGGATGCATAATTGCGATGTGTTTTACAATATGCGGAATGGTTTCCATGTGCTGGCTGATTTTGATTTTGGGGAGTCGCTTCCGGTGAATGCAAAGCAACTCGTAACGGTATTTTTGATCACGGGCGACAGCCGTTCGGTGATTACCGTTCCGTTTTCAGCTTGGGATAATTTCCGGTTCAACCCGAACGAAAGAAATAAAATTGTGGCCATTTTGCCCGATAATAAGTTGGCCATTTTTGATTACAGTGATTTTAAAAGTCAACTTGGTGAAATTAAAGCCGCCAGCGAAAAGCGTTATGTGTTCAAAATGCGCGTTTTGGACAAGCCCCTTAAATCCTTTTCAGATTTAAATCATGCTACTGCCGATGCGGGTTAAATTCATTGTCTTTTGCCTGCTGCTCCAGGGTTGGTCGTTGTTTGGACAGGTTATTTTGGTATATCCAGTGCGTCAAAACCATAAATGGGGGTATGCAAATGCACAGGGTAAAATTGAAATTCAGCCCAAATACGATGCATTCAGCGATGAGTTTCTGCCCTGGAGCATGCAGCTGGACAATCCGCCGCTTTCGCCGTTTCGGTTGATCGAATCGCAGGAGCGCGTGGGATTGATAGACCGGGCCTTGAAAGAAATATTACCGTGTAAATACAAGCGTATTCGGCCCTTGCAAAACCAGTATTTTGCGGTAGAAACCGATTCCTTGTTTTACATCATTGATCAGAGCGGTGCCACGGTGGTCGCCGACCTATATGAGCAGATTTGTGCCATTGACAAACGTTTTGAGGCCCAACCCGACTATTTTTTGGTTAAAAAAGCCGGGAAATGGGGGGTAATTGATCGCAAAGGGAAACTCATTATCCCGACAGAATATGCAGCCCTGCAAACCTCCACAGGGCTGCAATTTTTTAAAGTAAAAAAGCAAAAAACGGATGCAGGATGGGGCTTGATCAACCTGCAAAACAAATTGCTGCTCCCGTTTGAATACGCGGATATATTCGTGTACCAGGAAAATTTTATTGTGGTGCGCAAACCAGAGGGCTATTGGTTTGCCTTGGGCGCCGATTTTAACCCTTTGATGAGTCCGGTTTGGAAAGATGTGCGGTATTTGAACCCGCATTTTGCCGTTTTGGAATCGGAAGATAAAACCATTGCGCCCACTTTATGGAGCATTCCGAAAGGCAGTAAAGTGATCCCGGAGGAGCGGTACGACCAATATTTGGCTTTAAACGAATCCTATTTCCTGTGCGTGCGCGATGGGCGCCTGGGCATCTTGGATTCGGTGGCACGCCAAACCATTGATCCGCGGTACGATTCGGTGACTTTATCGGGGGTAAATGGTTTGTTTCGCATTCGGTTGCAAAATGCCTGGGGTATTTACGAAGAGAAAAGAAACCGTCAAATCGTAGAACCGCGTTATCAGTTGCTCGATCATTTCGAACGCGGCGTTGCCTTGATGATGCGGTCCAACAGTTTGGGTTTGGTAAATATTAAAGGGGAAGAAATATTGCGCGCCACCTATTCCCAAATCACCCGGGAAGCAGATACCATTAAAGCCGTTACCAGCGATGGGCGGTTGTCGCGCTTCATCCTTCGAAGCAGCGATTCGCTCGAATTGATTGAAGGACTCAACAAAGTACGCACCATATCTATTGGCAAACGTCCGCCGCAACCCTATATGGAGGCCGATTTGGCCGATCAGGATCAGCCGGGCAGTGGCCGGGAGCGTTTTTACAGCATTGAATACCCGAATTATTGTGCCAATGCGGACTCCAGTTTGCTTTGGCGGCGCAATTATATTTCCAAATGGTGGGAATTGGTCAAGCGTGCTGGTGGAAAAGACTATGTAGATAAATCCAAATCCTACACCGATGTGATTCGGGTACGCGCACGCATGACTGCGGCGGTTTATTCAAAAGAGCAGGTAATTGCCACGCCGTTTAGTGGTTCCGTGGCGCAACTGACCTTTCGGTTGAGTAAAATGGCCTTGTACGACCTGAATAAAGCCCAATTTATCAGTGATTTTAAATATTTGGGCATTCGCGTCACCGATTTTGATGCGGGTTTACCGTATGCTGCCTTTGTAGACCTCGATGGGCAAATGGGCCTGATTGACAATGCTGGCAAAGAATTAACAAAACCGGACGGCACGGCGCTGCGCTACACCTATATCGGCGATTTTCACGCGGGGCGCGCGCCTGTATGTGTGGGCGGGGTGCTGCGTTTGAAGGGCGGCGTGCATGCGCGGGGCGTGGGATTTCGCACCCAGTTTATGCATCGGTTCTTTTTGCGCGAGCCCGTGCCTGCCCAATACACCGAAGCCGATTATGTGCGGAGTTTGGTCATTGATTCGACCGAAACCAGTCCGGCGCGTTGGGGTTATATGGATGCAAAAGGCAATATCGTCATGGAGCCAACGCTCGATTTTGCCGGACAGTTTTTTTCAGATAGTACGGCCATTATCATCCAAAATGGCTTGTATGGCATGATTGATTCCAAAATGAAGTCGATTTTGGCGGCGCAGTACAAGAGTATTTTGCGGACCGGCATTCATTATAAAATAGGTGTACCGAACACCAAAGTGTTTTATTTTAGCGACAGAGGGCATCAGATTTGCGATCCGGAATACAACAAATACGCGGGTTTTTCGGAAGGTGCTTATGCGGTAAGAAAAGATACCAAATGGGGTTTTATTGATACGAGCGGGAAGGAAATTGTGCCTTGTCGCTTTGACACTGTGCGGGCTTTTTCGGGAGGCTTGGCAGCGGCAGTAGAAGGTGGTGTTTGGGTATTTGTGAATAAAAAAGGCGTTACGGTATTTAAGACCAGTTTGCCGGCGGTGCGTGCCAATGGGAAATGGAATACGCCCACCTTAGGCAACTTCAGCAACGACCGTTGTCGGTTCAAAAATGATAGCTGGTGGGGCTATTACGGGCCAACCGGCGATATCGCCCTTCCGTTGGGGTATCAGGTGGCCTCTGATTTTCAGCGCGGGGTGGCTTCCGTGCAGTCCCGAGGAAAATATGGCCTCATTGATACCAGCGCCGCCTGGATTTTGGAACCGCTTCGATTTGAAGAAATACAACCGTTTAATGCGGATGGTTTGGCGATTGCGCGCGAAAAAAAGGACGGTTTGTATGGGTTAATCAATACCAAAGGTGTCTTGTTGACCCCATTGAAGTATCAGCGCATCGAAAAATTTGTAAAAGGGTATGCCGTGGTCAAGGAGGCAAAAGGCTATGGATTGATCAACCATTTGGGCAAAGAAGTGATCCCTGCACAGTACGGCAAGTTGGGGCCCTTGTCGGAAGGTATTGTAGCCGCACAATTACCAGGCGCTGATGGCCGCTGGATTTATGTAGACACCTTGCGACAGCAGCTCGGCAAGCAATCGTTCAAAACTGCCACCCCGTTCAGTCGGGATTTCGCCTTGGCGGACGGTAACTTGGTCATTGGGCGCGATGGCGCGGTACAACGGGGGAGTGGTGGTAAAAATCTGTTTTTCTCGGAAGGAATCTTTGGTTTTGAATTGGGCAAAAAACAGATTTATGCGGATGCGAGTGGTGAAAACCTGTTTGGCCGCAGTTTTTCAGAAATTCAGGCCTATGTAAATGGCATTGGGCGTTTTCGGAAAGCGGGTAAATTGGGCGCGCTTAATCGCCGGGGCGTGTGCGTGATACAGCCCAAGTTCAACTTTGTACACATTCAATCGGATGGCAATTTGATCGTACGGCCACAGCAATTATATGGTTTGGCGGATAAAAAAGGGAAAATCATCATCGAGCCGCAGTATGATCGGTTGGATCGTTTTCGGGGTAACGTGTTTCGGTTGGAGTTGGGGGAAAAAGTGGGGTATGTGAAGCCGGATGGGAAGTGGATTTGGGCGATGGGGAAATAATCTGCGTTCATTCTTGCTTATTTATCTCCATAATGCCCGTAGCAGGACGCTATTTCTAAATTATTGTCCCTTATTCTGTAAACCAATCTATGTTCTTGTGTTATTCTTCTCGACCAGAAGCCTTGAAGATCATTTTTCAATGCCTCTGGTTCCCCTAAACCGTCAAACGGATTTATCATAATATCAAGAATCAAATCCCACAACTTAGCAGCATATTTTGCGTTTTCTTTGCGCAGTTTAGGGATATCTTTTATCGCTTTTCTTGATAAAACAATCGGATACATCTATTTTCTAGTCTTTAATTATGGATTAAATGATATACGGCATCTTTTGAGGCCTTTTGATAAATATTATGATCTAATTCTATGGTAGCCGCTAATATTTCCATTTTATTAAAGCGATCCGATGTATTTCCATCTATAGGTTGCCAAAATTCTGTAAAAATGGAATATGCTCCGAAATGAATCAAAGTAGTATCCAGGAATTCAATCAGGTTCGTAATTTTTTGCTCAGAAAGCACAATTTGTTCCGTTAATAAAAGTTCTGCCACTAAAAAACCAAATTCTAGTTTTAAAGAAGCGTCGACCCACCTTTTCATATATTGCATTTGCGGGGAAGGGTGTAATTGCAAAAGCGCTATTGTCTTATAGTTGGGCTTGTTGACTTCATCATGATCTATAACGAAATCTCTCAGAACATTCGCATCAACTTTATCCAAAATAGGGTTTATGATTTGACTATATGTATCTAAAACAGAGGCTAATATTTTGGCTAAATTAGAATATGGGCTGAGTTGTATTTTCAGGGCAATTTCTTGATTGAGTTTTTCTTGTAGTTCCGTTAAAATATTTTTATCATCATTGTTTGTATAGAACCATTCAAATATTTCAAATCTCAATTCAAAAAGTTTTTCAAATACACTTTCTGCAACCGTATCAAGTTCTTTGTTTTGAATTCTAAACGAAATGATATCAATTAAATCATCTATTTTATGTTCAATAGAAGATTTTTGCACAATGTGCTTGTTGTTGTGCGCTACTACTATGAATCTGCTTATCGGTTCTTTTAACGCAATCATCACGCTTTTTTTGCAAAAGTAACGCTTTTTGGGGTCATTTAGTTCACTTTTCGCATCATAAATCCTAGGGCATCCCGATTGGCGCTGTTGCCTTGTGGAACATGGTTGGTTTATCTACGGACACAGCGACAAGCAAAGGGGGTTTCTTTACTGTCGAAACTCTGATAGCCGTCATCAAAGTAAAGATACCAGGCACCGTTTTCATTGTATTCGGTAGAACTCCAATAGGTTCCGGTTGTTAATTGGCCAGTGCCGCCCTTTTTGGTCGGGCCGAGTTTTTTGTAAATTTCTGTAAGTTCGCCAGCGGAAGGCAGGTACCAGTCATCAAAGCCATACGCAACGAGGTTGGCACAAAGTTTTGCAGCATAGGCCTCCTCCTTGTTCTTGCTCAATTTGGCAACAATGGCAATTGTATTGACCTTGCCGTTGAGATCCTCGTTGCAGGAAGAATCTACTTCGAAATTGGCCAATTCAGTAATGTCTGTTCCATAGCCACCTCATGGAATTAGATCAGGGCCATTATTATCCACCGGACTCACGTAAATCACAATGCCATTGGTCATGGTTACTTTTAATAAACTGTCGGAGGCGCTGGGCGCAACGTGCCATTCAGAAAAGCCTTTGCATGGATGGTTGGTATCCTCCGTGGCATTAAATATTACGGTTTGATGTTTGAACGCCTGTGCAGTACATGAAAAAAGCAACAGGGCGAAAATCGAAAGTGTAGCGCGTTTAGTGTTTTTCATGGGTAATGAATTGATGTGTGTCTTTACTTATTTAGATGGTTATCAATGATTTGCTGAACCCTTTCAACGGGTATTTTTAAGATTTTTGCTATTCTTTCGATGGGTAACTCATCATGATACATTTCAAGTACAATTTCCTCCTTCCCTTCATCTTTTCCATCTTGCCTGGCTTTATCTAATCGGGCTCTATCGTCTTCTTCACGCATAAAAGCATACTCGTAGGCATCCAATTCTTCCTGCGTCCATGTTTGTACGTTTGCTTCCTCGTATGCGGATTTCAAGCCTTCATCATGAATATTTTCAGGTACGACTTCGAGGCTTTCTGCGTTTTTGATAAAGTAAACCCATTTTTCAGTCAGGGTTTTGAGTTCATGCGGTTCTAATTTGAATTTTGGCAACTCAATGAAAGTGAACTCCATATCTTTTATCGTCTGCTCTCCCGTCTCGATGTCTCGTACTTGACTGCGGCTTATATATTTTTTATTTTCTGTATGTACGAAGTTAAGAATGCCAATAAAAATCACAGGGCGTAGTTTTCGGTAGAAATCTGCCCGCTTGATTTGGTCGGAGTAACTTTTCGAGGAATAGAAAAGTACCCGCTTCTCAAAGCCGTCTATATCTCCGACTTGCATCTCAATGATGTAAGTTCGGCCCACTTGGTCGGTAGCCTTGACGTCAATGATGGTTACCTTTCCGCCTTTTAGTTTAGGAAGTTGATACGGGTTGAGGATGGTTACCTGCGTAATACGCTGGTCGCTGTGAAAGTCCAGCACAGCGTTTAGAAAAGAAATGAGCGTTTCCTTTCGGTTTTCATTGCCGAAAATCTTGCGAAAAGCGACGTCGTTTTTTACATCTACGAATTGCATGCATTCAATTTTAGAACAAAATTACGGCAGGATGTTTAGATAGGTAAGTTTTGATACAAAAAGTTTTAGGTTTTTGTTGGGGGGGGACGTTGGAAACTACGAAGTCGCCGAGCATAGCAGTCGGTTGCCCGAGCAGCATTGTTCGTTGTCTATATTTATTGTCAATCTTTTAAATTTCCTCTTGGTCGTTGACCATGTTTTTCTTTGTAGGCTTGGATATACTCACTTTCAATGCGCTTTGCTTCTTTCCGCCCTGGAATATCGTGAATCAGGACGCGCGTAAAAAATCTGGCCCAATTGTCAATCAGGTTTGCGAATCGCAATTGTACACGCATCCTTTTTGACATCCCATCTTTTTTACTGATTGGCCCACTACTAATCCCATATTTAAACGTGTCATAGTCAACTTTATCAACTATCTCATAGAGGTGGTGTAGTTCTTCGCTATCGTCAGCGTTCTTGTGCGGCATGATTTATTGCGTTAATTGCCAGCCTGACTTATTACTTTGGGTTTCGTAGTTATAGGTCGGCATATAATTAAATGGAACGTTCATTTTCATTTCAAACGCATCGTCTGCGAGGTAAAGTAATGGTTCAAAAACAATATCCTCTGGCATCTTGGCCGGGTTATTTAACACCTTTTCGTAATAATCTTTTCCTTCCGCAATCACGCCGCAACGGGCGTATAAAAAGTCATCAGCAGAAATAAAGTTGTCTGGCTCATTGGCCGCGTAAATGGTGGCGTGCGCTCGCGTATCTAATTGATATAATTTTTCAGATACCTTGTCGGCAAAAAGGCAGATACCCGCTACGGGCATTTTGGCAAGTGCCTTCACCGCGGGTGCAACCTTTTGATCGCTACCTTTTTTTGACCAGTCAATTTTACCAATAATACGCCAAAAGTCATCTTCGGAGAATAAATCATCTGCCAGAGACTTATCTTGAAGTCGGATTTCAACCTCGGTAGACTTACCGAATTTTTGCTTCAAGTCGTTGATAAACTGACTACTTAGGTCGTTTAAACTAACGTTTAGTACCGTTGTCATGTAAAAAATGTTTATTTATGCAAATATAGGTACTTTTAGGGGAAACAGAAAATATGAGAATATGTTATATTTCGAATAGAATTTGCGCAAACGCTGCTCGTTTTTTACCTTATCCCACTTTTTTCATTTCGTTTCCACCCAATCCCCCATAAAACCAAAACAACCCCTACCACGAATTATCGCAGTAGGGGCCGCCTTTACCATTACATCATTATCGCTTTCGCTGTACTGTACTATTTCAGGATGATTTTCCCTGTAAAGTCCATGATTCTAAAGAAATACACGCCGGATGGCAATTGTTTGCGCTCAAAACGGTAGCGGTTTCCAACGAAGGTTGCCTCGGTTACTTTTCTACCCAGCGCATCGGTCAGGACAAAGTTTCCTTGGGTGACTTCGGTGGGCAATTCAAAAAACAATTCCGTGGATGCAGGATTGGGATACACTTTCAGGTTTTTGCCTAAAGCATTGGCTTCGTCTGTTTCCACGGATATGAATTTGTTGCCGATGGTGTGCAAGGTCGTGTTGGTCAAAATAGGGGCGTTGTTATCGAAATAAATGGCAGCGGTGTTCAAAATTTTGCTGCCCTCGGGGTTGTTGGGCAATTGATTGATCTCGTATTTTACAAAACCCTGTGAGGCCGCTGGATTGGAGGTGCTGTCGGGCAAGTTAATCCGATCGAAACGGAAGCGCAGCACATTTCCGTTGATGATATCCACATCATAAGGGTGCGATGCCGCGCCAGGAGCGATGCTTCTAACATCCAAATAGGCGGATAAAGTGTCCAACAAAACCACGGTGTAGGCGGTATCAGTTCCGGTGTTTTGGAAGCGGATATTGTATTGGATGGGCGTGTTTTTTTCAATGAAATGTTCGGTATCGTAACCCGTTGGAACAGCCTGCTTGTCGTTTGGATCAAAGGATGAAACATTGACCATACAATCGGTGGAAACGAAGGAGTTGGTCGTGGAAAGGGAGAACATGAGCGGCAAACCTGGCTGGCTGTAGCCGCCGCAACCCTCTACAAAGGCCGCTACAACGCCGGCTGGAACTTGCTCAGATTGAATGCGGTAGGTGGCACCATTGGCAACTGCCGCAACGGTTGTCGACTCGCCCGGACCTATCTGGAACGGGGTACTCATGTACATAATCAAGTCTTCTACGATGACAAATTCCTGGGCATTGGACATGCCCACGGTGCCAATGTTTTTCAACGACAAATGAACAGAGTCGCCATCACAAACGGCAGAGGCTTGTAACAATGCGGCTAAACCAGGATTTGTTATGCAACCGGCATCCGGGAGAATATGGGCCTCAGAACAATGGGTAATTCCGATGGGTGTGTTACAATCCGTGGTGTAATTAATCTGGAAAGTGCCGCATTCGCCCGGCGCAAGGGTGCCTAAAACGAAGTCGAAGGTGTTTCCACTTACAAATGTTCCGGGGATACTGGCGCCATTGAACAATAAATAAGGATCCAATTCCACTTCCACATGTACATCCGAAACCGCTTGCGTGCTCAAATTGCAGTACTGCACCTGATACTTGTCGGCAAAACAAGGCCGAATGCGCTGGGTGGACAAATCAACTGACAATAGCGGACATGCTGCTTCCAATTGTACCGGAATGTTTTGAGAACCAGGGTTATTGCTGCCGATCGTTTTAACATAAGTGGTCGGACAAGTCGTGTTGTATACAAACGGAACATCCAATCTCAGTTCTACCGAAGTGTCGCCCTGACAAACTTCAATATTATAATACCCATTTGCATCGGTTATACCTGTGTAAACCGTACCGCTTACTAAACCGACCACCTTTACTTTCCAGAATCCCAGGCGTTGTTCGTTTGCATTTAGGTTACAATCCAGCGTTGAATCCAAAAATACATTTCCAGACACATAATAGGGATCCATATCCAGGTTATTGTAACGAATACGCTGTATATAGTGATACAATGCCACCTTAGGCGCTATTGCTACCGTTAATTGGCCGTTATTAACCAACCACAAGCTGTCACCATAGAATACCACATCGTATGGATCGCCCAATTGTCCGTCATTGTCAAGATCCAAGGCTGGCAGAACAAAAACAGGGGCATTGAGATTTGGATCTAACCAGTTGAAGATGGTCTGGATTCTTTCGATGCGGACTTTTTCGCCATTACAAGGCGCAATGAACACTTGGTCACTATTCGAGGCAGCTAAAAGAACGTCGTTGGAAGAAGTTGTTTCGATACTGTCTATGACAAGATCACCGGGATAAAACCAGGCTGGGATATGAAAACCGGCGGTACCGGGCAGGATGGTGATGATTTGAACGCCACTCGCCGTATTTCCGGCGCCGTCTATGGCCAAAAAGGAACGCGTGATTTCTTTAGGCGAATCATCAGGATACGTAACAACGGAATAAGCACTTAATATTGAAGCATTTCCATTGGAACAATTGTCCCAAACGTTCACGGCTCCGAAAGCGGCAATCATTTGTAATGAATCTGATAAGGTTAGATTCAGGGATTGGTAAAACGCTTGGGTAATCGTAAGGTTGGCCGGCGCAATACAAGTAGGCGGCGTTACATCCGGCGTACATTTCGGTGCGGCGCTGGTCACTGTAACGATGCATTTGTTCCAATTGTTGGCAGCATCACCCACCCACAAGGCGACATCCTGAAGTCCTATTCCGACAATCGGAATGGCTGCGTTGGACACGGGTGGTGTGGTTGCGGTTACATCGAGGGTAGCCCGGAACTTTAAGGCAGAACATGCATCGAAACTGCCATTGTCTAATACTTGTGGGTTCAAAAGCGTCGTGTTTGGCCCATTCAGGTTGGATTGAATGGTCAATGCATTGACGCAAACGGCAGTAGGAGGCGTTACGTCTGGACTGCATGCATTCCCCGTGATGGTCACATTGCCCCAACATCTGTTGAATCCGCCTCCAGGCAGTGCAACACAGGCCGATATCTGGAAGGTTCCCGTGCCAGCAATCGAGATGGATGGCATACAGGTTCCATTTACGCCTTGGGCAATGGACGTTTCCACACAATTATAGGGACCGCCTTCCAAAATGTCATCGGGGACCAGGGTAGTGATTCCGCTTGGATGTGCTGGAATGGTTATCAGGTCATTGCAAATGATGGTGTAAACAGAGCCCCCGGACACGGTTACCGTCGTCTGACAAGTGGTGGTGTTGCCTGCACCATCTGTTGCAGTGAAGACAACCTGGGTCGCACCCAAAGGATATACGGCGTTCGATGGGGTCGTTGAAGTCACGGTGACAGGAGCGGGGCAATTGTCGCTCACGATGGGGGCCGTTAATGAAACAGTCGTAGAGCAGATGCCAGGCGCTACCGTAACGGTCAGGTTGGCAGGGCAAAGGATGCTTGGGGCAACTATGTCTGGGCTGCATTGTGCAAATAAGTTGAGTTGTTGCACAATAAGCAGGGTTAGCAATAGCAGTCCTTTGCTAAAAGGAAGCTGCCAATTTTGGTAGCATTGATTTTTCATAGGACGATCATAACTTGAGTTAAACAAAGGATGAAGATTTTGTTGCGCATAAATCACGATACAAAGGTGCGGTCTAAGCGCTGGCCATACAAAATCAAAAAAATGCAAAAAATGAGCCTAACTCGCAAAGTTATTTTACAATTTATTGATATTCAATAAATTGTAAAAATAATATTGAATTTATAATATCGAGTTTCTATTTTTGTGGCCTGTTTTTTGAAATAAAATACTCAAAAAGGCATTTCATTTTGTTTTTCAATGCGCAAAAAATGCAAAAAAGCCAGCTTGCACAATTAATTCAGTCCTTTTCCGGCCAGGAAAAACGAGAGATTCTGAAATTTCTGCGTTCTCCTTACTTTAATGTTCGGGAAGATGTGATCCAGTTGTTTGATTGGTTTTGCACCGAAAAAATACCCGATAAGGCAAGGGCGAAAGCGCAATTGTCAGATGCAGACCCGCTTTCGGATCAGGCCTTGCAATTGCGCATGACCTACCTGATGCGCTTGTTGGAGCAGTACCTTGCACAAAAGGAATTTGACGGAAATGTGATCCAGCAGAACATATCGGTGGCTATTTCACTGCGAAAGCGGGGTTTGTTGGTGCCTTTTGAACGACAAAAGAAATGGGTGCAGAAGTCTTTAGAAAGTCAACCCATACGGGATGTTCAATATTATGAATCCAAGTTTCGGCTACATTGGGAAACCCACCAATTGGGATCCATCGTGGAGCCAACCAATACCGAACACCTGCAGGCTGCTTCTGCGGCGGCTGATATCGTGTATGTGGCCCAAAAACTCCGGCTTATTTGTTTGAATGCTGCGCAACAAGCCGTTTATCGGGCTGATTTCCAGAGTTCCTGGGAAAGCGAGGTGGTATTATTTGCGGAGAAAAACTTTGCCGCCGAAATTCCGGTGATCGCCATTTACCTGCATTGTTATCGGATGCTGCGTTCTCCGGAAGAAGAACAGCACTTTCAACAATTTAAGCAGATGTTGCTGCGTAGCCTGGATTTGTTTTCGCCCGACGAAAACCGAAGCCTGTTTATTTGGGCCATTAATTACTGTGTCCGCAGGCTCAACCTGGGCGAAAAGCGTTTTTTTCAGGAAGTCACCGATTTGTACAAACCCGGTATTGAACAAGGCATTTTACTCGAAAACGAAGAAATCTCCCCCTACACCTATTATAACATTGTGGCGGCTGGTTTGCAGACGGGAGATTTGGAATGGGTGCAATTTTTCATTTTTCAATACAAAAACGCGCTGAAAAAGCAGTACCGGGAAAGCGCATTTAGTTTTAACCTGGCGCGCCTCGAATATGCCCAAAAGCACTTCGATGCTGTGCTGGAATTGTTACAAAAAGTGAATTACCGCGACACTTTGGTTAATCTGGCTGCGAAAACGTTGTTGCTAAAAACCTGGTACGAATTGGGTGAAATGGAAACCTTACAATCGCACCTCGATGCGATGCGCAATTATATCCATCGAAAAAGGGTGTTGGGGTATCATCGGAACAACAGTTTGAACATCATTAAATATACAGATAAGTTATTGAATATCAATTGGCACGAAAAAAACGAGGTAGAAAAATTGCGCGAGGCGATTTTGAAAGAGGAGCATTTGACCGAGCGGGAGTGGTTGTTGGAGAAGATAAGATAGTTGTTAGTTGTTAGTTGTTAGTTGTTAGTTTGGACATGCCCAAATATGGTTGATAGTTGTGAGTTTGATAGTTTGGGCGATTGACAGTTTATCCTTTTCTTAACCCAAGTCAATGAACCGCGCCGGGCAACACCCGCACATTTGCAGTATCAAATTTTTGTTCCATCAAAAAAAACAACTGCAACATGAAACAACTTTTTATTGTCTTTTCCGTCCTGCTAGCGCTTTTGTCCGCACACAACATGTCGGCACAATCGCTGTTGGATGTATCGGTCGGTAGCTCAACCCAAGACCGTGTTTCGGCCAATTTGGCCTACCGTTACCAGGTCAACGACCGGTTTCGGATTGGATTAGAGGCGCAATATGGTGCGCCCCGTTATCGGTTTGTGGATGCCAAACCTATTCGGGAAGGCTTTTCGACCACTTTTTCGGTGCCTTTGACCTATCGTTTGTACGAAAAAGATCAAATTCGGCTGGATTTTTTCGCTCGAACGGGGCTACGCATCCAGGGCAAAATTGACCCCGATCAAAACGACGAACGGGACAGTATCCTTTCTGCTACTGCGGCATTGTTTGAGCCTGGCCTGCTCGTGACCATTCCGGCAACCGAAAAAGTCCATTTTCAGGGCGGGATCACTATTCCGATGGGGTTCCAGGTTAGTCCGTCTTCGTTGTTTGAATTTGCACATGTACCGCTGATTTATGCGGGTTTGAACGTCAAAACCTCCGAAAGACGCCATGTTTTCTTCAAAGCCGCGACCGGTGCTGCGTTCGGTGGTGATGGCGACACTTACAAATTCAGTTGGTCTTTGCAGGCCGGGATGCGCTTTGCTTTTGGTCGCCGTACCACTGCTCCTTTAGTTGAACCTACTTTCTAACAACTCAAAAATTACACTTCCATGAAAAAGATAATTATTGCAAGCTGCCTGTTGGTTTGGGCCACTTTTTTGACCGCACAGGAATCAAAACCGTCCAAAATTGGCTGGTTTATCACACCCGAGGTTGGGGTAATGTTTCTCGAAAACCATATTGGCAAAACCATTGGCGCATCTTTTGGCGTGAAACTTTGGAAAGATCGCCTCAAAGTGGGCATCATCAGTTATGGTCGTCCGGGGCCGATTAATTCCTACACCGTTGATACTAAATTATCTGAAAATCAGACCTATTTGGGCAAAAGTTCGGTTAAACTTCGGGCCGATTGGGGTGTTATTGGTGCGTTCATTGCCCCTACCTTTAAGTTTAAAAAGTTTGAACTGGATCTTCCGATCGGTTATGGTGTTGGTGCTGGCGGCTTTTATCTGCATGGCGACGACCGCAAAACACCCGATGGTGCGCGGGTCAGTGTGTGGGAAGACAAACTGTTCAAAGGCGAAGATGCGGCGGCAGGCGGCTGGACGGAGTTTGGCGCCCGGGTATTTTTTCCAAGCAAAGTCAAAGGCATGAGCTTTGGTGGGGGCGTGCATTACACCCTCATCAGCGGCTGGAAAACGTTCGCGGATCCGTCGGGCGATTTTTATAACCAACGATTGCGGGTCAACTTATTTGTGAATTTTGGTTCGCATTAAGCGCTTGTAAATCTGTAAAGAGTAATGGGCGACGAACTTCCAGGCCAATGGATGTTGGTCGCCCGTTTTTTATAAATTTGTTTTGTTACCGTGCATTGGCAGTTATGCACTGTTTTAACCGGATTTTTATTTATATACTGGCGCTGGTAAAGGATTGATTGGGCCAGTAGGAGGCCAAGTATAAAGAACATAAAGGTTAATATTAAAATTAATAGTCTACAAATTTGGTAGGATAAAAAGTGCTACATATCTTTGCTTTATGAATTACACTACGTCATACAAACCATGTTGTTGTTGTTGTCCATTTCGATACACCGAAGCGGCTCTAACACGTATATTGTTTGACAGGGTTTTAATTCCTTAAGTTCTTACAATTTCGTTTTGTTTTAAAAAAGCCCTTCGGTCATATACCGAAGGGCTTTTTTAATACCCATACAATGGTGTCCATTGTGGGGTTAAATCTGAAGAAAATCAAGGTACTCATCGATCAACTACAAACATTTTACAATGAAGCAAAAATTAACACGCATCCTGGCCTTGCTGTTTTGGGCCAATTTTTCATTCGGTCAAAGCGAGGTTCAGGGCTTAATACAGGATGGCGCGGGTTATCCGCTTGTTGGTTCAACCATCGTCCTGAAAGGTTCAAGCACCTATACTATTGCCGACACCCTTGGTAAATTCAGCCTCCCAACACGAAAAAACCCGCCATTTACTATAGTTATTACTGCGGTGGGCTATTCTACCCAGGAAATTGAGATCACAGAAATTTCAAAAACGCCGCTGACAATTACGCTGGTAGAGGATAGTCAGCTTTCCGAGGTGGTCATTACCTCCAGGCGCCGACAAGAGACGGCCCAGAATGTACCCATTCCCATATCGGTTATAGGCGGGAAGTTGATCGAAGAATCGGGTGCATTTAATGTAAACCGATTGAAAGAACTGGTGCCTACTGTCCAACTCTATTCCTCCAATCCGCGCAATACTACCCTGAATATTCGGGGCTTAGGCTCTACCTTTGGACTGACCAATGATGGCATTGACCCGGGCGTAGGGTTTTATGTAGACGGTGTGTACTACGCGCGCGCGGCGGCCACTACCCTTGATTTTATTGATATTGAACAAGTTGAAGTATTGCGTGGACCACAGGGCACCCTTTTTGGTAAAAACACTACTGCAGGGGCCTTTAACATCACCACCCGTGCGCCAAGTTTTAAACCCGGCGCAAGTTTTGAACTGAGTTATGGCGACTATGGATATATCCAGGCTAAAACTTCCATCACTGGTCCGCTGGGTAAAAAATTTGCCGGAAGGATTTCTTTCTCGGGTACACAACGGGATGGTTTGCTGTATAATATCAGAACAGAAAAGCCTGTGAATGATATCAATAACCTGGGTGTTCGCGGACAACTCTTGTTTGCCCCATCCGATCGGGTGAAGATTTCGCTGGCTGGTGATATATCAGAACAACGTCCGGATGGTTTTGCACAGGTTGTTGCTGGTGTGGTGACCACCCAACGCGCTGGTTACCGGCAATTCAATCAGATCATTTCCGACCTTGGATATTCATTACCTACCCAAAACCCCTTTGACCGAATCGTCGACCATGACACCCCTTGGCGTTCAGGGAATGAATTGGGCGGTGCTTCGCTCAATATTGATGTAAAGCTTGGTCGCGGTACACTTACTTCGACGACTGCCTGGCGTTACTGGAACTGGGACCCGTCGAATGACCGGGACTTTACGGGTTTGTCGGTACTTTCCAAGTCGGCGGCCACTTCAAGGCATGAACAATGGACCCAGGAGATTCGGTATGCCGGGAATTTATTACCCCGTGTGAGTGGTGTAATTGGTCTTTTTGCCATTGGTCAGGACTTGACGACCGATCCGGTTCACACGGAAGAATCTGGTTCGGCACAATGGCGTTTTTCTCAAAGTTCGACCAGCAATTTATGGAAAACACCAGGCCTGTTGGATGGTTATGGCATCAAAACCACTTCCCGCCTCCAAACTTTTAGTGGCGCGGTATTTGCCCAGGTTGACTGGACTATCACCAATCGTTTGCACCTGTTGCCGGGTATCCGTTATAACAACGACCAAAAAGACGTGGTGTATGACCGTAAAACGTATGGCGGTTTAGAAACAACAGATCCTGCGCTGATTGCCCTCAAGCGGCTGGTTTATACTGATCAAGCATTTACAACCAATGTAAATGAAAGCAATCTTTCGGGTCAGTTAACGCTTTCTTTTAAAGCTTCCAACCACATCAATACGTTTGCCACCTATTCAACCAGTTTCAAGCCAGTTGGCGTCAATCTGGGAGGCTTGCCAACGGCAAATGGCGAAATTTTGATTGATTTGGCGCGGGTTAAGCCCGAATCGGTCACGCATTTCGAATTGGGTATAAAAACGAGCCCAACCAGCAATTCCACCTTGAACCTGGCATTTCATAACACCGACATCAAAGATTACCAAACCCAGGTTCAAACGGCTGAGGTGGGTGTAAACCGCGGTTACCTCGCCAATGCGGAAAAAGTGCGGGTGTTGGGCGTTGAATTGGATGGTAACGTCCGGTTTGGCAAACATTTTTCCCTGTACGGCGCGTTCGCTTATACCGACGGCAAATACGTATCCTTCAACAATGCGCCGGTTCCTTTGGAAGAAACGGGCGGCGCATCGGCATTTAAGGATATTTCAGGCAGTAGATTGCCAGGCATTTCCAAATGGGCTGGTTCTTTGGGGGGCGAATTGACCACTTCCGGCAAATTACTCAGTGAAAGTGGCAAGTATTTTCTGGCGTTTGATACCTATTACCGCTCCGAGTTTTCTTCGAGTGGATCACCATCGGCATATTTGAATATTGAAGGTTACGCCTTGCTGAATGGCCGATTGGGTTTCCGCGCCACCAATGGATTGTCGATCTTTATATGGGCGCGCAATTTGCTGGACAAAGATTATTTCGAACAGTTGTTGCCCGCAGCGGGCAATGCAGGACATTATGCAGGTGTTTTGGGCGATCCACGCACCTATGGCATAACTTTGCGCTACACTTATTAGATACTGTTTATGGTATCGTTTTTCACAGCGTATTCAGCTCAGAGAAAAACTAGCGACAGCCTGAAATTACCGTTCATAAATCACGCCCACTGAAAAGTAGGGCGCGATATAAATGTTGCGAAAGGGTGCAATCCAGTTTCCACCCATCAGGTAAGTAGCCGATATCCCCCAGTGTGGGTTGAATTTAAAGAAGGCCTCGGTACTGGCTAAGGTGTAAGTTGTAGCGTCGCCCCGCACGAAACCCAGGTCGGGATGTTGGCTTAAGCCGTTGCTAAATTGCGCTCGGAGCTTGGCATTGAGCCAAAGTGTTTTCCAGGGATTGTAGCCGATCTCGGCCCCAAATTGGTAAAGGTCACGGAATTTTTTGCCGGCATATTGCGTCCGAAAATTATATGCGGCAAATGTAGAAATGTATATTTTGCCAAGAGACTTGGATGCTGCGAGCGTGGCCCACACATTCCATTCGCCGTCGCCCGTTGGTAAATTAATGCGGTCATCTGGAAACTCCTTGTTAGAAGCGTAAGCATTGGCGCGTCCCGTTGGTAGTTCAGCTGCGAGGCTCAACGCCACGGGCAAGTTGTTGCCTGTAAGGCGGTACTTGGCTTCCAAACGCAAATCGCCCATGCCAGCGGCCACGTCGGTTGTTTCAAAACGGTTTAAGCGCAACAGCGGAGCCTGTGCAATAAAAGTCAGGCGGGGGCGGAATCCGTATTCACCATATATATTGATGGAGGTTTGACGAAAAGTACTGGTTTTTAATTTGCCGCCATTTGGGTTGTAGTAGCTGTCGGCACTTAGGTGCGAAACGTCTAATTTCAAGAACCAAGCCTGCGCACGGCGCGTCCAACCGCTTTGGGCCGATATGCTAAGTGGCAGCAACACCAGGCTCAAAAAAATTATTTTTTTCATCTTCCGAGTAAAATGATA
>JBBAVI010000048.1:0-40988 GCA_040397785.1 Saprospiraceae bacterium | reverse complement strand
ATGTGTGGATAACTACGGTACCTACTATAGAACCTGCTTCAAGTGAATCTATTTCTATTTTCCCCAATCCCAGCACAGGAAGTTTTACCCTATACTACCAACTCGAACAAAATCAGGGTGCGTCCTTTTTATTGTACAACGCACTGGGCCAGGAAGTATACCAAACGATACTTCCGGGAGATACGGGCAATATTGCCATGCACCTGAATCATTTAGCCCCCGGAATCTATTTTTATGTTGTTCCGGGAGGTAGTTTGCCTATTTCGGGTAGATTGATGATCGCAAGCGAGTAGTACACTTGCGAATTTGCCATTTTGAACATAATTTTGTAAAAGATGGCCATAAACAGGTCCAAAGTAGTCTTAACAAGTTCTAAGCATCTTTTACCTATGCAAGCGGATCTTATAAAAGAAATGGACGCAATTCAAATAAGCGTAAACAAACAATTGGATGGTTATACGTTCAGCATAAGCCCATCTGTCCGTGCTTTGATAAAAACGTGGTTTCCGGATGCACACCCGGCGAACATCATCTTTGTTTCTTATGATATAAAGAGTGGTTTCGAAGATAATTACACCAAATTGGAGTCATCGATCTATCCAGCCATGTTAGGCATTGAAAAACAATCGGATCTTATCCAAAAGATTCAAGAAGTTAGGTTTGTAGACACTCAGACGGGTAAAGTTTTACATACCTACAAGATTGGTATGGAAGAAAAGTAAAACAAGTACTACATCCCCTCCAACACCATAGCCCTAAACCCCTCCTGCTTAGCCTCCAAAAACTGAGCCCCCGTCTCCCGGATCGTCGTCTCCAAACTCCGATACGTGAAATCAAATACCGTTTTGGACTTATCACTGGTGTAAAAATACTTCGATACGCTGCTGCGCGCGGCTTCTTTGGTAACCATTGGCTCGGCGCCCAATATTTTTTCCTTCAGCCACTCTACCCGCCAGGCTACTTCTGCCAGCAGCGGACTGACCGGGATAAACGGCGGTTTTTTATCAATCGAAGCACCAATCAGGTCAAACAAACGCCGAAAAGAGGCATTTTCGCTATTTAAAATATACCGTTCGCCATTTTGCGGGCCTTCCAGCAGGTGTACCATAAAACGCGCCACATCCCGCACATCCACAAAACCGGTGCTGCCAGTCGGGCAAAATTTTAGTCCTCCTTCAACCTGGGTAAAAAACTTGGCCGAACCCAGGTTCCAAAACCCACTGCCAAAAATGATCGCCGGGTTCACAATCGCCACCGCCAGGCCTTCGTGGTGCGCGCGCCACACCTCCTGCTCACTTTGGTACTTGCTGATCGCATAATTGCTGTTACCCCGACTTTGCACCCATTTGCTGTCTTCATCTAAGGTGGGCCGGTCCTTGGCACGCCCCAGGGAGGCAATGCTGCTCACGTGTATCATTTTCCGCACGCCCATTTCGAGGGCTAAATTGGCCACGTTGGCCGTTCCTTCCACATTTACCTGCATCATACGGGCAACATCGCGCGGGTGAAACGATACCATGGCCGCACAATGCAACACTTCGGTAATACCGGTCATGGCGTCTTCTAAGGCCACTACATCCGTTACATCAGCATCCACCCATTCCACCTGATCGGCAATATCTGCGACCAGATCCATGGGACTGTTGGCCCGGCGGGTGGCACGCACCGCATATCCTTTTGCCAGGAGTTGACGAATCAGGTAAGCGCCCAAAAATCCGGTGCCCCCGGTAACCAAAAGTTTAGAATCTGGTAACATGCTTTATTTTTTCAACGATAAGGTATAATCTGCTACGGCCAAAATCTCTTCCGGTGAAAGTACTTCTTTAAAAGGCGTCATCATTTTGCGGCCATTGGTAATGATATTGATGCGCTCCTCTTTGGTTAAAAGGCTGACGGTTAGGTTTTTAGCGCCGTTAAGGCCCAGTTTTCCATCCGAGCCATGGCACGTAATGCAATACTGACGGAAAACGGCCATGCCATCTGGCGTAAGTTTGGTGCGGGAAGTTTCAGCACTTGCCGACGTGCTCGATGCCTGTTCCGAACTACAGGCTGCAGCCCAGCAAAGCACCGAAAAAAATACTACAAAAAGTGTATTTATGGATTTCATGAGCATATTTATTGGATAATGATGGAGGGTGGTACGGTTTTTGGCAAAGAGGTATTATGCAAGCAAAGGAACCTAACAAAGGGCAAATTTCTGAAAGAATACCAGTATTTTGGTCAGCGTTAAGCAACAAATGTTCCGCGCAAAAAAAAGGGACTGATTTCCAATTAGTGATTACCTTTGACTTGTTTTTATTTTGCTGTTTTTATTAAAAATAGCGGCTTGCCCCTAAACCCACAGATTTGATAAATAGTGTTTGTTCATAGTGTTTGTTTTTTGTTTTGTCCCTGTTAAGTAGCAATATTTAATAGGGTTTTTTATTTTAAGTCTAGTTTTAACATTTGACCGCACTTTTTGGCACATAATTGGCTACACTGTTTGTATTGCAGCTTCATACAATAGAAACGGTTTAGTGAAAACCCGGAGCAAATGTGCTCCGGGTTCTCTTTTTTTTATGGCCTATCTTAAGAGCGTTAAATTGCCCGCCTTTACTTTTTCAACCCCTTGGCACTTATACCGCAGGCGATATAAAAATGCGCCCGGGTTGGCAGGGGTACCACTGATCATACCATCCCAGGTTTCAAATTGATCTTTTGCATTAAACACCCTTCCGCCCCAACGGTCAAATACTTCAAACGAAATAAATTCATTGACAGAGAACGGGTTACTGATGCCAAAAACATCATTACGACCCGAACTGAAGCTCGGCGTAAAGGCATTGGGGATAAAAATTTTATTGCAATCCAGGGTGTCTGGATCAATGACATTTACAAAAATGGTATCGTAAGCCAAACATACCCCGTTGCCATAATCAATGGTTACCACATAACTGCCCGGTTCTGTGGGGGTTACGATTGGGTTGGGGATAGTAGGATCAGAAACGCCTGCAGCGGGGCTCCACGAAAATTGTTCAGCACAACTCGCCGATACATTAACCTGAAACGAATTGCCCAGGTAAATCAGGGTATCCGAATTCAAAATATTGTCTGCCCGCAAATTATACCGCGCAATAGCCTCTTCGTCCAGCGCTTTACTATGAAAACGCAATTCATCAAACTCCCCCTTGTACCAAGAGTCGAGCGGACAAGCTGGTTCGCCTACTTTAAACGTAGCGGTGGAGGTGAGATCTAGGCGTGCCGGGGCAACTTTGGTATCCCGCAATTGGCCATTAATATATAAGGTGTACCGCGTATTGCTGCGGGTAAGCGTGATAAACTGCCAACAGGGGCCATTGTCGAGTGCGCCCTGAACGGTGGTAAGCAGGGTATCGTTTTCGCTAATGCCAGAAGTTATTCGGCGTGTTTTGGGCGAAAAACGCACCCAAAATGCGCGATTGGTGGTACAGCTGCCCTGTTTTGACATAATCAGCTGGGTACCATTTACATTGGTGGCATCCGGTGGCTTGATGTAAAAGCTCACCGTAAAGTCACTCGTAGAAAAAATATCGGTAAAAGGTCCTACAAAATAAAGCGCATCGTCTATCCCGTCAAATCTGAAACAGGAATCACGCAGGCCGCAGGTGCAGGAAATGCCGTTGATCAATGCGCCGGCCGAACCATTGCCACTGTTATCAACAGCCTTGCATCCATTATCGAATGCAAAGTACGCCTCAACCTTGTCGGAAGTGCTTTGTGCAAAGAGCGCACCGGCGTAAATGAAGCTACATAAAAGGAAAAGTGTACGCATGCGGGAAATCGATTTAAGCACAAATAAACGCCTGCAATGGCATTAAAGTATAATTTTCAAGCGGCGTAATCCATGAAAATGCAAATACGCCATGGAGCGTCAAATCTGGGCATGCACTCAGGGTTTCAAAAACTGATCCAACCCGCCCGGCATCATTCCTTGCAATAATTGGTTGGTCTCGGCTGCAGCGGCCACACGCGCCGCTTCCAAGGCCCGATTAACCGCCACCAATACCAAATCTTCCAATTGCTCCAGGTCCGAAAAGTCGAGTTTGCTGGCGTCCAATTTTATATTGTGTACCTGCATATCGCCCGATGCTTGCACCCGCACTGCGCCATCGCCCGATTCGGCATCTACGAAAAGGGCCGCAAGTTTTTCCTGCATGACCTGTTGCTGTTGCTGCAAATTACCCAAAAGGTCTCCAAACATGGTAAATATAATTTATCTAAAATGAACCAGGCGTGCAAAGGCTTCCACCCGCGCATCGATCATTTCCTGGGTTAAATTTTTGATGCCATCAATACTAAATGCTTCTACGCAAAAGGATGCCATCGCCGAGCCGTGAATCACCGCCAATTTCATATTCTCAAAGGAATAATCTTTGGTTTTGGCCAACCAGCCCGTAAAGCCACCCGCAAACGTATCGCCTGCACCCGTTGGGTCAATCACTTCAGCCAAAGGCAATGCCGGTGCGTAAAAAACTTGTCCATGGTGAAACAACAAAGCGCCGTGTTCGCCTTTTTTTATGACCAAATATTTTGGACCCATCTCGTGAATCGCCTGGGCAGCGTGCACCAACGAATGTTTGCCCGTCAATTGCCGCGCCTCTTCATCATTGATGGTCAATACATCTATCTTTTTCAAAACGGCCTTCAAATCATCCAGCGCAATGTCCATCCAGAAATTCATGGTGTCCAACACCACCAAACTCGGACGCTGATCCAATTGATCCAACACGTCCATTTGAATTTTCGGAACGAGGTTGCCCAACATCAATACATCCGGATTTTTATAAGCAGCAGGCAATACCGGCTCAAAATTGGCCAATACGTTCAGTTGGGTATCCAGCGTATCGCGCGAGTTGAGGTCTTTGTGGTACCGGCCGGCCCAAAAAAAAGATTTTTCACCAACCTTTATTTGCAAACCCGCCAAATCGACCCCCCGGCTTTCTAAAAAAGCCAACACATCACTCGGAAAATCGTCACCCACCACCGAAACAATTTGTACCGGCTTCACAAAATAGGATGCAGACAGAGAAATGTAAGTACAAGCACCACCGACTACTTTTTCAGCCCGTCCTGCAGGTGTTTCAATATCATCGAATGCAACGGTTCCTACCGCAACTAAACTCATAAGTCAAATTTTATACGTAAACGTTTAAATGGGCACTTTCTCCCACCTGTTTTGATCAGGCAAAGATGGCAAATTAGGCCGAAAATAAAAAGGCCATCGCGTCTGCGATGGCCTTGCGCCTCCTAAAGGACTTGAACCTTTGACCTACGGATTAACAGTCCGCCGCTCTAACCAACTGAGCTAAGGAGGCTTGCTTTAAAAAGCGGGGCAAAGGTATAGCGTTCAGGTGTTACCAAGCAACAATTTTTCAATTTTTTTTTCACTTATTTAAACTTTTTGGCAATTCAACCCGTGCAACTACTTCAGAATCCTGTTGAACAAGGCTCAAATGCGCCGCTGCGCCTAATAAGTGCACCAGCCGCCGCCGCGCATTGTCCAATCCAATCCCTGCCTGATCCGAAACTTCCAACGCGCCGGTGTTGGTGATTTCTAAAATTACGCTTTCCCCATGCGCCCGTGCTACAATGCGGATACGGCCCCCTTCAACCATGCGGCTTATCCCATGCTTTACGGCATTTTCAGCCAACGTAAGCAGCAACAAGGGCGGAATTTTTACTTGATCCAACGCCGGATCAATATCCCATTCCAGTTGCAAGCGTTCTTCAAACCGCAATTGCTCTAAAGACAAATAATCGCGCACAAAGGCCAATTCCTCCTCCAGCGGTATCAGCCCGGTAGCAGGCGCATGCAGGGCCGAACGCAATAAACCCGATAATCGGCTCAAGGCATTGCCTGCACGATCGGGGTCAACATAAATGAGTGCCCGAATACTGTTGAGGGCGTTGAATAAAAAATGCGGATTAATTTGTGCTTTGAGGTTGTGCAATTGGCTCTCTTTCAATTCATTGCTCAACTCCAATTGCTTCATCCCTGTTCCGTGAAGACGGGTTAGGATTTTGTTCAAATGGTAAACCCCCACCCATCCAAACATAATAGGGGCCCAAGTAGTCAAATTAACCAGGGTATGCAACAATTCAAAACTCACTTCGGTATCCGTCAGGGTATGCCCAAGGTTATGATGGGTTAAAAACATCATAAACGATAGGGCAAAAACCGCTACAATGCCCGACCACAGTAAGGTGTTGACCGATTTTTCGCCCAGCCGCAACCAATGAAAGATCGCCCGGTATACATTTTAAAACAAAGATAGCCCTGTCCATATTTCCCCGATATGCAACTTATATAAGCGTTCAGCAATAGGGATGAGCGTTGTTCGTTTTCCTACCGCAACAAGTCTGTTGTATCTTAACATGATTTTTTTAGTAAATTATCGACCTTTAACGCGAGGTGCTCGAACCTCACAACCAAACCGATAAATTTGTTTCTTTATGAAAAACACAGTACTCATCTTTTGGATGCTCCTTTTGGGCGTATCTACGTTTGCGCAAAGCGCGAAAAAAAATCCCCCACCGGCCAACCGTACTTTCACACCGGCCGAGCTAGCCGCACGAAAACCTGCCACGTCCGTGCCACCAGCCGAACAGGTTTTTGGTATTCCAACACCATCCTTGAAGCCGATGCCCGCTTTTATTCCAGGAGCGCCCGCTCCATCAACCCTCAAAATTACGCGGGATGAAAACGGAATGCCCATCTTTTTTGAAAGTAAACCAGAAATTCTGGTAGATGCAGACCGCAAAACACCCGCCGAAAATGCCCTGGCGTTTTTGGTGCAATTGCAACCGGCGGGCATCCTCGATCCTGCCAAGGAGTTTGTCGTAAGCAGCATCCAAACCGACGAGCAAGGCAATTACCATGTGCGCCTGCAACAAGTGCTCCATTCGATTCCGGTGTACGGCGCAGAACTCATCGCCCACAGTAAAAATGGTTATTTTATAAGTTTGGGAGGACGTTATTACCCGAGCGCAGCTAAACTTGCCACGAATCCGGCCATTGCGGCAACAACCGCGTATGAGCAGGCAATGGCCGATTTTGGTCCAGCCTACACCAAAACGCGCTGGACGGCCGAAGAACTTAAGTTTGTAGGCGGTGCCACGCATCAAACCCAACTGGTGGTGTACCACCCAAAAGCAAGTCAACAAACGGCACGCCTGGCTTGGTACGTGGAGGCGCACCCCAACTTGCTCAAACGCGTGGTTTATTTTGTGGATGCACAAACCGGCGCAGTGATCCATCATTTTGACCATACCTGCAAAATTGACGGCGGTCGCCATGTTTCCCATAAAACAGCGGAGGTAACCGAAATAGAACACAATACCCCGGCAACCGAGGATGTAGTAGTCGGCCCGGTTACAGCCAATGGCCTAGATCTGCTCGATATCAGCCGTTCTTTTGGGGCCTGGCAGGTGAGTGGCAGCCAAATTGTGCTCGAAGATGCCAGTAAAGCGATGTTCAACAGCGGCCAGTCAAATATGCCCAACGATCCGGTTGGTGCCATTATAACGTTGAGCGCGCTGGGCACCTCCCCGGAAGTTCAATCTACGTTCAATTATGATTTTGTATCCGCCACCGGCCTCAATTTTAACAATAAAACGGCTGTAAGCGGGCATTGGAACAGCAGCAAGAGTTACGATTATTTCAAAAATACCTTTAATCGTAATTCCATCGACGGGGTGGGTGGCAACATCATCGCGTTTGTGGAAGTGGCCGACAATGATGGCAGTTCTATGGAAAATGCCTTCTGGAATGGCGCTGCGATGTGGTACGGAAACGGCGGATCAACCTTTAGACGCCTCGCACGCGGCCTGGATGTGGGCGGACACGAAATGACCCACGGCGTAGTGGAAAAAACCGCAAACCTGGAGTATCAGGATGAAAGCGGTGCCATGAACGAATCTTTTGCCGATATTTTCGGGGCCATGATCGATCGGGAAGACTGGAAAATCGGAGAAGACGTGATGCAAACGGGCGTGAATCCGACCAACTGCCTCCGCGATTTGTCCAATCCCAACAACGGCGTTTCTTCCAATAGTCCCTGGTGGCAGCCCAAGCAAATGAGCGAAAAATACAACGGCAGTGATGATAACGGCGGCGTACACATCAACAGTGGAATTACGAACCGCGCGTTTTACCTTTTTGCCAGCAATGCCTCAGTGGGTAAAGACAAAGCCGAACAGGTGTATTATAAGGCCTTGCGCGATTATTTGGTAAAAAGCAGCAAATTTACCGATTTGCGCATTGCTGTTTTGCAAGCGTCCAATGATTTGTACGGCGCGACGGTTGCGCAAGCGGCCGCTTCGGCTTTTGATGTGGTGGGAATTGTTGGAAACCAGCCAAGTGGCAATTACCAGGGCCAATTAAACCCGAACCCAGGCGATGAATACATATTATGTGTATCTGACGATGGCCTTTCCCTTGACCTCGCAGCAGGAACTGGTCAGTTATTGGGCTCTATTTATAATGAAGGTGTGCAAAGTCGTCCAAGTATTTCAGACAATGGCGGTCAAATTGTTTTTGTAAACAGCGAAGGCCATATTATTACGGTCGATATACAGTACACGCCAACCAACATCATTCCGGTGGTGAACCCGCCATTTAGTGCTTCTCCGATTTGGCGGAACGCCGTCATTTCAAAGGATGGCCGCTTTATTGCAGGCATTACACAAAGCCAGGACAACCGCGTGTATATCTTTGATTTGGCCGATCCCAACCTGTTTTTGCCCGAAACCTTCTTTTTGTACAACCCAACGTATTCTCAAACACCCACCATTACCGGCGAAGTACGGTATGCCGATGTGTTGGAGTTTGACTACAGTGGTTCATACTTGATGTACGATGCGTTCAATGAATTGATAAGCAATAATGGCCAGGACTTGAGCTATTGGGATATTGGGTTCCTTCAATTTTGGGAAAATGGCGCGTTTGTAAATACGCAGACACCGTTTATTTCCAAGCTATTTAGTGGCTTGCCTGAAAATACCAGCGTTGCAGACCCAAGTTTTGCCAAAAACTCACCTTATGTCATTGCGTTTGATTTCTTCGACAGCGCCAATGATGTGTATGAAATTTACGGTGCCAATACCGAAACAGGTGATTATATGCGCCTGGTAGCCGATAACGGTGCCTTGGGATGGCCAACTTACAACCGTTTGGACAATAAAATTTTGTTTGAATCGCCCAGCGCGACCAATGTTAATTTGTACACACAGGGTTTGAAAGCCAATAAAATTGAGCCACAAGGCGGTATTGGGGCGCTGTTAAATGCGCACCAGTGGGGCGTATGGTATGCGGAAGGAGACAGAAGTTTGCAAGTAGCGACCCAAGCACCAACATCGGGTTTGCATGGTGTGCAGGCGAATCCGAACCCAACATCGGGCGTTACTCAATTGAATGTTCAATCAGATATAAGTGTAGAAGCACACATTGTGGTAAACAACATCTTGGGTGCTACTGTATACCAACAAACAACCCAGTTGGTATCGGGCAGCAATCAGATGAATATTGATTTGAGCGCATTGCCAACGGGCGCATATGTGGTGCGGATTTTGGCAGGAAAAAGTGCCGCTGCACTGAAAATAATTCGGGAATAATACGCGCCAAACCCAAATAAATATGGGCTATTGCGTTTCCAAAAGAAACACAATAGCCCATTGTTTTTATACATGCAGTTCGCAGATTTGTACAAAATCGAAGGCTGCGGGTATCGGCGGGATTACTGGAGCATTACTTCACGTTCCACCATCATCTTGCGGATGTTGATGAGGGCGTAGCGCATGCGACCCAGGGCAGTATTGATGCTCACGCGGGTAAGCGAGGCAATTTCTTTAAAGCTCATATCGGCGTAATGGCGCAAAATAACCACTTCCCGTTGTTCGGCAGGAAGTTCGTCGATGAGGCGACGGATGCGGTTGTGCGTTTCGCTGCGCATGATTTGTGTTTCAGGACCATCATCGCTGAGGCGAAGCACTTCGAAGATATCAAAATCGTCGGATGGATTGATGTGTGCGCGGCGCTTGTTGCGACGGTGGTAATCGACACACATGTTGTACGCAATCCGCATAGCCCATTGGACAAATTTGCCTTCGTGGTTATACTTGCCACGACGGAGCGTATCAATAATTTTAATGAACACTTCCTGAAAAATGTCTTCAGCGAGCGCCTGATCTTTAACGAACAGGTAGATCGAAGTGTAAATCTTGGATTTGTAGCGCTTCAGAAGAGTTTCGAAGGCTTTCTCATCGCCGCTAGCATAAAGGGCGATTAATTCGTGATCATTGAGCATCGGCATAACTTGCATGAGCAAAGTGGTTTTGCTGTTTTACCAGATAAATTGACAAACAATTAAATGGTGTACAAGTTAGAATCGATAGACAAAATGATTTAGTGAAAAAACGGAACAGGAATGATTTCGCTGTTGTGTGAGCCCAAATGTATGGGGTTATTGTGTTTGTACAAAAATATTTTTCAAATTTTAACATATTTTAACTAACATTTCAGGCAGCCCAAAGAAAGACTTGTGAAAAATTTGGTAATAGTGGTAAATTTGCACTCGATTCAGAAGATTGTTGCGTGCTTTTTTCCCTCATTACACAAATAAAATTAACGCTTCGTAGCCCAAAGCCCGTTCACGCACCGGGATGCTGCAGCATGTACCAAGTTTGGTAGGGGCATCGATGGCGTACAGAACATGGAAATAGCGATAATACTTGTACTGATTGTCTTACATGGTTTCCTCGTGTTGGGCGAAATAGCGTTGATTACAGCCAAACGTGCTCGGCTGGAGGGCGAAAGGAGCAAGGGAAATGTAAACGCTGGCATTGCGCTAAATTTGCTCGATAATATCGACAACTATTTATCGGCCATGCAAATCGGTATTACGTTGATCAGTATTGTAGAAGGCGCTTATGGCGGTGTGGCAATCGGCAAGCACCTGACCCCCATTATCGAAGGGGTACCTGTTCTGGCCCCTTTTGCCGAACAGATTTCTATCGCTTTTGTCATTACCGTAATTACTTACCTCTCGCTGATCATTGGCGAACTGGCACCTAAGTATATTGCGATTCAATACGCCGACATGCTTGCGCTCACCTGCGCACCCGCTATGAGCGTAATGACCAAACTGACCGGACCCATTTCGGTGTTTCTGAGTTGGTCGACCAAAATGTTTTTGCGCCTGTTGCTCATTAAGCCCAACGACCAGCAAAGTATTTCGGAGGATGAAATCAAACTGATGGTTAAAATGGCCAATCAGCAAGGGGTGCTGGAAACCAAAGAAAGCGAATACATTCAGAATATTTTGCGCTTTGCCGATCGAGATGCCTATACCATTATGACCCACCGCAATGAAGTGGAGTGGCTCGACGTTCATGCACCGGCCGAAGAAAACGATAAAATCATTCGGGAAAGCGGTTATACCAAATTCCTCTTGTGCGAAGATACCCTCGAAAATATCATTGGGGTGGTGCGGCTGCGCGATTATATCGACCAGCGCAACAAGCCGGGGTTCAATTTGCGCAATGTGGTGAGTCAGCCACTATATGTACCCGAAACGATGAACGCCCTCAAAATTTTGGAGCGTTTCCGAAAAGCGCGCAACTATTTTGCCGTGGTGGTCGATGAGTATGGATCAACCCAGGGCATTATTACCCTGCACGACCTGACGGAGAATATATTTGGTACCCTGCCTGATATGGATGATGTGGAAGAGCCATCAATCATCACACGCGAAGATGGCAGCCTGCTTGTAGATGGGGTGATTCCGATCGATGAATTGCGGGAAACGGTGCACTTGAAAGCCTTCGACGAGGTGGAAACAGACTACTCCACGCTGGCTGGATTTATCCTGTACCATTTGAGTGAAATTCCGAAAGCAGGCGATTTCTTTACCATCGACCATTATCGCTTTGAAATTGTGGATATGGACAAAAGTAAAATCGACAAAGTCCTGATTCAGGAAATTGATCATGGACAAATGGCCGTTACCGATTAATACCAGTTGGATGGCTTAGTCGGCAACGGCCATGCTATACTATACGACAGTATTTACATCGAAAGCCTCCAGGAAATCGGCTACTTTGCGGATAAAAGTACCGCCCAGCATGCCATCAACGACTCGGTGATCGTACGACATGGAGAGAAACATCATTTGACGGATCGCGATCACATCACCATGTTCTGTTTCCAGTACTGCCGGTTTTTTCTTGATTGCGCCGGTTGCCATAATGGCTACCTGTGGTTGATTGATGATCGGGGTGCCCATTACATTGCCAAAAGTACCCACATTGGTAAGGGTAAACGTGCCGCCCTGTACTTCATCGGGTTTCAACTGGTTTTTTCGCGCACGGTTGGCTAGGTCATTAACGGCTTTGGTGAGGCCCATCAAATTCAGGTAATCGGCATTTTTGATTACCGGAACAATCAGGTTACCACTCGGCAATGCAGCGGCCATCCCGATGTTGATGTCTTTCTTCACGATAATACGGGTGCCATCCACCGAAACATTGATCATTGGGAGTTCCCGGATCGCGCGGGCAACCGCTTGTATGAATATAGGTGTGAACGTGATGTTTTCACCGTGCTTTTTCTTGAAATCGTCTTTGATCCGGTTGCGCCAGTTGACAATGTTGGTCACGTCGACCTCCACAAAAGAGGTAACGTGTGGGCTCACGTGTTTGCTCATCACCATGTGGTCGGAAATGAGTTTGCGCATGCGGTCCATTTCCATAATTTCTACATTGCCACTGATGCTTACGGCAGGCGCTACTGGAACCGCTGGCGTACTGGGTGCCGTGGGTGCGGGCGCCACAGGCTGAATTGCTGCGGGACTTGTGTCACGGTTGGCCAGGTAAGCCAGCACATCCTTTTTGGTAACACGTCCTTCCTGACCCGAACCGGCAATATTGTCCAATTCCGTTTGTGCAATGCCTTCTTCTTTGGCAATGGTACGCACCAAGGGAGAGTAAAACCGGCCTTCTGTGCTGCTGATCGCTGCGCTGCTGCTTGCAGGAACGAATGGTACATTGGTAGTGGTTGCACTAACCGTGGTGGTAGCCAGTGCAGGGGAAGCAGCGGGTGGTGCATCGGAGGCTGCTGTTTCGATGATTGCAATCGTTTTATTGATCGCAACAACCTCATTTTCAGCGAATAAGATTTCAACCAGTGTGCCCGCTACCGGAGAAGGCACTTCACTGTCCACTTTATCTGTGGCAATATCCAGCACGGGTTCATCGAGTTCAATGCGGTCTCCCGGATTTTTGCGCCATTTGAGAATGGTGGCTTCCATGATACTTTCGCCCATTTTGGGCATCACGAGTTCTACGCGCGCCATAAAAGTTGTCTATTTGTTTGAACGGCATGAAAAGATGCTGCTACTTTTTGCAGCGTGTGCAAATATCCTGCCGCAATTGCGTGGAAATATTTGGTTAAAGCGCCGCAAAGGTAAGGAATAGCTTCAACTTTGCGGTACCGATTCAAGTACAAGTCTATTCATATTCATATTATGGCGGTCAAACATATCATCTTTGATTTAGGCAATGTCCTTTTCGACCTCGATTTAGGGCAAACCGGGCGCATGCTGCATGCCCTTGCGGGCGAAAGTTATGCTGCATCCCATGCGCAACTGTTGCGCGATCGTGTTTTTGAAATGTATGAAGTAGGGGGCATGAACACCGAGGAGTTTTTAGATACGGTTCGATTGTCTATTGATCCTCCTTTGCGGGCAGAACAGGTGGAACAAGCCTGGAACAGCATTTTTGTGGAATTTCCGCGTGCGCGACTTGATCTGTTATTGCGTTTGCGGCAGCGTTATCAGGTGTTTTTGTTGAGCAATATCAATGATTTACATGCCAACTGGATCGACGATTATTTGCTCCGGGAATATGGGGTAACCGATTTTCAGCACACCTATTTTGATGGGGTGTATTATTCACACCTGATCCGACTGCGCAAACCCAATCGTGAAATATACGAGTATGTGCTGGCCGACGCGGAGTTGATGCCGGAAGAAACCGTATTTTTTGATGATTTAGAGCCAAATGTATTGGCGGCGCGTCAGGTAGGTATTCAAGCCTTTGTACATCCCTTGGGTATGGATATTGGGCTGCACTTAAAGGAGCGTGGACTCGACTAAAGGGTTGTTACAAACAATCCCAATCGTACAAAACCTTTGAAAAATCGCCCGATGTTAAATCGCTTTCGCGGATAAAAAAGTGGCCAACGCCCATATCGCCCCACATCAGGTCCATGCCTTCATCCGAATCGAGTTGAAACAAGAGCAGCATGGGATCGTCCTTTCTGCGCGGATCGTCTTGGGTAAAATAGGCATAACCCCCTACTTTATGTCCTTGCGCCCGTACAGCGCGGCCAAAATCATCCATCAGGTCCCATTCTTTTTCACCAAATTGCCGGAAAAAATTGGGTGTAAAATGTTGCCAAAACCGATAATCGGAAGCGGGTGCAACCTCTTGGGCCATTTCAAATTGAAGTGGGTGGGACGTTTCGGGGTGGTGTGGCAACAAATCGAAGTCGCGCAACATTTTATGGGTGGATTGTAGCGACTTTTCATTTTTTATCACTTCCGGGAAATACAGCACCCGAAAAAGGTCCTGATTTTCGCCATTATCGAAGTCCATGCCGTACAGATCATCGTCGTTGATGTAAAACTGTACCAATCCTTTTTGAGGAAATGGTGCGAGCGCGGGCATTTCTTCAAAATTAATTTGTGCAAGGAAAAACAGGTTCAACCCCTCGGGTGTGGTTGGATACGGGGTACCGATGGGTAAATAGGGTGCGCCCCCCACTTTGCTTTCCCAGGGTTTGGTATTGCGGGCGGGCTGGGCCTTTACACGGATAAAAGATTGAGTAGTTTCCAGCAATTGAGCGCGGAAAGGCTCCATTGCTGCCGGCAATTTGAACGTAGTATCCATGTTGTAAATCAGGCGAAATGCGCGAGGTGAAAATTTTCCCTTTCCCGCATGCGTACCGTTTCGGCTTCTGTTTTGTCGCCATAACCGGCCAAATGCAGCAATCCATGCACCATAACGCGGTTTAATTCTTGTAAAAACGGAACCTGAAGGGTCTTGGCATTGTCTTCTACACGGTCGATGCTGATAAACAGATCGCCCTGTATATCTTCCGTATCGTCGTAAGGAAAGGTAATAATATCGGTGTAATAGTCGTGTTGGAGGTATTGCTCATTGATGGCGCGCAGGAAATCGTCGGAGCAAAAAATGTAATTGATTTCCCGAATGGTTTTGTCCTCCTGTTGTGCGACGCGCTGTAGCCATGCGGACACAGCATCAACTTGAGTTAGTTGAAATTGTACGTCTTCAGAAAAGAAGGTGATAGGCATTTCGGGGCCCTCATCTTCTAAAGGTAAATCAGGAAATTGCATTTTACAGTTTGAAGCGCATTTCCACGGTAGAACCACCGCGCATAAAGTTGCATTCGTCGCTCAAATGGCGCATCAGGAAAATACCGCGGCCACCACATTTTTCGAGTAATTCTGGGCAGGTAGGATCGGGTACGTAATTTGGATCAAAGCCAGGGCCTTCGTCGGAAACCCGAATAGAGAGGGCATCTTTTTGGCGGCGGAGGGAGATGGAAACGTTTTTATTGCAATCGGCGCAGTTGCCGTGAAGAATGGCATTGGTAACGGCTTCAGTTAAACTAACCAAAATATTGCCATGTACATCGGGAGAAAGTTGATACCGTAACGCTACTTCGTGTACAAACAATTCAACTTTGGCAACATTGGTGGGGTCCGAAGGGAGGGTAAGATTCGTGTGTAAGTCGCTCATTCGCAGATCACTGTTAAAATATTTGACCGGAAGAAATGCAGAGTCCATCTAGCATCCTTGGTGTGATCGATTTTGAATCAACTTCAAAGTCAAATACAACCAAGTAAGAGTTTGTGAATGGATTACGCGGCCGGGCAAGGGATTACAATGGGCCACTTCAGAAAGGTTGCATGGGACACATCCTTTACTTTACAGCACAAATTTAAGATTTTGTTAAGATGCAGCGCAAGGGGTCGTGCCAACTATTTTTAAAAGTTCCCTAAAAAGGCTGTTTTTTCGAGGATTTTGACCAAAAAAATCAAAAAAAAATATTTTTTTTTCGTGGTCGCCCAACCTTTTTTCGATTTACATCGTAAGCAGGGGTCAAACAGGGCTTAATGCTCCCGAACGAGCAAGTCTTCAACCAGTTGTCGGAGCACTGATTTTTGGGTTTCGGGCAGGGTTACTGCATCCAGGTGTTGGAATGCGGCCTGCTGGAAATCGTGTTTGGCGGCTTCCACCAGGTTCGGAATTCCATTGCGGTCGAACAAAGCGCGCACGGCCTCAATTTTGGCAACGCCATCGGTTTCCGGGCCGGTTTGCATCCAGTTTTGCAAGGCTTGTTGGTCGGAAGCGGGCGCCACTTCCATGGTTTTGAGCACCAGAAAGGTTTTTTTATTTTGCAGGATATCGCCGCCTACTTGTTTGCCGAATTTTGCCGGGTCGCCGTAGGTATCCAGCAAGTCGTCTTGAATTTGAAACGCAATGCCCGCCAGTCGGCCAAACTGGTAAAGGTGTTCGGCATCCACGGTAGACGCGCCGCCGCATCGCGCGCCCATTTCGAGGGCGCCACCGAGCAGGACGGCCGTTTTGAGTTCGATCATGTGGATGTAATCTTCGAGCGAAACATCGCTTCGTGTTTCGAAATTGACATCCATTTGTTGGCCTTCGCAAACGCCGATGGCTACCCGGTTGAAAATCTGGATCAATTCGGGTACCAGGCTGGCAGGGGTAACGCTGGCCAGGTGTCGGTAGGCATGAATGAGCATTACATCGCCGCTCAAAATACCCGTGGTCAGGTTCCAGCGGGTATGAACGGTTTGTTTTCCACGGCGCAAGGGGGCCGCGTCCATAATATCATCGTGCATGAGGGTGAAATTATGGAACAGCTCGACGGCCCATGCGGCGGGTAAAGCGGCTTTTACTGCTGGCTGGTACATGTTGCAGGCCATGAGCAGCAAGGCGGGGCGCAAACGTTTGCCCCCCAACTCCAGCATGTAGGCACAGGGTTCGTACAGTTCGGGCGGGGTTGCAGGAAACGGTTGATCGTCGGCGTATTGTTGAATTTGGCTTAAAAGCTGCGGGAGGTCTTGCATAGCATGAAAATTGGTAAAATAAGTGACAAAGATAGCCCAACGACTGGAATCACAACCTACTTGTAAAAGAACGCTTCGATTTTTAAAAATCAGGCAACCCGGACAAAGCGAACTGCGTCATTACAGCACTTTAACACCTGCTTTTTGAATATGACGAAGAGGAACAGCCTTCTGGTGGCCATTGGGGTATTTTCCCTGGGCGCTTTTTATGCGTTTACCAACGCCGATAGCGTACGGGATCGCGTACTAACGGTATTTTATCCTGACGCAATACCCTCCATTGCGCCTGTATTGCCGATTGCAAAAGAACAAAAGGCAATCATGTCTACCCTTGCTACGCCCGTAGTAGGTAAGCCTTTCAGCCCGGATACCCTTCCGCCGCTGGAGGATCGGTACAACGACTTTATCAATGAGGGTAACTCGAATCCATTCGATTTGAGAGACCCTAAAGTGATTAAACAGGAAGTTGAATACGATCCGATTAGCAACCGGTATATCATTTCCGAAAAAATCGGGGAGGATTTTTACCGTTCACCCACGTACATGACTTTTGAAGAGTATGTGCGCTGGCGGGATCGCAAGCAACAGCAAGAGTACTTCGACCGCTTGCAAGGCGTTGCATCTGGAAAGGGCGGTGCAAATGGAACGGAGGATCCTATTGCCAAATTCAATATCAAAAATTCATTGATCGACCGTCTTTTTGGCGGTACCAATGTCGATATCAAACCATCGGGCAATATCAACCTGACTTTTGGTTACAACTGGCAAAATACGCAAAATCCGATTTTGACCCAACGGCAGCAGCGCAACGGCAATTTTGATTTCGACATGGATATCAATATGAGCGCGCAAGGTAAAATTGGCGAAAAACTGAACCTTAATTTTAACTACAACACCCAGGCGACTTTTGATTTCGATAATCAGATGAAACTGCATTATGATCCGAAAAGCTTTTCGGAAGATGAAATCATTCAGAATGTGGAAGCGGGAAATGTATCGTTGCCCTTGCGTTCCAACCTTATTAAAGGCGTACAAAACCTGTTTGGTTTAAAATTAGAGTTCAAAACCGGACACTTGCGTACCACGGTAGTTGCCGCGCAACAACGTTCGCGCCAGAACTCGCTGACCGTACAAGGCGGTGCACAGGTGCAGACCTTTAGCAAACCCATTGATGAATACGACGAAAATCGCCACTTTTTTGTTAGTCACTGGAACCGGGATGGCTTCGAAACCGCGCTGAATTGCCTGCCTGTTCCAATTTCATTGTTTACCATTACCCGGATGGAAGTATGGATCACCAATGATAAAAACGTTACGGAAAACTTCCGCGACGTGGTGGCCATTACCGACTTGGGGGAGCCTGTACCTTTTCTACAGGGACAAGTGGATTCGGCTTATAGCCTCAATCCGGTTGCCAACGTAAAATTACCCGGTAACCCACCTTTGTACCCACACCGCGACATCAACAACAAACCGCTGCCGAATAACGAAAACAACCGGCTTTATCCCGATATTTTGAATGATTTGCAGGGAAATCCAAGTTTTCGCTATACCGACCGGGTGGTAAATTACATGAATGCACAAGGGTATCGGCAAATTCGCGATTTTGAAAAGGTGAGCGCCCGCTTGCTTTCGCCTTCCGAATACACCTATAATGATCAGCTTGGATTTATCAGCATCAATCTGAATGTGCAGCCCGACCAAACGGTAGGCGTGGCCATGGAGTACACCTACAACGGTCAGCCACATAAAGTTGGTGAATTTTCGAGCGATATTCCGCGTACCCTCGACTCTATCAACAACAATGTATTGTTTGTGAAGATGTTGAAAAGCACCACGGCCAATGTTCGGTATCCGATTTGGGATTTGATGATGAAAAACGTGTATGCAATTGGTGCTACCAATGTGGATCCACAGGAGTTCCGTTTTGATATTGTGTACGAAGATCCGGGTAAAGGCCAAAAGCGCTTCCTGGATGGTGATGTTCCCGCTTCCCTCAAACAACGTCCGCTGTTGCAAGTATTTGGCCTCGATAACCTGAACTTACAGGGTGATCCCGGTGCAGATGGTATTTTTGACTATGTACCCGGGGTGACCATCAATTTGCGTTCAGGACGGGTGATGTTTCCCAAACTCGAACCTTTTGGTGCATTTTTGAAGGACGCGATTCTTACCGCGCCGGGTGGTACAGAAGATCAGGCTAAAAAACTGATTTATCCTCAATTATACGACTCGACCTTATTCCGGGCCCGCGAATTTCAGGAACTCAACCGTTTTACCCTGAAGGGCCAGTATAAATCTTCATCTTCTGCCGAAATTTCGTTGGGGGCGTTCAATTTGCCCAAAGGTTCGGTGAAAGTGAGCGCAGGTGGTCAGCAACTTAGGGAAGGGATTGATTATCAGGTGGACTACAATATTGGTAAGGTCAAGATTTTGAACGACGGTATTTTGCAGTCGGGGCAAAATGTAAACGTGAGTTTTGAAGACAATACGCTGTTTGGATTTCAGAACCGGACCATGTTGGGTACCCGTTTCGATTATGCATTTAGTAAAGACCTGAATTTTGGAGCAACCTTCATGAACCTGTATGAACGGCCGCTGACCCAAAAAGTAAACTTTGGCGATGATCCTATTAATAATAAGGTGTACGGTTTCGATTTTAACATGTCGAAAGATGCGCCTTGGCTCACCAAAGCACTGGATAAATTGCCGCTCATCCAAACCAAGGAAGCCTCCAGCATTGTGGCACAGGCAGAGGTGGCCATTTTGGATCCCGGGTATAACAAAGCAATCAATCCGGGCGCTGAAAAAGGGGGTACCGTATATATTGATGATTTTGAGGGGACTACGGCTAACTTACCGCTTACCATTCCGTCCAACTCCTGGGTAATTGCCTCTGTACCACAGGGCGATGAGAATTTGTTTCCTGAAACAACGGATACTACGATTGCCTTAGGGGCCAACCGCGCCGGTATGTCGTGGTACATTGCCGACCCCAGTGCACGCGATGATATAGATACTGGCGATCCTTACACCAGTTTGATCCAATACCAGGATATCTTCCCGAACCGCCAATTGACGCCCTTGGAGCAATCCTCTTTGCGTCCGCTTGATATTACGTATTATCCAAGAGACCGCGGACCCTATAATTATGAACGTCCGGACGGTTATACCCGTAATGGCAGCAAGATATCGAATGGTTTGACCGAAAAAGGCGAATTGAACCTGCCCGAAACACGTTGGGGCGGTATCATGCGGGGTTTGAATACCAATGACTTTGAGGCTGCGAATATTGAGTTTATCGAATTTTGGGTGCTTAACCCTTATATGGATAAAAAAGATGGCAGCGCAGTTTCGAAAGATGGTACGGTTTATTTCGATTTGGGTACGATTTCGGAAGATATCATGCGCGACTCCCGGCAATATTTTGAAAATGGTATTCCAACCGAAGCCAATGGCAGTGCGCTGGCCAATACCCGCTGGGGCAGGGTGCCTGTTTTGACACCCGTTGTAAATGCTTTTGATAACAATCCCGACCGTCGGCCCCTGCAGGATTTAGGGTTGGATGGCTTGAATGACGAAGGGGAGCGTAACTATTTCAGTGCGTGGTATAATGAAATCATCAATTCTCCAAATATTTCGCCCAATGCAAAGGCGGCCATTACCCAAGATCCTTCGAACGATAACTTTGTATTTTTCCGCGATCAACAGTTTGATGCAACTAAACCGGGGGTGCTGGAGCGTTATCGCAACTTCAACAGACAGCAAGGTAACTCGCCGGTGAATGATCAGGCTAACCTGAATCCTTCCGCAACCAACCTGCCCGATGGAGAGGATCTGAACCGGGATAATTCGCTCAATGAAAACGAAGCGTATTTCCGGTATCCAATTAAAATGAAAAAGGGCCAAAATATCATTCAAACCAGCCCAACGACAACCGCCGTGGTGGATGGTCTGGATTTTATAAACGACCCGGTTTTGAGTGAATTGATTACAGATACAGTGGTTTTTTACCGCGATGGACAATATTACGTGTGGTATCGCTTCAAAATGCCGTTGGATTATAAGCAGCGTCAGAAAATTGGCGGTATCCAGGATTTTCGTTCTATTCGTTTTATTCGTATGTTTTGGAAAGGCTTTACGGAACGCACCACTTTCCGTTTTGCCACACTCGAGTTGGGCCGCAACCAATGGCGTCGATACACCCAACAACTCAAATGCGAAAGTGACGACCCCAAGCCGAGCAGTATTCCTTTTGATGTGAATGCGGTGAGTATTGAGGCCAATTCGGCACGAACACCGTTTAATTATACCATTCCGTACGGGATTCGACGAGAGCAATCTGTGGGAGCCTTCCCGGATGTGTTGCAAAACGAACAGGCGCTTTCCATGAGTATTTGTAGCCTGGGTTATTGCGATGCAAAAGCCGTGTTTAAGTCTTTAAATCTGGATGTTCGACAATATAAACGCCTCAAAATGTTTGTACATGCGGAGGCTACCGATCCGCAAAACTTCCCGCTGGATTCTTCCGACCTGAAAATATTTATGCGGATTGGTTCCGACTTTGTGAACAACTATTACGAATATGAAATTCCGCTGATGCCTTCCAAGGTGGATGGCCTCAATGGCAACCGCAATGCTGATAGCCGGGAGTATAAAGAAGAGGTTTGGAAGCCGGTGAATGACTTTGATTTTCCACTTGACCTGTTAATTGATGTAAAAACCAAGCGCAATTTAACACCAGGATGGGCCAATAATCAGCCTTATGAAATTATCGATCCGGAGCACCCAAATAATAAGGTGCGGGTAGTAGGCAATCCAAACCTCGGTTATGCCAAAGGTGTGATGGTTGGGGTGCGTAACCTGGATGAAGATCAGTCCCGCCAACATTGTGTAGAAGTATGGTTAAATGAGTTGCGACTCAATGGTTTCAGCGAAAAAGGCGGTGTTGCTGCACAAGCCAAAGTGGATGTGAAACTGGCCGATATTGGTAATTTGTCGCTGGCGGGCAGTTTTACAAGCCAGGGTTGGGGCAGTATTGAACAAAAAATCAACCAACGACAGCGCGAAGATGTGTTGCAGTTGGATGCATCTACCAACCTCGAATTGCACAAGTTTTTGCCGGATAAATGGGGGATTAAAATTCCGTTTTACGCGCAATATTCGAGCATAACCCGCACCCCTGAATTCGATCCATACGACTTGGACATTAAGTTGCGCGACAAATTGCGCAATGAGACCGATGCCGGGAAGCGCGATAGCATCCGGAATTCTGCCCAGGATGTTACCATTGTGCGCGGTTACAACTTCACCAATGTGCGGAAAGAACGCAAGGCGGGCAAAAAGGTATCGTTGCCTTGGGATATCTCCAATTTCAGCTTTTCTTATGCCTTTAACCAAACGACTAAGCACACGCCGTTTATCCTGAATGATAAATTGAATCAGTACAAGGGCGGCATTGATTATCAATATAGTACAGGATTAAAACCCCTTACACCGTTTAAAAAACTGATTAAAAACGACAAATACCTCAAGTTTATATCGGAGTTTAACTTCAATCCGATTCCGAATACCTACGGATTTAGCACCAACCTGGAGCGTTTTGCCGGTGAAACGACCTATCGTTTTGCGGGAGAAGATCCAAAATTGAATACTTATTTTAACCGTCGATTTACCTGGGAACGCAATTACGATTTGGGTTGGGATATTGCCAAATCTTTGCGTTTTAGCTTTGACGCAACGGCGCGCAGCCTCATTGATGAGCCTTATGGCTTTGACAGTGAGGGCAATGTGTTGGGTAAAAAAGAGGTGCGGGATTCCATTTGGAAAAACATTTTGAAACTCGGGCGGCCAAAAAGTTACAACCATAACCTTAGCCTGAATTACACCTTGCCGTTTAAATCAATACCTTTCATGGACTTTATCAGCATGAAGGCTTCTTACACGGCTGGTTATACTTGGACAGCGCAATCGCTCAAACTTCAAAACCTGGATGCGCCCAACTATGAAAACGAGGTAAATTCCCGCAGTTTGGGGAATGTCATTCAGAACAACAGTGTGCGGCAAATTAATGGGGAGTTTGATTTTGTAAAGTTGTACGACAAGAGTAAGTACCTCTCTAAAATAAATAAACCTGCCAAAGCGGGCGGTAAATCAAAGGCCGTTCCGGGTGGCAAAGGTGGAAAAGACCCTGCAAACCCTAAATCGGGTGGCAATTTGCCGGGTGGACGCGATCCGGGTGGTAAAAACAATCCAATTGCAGGTGGCAAAGATCCCGCTGCAGGCAGAGTACCCCCAGGCGGAAATGATGATTCGATTGCAGGCGGGGGCAGCAAAGACCGAAACGATCCGAACACAACACCGCCCATCCCGCCTGACAACAATACACCCAAAAACAACCAGGGAGCGGGCGTGAATTCGGGCGGAACCCTTGATCCGGCAACCGGCAAACCGGCTGCTAATCCCCAAGGCAATGTTCCGGGTGGCAAAGACCCTGCAACTGCGGCCGATAAAGACGGTAAAGGCAAGGATAATAAAGCCAAAGACAAGGGCAAAAACAGCAAGGATAAGGATAAGGACAAAAAAGATCGGGAGCCTTCCATGTTAGAGCGCATTGCCCTGCGTCCGTTGATGCTGGTGCGCAAGGCGCGGTTTACCTACAGCGAAACCTACAGCACCGTGGTGCCTGGTTTTACACCGGATTCAAAATTATTGGGCCAAAGCGATGGATTTAAAGCACCAGGTTGGGGATTTGTTGCAGGGGTGCAGCCCAAAAGCGAATGGCTGGATGAAGCCGCTTCTAATGGCTGGATGACCTATCGACCAGAACTCAACCAGCAGGTATTGCGCAATTATGCACAGAATATGGATGGTGGCGTCACGTTGGAGCCCTTCCCCGATTTTAGGGTGGAGCTGAACGCCAACCGGCAATATACCCGCAACAATACTGAGCTATTTAAGGACCAGAATTTCCAACTCAATCCCGACAGTACTGATTTCCAGCATCGGGCACAACGCGATTTTGGTAGTTTCTCGGTGTCGTATTTTAGCATGAAAACGCTGTTTAACAACGATATCAATGGTCTTTTCCGGCGCTATGAAGATTATCGGCCGATTGTATCAAACCGTTTGGCTGAAGTGCTTGGCAACGATGATCCGCACGATAATCCGAATTACCCGGGCTATAAAAAAGGGTATGGAGGAACCCAGCAGGAAGTCTTGATTCCAGCATTTATTGCGGCCTATAAAGAAAAAGACCCCAATAAAGTGGGCTTGAACCTGTTTGATTCCCGGCCCAACCTCAACTGGAAATTGAACTACAACGGCTTGTCAAAATTAGGCAAATTGGATAAAATTTTCTCCAGCATCCAGATTACCCACGGCTACAAAAATACGTTGACCGTGAGTACTTACAACACCGACATTTTCTACGAGCAATCGAATCCGATAAAAGTTGACAACCTGAATTATGACTATATCGCCCGATTTGAAGTTCCTCAAGTGGTAATCAACGAACAAATGCAGCCCTTACTTGGGGTGGATGTAAAGTTGAAAAACGATATGACCTTCAAATTGGACGTGAAGAAAAGCCGCACCCTGGCCTTGTCATTGGTCGATTATCAGTTGGCAGAGTCGCGCTCAACGGGTTATACCTTTGGATTTGGATACCGGGTGAAGAATGTGAATATTCCATTCCTCACGGGTAAAAAAGCAACGGCTGCAACTAAAAAGGCGAAATCAAAGAAAAAGAAAAAAGGCGCGATAACGCCGCCGGGTGCTCCAGGTGCACCTCCTGGTGGTGGCCCTACGCAGGGCAACGATTTGAACTTCAAATGCGATTTTGATTACCGCGATGAGGTTACCATCAACCACCGACTCGATATTCCGGGCGATGCCATTCCAACCCGTGGTGCGCGCACCATTGCGCTCAATCCGTCGGTGGAATACGCCGTAAACAAGCGCTTAACCCTGCGTATGTTTACCGATTATCGCAAAACCGTACCCAAAACCTCGCAGTCTTTCCCGATTACAACCATACGTTCGGGCGTGACCGTGCAGTTTAAACTTAACTAAAGGCGGAGTCAGGTGTGATTAAAAAATCATTGCGCCCCAAGTTGCCGCTTACTGCCGATGAAATACTTACCAAACTGGAGCATTTCTGCGCCTATCGAGATCGATGTTCCAAAGAAGTAAAACAAAAGATGAAAGAACTGGGCGCCTCCGCAGCGGATGGCGCCCAGATTCTTCAGGTTTTGGAAGGCGACGGCTTTTTTGATGATGCGCGTTTCGCGCAGGCATACGCAGGTGGAAAATTCCGAATCAATCATTGGGGCAAAAACCGGATACGCATAGAACTGCGTATGCGGGATATTGCCCCTGCCCAGATCGACGCAGCCCTGGATGGCATAGAAGAAGCGGATTACCTGCAAGTACTGGAGCAATTGGTTGATAAAAAGAAAGTGTTATATGAAGGCGATCCTCAAATAAGGGAAAAAATTATTGGTGCCTTGATGCGGGTTGGATTTGAGTTTGACCTTATTTTTCGATATCTTTGAATAATTAATCGATGAATATGGCCAATTATTCGGCAAATTCAAGCACTCAGAAACCTGACTTTTGAAAAAAATTGGTGAACCGCGCTTGCTGGTCCCTCCCTAACTTTAACCAACAATATTTTTAACCAAATCACTTACTAAAATCGGACTCGTATGGCAAAGGAAAAACTTACATTGAGTGACCTTAAAGTTCAAAGTTTTGTGACCACCCTGGAACACGAACAATTGAACCAGGTAAAAGGGGGCTACATGATTGTAAAAGGTCGTCGGTACACCTATCGTTCGCGTTGGACTTTCATTGATACCCGTTCGGATGTGAACGACATGGGTAATCCTCCTAATACAGGTGGCAATTTTGGGGGCTAATTTAGGGTAGACTGGATGCTTGCTGCAGGGTTGTTGGTTTAGTGGGCATCCAGTCTTACACGTTGTTCTCGTTCAAATTTTGCTTTTACCACCAGCGCAAAACGCCGACCATCTATTTTACTGGTCAACCAGGATTCGAGGTCAAATACCTGTGAAATAGCCTGAACACCTTGCAAAAGGGGCTGATTTTGCATTTCTCCCTTAATTTTTAAAAATGCTGATTGCTGCGGTTTTCCTGACGGCAAGCGGATCAATTCGGCCATGAATTGAATAAAGCGGCGTTCCAATGCGTACAACCTGTTCTTTTTTTGCATAAAACGGGTGGTCGCGCGCAGCAACGATTCCAATAATACCGTATTTCCCATTTCAAAATGAATAATGAGCGAAAGGATGCGCCCCAGGCTTTGGAGGTCTTCCCGTTCAACGGTGCGCGTATGCCCAAACCAGGCGTTTAAGTAATCAAGCGCCGTATCATAATCGTCGCATCCGAAACAAATATAGCAATATTGGCCCAAAAAACTGGCTGTTTCATAGTCTAATGGGTTAAATTGCTGTACTTCTTCCTGGCAACGCAGCATTTCCCTGCGTGCTGCTTCAAACTCGCCCTGGAAGGTATATAAGGCAAAAATGCCACTAAAGTACTGCCGGTGTTTTTTGCGCCGGTCATCTTCTGTAATGGGGGTTACATCCAGCATTTTCTGTAAATACAATTGCACTTCCTGGTATCGGCGCAATAAACCACAGGCCAGGATCAAATTACTCAGTCCGGCGATGTAATCCGACAGGTTTTCGTGCAAAAAATGGGGCTGGGAGTCGAGTAAATCAATGAGTTTTCGGCCTGTTTCATAGAATTGTTCGTATTCCAGGGCGGCATAATGGTATAAATTAAGGGTGCGGTAGTACAAAACCCGGGCCTTGTGTGAATGGGCCATATCGGGACTGGAAAAATGCGCCTGTTGCACCAAATCACGCATCCGTGCAATGCGATCCTCCCCCCGGTGCAAAGCCTCTTGCTTAATGAGCGCGTAAACCTGAAAAAATATTTTTCGGTAGTAATTGGTGTTTTGCAGTTGTTCAAGGGCGCGATCCTCTTCAAAATGCAGTTTTGCCAATTGTTTATGCAGAAAATCGACATCCATGCGGGTGTAGGCCAATTGCTTTTGCCAATGGATGATTTCAATTTGGTGGGCAAAACTTTCGTAACGCCGCGCAATTTTGGCCGCTTTTTGTAATTGGATTTTACAATCATCATAAAACCCGCGTTTGTACAACACTGATATGCTTTGTAATATTTGGTTGAGCCGATAATCTACCGATTGCAATTCATCGAACGATTGCAGGCATTTCAGGATCAATTCATACAAATAGGCCTTTAATTCGGAGTATTTTTTGCCTTCTACAGCCGCATCCTGGTAAATTTTTTGCTGCAATACCTGGTCATCAAAATCTTCCATCGCTGCCATGGCTTCAAAAAGTTGCAGGTATTTGCTGTCACGATCCGTTTTTCCCCGCACATAAATGCGGAAGTATCGCTTCTCTGGACGACTAAGCGCATGAATTAATTGAAAGAGTCTGTCGGAAGGAGGTTTGGCCATGATTCAAATTCAAGGTCAAAATTGTCAGATATCTTTCAGAAATCCAAAATTAAAATGAGGCTCAGAAACCTGACTTATGCCTAAAAGTTGGATTGCTGGCGGAGGACTGCGCCGGTACTTTTGTATCAGTTCTGGTTCAAATAAAATCCGTTGTCTTATGAATGCTTTCTCAATTCGCCGCGCTGATGTTGAAATGCCTGTGCAAGGTGCCCGTGCCGTATCCATCACTCCTGATAAAATAAATACGCCTGCGCCGCATCCGGCCGAAAAAGGCAATAAAATCATGTTGCCTACCATGGAAGGTTTGTGTTTTGAAAAAGTAAAACACATTGCCTACCTCGAGGCCAGTGGCAATTATACGGTGCTGCACTTTACCGATGCACGGCAGGTGCTGGTATGTAAGACCCTGCGGGAGGTGGAGCAACTTCTACCTGAATCCGCGTTTACCCGTATTCACCGCTCCCACACTATTCATTTACGGCATATTAAAAAGTATGTACGTGGCAAAGGGGGATATGTGATTTTGCAAAACGGCGTGACCCTCACCGTTTCTTCCGGCCAGAAGGATGCCTTTATCGAAGCCTTGAAATATTATTTTGGATAACCCTATACCATTCCCCAAAAAATAATTGACCGGGCGGGCATGGGCTCGCCCGAGCCAGACCGAGGGGGATTTTGTTCCCTGTTCGTATAAATCAGCCGGTTTATACCAACAGTAAGGGTTTGGTTTAGCGCCGGGCGCGGAAAGTCGTGTCCGGCGTTATTTTTTTCCCAAAATTTGTTTTAGTGCCTGCACACTTGCCTGCGTTTCGGCCGAGCGGTATGACTCCAGGATGTCTATTTTTTCGCGTTTACTAAGGTGCAGGCTAAGCGATGCTGCGCGGTTTTTTCGTACCGGATGGTATATGAATCGAATAATATCCACCTTTTGTTTGCCCATTAGATCGCTGAGCAGTGCCAGCATATTATCTTGTTCAAAATCCTGGATGGCCGTTATGTTTCCAGCGGCTGTGGCCGGGGTCAGCAAACTTTCAAGGATGCCTTTGGTATCACTTACAGAAATGGCGTCCACTTTTTCCCAGCATCGAATTTGTACAAACACGACCCCACTGGTATTTTTATTAATCCAGTCGTGAAAACTATGAACAAACCGGGTGGCCAAGCCGAGGCCATAATTGTCTCGTACCCCTGCATCCATGATTTCCAGGGAAGGGTTGGTGGGCAACCACACATTGGGCAAAATGAGCGGAAACGTACAGTTCATGCGCAAAGCATTCGTAAAGGCAAGACTATCCGCCCCTTGTGCCCTGAAAAATGCACCAAAATCGACCCCATCTACTTCTGTTTGGTGTACCACCGGGCGCGGGCCGGGTGGTTTCATGAGGTACGAAACGCCTTGGGAACTGATCAGCAAGCGCCGGGAATCGTTGAGGATAAAAGGCGATAGTACCATCATCGGGATCTGGGCCTCGGCTTCGGGCTGGCGATAATAACTCAGGCGGTGGTTGAGGCGTCCGTGGTAGTTTTCATTCAGTTGACGCTCAAACAAATAGCCACGGTCTTTGCGGTAGGAATAATCGCCCGATTCGAAACTGCTGAGTGGGAAAAAAATATCATTGGCCACAATGGCAAACGTGACTGGGTTCAGGAGGTCTTTCCCAATGTCTTCGATCGCGTTTGTATCATAGCGGGAAATGTTTTCACCCAGTTGTTGACGCAAAGCCAATTCGCGAAAATAGGCCGCTGCGAGCATGCCGCCCGAAGCCCCAGTGATCAAAGCTGTGTGTTTGAACAACTGGCCGTCCAATGCTTTATCGGCTTGCTGAAGGGTTTGCATGGTCCACAAAGCAGAACGCAAGCCGCCGCCGCTCACACAGATGAAGGCCATTTTGGGTTTTGGGTTTTCGGGGGTGCGGTTTTTGGCGAGCCAATGCTCCAAAATGGCTTCGGTGGCTGCTTTATCTTGTTCTACCTGGCTGCGACGGCATAGTTTTTCGAGCGCAGTGTAGTTGTAACTGCTCCGGGTTTCGTGGTTGTAGTCCAGTCCATAGGCCTTGTTTCGGTAGTTTAAAAAGCCCAAACCTGTTAAAAAGTTGACCGCCAGCATCAGTGCTATAAATACCGAAGTGCCCCATTGCCGAAACCAAAAGGAAATCGCGCCAAACATGGCTAGGGCCATACTCGCCAGCAAAAAAAGCGTGGCTGCTGTTGGGATGCGCACCCACGGACTTTCCATAAAGAAGCCCATGGACATAAGGAGCAGCAGTGCGATGAGTTGTACCACCACCGCATTCCAATGGTTTTGGCGAAATACGGCCTCCAATATTTTCTGGTTGTAATGCGAAACACTGCGTACCAGTCGTACCCGAAAGCGCTCATTGAGGTAGGTATCCACCCGCCAGCGTGTAAATCCGGCCCGAATTTCCCAAACCGTAGGTATGCGCTGGCCGGGAATCAGCAAACGCCCCCCCGGCTGTGGAATAAACTTGAGCGGACGTAAAATCGCGCCAATGTCTTTATTGGTAAAATATAAATAGACAATAAGGACCAAAATGAGGGTTGTAGCGCCCAGCATGAAACCTGCGAGGTTCCAAAAAATGGCCCCCGATTCGGTAAATTCGTCGTGCCACTGAAACCAGGTGGAGGCCGAAACCCAGGCACTCAGAAACCCAAGCGGAACCAGGCTGTTGTTGATGCTGAATTTGGTAAAAGGGGTATCCAAGGTGGCTAAAAAGGGAAAACGGCTCGCGCAAAGCAAGTAACTGGTCAGGTTCCAGATCATCACAAATGCGCCAAAGGCCGCGCCGGAGATAAAAAAACTCCAAAAATTAACCTCTCCCAGGTATTCGGGGGTAAGCATGAGGTAATGAATGCCGAAAAAACGGCCCAAAAAACCGGTCGAAAACAATCCAAGTATCACCCAAATCCCGATCATAACCAAGTGGTTGCGCAAATGCAGGATGAGCAGGCGCACCGGAAAAGAGTAATATAGCCGGCGAAAAAACATGGGAGAAAATTTAGGATGCAATTGCAACGGGAATAAGGCAAATGTTATTGCAACAGCACGCGGAGGGTTTCAATTTTACGATCGCTTACCAATTCCAAGACAAATGTTTTGCCATCCAGTTCAATGCGGGCACCTTGCTCGGGTATGGTTTGGGTGGCCGTTACGAGGTAGCCGGAAAGGGTATTGTATTCGCCCTCCGGCAGTTTGAGTGCAGGATATTGTTCGTTTAAATAGGTAATATCTAGTCTTCCGGAAAACAAAAACTCGTTTTCATTCACTTGAACCTCTATAAATTCTTCCTGGTCGTGTTCGTCGTCTATTTTTCCAAAAAGCTGTTCCAACGCATCCTCCAGGGTAACCAATCCGGCCAGACTACCGTATTCATCGACAACACAAGCAATATTGGTGCGGTTTTTTATAAATTTATGGAGCAAGTCATTCACCGGAATACTTTCGGGAACAAAAGTGATGGGCATGACAATACTTTGGATGTTTTCGGGGCGTGCAAATAACTGCTGTACGTGCACATAGCCCAGCACTTTATCCAGTTCCCCATCGGTTATCAATATACGGGAAAGGCTACTTTCTATAAAACGTTGTTGTAGCGTTGCTACGGATTCCGCTGCGTCATGATATACTATTTCAGGGCGGGGGGCCATACAATCCTGGGCACGCACTTGTTTGAGGTGCAAGGCGTTTTCGAGCAGTTCCATTTCCATTTCTTCCTCTGCGGCATTGCCCGAATTATTTTGTTGTACGAGGTATTCCAACAACGCTGCATCTCCGTCAGTAATCGGGCTGCTGTAAAAGTGGCCAACAATCCAGTTTCGGAACAAAAGCAGAGAAAAAAACAGGACTAAACTGAGCCCAAGCGGACCTGCCCAGCCAGCACCCAAGGTGAAATACAGGACAGGTAGTGCAAAAATGGCAATAAGTGTCACCGCCAATACCAAAAGATAGGTCGCCTGGAAGTGGTGGCTTCCTATTCGAAGGGCTGCTTTCCAGCCCGATGTTCGTTTGGATGGGTCGTCCATAAGTTGCGTTATTGGATCACATTGTTGAGTTGGTCTACCTTAATGCGCCCTTTGGGCACCAAAATTTTCCAGTAGGTAAAATCCTGGTCGGCTTCCAGGCCATAGCCGTATATGATTTCACCGGGTTTGGTCACTTTCACAAATTTTTCGGTGTACACCTTTGCCGTTTTTTCATCCCAAATCAATTCCTCGGTTTCCAGTCTTTCTCCCTTGGCGGTCAGCATCACCACGCTATCCCGGGCGATGATTTCGCCTTTCTCCTGTCGGCGCACGGCGGTTTTGGCGGTTAGGGTACTGCGCACCGAAAGATCGGGCGCCATAAACTGAATTTGTACGCCCAACGGGAATTCTTGCCGTGGATTTTCACGGTCCACGTGGTTGTATAAAACGGGGCCTGTAACCCGCACCCGCACCATCGCACTGTCCGAATAAATGATTTCTACCTCCCGCGCCTCTTCAACGGCTACGTTATCTTCCGTAAACACCTGCCGCGTTTCTTTTTTTAGCGATTCACAGGCCCCCAGGCATAAGAGCCATCCCGACAAACAGGTTAAGAACAGAACGAATTTTATTCGAGTCATTTTTTGGATAAAAAACCGTTTCAAATGCTAACGGATGATGCGTTTGGTGCCCCAGCGAACAATAAACAGCAATGCAGCCAAGATCAAAACAAAATAGCCGACCGGTAAGTTGACCCAAACAACCAAACGTGTGCGATCCAGCAAATACATCAGGGCCAAAACCGCACAAATCATGGTGATTAACGTCGAAATTTTATCAAAACCGGGTATGTAATCAAATGGAACAGTGCGTTGAATAATGGAAAGCGTCAGAATCATCGACAAAACCGGTACAATTTGCACCAAGATATTGGCATTCATGATGCTGCCTCTTTCAAATACAAATAAGTAAACGCTGAAGGCCGTAGCAAAGATGCCTGGTACACAAACTAAATATATAAGCACCGAATACAAATACTTCCAAGGGGATAAATGGCCTTCGCCTTTTCCCATAAAACCCGCAAGCAGGGCCGTAAAGGGAATTCCCAGAAAATACGCAAGCACAATAAAAGGATGGGCTCCCAGATAATCAAAAAATTCACGCAGGGTCATAGGACGTCAAGTTAACGTTTAGTGTTCTAAAATTTCACAAATGTACTTAAAGCAAGCAAAAAAATGGGCGATTATTTGCCGCCGCAAAACGGGGGCTTTTATAGGAGCAAAATAAACGATTACCTTCGCGCTTGCTCGCGACCGATCGCAAACGTTTAAACAAGCCAATTTCTTCCTAAAGTATCCAATTGATTTATCCGTGACGTACAGAAACATCCGCCTGCATCCTTTTTTGCGCTTGATCTATTTGTGTATAAGGTGCATCGCCTGGGCAGGTATTCGGGTGTATTACCGGGCGCGCTTGGTACTCGGGCGGGCGCATTTTCGTTTCGACGGCCCCGCAATTGTTGTAAGTAATCACCCAAGTACACTTACGGATGTGCTGAATGTGGGTATTGAAATTCGGCAGGAAATGTTTTTTCTCGCCAATTACGGGCTGTTTAAAAACCCTGTAAGCAATTGGATTTTGACCCGCCTATTTTGCATCCCGATCAAACGGAAAGAGGATGTGCCGGAAGGCGCGCAGCGCAACAATGATGTTTATTTTGAACAATCCTACCGGCATCTGGAGCAAAATGGGGTGTTATTCATCGCGCCAGAAGGTTATAGCTGGATGAATCGCTTTGTCCGTCCGCTGAAAACCGGTACCGCCCGCATTGCATTTGGCACCGAAGCCCGCAATAACTGGCAAAAAGACCTGAAAATTATCCCTGTCGGGCTTTCTTATAGTCAGCCCAACCATTTCAGGAGTGCACTCGTGGTACAGGCGGGCGCCCCGGTGTACCTGCGCGACTGGCGTGCTACCTGGGAACAGGATTCGGAAAAAGCCATTGCCGACCTAACCCTGCACCTCGAACAATGCCTCAAAACCCTCAGCATTCACAGCCGCGATGAGGCCGGTGAACAGTTGTTGGGACGACTAGAAACCTTGTTGCAAAACACCCACGCATTGCCCCAACAAGCGCAATTTGAACGCAGTCAGGCGCTGGCACAATATTGTTTGGAGGATCCGGAACTGTCAATTTCTGTAAATCGTTATTTCGATGGCCTTCAGGAGCATGCAGTATCGGACGAAGGTGTATCGGCATTTATTGCCCCCCAGGCAGGGATGCAACTGGCCACCGATGGCTTGCGGCTTGCGCTGGGATTTCCATTTTTTATCCTGGGTATTTTATTCTGGTTTTTGCCCTGTTTTTTGCCCTGGTTACTGGCAAAAAGGCTGCGCTTATATATTGGCTATGATCCCAATGTAAAAATATTGGCAGGTTTCTTTACCTTTCCCTTGGCATTCTGGGTGTTGTTCCGAATTACCACATCCCAAACAGGGGATTGGATAACGGGTTTGTTGGTGGTTGGCTTTTTTGTAGGTTTAGGCTTGTTTTGCACGCGTTTTTGGGAAATACTGCAACGTTTTCGCGCACGACAGGCCGCTGGGAAACTTGCCGTTCGGACACCGGCCATTTTTGCCGAATTGGTCCACCAACGCGCCGAAATACTTCAATATTTGTCAAAAAAACCTGTGGGTTTTGCTTCATAAGTTTAACATAAATCAATCTTAATCATAAAATAAGGAATCACGTATGCACCTCGGAACTGTACGCGCTGACACGCCGTCTTGTACGGAGCTGATCCATTTAAACAACGCGGGCGCCAGCATCCCGCCCACCATTGTACTCCAAACCATTCAGGATTATTTGAGCCTGGAAGCGAAGGTGGGGGGCTATGAAGCCGCCGATCAAAATGCGGATGCTATTGCCGCATTTTATACCGTCCTGGCAAAATTTATCAACGCCCAACCCCGCAATATTGCTTATGCCAACAGCGCTACCGACGCTTATAATAAAGCATTGAGCGCCATTCCTTTCCGTGCAGGCGATTTGATTTTGACCACCGACAACGATTACAGTTCCAACCAGATTGCGTTTATGGCGCTCGAAAAACGGTTTGGCGCTCGGGTGATGCGCGCACGCGATTTGCCAGAAGGCGGCGTCGATCCATCCGATATGGAAACCCTCATTCGGGCGCACCACCCGGCCCTGGTAGCCGTAACACATGTGCCTACCAACAGCGGATTGGTGCAAAATATCGCCGCAATCGGGAAAGTTTGCCGCGAAGAAAACGTTTGGTACCTGGTCGATGCTTGCCAGTCGTTCGGACAAATTGCCCTCGATGTAGAAGCAATTGGCTGCGACTTTTTGTCGGCAACCATGCGAAAATACATGCGTGGGCCGCGGGGCGTTGGCTTTTTGTATGTATCCGACAGGGTATTGCAGGCTGGTTTGGAATTAATGTTGCCCGATATGCATGGTGCGACCTGGACGGCCCCCGACCAGTATGAACCCGTACCCGATGCCCGCCGGTTTGAATATTTTGAAATATCACCTGCCCTCTTGTTGGGTAGCAAAGTGGCCATTGAATATGCCGTTCGAATGAATATGGCCTTGATTGAACAACGTGTTGGGGATTTGGCGGGTTATGCCCGACACCTGATTGCCGAATTGGATGGCGTACAAGTGCTGGATCAAGGCGACCACCTGTGTGGCATTGTTACGGTTTATCATAAAAAATGGGATCCGGCAAAAATTATGGCTTATTTGCAAGAAAATAAGGTGAATTGCCGTATTTCGAACTTACAAGCAGGACAAATTGACTTTGCGCGCAAAAATGTACCTTGGGCGCTGCGCATCAGTCCACATTATTATAACAACGTTCAGGATATCGAAGACTTCATCGAAATATGCAAAAAATACTAAATAAATACGCCCGTTTGCTCACCCAGTATTGCATGGAAGTAAAACCGGGCGACAAGGTGTACATCAGCAGCACCATGCTTGCCGAACCGCTCGTGCGCGAAGTGTACCGAGAGGCTTATGCAGCCGGTGCCGCTTTGGTGGAATGTGATTTGGCTTTTCGCGAGCGCGATCGTTTGTTTTTTGAAAACGCCAGTGATGCCGCTTTGAAAACCCTGCCGACCTTGATGCAGGTTGGGATGGAATCGTTCGATTGTTATTTGGCCATTCGTGCGCCCTATAATTTGCGGGAAGGGAGCGGTGCGAACATGGAACAATCCAAAATACGCAGTGAAGCCCTGGCTCCGGTCAATAAAATGTACTTCGAACGCACGGCCACCCGTGCCTTGCGTCGCAACCTATGCCAGTACCCAACCGATGCTGCCGCACAAGAGGCGGGAATGTCGCTCAGTGATTATGAGCATTTTGTGTACAATGCTTGCAAATTGTATGATGCCGACCCCATTGCCAGTTGGTTGGAAGTACGCGCCAGGCAGCAACATATTGTAGATCACCTCAATACTTGCAAACAGGTGCGTTACATAAGCGTCGGTACCGATATTAGTTTTTCTACCGAAGGCCGTATTTGGATGAACTCCGATGGACAAACCAACATGCCTTCCGGGGAAGTGTACACCAGTCCGGTGGAAGACAGTGTAAATGGGGTGATTTTCTTTTCCCTGCCTTGTATTTATCAGGGCGCCGAGGTAGAAGGGGTTACTTTATGGGTAAAAGATGGGTTGATTGAACGTTGGGATGCCCAGCGTGGCAAAGACTTTTTGGACTATATCTTCTCTCTTCCGGGCGCCCGCCGCTTTGGAGAGGCCGCTATTGGTACCAATTATGATATCAACCGAATGACTAAGAACATCCTGTTTGATGAAAAAATTGGCGGTACGATACATATGGCAATCGGCCAAAGTTATCCGCAAACGGGCGGTAAAAATGAATCGGGTGTGCACTGGGACATGATTACGGACATGACGCAATCGGGCGAAATATGGGCCGATGGGGTGAAAATTTATGAGAAGGGGAAGTTTTTATAGGCGCTTATTGCACGTTAAAGTCCACTAATTCGTAGTTCACATTTCGCCCGCCTTCCGGTGTTGGTTGCAAAATACCTTTTTCTACCAGGTCTTTGATATCTCGTAAGGCCGTATCGGAGGAGGTTTTGGTAATTTTAGCCCATTTGGAGGTTTGTAGTTTCCCTTCAAAACCGTCCAAAAGTTTGTTGAGCAGCAACCTTTGGCGTTCGTTGATGGCGGTATGTTCGTGTATTTTCCAAAATGCTGCTTTGCGCAATATTTTTTGGGTGGTGCCTTCTGTGGCAAGCATCGCATTTTTCAGGCATTGCAAAAACCAGTCGAGCCATTCCGTGATATCGCCGGTACTGTGCTGCACTTTTTGCAATACTTCATAATAGCGTTTGCATTCGCCTAATATTTGACGCGACATGCTGTAAAAACGTTCTCCACTGCCTTCAGAGCGGGCAAGCAACATATCGGTAATTGCCCTTCCAATTCGGCCATTCCCGTCATCAAACGGGTGCATGATGATAAACCAAAAGTGTGCAATAGCGGCTTTTAAAACAGGATCAACACGGTTTTCGTTGTTGAACCAATCCAGAAATTGATTCATTTCCGGCTTGACCATTTCAGGTTTAACCGCTTCATAATGCACTTTTTCTTTGCCCATTGCGCCCGAAACCACCTGGATCTCGCTGGTACGGTATTGTCCCACTTCTATTTTGTAAGGGCCACTGTACCCGGTGGGGAACAGCGCTGCATGCCAACCAAACAACCGTTCTTCGGTTAAAGGCAACGTGTGGCGTTGCGTGGCATCCAGCATCATTTCTACCACGCCTTCGATGTGGCGACTGCTTGGGACCAGTCCTGCGGTGTTGATGCCCAAACGCCTGGCAATGGAGGAACGCACCTGGTCGTAATTGAGGAATTCGCCTTCTATTTCCGATGATTTTACTACGTCTAAGGTTAAAGTGCGCAGGGTGGCTTCCTCCTTTTCCGAAAAGCCTAAAGCATTCATTTGCCCGATTATTTTACCCTGGATATGCCGCACTTCCCCAAATACAAGGTTGATATCCTGGTCCTGCCACGTAAAATTGGTCCAGTTTTCATATTCGTAGATGTAATTTGCCATTGGCTGGTAATATTTGCGGTAAATATAGGGGCTATTCGCCGCATTTTTGCGGCGAATGTTTTGTTTTTTTGCCGCAAGGGGGGTGGTTTATAATTGTGCTTGTAAATTGCGTTGGCTTTTCATTTTCTTTATTTAAACCCCAACCGGCTCTTTTCTCAAGGCCTCTCTCAAAACCTGTTGCAGTAGTTTTTCATTTTGTGATTCACTTTGTTTGATGCTTGCTTCCAACTCATTACAATAATGCATGAGTTCATCAACTTTTTTAACGATACGGTTTTGTTCTGCTAATGGTGGGAGTGGGAATATTAAATTTCTACATTGTTCAAGTGATAAATTATCTTGACCAACAACTCCTAAAGGAATCAATTTTTGTATTGCACTACCCTCACATAAATAAAAATATAGAAACCTATTAATCTCAATTAGTAATGGTCTGAAAATGGCTAGTGCTTGATTAATATTCCATTCTGAAAAAGTGAAAGGCACAATTGCAACTTTGCATAAAGGAGGCCCAACGATATTCATTAAGACATCATTTGGATAAACTATTGAACGTTTAAGAACTTCCCGATGAGTTGTTTCGTCTATGAATTGAGGCTTATACTCAAAGTTTATTTTTTGATCAACTATATTATAGACTTTAAGATAGGGTATTTTACTCTCCTCATTTATTTTATTGAAATCTGGTGTAGTGCCTTTCGTTATAAATCCGCAGATTTCCCCCAACCTACACCACTCCCAATTCCCAGGAATCTCAAAAGGAATTTCTTCGGGTTTGATGGGCGGCAGTTCTTTTTCTTTTTTGAGTTTCTTTTCAGCAGTCAGTTTTTGTTTTTCGGCTTTTATCTTCTTTAGCAATTCGCTTGCTGGTTCGTCTGTTGCATTTTGCTCTACCAACTTGCCTTGCACGGCATCTTGTAATAATTGCTGGCGGAGTTTTTTTACTAAATTGAGTTGGTGGGTGAGTTCGGCGGAGATTGCATCCGAACTGCCTTTTAACTTCAAAAGCTCAACTACTATTTCTTTCTGTAATTGAAATGGAGGAAGTGAAAACTCCAAATTCAAAAATGTTTTTTCATGAATGCTTTTTTGAGCAGAACCACTTAATTCAATTTCTCTAATTCGAGATTTAAATACTTTGGATTTTAAAAACAGAATTAAAAATTCTTTGTCAATTTTTGTTGTATCAATTGAGAACATAGGCATATTCTCAGTAACAATGCAACCATGAACATCACCCGATGTAATGCCAATTGAGCCTTGTAGTAAAAGTTGTCTTGTGAAAATTAGAGTATTAGGATGTTTTTTAGTGTCAATTATAAATTGCCTTTTTCGTCCAATCTCTTTTCCGATTTTTTCACCTCTTAGAACTACACTTCCATCATTCAGAATTGAAACTTGCTTATAAATAGCTTTATCATCTACTCTATGTTCAATTCTATATTGTTTAAGAATATCACCCAATTTTACTTTCTTCCAACTCATTTCACAGCCTGTTTAAGTTGGTTCAATAATCTGTGACTTTTCTCTAAGGAAGTATTCAACATTTCCATCAATTCAGCACTGTTGTATTCCTTTTCTTCTTCAGGTTTCGTTGGGTTTTTAATATCCAAATCATATCCTCGTTCAATAATGGTTTTGATATTTATTTTCCAAGCAATGTCGCTTTCTTTCCGGTTATTCCACCATTGCTTAATGGGTTCAAATTCCTTTACTTGGATTGGTCTTGTTTTGTTGTAGGCTTTGTAGCCTTCGGGCATACGGTGTTCGTAATACCAAATGTCTTTGGTGGGTTTGCCTTTATCAAAAAACAACAAGTTGGTGGCCACCGTTGCATAAGGCTGAAAAACAGAGTTAGGCAAACGAATAATGGTATGTAGGTTGCAATCTTCCAGCAACTTTTGGCGTATGCGTTGTTTTACGCCGTCGCCTGTTAAACTTCCATCAGGCAACACAATGCCTGCTCTTCCGTCTTGCTTTAGTAAATGAATCATCAAGATTAAAAACAAGTCGGCACTTTCTTTGGTGCGGTACGTTTGCGGAAAATTGGTTTCGTTGTTGTTGGCTACAATACCTCCAAAGGGCGGGTTGGCCAATATTACATTTACCCGGTGCTTTTCGGTATAGTTACTCAACGGTTGGTCCAAAGCATCACCAAATCTGATGTTGGGAATTTCAATGTCGTGTAATATCAAATTGGTGGTTGCCAACAAATAGGGCAATGGTTTGTATTCCCAACCGGCGATATTTTGCTCTATGCTTTTGCGTTGTTCTATATTTTTCGCTTGTACTTTTAAATGCTCAATGGCGCAGGTTAAATAGCCACCTGTACCGCAAGCAGGGTCTAATATTTTTTCACCCAACTGTGGATTGATAATCTCGGTAATGAATTGTGTAATGGCGCGTGGTGTATAAAACTCACCGCTTTTTCCGGCACTTTGCAATTCCTTTAAAATGGTTTCGTATAATTCGCCAAAAGCGTGGCGGTCTTTGGCAATGTTAAAATCAATTTCGTTCAGCTTGTTCAGCACCTTGCGGATGTTGATGCCGCTTTTCATGTAGTTGTTGTTGCCTTCAAATACTTCACGCACAATAACTGCTCGTTGGTTGCCTGTGCTTAAATCTAAATTGCGCAATGCCGGAAACAATTGTCTGTCCACAAACTCCAACAATTCATCGCCGGTCATTCCTTCATCATCACCGGCCCAATTGCCTTTTTCTTTTACCCAATGAAATTTGTCGGGAATGGGAGATTTGTATTTGTCGTCCAGCAACTCCAATTCTTTGTCTTTATCCGAAAATATTTTCAAAAAAAGCATCCACCCCAATTGCTCAATGCGTTGTGCATCACCATTGAGGCCGGTATCCTGCCACATGATGTTTTGTATGCTTTTTATGATGCCTCCAATGTTGCTCATGCTTTCTTATGCTGTTTTGTAAAGTTCAATTTCTAATTCTTTGACTGCTTGCAAATATTTTACTTTGCTGCCAAACTCGTTGATGATTTCAAGCGGTGAACCAAATGCATCAAATGGATTTACTCTCAATACTTCAATACTTTCGATATTGGTAATGCCTTCATCAGCATATTTGTCTAACAAGGCTTCCAATACTTTTTTGGCTTGGTCGCCATATTTTGTAAAGTAGTTTCGCTTCTTCACATTATTGGCTCTTTCTTTTC
>JBBAVI010000047.1:10718-41305 GCA_040397785.1 Saprospiraceae bacterium | reverse complement strand
ACACCTCGGGAAGGTGACACCTCGGGAAGGTGACACCTCGGGAAGGTGACACCTCAACCATATACACCAATACTTTAAAAAACGCCCAAACTAACAACTAACAACTTAAAACTAACAACTATAAAATAATGCATAAAATAATCATTGTAATACTATTGTGTGTCAATTTCGCCTGCAATACCCAGCCTCCGAAGCCTGCCGAACAGGATTGGTTGAATACGCCCTGGCCAGCAATTGAGCAGGCTGCAAAAGGCAGTACCGTACATTTGATGATGTGGCAAGGAGATCCGCTGATCAATCAGTACATGGCCGATTGGGTGGTGCCGGCGTTGAAAAAACGGTATGATATCAATTTGGATATCGCCCCCGGACAAGGGACGGAAATCGTAAAAGTGTTGTTGGCAGAAAAAGATGCGGGCAAACAAAACAGCAGCATCGACCTTTGCTGGATCAATGGGGAAAGTTTTTTCCAGTTGCGGCAAATTAATGCCTTGTATGGACCTTTTGCCCCAAAATTGCCCAATGCGCAATACATAGATTTTGAAAATCCGTTTATTGGGATTGATTTTCAGCAAAAAGTAGAAGGATACGAGTGTCCCTGGGGCAATGTACAATTGGCCCTCATTTACGATACCTTGCGCACCCCTGTGCCGCCCGTCACGATGGAAGCGTTTGAAGCTTATTGCAAAGCACATCCCGGCAAATGTACCTTGCCGTATGAATTTACAGGTATGACCCTGCTCAAATCCTGGTTAATTGCACTCGCGGGCGGTGAAAACTCCTTAGATGGCCCTTTTGATGAAAAGCACTACCAGGAATTGTCAGCCAAATTATGGGCCTACATCAATCGGATCAAACCTAATTTTTGGCGTAAAGGCGCAACTTTCCCGGAAAGTTTGTCCAGTATGCACCAAATGTTTGCTCATGGTGAACTGGATTTCACTATGAGCAACAACGACAACGAGGTGGATAACAAGATTTTACAAAAAACTTTTCCAGGTACTTCCAAGTCGTTCGTTTTTGAGTCCGGAACTATTCAAAACACGCATTTTATGGGTATTCCAAGTGGGGCGGTTCACAAAGCTGGCGCTATGATGGTGGTCAATTTTTTAATTAGTCCGGAAGCCCAATTCCAAAAATTGTTGCCCAATGTATGGGGTGATGGGACCATTTTAAGCATAGAAAAATTGCCCGATGAATGGAAAACGCAGTTCGAACACGTGCCGCAGCGCCACAATGCCTTGTTGCGCAGCGCCATTCAGCCTTATGCTTTAAAAGAACCTGCGCCAGAGTATATGATTCGTTTGTACAGCGATTTTAGAAAGTTTGTGATTGAACAATGAGTGCAACTACGCAAAAAAACAACTTGTATCGACGTCCGCAGGGGCATGCAGCCCTTGTTTTTTTCTTTCTGCTCGGCGTATTTCCGCTAGTCGCAGGTTTGGTTTATGCCGGACTGTATTCGTTGGGATTAATCGGTTACCTGAATACCGGGTTTACCTTGCAATACTGGTATATTTCCCTGACATCCAAAGCGTTATGGGCGTCTTTGGCTCTGAGTTTGGGATTGGCAACCACGGTTAGCGCGGTTTCGTTTTTCCTGGCATTGCGCTGCGTGATCGCCTTGCGCCTCCACTTGAAGCAGCGCGGGATGCGTTTTAGCCTCCATTTGCCTTTGGCTTTGCCACCTTTGGTCGCCGCCTTTGTTTCTTTTCAATGGTTGGGTGGTACGGGCATGCTCGCGCGTGGGGCACACGCCATCGGCTTGATTCAAACGACCGATTCTTTTCCGGTGCTCGTCAATGATCCATATTATATAGGTGTGTTCGTGACCTTGTTGCTTTTGAATTTTCCGTTTATCCTGCTGTTGGTGCTCGATCAATATGATCGGGCGGGTATACCGGAATATGTGCATTTAGCGGCTACATTAGGTGGTAATGCGGCCCAAATACGGCGTAAAGTGATCCGGGCCATCCTGTTACATCGGATTTTACCCACCTTGGTCCTGTACACCGTGTTTTTATTCGGCGCTTATGAGGTGCCTTTGTTACTGGGGCAACAATCACCCGCCATGATTTCTGTGCTGATTAGTCAAAAATTCAGCAAATTCAACCTCGCGGATGTGCCGGTAGCCTACACGGGCGCGGTTCTGTACGCATGCGTAATTCTGGTGTTGATCGCCTGCTTTTGGCGCTGGCATTTTCGGCAATCCCTCAACACCGAACCTGCATGAAAAAGGCCCTGCTTTATTCCATGTGTGCCCTGTTTGCCCTGCCGTTTGCCTATTTGGCCTTGTTGTCGCTTGCAACGCAATGGTTTTATCCGGCACTTTTGCCCGACGGTTTGACTTTTTTGCATTGGACTGGTCTGCATGCGGGTTTTTTTTCGGCGCTGGCGTATTCCTGCCTGTTTGCACTAACCATCGGTATCCTCAGCACCCTGGCCGGTTTTTTGAGTGCGCAATATATCGCATGGCATCCCTGGCGGCGCTGGGCCTTGATATTGGCCTATTTACCGTACGCTTTTTCGCCTGTGATTTATGCGCATTGCATCAAGTTTTTCTTTTTGGTCAGCAACCTTGCCGGACAAGTTACCGGGGTGATGTTGGCGCAGTTTATCTTGTGTTACCCGTTTGCATTTTTGCTCTTTTTTCGGCATTTTGACGCCGATTTGCGGGCCATGGAGGATTTGAGTGCTACTTTAGGCGCATCGCGTACGGCCACGTTTTTCCGGGTGTTGCTGCCTGTGTCCAAAGATGCCCTGCGTTTGTGTTTTGCCCAAACCTTCCTCATTTCCTGGTTCGATTATGGCTTAAGTTCGGTGATCGGATTGGGGCAGGTGCGCACTTTAACCGTCCTGACCTATCAATACATCGGAGAGGCCAACACGTATTTGGCCGCGGTAACTGCCTGCATGATTTGTTTTCCGCCCTTGTTGCTGTTGTGGCTCAACCAGCGTTTTGTATTTCGATCTGAAACCCTCCAAAGTGAAACTGCCTGAATATGAAGTTGTTATCTGTACAAAAACTCCATAAGTCCTTTGCGGGAAAAACCATTTTATCGTCCGTTTCTTTTGAGTTGGAAGCGCACAAAACCCTGGCCGTGCTCGGTAAATCAGGATGTGGGAAAACAACCCTGCTGAAAATGATTGCCGGATTGCTGGATGGCTCGGGTGAAATCCAGTTAAACGGAAACTTCGTACATACCTTGCCGCCCCAGCAACGCGGCATCGTGTATTTATACCAGGAGGCCTTGCTTTTCCCGCATTTGAATGTATTTGAAAACATCGCGTTCGGCCTGCGTTTGCGCAAAATGCCCGAACCCGTCCTGCGTGACAAAGTGGATGGTATGTTGGAAGACTTGGGTTTAACAACGCATGCCCGCAAAATGCCCACCCAATTGTCGGGTGGACAAAAACAACGGGTCGCTTTTGGTCGCGCCCTCATCATTGAGCCCCGTTTGTTGTTGTTGGATGAACCCTTCGGCAATTTAGACGTTGAAACGAGGGCCAATATGCAGGATTTTTTTAAAAAAATGGCACAACAGCAACAAATTACGGCGATGCTGGTCACCCATGATTTGAAAGAAGCCGTGCGCATGGGCGATCAACTGGGTTACTTGGATGCCGGGAACCTCCATATTTTTGATCATTTACGCGATTTTATCGCAGATCCGCGCACGGGTATGCTGGCCGAAAGCGCATTTTGGCAATCTATACAAGACGCTGTTTAATATTAAAATAAAAAATAATGGCAAATTACAACCACTGCGAATCGCTTTATTGGGTGTTTACCCAACTTTGTAACGATAAATGTGACCACTGCTACAACCTTTCTGGTCCGCAAGGCGCGCGCATTAGCGAAGCAGAGTGCATGCAAATCATTGACAACATGCCTGACCAAATAGATCGGTTGATTCTATCTGGCGGTGAACCTTTAGCCGATAAAAAACTGTTGTACAGCATTTTAGATCGCGTTCGAGCGCGGTACGGCAGTTCTACCCAAATTATGCTGCAAACCAACGGCGACCTGTTAAACGTTGAAATATTAGATACTCTGATTGAAAAAGGCGTCTCACGGTTCGACATCGCCAGCATAGACCGTTACCACAAACACTCAGGTACGCGCTTGATGGAATTGGCCGAGTTATTTGAATCGCGCGGGGTAAATGGCGAAGAAAAGGATCCTTTAATTGAAAAAGATACCTATTTGGTTATCGAGCATCCGCTTTCCTGGGGCTATTGGGGCGCAACAGAAGATATGTGGCTGGGCGGGAACTGGGCACGCGGTCGGGCGACTGAAAAAAATATCTGGCTGCGCGACCCCAACCACAATTTTTGTAAAGTATTATCAGGGGGAATTGGCTTTTTAAGTGGTGCTGAAAATATCCCCCAGGAAATTTCCATTCAGTTGTGGCGCATCAATCCGTGTTGTCCGGGTACCTATAAAGCGATGGGGGATGCCCGCAAAGAAAAAATAGCCAATGTATTAACGCGTATTGCACAATCGCCTGTATTTCAAAAGATTAATGAAGGTGATCCATTGGGTATGGGGGAGTCGGTGGGCATTTCTCGGGAATTTGCCACCGCACGCAACGAAGATTTGCAAAATGTATGTCTTTGGTGCGATGAGTTTTTCCGGGAATATTTTGATGTGGAAACCCTTACGTCCCGGTTTAATACGCCCGTTTAAGCGCCGATTTCGGTTATTTTGTGATAAAATCTGCCAGTTGCAAAAGAAATTTGACAAGCCTTTGATCTTATTTTCAATTAGGCTGTTGACCTTTGCACGATGCAACAAGATAACAACGAAGTTACCCGTCCTAAGTTGACCCGGGAGAGTATCCGGGAGGCAATTAAGATATTTGCTTTTATTCGGCCTTACCGCTGGAAATTTATATTTGGCTTGGTGTTGCTGTTTCTATCCAGCACAGTGTTTATGATTTTTCCTTATACCATCGGGCTCATGCTCGATGTAGCCCAAGGAAAAACCGCCTTAGACAACCTGAGTTTGCCCAAAATCGCGCTCGGATTGATCGTAGTGCTTGCTTTTCAAGGCATCGTTTCCTACCTGCGTGTCATGATGTTTGCAGAGGTAAGCGAAAAAGGGACAGCGGATATCCGAAAAGCATTGTACCAGCGTTTAATTTCCTTGCCGATTGTATTTTTTGAAAAAAGCAGGGTAGGGGAGTTGGTGAGTAGGTTGACCAACGACTTGGAAAAACTCTACAACACCTTATATTTTGTATTAGCCGAATTTTTGCGCCAGATCATTTTATTGGTGGGGGGCGTTGTATTCCTGGCCTGGCAAACACCCAAATTGGCCTTTATCATGCTGGCTACTTTTCCGGTGATTGTGGTTGGTGCCATGTTTTTTGGCCGCTACATCCGAAAATTATCCAAACAACGCCAACAAATTCTGGCCGAGAGCAATACCATCCTCGACGAAACACTGCAAACCATTCATGCCGTTAAAGCCTTTACCAATGAGGCTTTTGAATTAGGACGTTATAAAAAAACGAACGACTCGGTGATTTCGGTGTCTATGAAATACGCAGGCGGCCGAGCAATTTTTGCCGTATTTATCATCACCATGTTGTTTGGAGCCTTGTTTTTTGTCATTTGGACGGGTATGCGCATGGTGCAGGCAGAAGAAATCACGGCCGGCCAGTTGATTTCATTTGTGACCTTTACGGCGGTCATTGGTGGGGCGATTGCCGGATTGGGCAATTTTTACTCCGAATTGGTGGGGGCCATCGGCGCTACCGAGCGGGTACGGGAAATTCTGAATTCAAAAAGTGAATACGAGGAACGCCCGCAAACCAACCACAAGGCGGGGCGTTTTACAGGCCATATTCAATTTGAAAATGTGCAGTTTTCCTATCCGACCCGGCCCGATATGGAAATATTGAAAGGGGTAAGTCTCGAAATTCCTGCGGGTGCAAAAGTGGCTATCGTGGGTCAAAGTGGTGCAGGTAAAAGTACCATTATGCAACTATTGCTCCAGTTTCACCTGCTAAAAGGCGGTACGATTAAAATTGACGGGCAAAATATTTACGATTACGAGTTGGAATCCTACCGCCAAAACTTCGCCTTGGTGCCCCAGGAGGTGATCCTGTTTGGTGGCACGATCCGCGAAAATATTCTGTACGGAAAACCTGATGCCGACGAAGCCGAAATCATCGAAGCGGCGCGAAAAGCCAATGCCTGGGACTTTATCAGCAGTTTTCCGGAGCAATTGGATACGGTGGTGGGCGAACGCGGGATCAAATTGTCGGGTGGACAACGGCAGCGCATCGCCATTGCCCGCGCGATTTTGCGCAACCCATCGGTGCTGTTGCTCGATGAGGCGACCTCTTCCCTGGATGCCGAAAGCGAACGCGTGGTACAAGACGCCCTCAATAATTTGATGGAAGGGCGTACCAGCATCATTATTGCCCACCGTTTGGCTACCATCCGCGACGTTGACTGTATTTACGTGTTGCAAGGTGGCAATATCATCGAGCAAGGCACCCACGACGAACTTTCGGCCATCGAAAATGGCGCGTACAGCAGCCTGGCCAAATTACAGTTTGATATGAATACCTTGAATGTACCGATTGTTTAGCAGGGAAATTGTTTTTCAAATCCCTTCTAATGCGTATTTTTCTAATTATAAACTACTTGCATGTCCAATACTTCTAAAACAGGAATTCTGATTGTCAACCTGGGCACACCCGATGAGCCCAAACGTGCAGCAGTGTACCGTTATTTGAAACAATTTTTGCTCGATCCACGGGTCGTCGACATCAATCCGATTGCCCGAAATTTGCTCGTGCGGGGTATTATTGCGCCATTCCGCTCTGGCAAATCGGCCAAAGCATACCAAGAACTCTGGACGGAAAACGGATCGCCCCTCAAATATTATGGTTTCCGCTTGGTAGAACAAATTCAGCAATTGATGGGCCCCGATTATATCGTCGAACTGGCCATGCGCTATCAAACTCCGTCAATTGAAGCGGCGATTCAAAAAATGATGGTAGAAAAAGTGGAGAAAATCGTAGTGTTTTCGCTGTTCCCGCAATATGCCAGTGCCACAACGGGTTCCGTACATGAAGAAGTGATGCGGGTGCTCACTAAACAACAAATTATTCCGTCGGTCGATTTTATCAGCAATTACCCGACCTGGGCGCCCATGATTGCCTTGTATGCGCAAAATGCCCGGAAGTTCGACCTGGCCTCTTACGATCATATCTTGTTTAGTTACCATGGGTTGCCGCAACGGCAATTGCGCAAGGGCGACCAGTTTAACCATTGCCTGAAAAGTGCCGATTGTTGCCAGACCCTGACGCCTACCAACCAGTTTTGCTATTCTGCGCAGTGCTATGCCACAACCCAAGCCATCGCAGCCCAACTCGACTTAAAGCCAACACAATATACGGTGTGTTTTCAATCACGCCTTGGCGCCGATCCTTGGACGCAACCATACACCGTTCGTACCATTGAGGCTTTGGCCAAGTCAGGTGCCAAACGTCTACTCGTTTTTTGCCCTGCGTTCACGGCCGATTGCTTGGAAACGATTGTAGAAATTGGCTCAGAATACAAAGAGGATTTCGAAAAATGGGGTGGAGAGCATATTGATTTGGTGCCTAGTTTGAATGATTCGCCGGGTTGGGCATCGGCGATTGCAAACCGACTTGGGAGTGCATAGAAAAAGGGTTCCACGGAGTAGCTCGGAGGAACGGAGTTTCACAGAGTTTTTATTTGTTCTGTGTCCCGCCCCGTTCCTCCGAACTTCTCATGAAACCCTTTTTTCTCCGTGTATCTCCGTACCTCCGAGCTACTCCGTGGAACCTTTTTTCTCCCCAAAAACCCTTTTTCTCTCCCAAAACCCTTTTTTTCTCCGCGCAACTCCGTACCTCCGAGCTCCTCCGTGGAACCCTTTTTTAAGAAGCCTTCGACCCAGCAATATCCACTTCCCGGCGCTCTACAGTAGGAATATTTTTCACCACCATTTGAAGGGTATTTCGAATACGTTCCTCAAACAACACCATTTTCCCTTTTTTCAAATTGGCAATGGTCTCTTCGTTATAGTGGCGGATCGTGAGCAATTCCAGCCCTTCTTCCATTTTTACTTTGAATTCGTCCGACACATCCTCGATGAATTTTTTCAGACGATCGGGGATGTTGGGGACGCAAATCGTAAAGCTGATGGCCGTATTTTGCATCATATTGACAAAAAGGCGCAAATCGGCTGCCTTGCCAAACAAGCGCGCCATGTGGTGTTCGGCCACAAACGAATAGTCCAGCGTGCTGATGTGCAACAAAGCCTGGTTTTTTTCCACCACAATAATCGGCGGATAGGTTTCTTCATTGTCGCTGCTGATTTCTGTTCCGACACCGTCTGGATCAATAAACGACTTCACATACAAAGGAATATTCTTGTTTTGAAGCGGTTTGATGGTTTTGGGATGGATCACCGAAGCACCATAATAGGTCATTTCAATGGCTTCCCGGTATGAAATTCGGTCTAGTTTGATCACATGCTCAAACAAACGCGGGTCGGCATTCAACACCCCCGGAACATCTTTCCAAATGCTCATGCTTTCGGCATCCAGGCAATGTGAAAAAATAGAAGCCGAATAATCGGAGCCCTCGCGGCCGAGGGTGGTCGTGAAATTCTCCGAAGTAGAGCCTATAAAGCCCTGCGTAACCACAAATCCACCTTGCGCCAACATCGGCGGCACGATTTTTTGGGCATTTGCCTTCGTTTTATCCCAAACTACCCAGCCTTCGCGGTACGTATTGTCGGTTGCCACCACATCGCGGGCATCGAGCCATTGGGTTTTCAGTCCGGCTTTATTCAAGTAAGCAGCCAATATTTTGGAAGAGACGAGTTCGCCCACGCTCACCAATTGGTCGTACATATAATCGTAATCGTCGGACGGCGCTTCTTCCAAGACCCATTCGCCCTCTACAAAAGTGTCATTTACGGCCGAAAAAACCTCGTTGTCCGCATCAAATAAGGCACGGCAAAGGTCATAATGGCTTTCCTTAATTGCATCGTAGAGTTCCTGCGCTTTACCGTCCTGTTTGGCATGGGAAACCAGCACCGCCTCCAGGGCATTGGTGTTTTTACCCATCGCCGAAACGATAATGACCAATTGTTCATCCTGAAAACGCTTCAGAATCGATGCAACATTTTGCAGACCTGCGGCATCCTTTACACTGGCGCCACCAAATTTGAATACTTTCATGCTCCGTTTAAAAAAGTGAAGCCGCAAAGGTACGGTGCTGCAAGAAAATAGCGGGTAATTAATTTGTCATTTGAACGCGATTCCAATCGTGAAATACGGTTCAGCATCCAATTGTTGCACACTATAATGGTACCGAAACATCGTTCCAATATAAAAATCATCGCCCTTCTGCGCACTGGTGGCGTTATGACGGCCCTCAATGGTCGAACGCATGGATTGGTACTGTGCTTCATCGGAAAGCAACAGCATCATTTGATTAGCGCTGCTGTTCCAGAGTAGTACCTGTTCGTAGCGGGCTTTTCCGGCATTTCCTTTCCAGCATTTGTTGAAACGGCGCATTTTTTTGCCGCCCAGTACAAAATCACTGTGTAAATCGAAGCCCTGGGCCAGTATTTTAGACTCTTTTTCGGAGCCTTCCGCACGTTGCAGGAGTTGTAGGGTACCTAATTCCAATGCAGGACATTGCGCAACAAGGAAATTTGCCGTCAAAAGGCAAAAAACAAAGGGTAAATAAACAGGCATAAAAGGCGGTGTTTGGATTGAAAATTAACAAGTACTTCTTATTCGGATCTTACCTTTGTGTGCTTTAGGAAAGGCTAAATACAGCCTGCCTGATTGAGTTAGTATCCGAAAAAACCTATAACTGTGCTTTTAATCAATTTATTATAGTTGATATAAATTTATGTCAACTTGTCTGCCGTACGTTTCATTTACCTTTTTTTCATGCCTTGCAGCGTTCCACGATTTAGTTACGGCTTACCCATGATATACCATCTAAAGTTTTTTTTCTGCGCTTGTCTGTTTTATTGGGCATCCATCCAGGTTTTGAATGCACAAATGATCGTTGGCACCGATACCCTGTACGGCAATGAATGGATTCGATATTCGAACGCTTATTTGCGCATCAAGGTGGCGGCCGATGGCATTTATCGGGTAAATGGGGCGCAATTGGTCGCTTCGGGTTTGGCTGCAGGTATTCCCGGCACCGATTTTCGCTTGTACCGCAACGGAAAACAGGTGCCCATTTTTACCAATACTGCTGGGGTGCTGGGCGACCAGGATTTTATGGAGTTTTGGGGACAACGTACCTGCGATGAAGTGGATCAGTTTTTATTTACCGATGCAGCAGCCGAAAATGTAAATCCCTGGTACAGCTTGACCAACGATACTACGACCTACTTCCTGACCTGGCAGGATGGCAGCGCGCCGTTGCGTTATGCGCCGATTTCCAACGATTTAAGTAATGTACCGGTCAAAACACCCTGGTGCTGGTTTACCAATTTGCAGTTTTTTACCAATGCCTATTTTAAACGAAACACCGGGACATTTATCCGCTATTCCTATTATAATGGCGACGGGTACGCAAAAGCAAAAGCCGCCGAAACCCTGCTCGATATACCCCTCACCGAACAATTTGCTACCGGACCCGACGCGCAACTCTCCATGCGTGCCGTGCATGATTTGGGCGATCACAACCTCGAACTTCGCCTCAATGATTCCCTCTTTTATGCCGAAACTTTTAGCGGTTTCAACATTGTAACCCCTACCGTGCAAGTGCCGTTGTCTTTGCCCAACGGGTTGCTCAAAATAAAACTGAAATCTACCGCCAATGCCGACGACCGACACATATTAAGTGGTGTAATGCTTCGGTACCCACGCAACTTGAACTTTCCGACCGCTACCCTGACAGAATTTGACCTGGATGCAACTACAACAGGTAATTACCTGGAAATCAATGGTTTTGCCCCCAATAACGGCATTCCAATCGTACTTGATCAAACCAACTTGCAACGCTTGGAAGCCATTTTTGATGCAGGTGTGTTAAAGGTCTTTTTACCGGCCTCCAACCAGCCGCGGCATATTGTGGTATCCAGTACCGCCGCCATCAAAACACCCGTGCTCGCTGGTACCATCCAGTTTCGCAATTTTACCCAGGAGGATGCCAATTACATCCTGATCAGCACCAAGCGCCTAACTTCTGATCCCTTGGCTTCTGGTGTGAACCACGTGAAAGCCTATGCCGACTACCGAGCCAGTGCAGCAGGCGGTGCGTACAATACCACGGTGGTAGACATTGAAGAACTGTATGCGCAATTTGGGTACGGCGCGCGTTTTCATCCGATTTCGATCAAAAACTTTTGCCATTATATTAAAAAAACATGGTCTAATCCTGAATATATGTTATTGATCGGTAAAGGCTTGGACCACAATACGTTCCGAACTTCCGCCCAGCAAAATATTTTGAAAGATTCGCTGTTTTTTATACCCGATTATGGCGTAGTGGGTTCCGATTTGTTGTACGTACTGCCCGGCAACCGCATTGCTGAACCGGCATTTGCGATCGGCCGATTACCTGTAATCAAACCCTTCGAAATTGGCTATTACCTCGAAAAAGTCAAGCAACACGAACAAGATCTTGCCAATCCCGAACAAAGCATCGCCGCCAAAGCCTGGCATAAACGCGCCCTCCACATCAGTTCCGGCCTTACCGACGACCAATCCACCATCGCCAATTATGTGGAGGATATGCGTGCTGAACTTCAAAACAACGCAATCGGCGCCGACGTGACCACGCTGTACAAAACCTCCAATGATCCGGTCCAATTGCCGCCTTTTGAACAAATTTCAGCCTCTTTGAATGAAGGCGTATCCACCTGGATGTACTTTGGCCACACTTCGCCTTTTGTGTTGGATTACGACATTGGCCTGGTGGAAAATTATCAAAATAAAGGCAAATACCCCCTCATGCTGATCATGGGCTGCTTCACCGGGCAGTGCTCAAACCCGGCAAAAGGCCTGGGCGAGCAGTTTTTATTGGCCCGCAACAAAGGTGCGCTTGCCTATTTGGCTTCCGTTTATTATAGTTATACAGATGGACTGCACGCTTACGGTAAACGATTTTACGAACGCTTGGGAGGGCCGGAGTACGGAAAAAGCCTCGGGAAAGCCATTAATGCCACCATTGCCTCCTTTCCTGCCGATAATTTTGAAAGTTTGACAGCAGTTTTGCACCAAATGCAATTGATTGGCGACCCGGCGGTACACATTCATACCGCGCAAACACCCGATTACCTGATTGATCGAAACAGCGTACGCATCCGACCCAATCCGATTAGCATCGACCAGGGTACGTTTCAATTGGACTTCGATGTGGTCAATTTGGGTAAAAACGTGCCGAACCCGGTGGATCTGCGGTTTGAACTGCGCGACGCAAAAGATAGTCTGCACGTATTGAAAATGGACAGCGTTGCCGGGCCTGGTTTTCGGCAGAAATTTCAAATGGATTTGCCCACAACCGGGTTGGCGCCCGGGTTGGGACGGTTGCTGGGTAAAGTGGATCCTGCCTTGAAAATCGAGGAACAACCCCTTGCGGCCGAACTCAACAATGACCTTACCGATGGCCTCGGACAAGCCGGGGTGGATGTTTACCTCTATAATAACGACGTACAAGCGATTTATCCGCCTGATTATGCCCTGATTGACACAAATTTAGTGCATTTGCAAGCCGCAGCCTTATCGGCACCAGGCGAAAACGCGCGCTACCTTTGGGCGCTTGATACCACCCGAACTTTCAATAGCCCTTTTTTACAACAAGCCCAAACCATCGCAACAGGCGGTACTTTTTCATGGACACCCAACTTATTGCCCACCGACAGCACCGTGTATTATTGGCGCGTCACCCGCGATAGCCTTGTGAATGGCGCTTATGTATGGAAAACCCTTTCCTTTACCCATTTGGCAAAATCACCGCCGGGTTGGAGTCAGTCGGATAAAGGGCAATTTAACGAAAATACCCTGTATGGCCTGCAAATTGACTCCCTCAACGGGCAGTGGAAATTGCAAAACGGTCTCGCGTATGCCTATTTACGCATCGCGTACCGCATTAGAGAACCCATTATTCCGATAATTTTGGATGCATATTCTAAAGGCCCCAAAACCAACTTTCAATGGGGCAATGATTATGGTGTAGACCGCGGATTTGTGGTTGTGCAGTTTGACCCAGTAAATGGCAAAATTATTCCCGTAAGTGCCAGCCATCCATACAGCGCAATAACCGGCAAGGAGTCCTTGTTTTACGAGTTTGACATCAAAGATTCGATTAAAAGGGTCGCTTTGATGCAATTATTGCAAAATGAATTGGCGCCCAATGCCATCGTTGGGGTGTTGTCGGTGTACGCCAACTCGGATGCGACCGGCTACGCTCCCAAAAAATGGGCAGCCGATTCGATTACTTATGGCGCCAATTTGTTTCAGATCCTGGAAGCGCGCGGCGCAAAAAATATACGCAAACTCACCGCAGCCCCAGGCGCGCCTTATCCTTATGGGTTTTTGTTTCAAAATGGCAACCCGAATTTTCCGGCCCGCGATACTTTTGTGACGAACAAAGACTCGATCCTCGAAATCAGGCATTTATTTCCCATCAATTGGCCCAGTGGCACGATCAGCTCCGCCAAATTTGGTCCGGCAAAAAAATGGCAATCCCTGCATTGGAAAACGGCAGCACCCGACCAAATTACCGATATGGTACAATTAAGCCTCAAAGGAATTCGGGCCAATCAGACAGATACCCTTCTATATCAATCATTTATACCAGGCGACCAGGATTTGGTAAACATCACGGCGGCAGAATTTCCGTACCTCCAATTGAGTTATGAAACCACCGATACCACCGGCCGTACGCCCACACCCCTGCACTACTGGCGTGTGTTGTATGATGGCTACCCGGAAGGCACCCTCGTGGGCAATGGCGTAAGCAACTGGTATGCTGATACCTTGGTTGCGGGCGATACCCTGCGTGCCACCATTCCGTTTGGCAATATTTCGTTTCAGGCCATGGATTCGCTGTTGGTACGCTACCGCATTGAAAGCGACGCGGGTGTTCAAAAACAATGGGTACAACGCTTAGGGCGTTTGCCAATCGACAACATCCTGGCCGTTCCAGTGCGCATCGGCACCGGTGGACTGGGCGGCGCTTATCGCCTGGTGGTGGATATTAATCCCAACCAGGATCAGGCCGAATTATACCATTTTAACAATATTTTGGTGCGCAATTTCTTTGTAAAAACCGATGACCGCAATCCACTGCTGGATGTCAGTTTTGACGGCGTGCATATCCTGGATGGCGATTTGATTTCACCTAAACCGCAGGTGGTGATTACCTTGAAGGACGATAACCGATTTTTGGCCCTGCAGGATACCAGCACGTTTACCATTGCCCTCGAAGCACCCAACGGAGTTGTGCGCGAGATTGCCTGGAATGATCCACAAGTGCAGTTTTTCCCATCAGATGGCAGTCAATTGCCCAAAAAGAACCTTGCCCGGCTCGAATGGCAGCCTATTTTTACCCAGGACGGCGATTACAAACTTTTGGTAAATGGTCAGGATGCTACCGGAAACAACGCCGCAAAACTCGATTATACGGTGCGGTTTAAAGTCATTACCCGATCCACCTTGTCCAACCTGCTCAATTACCCGAATCCGTTTTCTACCAGCACTTGTTTTGTGTACACCATGACCGGTGCGGAAACGCCGACCCAATTCAAAGTACAGATCATGACGGTGAGTGGCAAAGTAGTGCGCGAAATTACGGGGGCCGAATTTGGTCCGCTTTTAACTGGAACCCACCAAAGCAATTTTTGCTGGGATGGCCGCGATAGCTATGGCGACCAATTGGCCAATGGCGTGTATCTCTACCGGGTAGTGGCCAAAAAAGCAGATGGCAGCGATTTTGAATTTTTTGAACAAAATAACATCGATGGCATGTTCAAACACGGATTGGGTAAAATGGTGTTGATGCGTTAGTTTTTTTGCATCATACGTAGCATCAGTATGTTGTAAAAAAGTAAAATGATGATTTGTGCTGCTACAAAGTTTCCAATCACCACCAGAAAGGAATACTGCTGCCAGGCCAATACACCGCAAAACAGGGTGCTGCCCGCCAGTAAAACAGTGAAATAAAAGAATAAAAGCGGGCGGCCCATCACAAAAAATCCCATGCTGGTCGGATTAGTCAGTAGGCGTAACCAGGCCGAAAAGCCTAAAAAAAGTGCTATTTGGCCAGAAAATCGCCAGTTTTCGCCTAAAAACCATGCAAAAAGGGTGGGGCCGGCAAATAATATGGGCAAAAAGTAGACCGCACTGTAGGGGAGCCATTTCAACCAAAACCGAGTCGGCACCAGGGGCTTTAATTGGCCTTGGTTGAATAAATCCTGAAACCACCGCAAGTTGTACTGGCTCAAACCCGATTGAATCAAGGAAAGGGGGAGGTTGCAAATGCGGGCTGCCATAAAATAAGCGGCACCCGAAACCGGATCAAAAAAGTAGGCGATCAACAAAACCATGGCCTGCTCCGATATACTAAGCAGCATGTTCCCGCCCGCGAGGTAGGTAAAGGTGTTTCGGTTTTTTATAAAAAGCTGTTTTAAACCCAACAGGCGGATAAAAACCAACATGCCCGGTGCTAAGCGCCAACAATATGCCATTAAAATACAAAAAGCATTACTGGCACAAAAACTAATCAACAAACCTTCTTCGCCCAAATACTGGTGAAATACCAAGGCTGCCGGATAAGCCATCAAGGCCTGTCCCATACGCAACCAACTCAAAGGCCGAAATTGATGTCCGCTGAGCAGCCAACTTAAATTCATTTGATGCCAGCCATGCAACATCAAGCTACCCAGCATCCAGCCAAACAGTGACGCCTGTGCAATCCATCCTAGTAAAAATGCAAAGGTTAAAATACTCCCGCCTACCACCATATTACTCCATAAACCGATGGCATACAATTGTTTGCGCTCCAATAGATCCGTTGCCTGTACCAGTGCCTGATCTGTTTTTAGTTGGGAAAAAGACCACAGCAGGTTGACCCAGGTGAGCAACAAACTCCAGGCAGCAACCGAACTGGTCGAATAGGTTCTGAGCAAAAACGGAATACAGGCAAATAAAGTTAACTGGGCCAAAAGGCCTCCCAAGACCATCCACCGTTGTGGGGTAAAAAACGCATTTACCCGGTTTAAAAACTTCATATGGTAGGAGGCATTACAGCAGTACTTGCTTCCCCTACCTGACGAAACCGCAATACACGCGCCGGGTTGCCGATCATAATGGCGTACGGTGGCACCGGACCCGTCACCACCGCCCCGGCGCCAATGATGGCAAAATCGCCAATGGTGCCCACTTGTGGTAAAATAATGGCATTGGCAAAAACTTTTACGTGTGCGCCCATGTGCAAGGCATAATATTTAATCGGGTTGTCTTCAATATTTTTGTGCGGACCATCCACTGGGTGCTCGTGCGTGATTACTTTTACATCATCTCCAAAGCATACATCGGTTTCGGTGTATAAACCACCCGAAAAATCGACCGAGGCACCCCGGCCCAACTCCAGCAACCCATTCGTTTTCAATACGCTGGAAGGGGCAGGATGGGCCGCGTACAAACGGGCAAAACGGGCAAGGTACACATCGGTCGACGTATAATAACGATGCACCACCCATTGCCGAACCAACCGAAAACCAGGCAATTGAAACAGCGCCGCATCGCGGATCAACATGAACAATACTCGAAAAATCATACTTTTCATCGCGGTAAAAACAAAAAAATGGTCCAAAGCCAGGATCCAACAAATGTACTGAAACTTCAGAAATCTGCCGCCTTGTATCAAAACCTGGCTACTGAATTGGCCCAGCAGTTGCCGCTGTTTTTTCAGCCCTGGTGGCTGGATGCCCTCCTGGGTATGCACCAATGGTTGCCATTTGCCCATGAAAACGGCATGATTTGGCCGGTTTTGCTGAAAAAAAAGGGCCCCCTTTGCTACATCACCCAGCCGCCTTTTATGATGGGCAATGCCTGGTTTCCTGCGGAGCAAGCTGCTCAATCTCCTGATATACCGTTGCTTATGAAACAGTTTCCGACAAGTTTGTATTGGCAAATAACGGCAAGTAGTGCGCAGGCAAAACATTTGGAACATGTCGGATTTGCAACCAGACCTGCCTACACCTATCAGATTGATTGTAAAGAGGAACCCGCCCAAGTTTGGCGCAATATGAATGAATTATCGCGCCGCAATATTTCCAAAGCGGGAAAGTCCTTGCAATGTCAAATATCCGCCGATGCGGGCATCCTGCATGCCTTGTCGGAACGGAGTTTGCGCCGCCATAAATTGCCGATGCGCTACACGGCAGCGCAGTTGCAAAACCTGCTTGATGCCTGCACTGCGCACAACCAAGGCGCCGTTTATACCGCTGTCGATCAGGATGGCGCAATACATGCAGCCTCTTTTTTTGTTTGGGATCAGCGTAGTTGCTATTTCCTCATGGGCGGTCTCGATGATCGCTTGCCGCAGTTGGGTGCCTCGCGTTTTTTGTTGTGGCAAGGCATTCAAAAGGCGCTTTCAAACGGCCTGCATTTTGATTTTCATGGCGGCATGACCCCGCGTGTCGGGCAAGTATATGCCTCCATGGGCGCACAACAAGTCGCGTACGTGCGTGCCGAGCGCTATGCCTCCCCCCTGATCAAAATGGCCGTACGCACGGCCAAACAGCTGTATGCACCAGAAGATCGACTCTTTCATTGAACGCCATGCAGGGACTTTTATATTATCGCACCCATGTGGATGATCCGAATAATTTGGGGGTAATTCAGAAATGCCGCGCATACGCAAAAGCGTTGCAAAGCCATGGTATTCAAGTAGATGTATGGATGTACCACACAGCAGGAATGCTGAAAAACGGACAGTTGTGGTACCGTCCAGCAAGCCGTCTACGCAAAAAATCAATGGGCCATTTGCTGCTGTTTTATGCTTTGGGTGACTGGCAAATGGCGCGCCGGATTGATTTTCGTAAATACGATTTCATGCTGATTCGGCACATGCCGGTTCACCCGATGTTCCGCAGGCTGTTGAAAGTCGCCAAAAAGCAAAATCCGGCTTTAACCATTATTATAGAAATTCCGACCTGGCCGTATGATGCCGAAATGAACACTGGTTTTGCCCGAATACAACGCTGGATCGATCGACGGTACCGAACAAGCCTGTATCCCTGGGTCGATTATGCGCTGAATTACTATGGTACCGAAAAAGTGATCTGGAAAATTCCGGTTATAGCCGTGCAAAATGGCATTGCGGTCGATGAAATTCCAATAAGCGGTTGGAAACAACGCGATCCTACCCGATTAAACCTGTTGTTTGTTGGAAATTTGCAGCCATGGCATGGACTGGATCGGGTATTGAAGGGGATGTCCGTTCATTTGAGCAAAACGCACAACGCAACATTCCCTGTACAATTGGATGTTGTAGGGCTTGGCCCGCAACAAATGCACCATTGGGCCGCTGAAATAGAACAATTGGGCATACAGCAATCGGTTTTTTTACATTCCGCCTGCGAAGGTGCCGCCTTGCTTGCTTTTTTGGAAAAAGCCCATTTAGGCATTGGAACCCTGGCCATTCATCGAAAAGGGCTACAAACCGATGCATCCTTAAAACACCGGTTGTACTGTGCGGCAGGGCTGCCGTTTATTTGCAGCGCAGCAGACCTCGATTTTGAAGTCGATTTTCCATACCTATTTCGGGTGCCGGAAACAGATGCACCACTTGACATCGTTGATTTGTATCAAAAACGGGCGCAGCTACAAAGTGCGCATCACGACTATGCAGCAGAAATGCAGCAATACGCTGAGCAAAAACTAGATTGGAAACAGAAAGTGTTGCCGGTGCTTCAGGTATTGGGCCATGCTCCATTTTAATTAACCTTCCTCTTCCGCAAACCAAACCAAATAATCGTCCAGTGCCTGGGTATTTTCATTGATTTCTTCAATATGCAAAGATCCGAGCGGAAATTCCTGCCAGTTCTCCTTGTACTTTACCGACACAACCACGCCATAAATTTCCTGAACTTCTGAAAATCCTGTGATTTCTACCGGATCGCCCTCCTTAATCAAGGAATTGGAGTCGCCTACATATTCAGCTTTCACGGGAAGTGGTACATTTTGGATCAAATGATCGAGCCACACATCCAGGATATCCGTATTTTCATCGCAGGCATCTTCAATTGCTTGAATACGTTTACCTTGTTCGCCCGCATCAAGCCAATAAGTAGCATCTTGTAGTTCCTGGAGCGCAAAAATTCGATCCTCTTCCGTGGCCCGCATGGTAGCTGGTTCCAGCTCACTGGCAAACAAGGTCATTTCAGAGAAATCATAGCCTCCTAATAAACAATCTTCTAAAAAATCCTTGGGTTGTGCCAATAGGGTAATGCTGTCCCACAAGATGGTCACCAGCAATTCGTCATTTTCCTGTGGTTCTATTTCGAGTACCCTGCCTTGCCAGCCACTCAAATCGAATTGCGTATTGTCGGGGTCTTTAACGCCCGCTTTCACCCGAACATGATCATTTACCTGGAACATATTTACAAAAAATTTATTTTAAGAAACTAGGCTTGATCTGGATACATGCTTGATGACGCCTTTCAGGTGTAAAAGTACGGCATTGGATTTAATTTTGGGGAGAAAGAGTGCGGGGAATGGGTATTTTCATTTTCTGGTGCGTGTATCCGAAAAAATAAACAAAATGGTGTGGCCCCCAACTTTTCGACTAAATACTTATATTTTTCAAATATTATTTTCATCTTGTGCAAGATTTTAATCCAGTAACGGCATCCTCGTAATACACCTATATTTTTAGAAGCAGGAGCAAATTATTACGCATTTATTTTTAATAAAATTAAGTAAAAAATGAAAGACTTAAGTACGATCCTATCTGATCTGATTACCGATTTTCCCACAGGAAATCTTTCCTACAACGAAAAATTACAAACAGCAATACGCCTGTTGCAATACCAATATCCGGAAAAAGCAAAAACACAATTGGAGCAAGCCATTGCACTAGATGCAAGCCTCCCCGCCGCCTGGATTGGCCTGGCTTTTCTGGAATGGACACGAATATCGCCCGATCGCTTGCAAGCCATGCAAGGTGAAACCTTGTTACAAGGCGTGCAAAACCTGCCCGCTGCCCTGCAACATAAATATATCGGTGTGTTTTTGGCTTTTGTGGCGCAACAACACGGCAAGGCGATTCAACAACAAGTGGAAAGACGCTGGGTGCAAAGGCAATGCCCCACCGCAGTGGAGCAACAACCTTTCCTGGACTTGCTGCAAGAATCCGATGAACTCCTACAACCACTAATGGCGTTGCTCTTGGGCGAAAATCCCCCGCGCCGCTTGTTGGCCCCACCTTTGGACGTGATTGCACAAAATCCATATGGGCTACCTTGTACGCTGGTTTATAGAACAATTCCTTTGATGCAGGTGGCTACACAGGTTGTTGAAAAGATTGAAAACCAGGATGCACGCGCTTGGGTGCACGCTGGATTGCAATCCTGGCGCTATGCAGTGCTGTTTCTGGTGGATGCACAAAAGGAATTGTTGTTCGAAGCTTACCAGCAGGGATGGCGACAACCCAATCCAACCGCGCAAAATGTGCATGACCTGACAGTACCGGCCTCCGATACATTCCATCAATTACTGCATTGGGTAGGCGCAGAAAACGGTGCTTTGTGCCAACATTGGACCCGAATGCGGGCATACCCGTTGCCTAAGAAGGACGTTTTAGCCTTCCGCAGGCGCAGACAGTTTCGCCGTACCATGGATCAGGAATGGCAGCTTTTCAAAAATACTTACCTACGCACGGAGGAGATGGGTGTGTGAGTTGTTGTTGTATTTAAAACCTCCGACAAACGGTCGGTTTGCCCACGCACTTCAAAAATATAGGTTTGGCGGTCTTTTTTAAAACGCGGGTCATGCACACGATATGCTCCCAGCAATTGGAGCCGCGGGTCTTGCTCCAGGCGCGTTAAAGGCGTTTTGCCTTCATTGGGCATAAATTTATCTTCCCAGATCACGAGGCTGCCTTCGGGCACGGGTTCGCCGGAATACAATCGGTCGGGTGTTCTGGATAGGTTGTGGTCGAAATAATCGAGGTCAAGAGCCAGGGCCGCGTCTACCGATGCGTGGTACTTAACACGCTCTGCCAGGTCGGGTATACGTTGTTGCAAATCTTTGGCCGCATTGCGCAAACTCTGCTGGGCGGCATTTAAGGTGAAATCGTATCGCAAGGTGCGGTGCATCGCCAACCCGAACACTAAGCCGCCCGCCAAAATCAGATAACGAACAACGTTGGGTACTTGTTTCGGCAAAGCCTGAAACGACCAGGTAAATCCGCGCCAAGCCACCAATAAAATCATCGGCATGATGCCCAATACCACCCGCAACAAGCCAAGCGACTTAAAAATACCGTAATACCAAAACAGGGAATGGGCTGCAAGATAGGTTAGCATGACACCATATATAAGGAGGGCCTCTTTGCACGCAATGGGGTCTTTGAACCAATGGTTTTTTAATAACAGGCGCCGCATGCCATCCAAACAGCCGAGCACCAGAAAAAAGGTAACACCCCAACCGATTACGTTCGGCATGCCTTTGATAAAGGTATCCCAACTACCCCGCCCATAAACAATGGACAAGGTTGCATACGGATTTTGGTGCACCGTCCACAACAAATCATGATGGTAGCCATATCCCGCCAAGCCTACAACCAGATGTCCGACGGCCAATAAAGGGAGGTAGCGCACATCCCGCGCGAGCAACATGTACACGATGACCGGGCAAAACACGATCAAACCCTCCGAACGCACCAAAGGCAAAAACGACAGCAGGATATAGCCCGCCCATTTGCGGTCATACCAAATCAGGGCGATGCTGCCCGCCAACCAAACGGCAAACATCGGCTCGGTGAGGCTCGAAAGCGTATGGGTGAGGTTCATAGGGGCACATAGGCTGAATAAAGGAATGATCCAGTAATATCCGGTGCCAAAATACCGGGCAATGCGCACGGTAAAAGCCAGTTGCAAGGCCCAAAAAGTAACGTTTAATATTTTTACAGCTGCAAAGCCCAGTTGGGCAAACGGGGCAGCAACCCACACAAACAAGGGTTTGGCCCAATGATTTACAAAGTTCTCGGGGTGCAGGAATGCATACCGTGCAAATAAATAATGCTCTACGCTGTCGCCTTCATCAGCAGTACCATTGAGGGCGACAGCGGCAAAACAAAGCAGGAGCCAAAAAAAGAAAATAAGGTAATCTTCAAGGTGAAATTGTATGCGCGATGAGGTTTGTGTGGCTTTGTGCATGTGCATAGGTTGGCTATGCGGCAAAAATAGTGGATTTTTTGGGTTGTTTGGTACAAAGATATTGCTCTGCTGGAGCAAGGTTTCAGGTAGACCATCGGAAAAATGTCGCCAAGCACACTACCGGATATTTTTCGCGCAGATGTAACACAGATGCCTTTTCGCAGATGTTACGCAGAAAAATCTGCGTAACATCTGGGCTTTTTTCTATGTAACATCTGCGCGAAATAAAAATGTCCAATCGTGTTGTTTCCCAGATAGAGCAACCCTGTCTATTTTTTAAATATCGCATCACTCACCCCGGCATTTACCTTATAATTGGTCAAATTGATAAAGATTTGACCGTTTTTGGTTTTTCCGGTGCTGGTTTTTTGGGCGGCTGGTTTGTTCAAGTCGGTCGCAACGCCTTTCGGAATCTTGAATTTTTTTACGTCCACCGTGAAGACCAGTTTGTCTGGCAAGCCATAGGATTTTTGTGTGCCATAGGTGTACTCGATGAGCATGGTACCATTGGTGCGGGTGGTAAGTTGCGATTTGAGTACGAGGTTGCTGGCAGCGTCAATCCATAATTTGGCCAAAATAAGGTCGGACGTGTCGAGCGCAGGTATAACATTGACAACCTGTACCGGCGTTTCCTGTATTTTTTCCTGTCCGGTCAGTACCGCGGTATAAGTGCTTGAATCGCTGATGATTTTATAAAAATCGTTGAACCCTTGTTTGGGCAGCAGCACAATGCCTTTAGATTCTACCTTGAATTTGTCTTTTTGCTTGAAATACACTTTAGCATTTACCGGCAAAATGCGAATCATCGGAATATCAGAGCGAATATTGGCTTCCGCAGAGTAGTCTTTTACTTTGCTCATTTTTTGCACCACCGCATACAGCAATTGGTTCGGTGTTTTTTGGGCATGAACAGTCGGCGCCACCATTAAGAAAGCAAGCGCAAACAGGGATAACCGGAAATATTGCAGGTTTATCATGATAAAATGTCTTTTTTATTGAATTTAAACAAGGCAATGCCAACCAGCACCACAATGTGCACAATTAGGATCACTACCGATTGCTGAATGGTTTTCATCGGAAAGGGTTCTTCAAAGAAACTGCGCCAGGCAATCATGTGGCTGGTAAACAAAAACGGCCGAATATTATCAAATACCGGCACGTCCAGGGTGCCAATGATGGTAAAAAACAAGATAATCGCCATGGTAGTCACAATGGGCCCGATGGAGTTATCGGAAAAACAAGACAGGGTGATGGACAAGGTTGCAATGGTGAGCAACGCCAGGTAGGCCACCCCGAATCCGCCCAAAAAGCGCCAGGCAAGATCTGAATTTTGTAATATGACCAAGCCATCGCTGTTGAGTACCATTAAGTCGCCCGAACCAAACATGATATGACCAACGCCCAGGGCCATAAAGCCCAGCCACAATAAAATGACCAAAGTATAGGCGCCCCCTGCGAGGAATTTGCTCATCAAGAGGCTGCTTCGCGAAATGGGTTTGGTGGCCAACATGCGCAAACTGCCCATCGCCGCCTCACCCGACACCAAATCGCCCGTAACCAGCGCAACCAACAACGGCACATGGATGATGAGCATTTGCAAGATGATGAACGCGATCAAATCGCCGTTCAGGATATCGCCTTCAAACGTCAGAGTTTGCTCAAAAGAGGAAGTGATAAACGATATATACGTCTTGCCATCCACTTTCATGGCAAACAAAATGACGCTCACCAAAGCCGAAATGGCGGCCAAACCGATGTAACTGCGGGGTTTAGCGGCTATTTTAATAAATTCGTTGTAAGTGCTTTTCCAGAACATTAGTTTTTCACGAGTTTTAAGAAGTAGTCTTCCAATTTGCGCTTCGATTCGATGGCAAAAACGTTGACGCCTGCTGCGGAGAGGGTATTGTTTACCTGCGGGATGATTTCATGCGAAAGATGAATCAACAGACTATTGGGTCCGGTTGCTTCCAGTTCGAGTTGGGGAAAACGATCGGACATTACTTGCATTGCTTTCTGCAGGTCGTCGAGTTCGATGCGGACAATCAACTCTTGGTTGTTGAGCAATTCCGAAACACTGCCTTGCACCAAAGAGCGGCCTTTGTTGATGATGACCATCCGATTGGCGATCAGTTCAATTTCCGACAGGATATGTGAGGAAAGCACCACCGTTTTGTTGCGCTCGTTTTTGAGCTGCAAAATCAGGTTGCGGATATCGATAATCCCTTGTGGATCAAGTCCGGTCGTTGGCTCGTCGAGAATAATCAATTCAGGATCGTGCAAGAGGGTTTGGGCAATGCCGAGGCGTTGTTTCATGCCGTGTGAAAACCCGGCAACCTTGTCTTTTTCACGGTCTTTTAAGCCGACAAATTCTAGCATTTCCCCGATTTTAGACCGGGTAATGGTAGCGCCCGAAATGCGGCCAAAGATTTCGAGGTTCTTTTGGGCAGACAGGTACTTGTAGAAATCGGGTTTTTCGACGATACAGCCGATGCGCGAAAGGATGTAACTGCGGTGGTGCGCCAGGTCGCGTCCAAACAGGCGCGTTTCGCCAGAAGTAGGCGTAATGAGCGACAACATGGTCCGAATCGTGGTGCTTTTGCCCGCGCCATTGGGCCCCAGAAAACCAAATACATCCCCGGGATACACATCAAAACTGACATCTTCTACGGCTTTAAACTTGCCGTAATATTTTGCCAGTTGTTTTACTTCAATAATTTTATCCGACATTTTTGTGTTATTGTGCTGGGTTTGAAGCTTTTCAAACAAAGAACAGGAAGGGATGTTCAAGTAAAAGTGGAATGATCCTGTTTAAAAACTTTAATTTTGCCCAAAATAAATCGATGACACAGGCCGAATTAGAACGATTGATCACACAAACGGAATTTGACCGATTGGCAAAGGCTGTTTCCTTACCTTGTCTCGAATCATCCATCCGTGATTTTACACCAGGCCTTTTTGAAGCCTACCGCAACCAAGCCTTCGATGCCGAAACCATTGCTGCCAATCACCAAACGATTGAAGAACAAATGGCCGCGCTGCATTTTTTTAACCATCAATTTGGTTGTCCAACCTATGCCGGTTTAATTTTATTTGGACGAAAACCACGCTATTTTCTACTGGGCCATTACGTCCAGTATTTGTTATTTCCAGGCAATGCTATCACCGATTTACCGATAGACCAAGCCGAAATTGCAGGTGATTTGCCGTCCATGATTCGGGAAATTGAAATAAGGATTCGAACGATTACGACCAATGCCTTGAAACAATTGGGTGCCTGGCGCGAACAAATTGTGCCCGATTACCCGGAGTGGGCGGTTCGGGAACTATTAATCAACGCTTTGGTACACCGGGATTATACTGCCACCACCCCAATTCGATTTTATGTTTTCGAAGATCGGATTGAAATTACCAGTCCGGGTGGCTTATTTGGCACCAGCAATCCGGAAAATTTCCCGAATGTGAACGCTTATCGGAATCCAGTACTGGCCGAGGCTGTTAAAACGCTCGGGTTTATTAATCGATTCGGATATGGAGTAATACGCGCACAAAGTTTATTAGCCCAGAACGGAAACCCGCCCGCCACATTCGAATTCTCCTCCGTTACCGTAAAAGTTACCATCTGGAAACGGACCCATTTGGAATAAAAGGTTTTTGTATTTTTACGCAATCCATTTCATCCAAAACCGAAACGATCATGTTCTCATTTCGTACTATCCTCTTTGTTATTGCCTTTGTTGGACTTACTGTTCAAGGATTTGCGCAAAACCAAACGCCCGTCCTTACCGATTTTACGGCAAATATCAACTGGAATACCAGCACCCTCACCCTCGAATATAACGTAAACGACGCCGAAAATGATCCGTTGGAGGTGCTTGTGTCCTTTTCCAAAGATGGCGGCAAAACCTATCAAATTGATAATTTAGTCGGTTGCGTAGGCGATATCGCTTATCCAGTCACACCGGGCAACCAGAAAAAAATTACCTGTGCGACTGAAATGCTTATCGGCATTGCGCCCGATTTTCAGGTGCGGTTGGTGGCAAATGACTTACAACCACTTGATATTCAAGCACTGGTAAATCAGGTGGATAGCAATCGCTTGCGCGCTGATTTGAAATTTGTCCAGGGAATTCGGCACCGCAGCACCGGACTTGTCAAATTGACCGCCGTGCGCGACTCGATGCAACACTTACTGGAGGCGCAAGCCCTTTATACCCAGGATCTTACGTTTGCATTTACAGGTGGCTACACGGCACACAATATTGTAGGGAATGCGGTAGGAATCATCGCACCTGATACTATCGTAATCGTGGATGCACATTACGATGGCGTTTCCAATGGTCCGGGTGCGGATGACAATGGCAGTGGGGTAGTGGGTGTGTGGGAAATTGCGCGCATTTTGGGTGGACTTCCCAGCAAAAAAACCGTACGTTATATAGGTTTCGACCTAGAGGAAGCGGGCCTTTTGGGCAGTATCAATTATGTGGTCAATCATATTCCGGCCAATGAAAAGATTAAAGGGGTATTTAATTTTGAAATGATCGGCTTTTACTCAGAAAAAAACAACAGCCAGACCTTGCCAGCGGGATTTAACCAATTATTTCCCGCAGCCTACAATGCGGTCGCTTCGGCCCAGTTTAAAGGCAATTTTATTACCAATGTGGGCAATGTCGCAGGTAAACCGCTCACGGACCTTTTTGTCGCGGCCGCTGCCCAGTACGTACCTGATTTGCGGGTGATTACGGTCAATGTACCTGGCACGGGCACCATCGCGCAGGATTTGCGCCGCAGTGACCATGCCCCGTTTTGGGATGGTGGTCATCAGGCTGTAATGCTCACAGACGGCGCAAATTTCAGAAATCCAAATTACCACCAAGCCAGCGATACCCTTGGGGCACTTAATTATACCTTTATGTCGAACGTCGTAAAGGCAACCCTGGCGGCAATCGCATCATCGGCTGAATTGTTGCATGGCGATCAGGCTTTTGCTAATTTTGACGGATTGGTTTCGGTAAAACAACCGCTAGACTGCAATTTTATGGCCTATACGGTACCTTCCGATCGTAACCATGTTTATGTTCGCATAGATCAATGCGCCAACGATCCACTGAGTTATACACTTTTTGATGCAAAAGGCAGTCAAGTTGCAACCGGAAACTTGGAATCCCTTACCGGGACCTTGCAATCTGTGGCAATTACGCCTTTGCAAGCAGGTTTTTACCTGTTGCGTTTGAGCAGTGCGGCCGGTGCAAAAACCATAAAGTTGCACATTGAATAAGGATTTGGAATTTAACTTTTTATTCAGACCAAAGCGGCTTTATATTTGCCCCTATCTATGCGGGTTTTTACCGATTTAAATACTTTGCCGGTATTTCACAATGCCGTGCTTACGATTGGGTCATTTGACGGTGTGCATACCGGCCATCAGTTTATTTTGCACCAACTTAAGGATTTGGCCACACAATGTGGGGGCGAGAGCGTGGTCATCACCTTCGATCCGCACCCGCGTACCGTGTTGAAACCAGACGATGTCGATTTTAAACTGATTACCTCCACCCAGGAAAAAATAGCCTTGCTCGAATCGATGGGCATCGACCATGTGGTAGTGGTGCCGTTTTCGATTGGATTTGCGCTCCAGTCGGCCCAAGCATATGTGGAGCAGTTTTTGCTTGAAAAGTTTCGGCCACATTCCATTGTTATTGGGTACGATCATCGTTTTGGCAATCGAAGGGAAGGCGGGATCGCTTTTTTGCGGCAATATGAGGCAGCGGGCCATTTTCATTTGATCGAAATTCCAGCCCAGGAAGTGGATGCGATGGCGGTCAGCTCAACTAAAATACGCAAAGCGCTGGAAACGTCCAACATCAAATTGGCCAATAAATTGCTGGGACATAACTTTACTTTGAGCGGTACGGTGGTGCAGGGCAATCAAATTGGCCGAACAATCGGGTTTCCTACCGCCAATATTGCGGTGGATACACCCCACAAACTGATTTTGCCGGAAGGGATTTACGCCGCGCAGGTACAGGTGCAAGACAAAACATTTGATGCCATGTTGTACCTTGGTCAGCGGCCTTCGGTGGAAACCGACGGTTCGAAGGTGGTTGAAGTGAATTTAATCGATTTTGAGGGCGATTTGTACGGCCAATATTTGTCGGTAGCCGTACTCGATTTTATTCGACCGGATCAAAAGTTCGACAGCCTGGCGGCCTTGCAACAACAAATTAGTTTGGATAAAATCGCTATTTTACATACACTTAAAAAGAAAAATCCGGTGCAAGTACAAGGTAAAACCGACTTGGCGATTGTGATTCTGAATTATAATACCCGAAAACACCTGGCAACTTACTTGCCCTCGGTCATACAACACAGTGCCGGGTATCGGATTATTCTGGTAGACAATGGCTCGCCCGACGATTCGGTTGCATATGTACGCGCGCATTTTCCGGATATTGAAATACTGGATTTAAAGGTTAATTACGGGTTTGCAGAGGGCTATAACCAGGCTTTAAAACAAATCAAAGCCGATTATTACCTGATTTTAAATTCCGATGTAGAGGTTACTGAAAACTGGATTGACCCGGTATTGGAAGCCATGGAGCGTGATCCGACAATTGGTATCGCGCAACCTAAAATTATTACCTGGGCCGATAAAACACGCTTTGAATATGCCGGCGCGAGCGGCGGCTGGATCGATAACCTGGGTTATCCATTTTGTCGTGGCCGCATTTTTAACCATTTGGAAGCCGACCAAGGTCAATATGATACCCCACAGGCTTGTTTTTGGGCCTCGGGCGCTGCTTTTTTTATCCGGGCATCGTTATATCATCGTTTCGGGGGCTTTGATGGCGATTATTTTGCACACAATGAAGAAATTGACCTTTGCTGGCGCTTGAAGCGGGCGGGCTATAGTGTGTGGTGTATTCCGCAATCGGTGGTGTACCACCTGGGCGGCGGCACCTTGGAGTATGAAAGTCCGCGCAAGGTGTTTTTAAATTTCCGCAACAGTTTGTTCTCCTTGCTTAAAAATGAAACCGTGCCTCGGCTGTTGTTTTTAATTCCGGCGCGCCTGATTTTGGATGGGGTTGCGGCATTTCGGTTTGCGGTAAAGGGACAGTTTAACGCGATTGGCTCCATTTTGCGTGCCCATGGGTCTTTTTACAGCAATTTTCGGGCTACTTTGATCAAAAGACGAATCAACAACGCGCTGGTAGCACAGTTTCGCATCGGCCCTGCCAACCACGATGGCATTTATCGGGGCAGTATTGTTTTTCGGCATTATGTAGGTCGGATCAAGGAGTTTAAGGTGCTCATGCGTTCAAAAATGTAATACCTACGGCTTGCTGCCCTGCACCATGGAACCATCTTTTTTTGCCTTGTTGCTGCTCTTGGGTGTGGTTGCTACCCTGTATGCCTCGGTCGGGCATGGCGGTGGTTCGAGTTACCTTGCCTTGTTTGTATTGTTTAACCTGGCCCCGGATGTAATACGCCCAAGCGCCCTTACCCTCAATATTATTGTTTCGGGCATTGCGGCGGCACAGTATTATCGGGCTGGACAATGGCATCCACGGCTCTTGTTGCCTTTTTTGGCGGGCTCTATGCCGGCAGCCTTTTTGGGTGGCGCCTTGCATTTAAACCCTGTACTTTATAAACAATGTCTGGGTGTCTTTTTGCTGTTGGCTGCTTTGCGTTTGTTCCTTGTTTTGCCGAATACGGACGGTTCCACGAAGCCTCCTGCTTTTCCTTTGGCATTGGCGGTTGGCGTATTGTTGGGTTTTCTGTCCGGTATTTTGGGCATTGGCGGGGGGATAATCTTGAGTCCGCTGATTATATTAGCAGCTTGGGGTGCGCCGAAAGCGGCGGCTTCGAGTGCGGCGTTTTTCATTTTATTCAATTCTATTTCGGGTTTGGCGGCGCAATTTTGGAAGGCGGGTGCGCCCCCTGCGCTCGATCCGCATATCCTTCCCATGGCTGGTGTGGTGCTATTCGGCGCCGTGGCGGGCAGTTATTGGGGCAGTAAGGTGGTATCGGTTACTGTGTTAAACCGGGTGTTGGGGGTGGTTACTTTGGTGGCGGGGATTAAGTTGTTGGGGTAGGGGGTACAAAGATGACGTCCCGCTGGGACGTTGTGGTTATGCCTGGCTTCGGTACAAAGATGACGTCCCGCTGGGACGTT